>NZ_BAHD01000084.1 GCF_000298215.1 Kineosphaera limosa NBRC 100340 | reverse complement strand
ATTCCGCCATCGTCTGGACCGTCGTCGGTCTCGTCGGCGGAGTCTCGTATCGAGAGATGACGAAGTTCGCGGGTTTCACCGGCACCACCCAACTGTCGGTCGTCCACACCCACGCGCTGGCCCTGGGCACCCTCATGCTGCTGATCGTGCTGGCGCTGACCGTGGCGCTGAAACTGCAGCGGCACCGGCTGCTCCGCCTGTTCGTCATCGTGTGGAACGTCGGCCTGACGATCACCATCGGGATGCTCGCGTTCAAGGGCTTCGTGCAGGTGCAGGGCGCGTCTTGGGCCGACTCGGCGGCGCTCGCCGGCATTGCCGGGCTGGGTCACATCACGCTGACCGTCGGCTTCGTCCTGCTGCTCATGGTGGTGGGCGCGGGCGTCAAGGCCGCGAACGGCGTCGACGTGCCTGCGCTGCAACTGCAAGCCGGCGAACGGTGACGCGCCGGCCCGCCGACCCCTCCTCGTCCGGCACGCCAGCGGGAGCGGGAGAGGTCGCCTCCGTCGATGGCTCCGGCCCCGACGGCGCTTCGGCTGGGGCCGCTGGGGCCGCTGGCGACCCGGGGCGGCGGCGCTGGATCGGTCTGGGGTTCTTGGCTGCCGGCCTGTCGATGATCGTGCTCGACGGCACGATCGTGGGCGTCGCGCTGCCGGCGATCATCGCCGACCTCGGCATGGACCTCACCTCGGCGCAGTGGGTCAACAGCATCTACGCGGTGGTCTTCGCGGCCCTGCTGCTGTCGTTCGGTCGCCTGGGTGATCGCCAGGGGAGGCGGACCGTCTTCGGGATCGGCGTCGTCGTCTTCGTCGTGGCCAGTGTGCTGGCCGCGCTCGCTCAGGGCGCGGACGCCCTCATCGCCGCCCGCGCGCTGCAGGGCATCGGCGGCGCGATGGTGCTGCCCGCCAGTCTCTCCACTGTCAACGCCATCTTCCGCGGGCGCGACCGCGCTGCCGCGTTCGGCGTGTGGGGCGCGGTGATGGCCGGCATGGCCGCCGTCGGACCGCTGCTGGGCGGCTGGCTGACGACGACCTTCGACTGGCGCTGGATCTTCATCGTCAACGTGCCGATCGGCGTGGTCGTCGTGCTCGGCGCCCTGCGCTTCGTCGACAACACCCGCTCCCACGAGCCCGCCGGCCCCGGCGTCGACGTCGACGGCCTACTCACCTCCGCGCTCGGCTTCGGCCTGCTCGTCTTCGGCCTCATCGAGGGCAGCGCGCTGGGGTGGTGGCGGCCCATCGCGCCGCTGCAGATCGGCGGCTGGACGTGGTCGGCCGATGCGCCGATCTCGGCGGCACCGGTGGCCATCGCCCTCGGTGTGTTCTTCCTCGTGTTGTTCGTGCTGTGGGAGCGGCACCGCGCCCACAGCGGGCGGTCGGCGATCCTCGACCTGCGGTTGTTCGCGCTGCCGACGTTCTCGTGGGGCAACCTGACCGCGATGAGCGTCGCGGTCGGCGAGTTCGCTCTTGTCTTCGTGCTGCCGCTGTACCTCGTCAACGTCCTCGGCCTGAGCATTCTGGGTGCCGGCGTCGTGCTCGCTGTCATGGCGGCAGGGGCGTTCATGTCCGGGGCGATGGCTCGGCACCTGGCCGCGCGCATCGAGCCCCGCGGGGTCGTCGTGCTCGGGCTGTCGCTGGAGGTGCTCGGCGTCGCGGCGCTCGTGTTCGTGCTCGGCCCGGCGACCTCACCCGCGCTCTTCGCCGCGTGCCTGGCCGTCTACGGCGTCGGGCTCGGCCTGGCGTCGGCCCAGCTCACCTCCCTGGTGCTCGCGGACGTGCCGACGGACCGGTCTGGCTCCGGGTCGGCCACGCAGAGCACGGTGCGTCAGGTCGGCAGCGCGCTGGGCACCGCCGTCTCCGGCAGCGTGCTGGCCGCCCGGCTCGGCACCGATCTCGCGGCGCGCCTCGACGAGGTCGCGGGCGTGCCGGCGCAGGTGGCCCAGCAGCTCGTGCGGGCCACGACCGACTAGGCCGGCGGCGCCCTCTCCGGACTGCGGGAGCAGGGCGTGCACGGCCCCCTCGGTTCGCTGACCCCGCAGGTGGTCGACGCCTTGTCCGCCGGCTTCGCCGACGCCACCAGTTGGGCCGTCGCGGTCGCCGGCGTCTTCCTCGTCCTCGGACTCGTCGGCGCCCTGCAGGTCGCCCGCAGCATCCGCCCGGCCGCCCACGCCTCGGCCGAATAGGCGAGCAACGAAGGCGTAGGCGAACGACCAGCGCGTAGGCGAAGGACGGGGGCCTACGCGGCGGCCGGGGTGGGGTCGCGGGCGGCCCAGGTGAGCACCGGAACGAGCAGGAGCCCGATGAGGCCCCCGACGATGGCGAGGGTCGCGAAGTTCGTCGCCGCGACCAGCAGCCCCGAACTGACGCCGGCCCCGGCCCCGGAGAGGGCGATGAGCACGTCGATGCTGCCCTGGGTCTGGGGGCGGGTGTGCGGCAGGGTGCCGTCGACGACGAGGGCGGTGCCGGCGAGCAGGCCCAAGTTCCACCCGAGCCCGAGCAACATGAGGCCGGCCATCATCAACACCAGCGAGTCTCCGGAGGCCAGCCCCGCGACGAGACCGGCCGCCAGCAGCACCGCGCCGGCGGCGAGCGCGGTCACCGTGCGCCCGTAACGGTCGGCCAGCCAGCCGGACAGCGGCGACGGCAGGTACATCGCGGCGACGTGCGCCGAGATCACGAGACCGACGGCGCCGATGCCGTGCCCGTGATGATGCATCGCGACCGGCGTCATCGTCATGGTCGCCACCATCGCGACCTGCGTGCAGACCATCGTCACCGCGCCCGCCACCACGAGCCGCCGGGAGGCCCGGCCGACGCTGCGCGGGCCTGCCGACGCTGCCTCCTGTTCTTCGATACGCCGCGACAGCAACAGCGGGTCCGGCCGCATGAGAATGGTGATCGCCAGCCCGGCGCCGGCGTACGCGACCGCGGCGAGCAGGAACGGGCCGGTCAGCGGCGGCAACCCCAGCGACGCTGCGAACCCGCCGAGCGGGGCGACGAGGTTCGGGCCCGCGACGGCGCCCACGGTCGTCCAGACGAGCGCTCGGCTCACGGCCTGCCCGCGCCGATCGGGCAACGCCAGGTCGGTGGCGGCGTAGCGGGCCTGCAGGTTGGTGGCGGTGCCGGCGCCGTAGACGAACAAGGCGAGGAACAGCAGCGGCAGGTTGACGGTGGCCGCGGCGATGATGACCCCGACCGCGCCGACGGCCCCGGCGAAAAACCCGCCGGACAGCGAGATCCGCCGACCGCGCCGCCGGGCGACCCGCCCCAGGAGGAAGGCCGTGAGCCCCGACCCAAGCGTGAACAGGGCGATCGGCAGCCCGGCGAAGCCCTCCCCGCCGAGTAGATCGGCCGCGATGAGTGCGCCGACGGTGATGCCGGCGGCCAGACCCGCGCCCCCGAGCACCTGCGCGAGCATGACGATGCGCAGTGTGCGGCGCTGCACCCGCTCGCGGGTCGCGGCGTCGATCCTCTCGATCCCCTCGGTGGCCTCGGTCACTCAGACAGCATCGCAGTGCCCACCGACAAGGTTCGGCGGCGCGGCTCGCCTCGAATCCTGTCGGTGCGCGCAGGTAGGTTGCAGCCAAGCGCTCGCACCATCAATTTCGCCGCCCCACTTGTTCGACCAGGAGGTCTCCCATGGCACAGCTGCCGTCATCGCCCGCGCACTTCATCAACGGCGAGTGGGTCGCGCCGCACGAGGGCGGCACTCGCGAGATCCGCTGCCCCGCCGACGGCACGTTGGTCGCCACCGTGGCAGAGGGGACGGTGGCCGACTCCGAGGCGGCGGTGCAGGCGGCGGCGGCCGCCTTCGCGGCGGGGCAGTGGTCGGCCACCCCGTCGCGGGAGCGCGGCGCGTTGCTCGCGCGGCTGGCCGACCGGCTGGAGGCCGACAAGGAGGAGGTCGCCCGCCTGGAGGCACTCGACACCGGTAAGCGCATGGTCGAGGCCCGCATCGACATGGACGACGTCATCAGCGTCTTCCGGCATTTCGCCACCCTGGCCGGCTCCGACGCGGGGCGGGTCGTCGACACCGGAACGCCCGGGGTCAGCAGCCGAGTCGTGCACGAGCCGGTGGGGGTCTGCTCGCTCATCACTCCGTGGAACTTCCCGCTGCTACAAACGAGCTGGAAGGTCGCGCCGGCCCTCGTGGCCGGGTGCACGTTCATTCTCAAGCCCAGCGAGCTGACTCCCTCGACGGCGATCTGGCTACTGGCGACCCTCGACGAGCTGGGACTGCCGAAGGGCGTCGGCAATCTCGTGCTGGGAGCGGGCGCGGCGGTCGGTCCCCCGTTGACGTCCGACCCCCGCGTCGACCTCGTGTCGTTCACCGGCGGCTTGGCGACGGGGCGGCGGCTCATGGCGTCGGCCGCCGACACCGTGAAGAAGGTGGCGCTGGAGCTCGGCGGCAAGAACCCGAACGTCATTTTCGCCGACGCCGATCTGCCGGCGGCGATCGACAACGCGCTGACGGCGGTCTTCCTCGATTCCGGGCAGGTGTGCTCGGCGGGCACCCGGCTCGTCGTCGAGGAGTCGATCCACGACGAGGTGGTCGACGAGCTCGTGCGCCGGGCCAAGCTCATCCGCCTCGGGGGGCCGTTCGATGAGAACGCGGAGACGGGGCCGCTCATCAGCGCCGCGCACCGCGAGAAGATCGAGGCGTACGTGGCGCGCGGCATCGAAGAGGGCGCGGTGCTGCGTGTTGGGGGCGGGCCGCCCGACGGTGAGCAGTACGCCGACGGCTTCTACTACCTCCCGACGATTCTCGACGGCTGCCGCAGCGACATGGACTGCGTGCAGAACGAGTCCTTCGGCCCCGTGCTCACCGTCGAGACCTTCTCGGGCGCCGACGGCGACGCCGCCGAAGACGCCGCGGTCGCCATCGCCAACGACACGATCTACGGATTGGCCGGCGCGGTGTGGAGCCAGAACGCGGGCCGCGCCGAGCGGGTCGCCCAGCGGCTGCGGCACGGCACGATCTGGATCAACGACTACCACCCGTATGTTGCGGCGGCCGAGTGGGGCGGGTTCAAGCAGTCCGGCATCGGCCGCGAGCTGGGCTCCGCGGGCCTGGAGGAGTACCGCGAGGCCAAACACATCTGGCACAACACCCGCCCGGCACCCGCCGGCTGGTTCGCCACCGAGTGACGGGCATCGACGCGCTGGCCGTCAGGACAGCGCGTCGAGAGCCGCGAAGGCCGGCTCCTGGATCTCCTTGAGGTGGTTGACGGAGGCATCAAAACGCGCCTGCTCTTCCTCATCGAGGTCGAGTTCGATGACCATCCGCACCCCGCGACGTCCGAGGCTGGTGGGCACGCCGATGTGCAGGTCGGTGTGCCCGTACTCGCCCTCGAGCAGCGCGGAGACCGGCAGCGTGACCTTCTGGTTCGACATGATCGCGCGGGTGATGCGGGCCAACGCCATCCCGATGCCGTAGCTCGTGGACCCCTTGGCGCCGATGATGTCGTAGGCGGCATCCCGGGTCTGCACGAAGATCAGCTCGAGGTCTTCCTTCATGTCCGGGTGGGCGGCGACTCGACGGGAGAGGGACCGGCCGGCCACCGACGCGGCGCTCCACACCGGCAGCTCGGAGTCGCCGTGCTCGCCGATGATCATCGCGTGCACGTTGGTGGTCGCGACCTCGAAGTACTGCCCGAGGTTGAACCGCAGCCGCGCCGTGTCGAGGGTCGTGCCCGAGCCCAGCACCTGGGAGGCCGGCAGGCCGGAGAAGCGGTAGACGGCGTGGGTGAGGATGTCGACCGGGTTGGTGGCCACGATGAAGATGCCGTCGAAGCCGGAGGCCATGACCTGGTTGACGATGTCCCGGAAGATCCGCAGGTTGGTCTCCAGCAGCTCGAGCCGGGTCTGCCCCGGGCGCTGGGCGACGCCGGCGCAGATGACGACCATCGCGGCGTCGCGGCACTCCTCGTACTTGCCGAAGGAGACCGTGACCGGGTTGGGCGCCCACGCCTCCCCGTGGTTGAGGTCGAGCACGTCCGCTCGGGACTTGGCCTCGTTGATGTCGATGAGCACCATCTCGTCGACGATGCCTTGGTTGACGGTGGCAAAGGCGTAGGCCATGCCGACCGCACCGGTACCGATGAGCACGACCTTGTTTTCGACGTACTTCATGTTGGGGGCTCCTTGGGCCAGTCCGATGGGTGAAGGGCGTGGGTTCGGCACAACCCTATGACCGTCGACGGGGCCATTGGGGGTGGCGAGGCCGAGCGTTCGCCCGGTCGCGCAACGGCCCCAAGAGCGGGGCTTTGGCCCCCCATCGGACGCCTCGCCGTCGCTAGGCTAGCGGGCGCCCACGATGGGGGCGAGCAGCGCACCCGGTGGTCACCAGCTCGGTCACGCCCCACCGGCCGGCACCCGAACCCGTCCCACGAGCGCATGGAGCGCCATGAGCGACACCCAGCAGTTGTTCCCCGGTAAGCAGTTCATCTCGACGGTGCTCGACGCGCTCGACACCAAGCACGCGATGACCGGGCAGATCGCGCAACGCTATCTGCAGCGTTCGGGGACGGCCGGCATGATCATCGCCGTCTTCTATCTCGCCAACTACCTGACCATTACGGCCTTCGCGCACGGCGACCCGCACCACGAGGCCGCGACTCTCGGCAAACTCGTCGGTGCCCTCGTGTTCGGCTGGGCGCTGGTCTTCATCTATTACACGAAGTCCGAGTTGCTCACGTCGAACATGATGATCGTGACGATCGGCACCTATTACCACCGCATCAAGTGGTACCGGGGACTGCGGCTGCTCGCTCTGTGCTACTTGGGAAACATCATCGGCGGGGCACTCATCGCCGCGCTTCTCGCATTCTCCACGCTCACGGCCGGCAACGCCGCCTCGCACCTGGACTACTCCGTCGGGATCAAGCTCGCCTATTTGGAGACCGGAGCGGGCGTGGTCGACCTGCTGATCCGCGCCATCCTGTGCAACTTCATGATCAATTTGGCGATGCTGCTCGTCTACAACGGCTACATCAAAGACGACCTCACGAAGTGCCTGGCCATGATCGTGTCTGTCTTCGTCTTCGCCTTCCTCGGCCTGGAACACTCGGTCGCCAACACCGTGCTGTTCACCATCGTCGGCTTTCAAGGCAATCTCGACCTACTGCCCGCCCTCGGCAATGTCGCCGTGTGTCTCGTCGGCAACTTCATCGGCGGCGGCCTGCTCATCGGCCTCTACTACGCCTACGCCAACGACGACACCCGCTACCTACGCCGCCAATCGAGCTGACTGCGAACGGGAAACCTCCCAAGCACAGCCTGGGCTAGCCAGCAAGGCCGCTTGCCAGCTAGCCAGCAAGCTGGCAAGCCCGCATACTGGGGTCATGAAGACGACCCTGGACCTCCCCGACGACCTGCTGCGCATGGCGCGTATGCGCGCAGCCCGTGAGGACCGAACGTTCAAGGATGTCGTGACCGAGGCTCTCCGTGACGGACTGGCCAACCGGCCGGAGTCGAGCCACCGAACAGGCCGGGCCGGGTTCCCGCTGATCACGAATCGTGGGCCAGCGCTGCCCCCTGATGCGCTGAGTCCGGACGAGCTCGCGGGAATCCTCAACGATCAGGACGTGCAGGACCACAGTTGGTGACCTACCTGTGCGATACCAACGTGTTCATCGCCTTGCTGCTTGAGGGACACCCACGGCACAAGGAATGCGCGGCGTGGTTCGAGACCGTGCCGCAAGCCGGGGAGGTCGTGATGTGCCGGCCGGTGCAGCTGTCCGTCCTTCGCTTGCTGACGACAACTGCGGTGCTGGAGAGACTCAACCGCCCTCCACTCACGAATGCTCAAGCGTGGGCGGTCATCGAAGCGACGATCGCTGACGAGAGGATTCGCCACGACGTGGATGAGCCACCAGGGCTCGACGCACTCTGGTCGAAGTTTGCGCTCCGCAAGACCGCGTCTCCGAAGCTCTGGATGGACGGCTTTCTCGCCGCCTGGGCCTCTGCGTCGAAGTGGATATTGGTGTCAACCGACGACGGGTTCGCCCAGTTCAAGGGTGTCGAGACGATCAATCTCAACGATAGTGCGACCGAACCTCCGAACTGACCCGCCTTCGGTCGGCGTTCAGCCCTCTACTTGACTAGCCATCGACTTGGGCGTCGGCCGCCAGGAGCACGGCGGCGGCGGCCTGCAGGCCTTCGATGCGGCCGAGTTCGGTGTCTTCGTGCTCGATGTTGACGAGCATGTCGGGGTCGACCTCTTTGAGGGCGCGCAGCCATTCGGCCCAATACTCCACGCCGTGGCCCTTGCCGAGAGCCACGAAATCCCAGGCCGCGGGCTTGGGCCACTCGTTGGCCCACTCGTCGCCGCCGAGATTCGTGCGGTTCTCGCTGGGGTCCAGGCGGCGGAATCGGTTGTCGAGCACGCCGTAGAGGGCGGCCGCCTCCTTGTTGACCCGCACGTCTTTCGCCGCGGCCTGGAAGATCAACCCGCCGAGCTCGCGGACGACCGCGATCGGGTCCATCTGCTGCCAGAACAGGTGCGAGGCGTCCATCTCGACACCGACGTTGGTGGCACCGGTCAGCTCGACGAGCTTGCGGATGTCGAAGGTGTTGAACACGAGGTTCTGCGGGTGCAACTCCAGGGCGACCTTCACCCCGTGCTCGCCGGCGAGCGCGTCGATCTCCTGCCAGAACGGCACGGCGACGCCCCACTGGTAGTCGAGCACGTCGAGCGCGGCCGAGTTCCACGCATTGACAACCCAGTTCGGGTGGGTCGCGCCCGGCTCACCTCCGGGCAGGCCCGACATCGTGACGACCCGCGTCTGCCCCAGCCGCTGCGCCAGGCGGATCGATCGGCGGATGTCGTCGGCGTGCGCGTCACCGATCGCCCGGTTGGGGTGCAGCGGGTTGCCGTTGCAGTTCAGGCCGGCGATCGAAACTCCGGTGCCCTCGAACTGGGCGAGGAAATCGTCACGCGCCGCGTCGGATTCGAGGATCTCGTCGATGTTCGGGATGTGCACCGGCGGGAGGAAGCCACCGGTGTTGAGCTCGATGCCGGTCAGGCCGAGGTCGGCGATGACCTTGAGGGCCTCGGGCAGCGGGCGGTCGTGCAGGATCGCGTTGTAGACGCCGAGCTTCATTGCTTCATCCTTCGCGGGTTTGATGCGGTGCAGGTACGGGAGTGGGAGGGGTCAGCCGAGCGTGACGGTGCGGCCACCGTTGGTGGCGGATTCGACGACGGCGCCGAGCAACTCCATGTTGTGCACGCCCTCGTCGAGGGAGGCGCACACCGGCAGCGGGTCGGCGACGCCGGCGACCTCGTCGAGGAACGCGCGGCACTGGAACTCGAAGAGGTTGTTCTGTCCGAAGCCGACCCCGGAGACGTCCATCGGCATGCCGCCGGGGATGTAGGGGTGGTCGTTGCCGAGCAGCACCCGGCGGTGGCCGCGCTGGCCGTGCGGGCCCTCGTGCAGCATGAGCCCGAGCTCGCTGGGGGTGCGCTGGTCCCAGCTCGCGGAGCCGTTCGCGCAGTACACCTCGACGATGAGGGAGTTGGGGTGACCGGCGGCGACCCGCGAGACCTCCAGGGCTCCGGCGGTGCCCGCGCCGAAGGTCGCGACGAACCCGGCGTAGTCGTCGTTCTCGACCGGCTCGGTCTCGTCGCTGAGCTCGGCCAGGCCGTGGCCGACGACGGCGCCGGCCGGCACGAATCGCTCTCCGATGACCGTGCGCAGCTGCCCCCCGGAGACGGCGGTGACCTCGCCCGCGAGGTACTCGGCGACATAGGCCAGGTGGCTGCCGACGTCGGCAAGCGCGCCCGTGCCCTCGCCGCCCTTGTACCGCCAGCTCATGGGGGCCTTGGGGTCGCAGCCGTAGTCGGTCCAGTAGCGGGCGGACAGGTGCAGCACCGGCCCGAGCGTTCCGTCGGCGATGAGGTCGCGGATGACCGTGAGGCCGGGGGCGCGGCGGTAGACGAAGCCGAGGCGGGCGGTGGTGTCGGCCGCGTTCGCCGCGGCGGCCATCGCGCAGGCGTTCTGCAGGGTGTCGCTCAGCGGCTTCTCGCACAGCACGTGCTTGCCCGCGGCAAGGGCGGCCTCCAGGATCGGGCGGTGCAGGTGGTTGGCGACGACGATGCTGATGACGTCGACGTCGTCGGCCTCGATGACGGCCTGCCAGGAGGCGTCGTGCCGCTCGTAGCCGTAGCGGGCGGCGGTGGCGCGGGCCAGCGGCTCGTTGACGTCGGCGATGCTCACGTACCGCAGGTCGGGCAGCTTGGTGTCGTAGAGGGTGGGCGCCACGCGGTATCCGGCGGCGTGGGACTTGCCGGCCATACCGGCTCCGATGACGGCGATGCCGAGTGACATGGGAATCCTCGTTGACTCGTTTGGAGCGCTCCAAACATTACGGGTAGCCTGATCCTGCCGTCAACCCCGCCAGCTCGGGGAGCCCGGCACCCGAACCCGGCCCCCGACGTCCACGGTTGCGCCCGCAGCCGACGGTTGCTGTTGCGACCGCAACCGTGGGCTGCCAGCGCAACCGTCGGCGAGGGTGCTCTACCCAGACCCGCCAGCCATCAGGAGGAGCGCATGGCCACCACCTCGACGTCGCGCGTGACGATCTACGACGTCGCGCAGCGGGCCGGTGTCAGCAAGTCGCTGGTCTCGCTCGTGCTGCGCGGGTCGCCGCAGGTCAGCCCGGCCCGCCGGGAGGCGGTGCAGCAGGCGATCGACGAACTCGGCTATCGCCCCAGCCGGGCGGCGGCAACCCTGGCCGGGCAGCGCAGCAACACGATCGGTGTCGTCATCGACGACTTCGCCAACCTGTGGTTCGTCGACCTGCTCGCCGGACTGCGGGAGGGGCTGGCGGGCACGACCTTCCACGTGAGCGTCGCCGACGCGGCGCTCAACTCGCACCTGGCCGAGAGCCCGGTGCACGGGTACCTGTCGGCGCGAGTCGACGGCCTGGTCATCGCCGGTGAGCCGCGTACGGCGGACGCCGCCGGAGTGGGCGTCTCGACGGTCGTCGTCGGGGTGCGCCGCCAGGGAGTCGCTGGGGCCGACCTGGTGTTCGCCGACGAGGCGGCCGGCTCCGCGGCTGCCGTCGAGCACCTCGCCGCGCTCGGCCACCAGCGGATTGCGTTTCTGGCAGGCGACAGCGGCCCGGCGCTGGAGCGTGAGCGCAGCTACCGGGAGGCGATGGCGGCCCGCGGGCTGACCCTGCACGCGACCCCGCGCGGCGGCACCGACGAGGCGTCCGGCCATGCGGCCGCTGCAACCCTCTTAGCCGACGAACCCCAGGTCAGCGCCATCATCGCAGCCAACGACCTGATGGCCCTCGGCGCCTGGCAGGCGCTGCGCGAGGCGGGCCGCAGCGTGCCGGCGGACGTCAGCCTCGTCGGCTACGACAACTCCCCGATCGCCGCCACCGGCATCGTCGACCTCACCTCCGTCGACGCCCGCGGCGCGGAGGTCGGCCGACTCGCCGCGCAGGCGCTCATCGCCCGCATCGACGACCCGACCCGTCCCCCGACGACGACGAGCGTGCAGCCTCGACTCGTCCTGCGCGGCACCACGGCCCCGCCACCGAGGTAGGAGCCCCCGACAGGCCCGCTGGAAGCCCGGCCGTGAAAGATAGTGTTCGCTTTTGCCCCGTCAGCCCTGCAAAAGCGAACACTATCTTTCAGGGCACCGGCACACTCGGGGTGACACTGCGGCTCGCGAGCCGAGGAGCCACGGGATTTCCGCTGCTCAGGGTTGCCGCACGGCACCGGGCCGTTACTGGGTCGTTGCGGTGCGGATCTGGATGTCTCCGCCAGTACTGGTGACCGCGACGGAGTGAGCGGCGCCGGGGGTGCTCGGCACGGAGTTGACGACGCGGCCGCCGGTGGCGTCGAGGTCGAGCGCGTAGGTGAGCTCGGGCGGCCGGGGCGAGGGCATCGTCAGCAGGACGCCGTCGGCGGAGGACGAGATCGCCACCTTCGGCACCGGCCGTTTGAGGCCGAGTTCGACCCGCCCACTCGTGTCGACCTGCACCGATTTCGCGGCGCCGATAGTGCCGGTCACCGGGCCGGTCGTCTCGACCAGCACGTCGCCCGACACGTCATTGAGGGTCACCTCTGCGCCGGACTGCAGCGTGAGCGAAGCGAATTGACCGCTGGCGGTGACCGTGTCGCCGCCGATGATCTTCACGGGCAGGTTGGACGGCACGGTCAAGTCGCCCAGCACTCCGCCGGGGTTCATGACGTCGGCGCACGTGAGCCGCAGCACCTGCACCGCGCCGGCCAGCTCACTCACGGCGTCGCCGCACGGGGGCTCGATCTGCCCGGGAGGACCACTGTGGATGGTGAGACCCCACTCCGGGAACACGACTTCCAACGAGGTGCCCTGCACGTCGATCGGCGCGGGGGCAGCCCCTTGCACCATGGTGATGTGGGCTTCGTGTTGGGTGTTGATGATGGCGGCGCTGGCGGCGACGAAGAGTCCGCCGAACGCCAGCGCCGCAGCCGCCATCGTCCAGTTCACCCGGCCGACCGGGGCATTCGGTTTCGGCCCCGGGCGCCTGAGGCGCAGCGGGCGCCTGTCTGGAAACGACTCGATCGGAGAGTGAGTGAAGGCCCCCGGCGTCGAGCCCGGGACCGAGTCTTGGACCTCAGGCCGGCGCCAAGGGTCGCTCTCCGGCTGTGGCCATGGCTGGTTCGGTCCATGCCCTAGCTCCCTCCCGTCGTCATCTAGGGGATCACTCTGTGCGGTGAAGCCCTGCCACAGCCGATGCTGACCACGGGCTACTGGTTGGGCGTCACTTGGATGTCGCCGCTGCGGGTGGTGATGGTGACCTTGTTCGGTGCGTCGGCGACGTCGGGGATCACGCTGGCAGCTACCCCGGCGGCTGCCTGCAACGTGAGGCTGTACGCGCCCGCCGGGCTCGTGGGACGTGGCACGGCGAGCGTCACCCCACCCTCACCCGACGTGATGTCGACCGACGGCACGGGCGTTCGCAGGCTCAGCTCGACCGGGCCGCTGCTGTCGAGGTGCACCGTGTCGGCTTTGGCGATGCTGCCGGTCACGCTGCCGCGGTTCTCGATCTTCACGTCACCGGAGACATCGTTCAGCGTGACGTCTTCACCGGCCTCCACGGTCAGGGCGTCGAAACTGCCGTCGACCTGCAGGGATTCGGGCCCGACGATGGTCACGGGGATGTTCGCCGGCACCTTCACCTCCAGCACCCTGGAGTAGTCCAGGCAGGAGATGCGCACGGTTTGCGCGTCTCCCGTGGTCTGACTCGAGGTGTCGTCGCAGGTCGTGTCAACCTGCCCGGCGCTGCCTGCGGAAAGTGAGAGCGAGCCCTGCGGAGCCAGAATGCGCAGCGACTTGGCCTTGACGCCGACGGTGTTCCACACCACCGGCGCCACTGCCACTTGCTCCACACTCTCCACACCGCCCTGGCTGTCAGGTGCAGCAGTCACGAAGCCGACGAGCCCAAACGGCCCGGAGGCCAGCAGCAGAGCCGCGAGCCCCAGACCCACCCGCCCCGCGATGGACCGCGGCCAGCGCAGACCACGCCGCCGCGCGGGGAACTGCTCGAGCGGCGAAACCCGGCCTGGCGTTTGGCCGCGCACGACGTCCTGGCCGTCGCCACCCTCCCCCGCAGGCGGCCGCCCGCCAGGACTCCCCGAGTTGGTTCCAGACATTTTGCCGTCCCATTCACCCCACCGCACACACCCACCTGAGGTGCGGCACCTGGAGCAATCGTGACACCAGAGGCTGAGCAACGTCGACAACCCCGCTGGGCGAGGCGGACACAACAGTGCGCCTTCCAGATCCATGGTCGAGCAGTTCGCTGCCTCACGCAGGGTCGACGCGCCCGATCGTCAGCGCAACCCCAGCGCGGCCCTCAGCCCGGCCTCGACGGAACGCATGGTCTGCGAGGAGACCGCACCCAAGTCCCGCCGCACCTCGTCATCAAAGATCTCCACGATGTCATCGCACACGATGTGCCCTTGGAACCCGTCGCGATCCGGATCGAGCGCGACGATGCTCGGCAGGGGCGGCTTGAGTGACGTGGTCAGTCGGACGGCGACGACCGAGTCCAGATTTCGATTGCGTTGGTTGTTGGAGACGACGAGGTAGTACTTCTCACCAAGGGTGCCCAACACGGCCGCATAGACCCGACCGCGCTCAAGCGGCTGGCTCATGGTTCGTCGGCCCAACTCGGACGCCGACGGCGGGCCACGGAGCGACGCTCGGCGATGTCGGAGCCGCGCTGTTCGCCCAGCACCCGATAACCCTCCTCCATCTGGCGCTCCAGCACGGCGTCCATGCCGATTCGCAGGAGACGGTTGAGCGTGGCGGCCTCGGTGCTGGCGGCGAACTCGGGCGCGCGGCGGATGGCGGCCAGGTCAGCGACGTCCTGAGCGCTCAGCGGAGTGCTCTTGCGTGTTACGGCATCACCGCGCTGCATCTTCATGCATCATATTGTGCTGCGAATTGATGCGGCCCGCAAGACCGATGCACGATCGGAGCCGGCGCTAACGGGCGACCCAGAAGGTGCGTGAGTTGCTGAAGGCCAGGAGGCCGGGGGCGGCGAGTTCGCGGCCGTAACCGGAGCGCTTGGTGCCGCCGAAGGGCAGGCGCGGGTCGGAGGCGACGATCGCGTTGACGAAGGCCGCGCCGCTGGTGATGCGGCGGGCGACGGCGAGCGCGTGGTCGGTCGATGCGCTCCACACCGAGAGGCCGAGGCCGAACTCGGTGGCGTTCGCCAGCTCGACGGCGTGGTCGTCGTCGCGGGCGACGGCGATGGCCGCGACGGGGCCGAACGTCTCCTCGTCGAAGACCGCCATCCCCGGGCCGGTGCCCGTCAGGACCGTCGGCTCGTAGAAGCAGCCCGGCCCGTCGACGGGTCGGCCGCCCGCGGCGAGTTCCGCTCCCGCAGCCACGGATTCGTCGACCTGTCGCTGGAGCACCTCCCGCAGGTCGGCACGCGCGAGCGGACCGATCTGCGTCGCGGCGTCGGTCGGGTCACCCAGCACCAGCGCCCGGGCACCCTCGATGAAGCGCCGCGTGAACTCCTGCGCGACGTCGGCGTGCACCACGAACCGCTTGGCGCACACACAGCTCTGCCCCGCGTTGTGGAAGCGGGCCTTGACCCCCGCCGCCGCAGCAGCGGCGACATCGGCATCCGCGAGCACGACGAACGGGTCCGATCCGCCGAGCTCCAGCACCGACGGCTTCGCCGCGCGGCCCGCGGCGGCTCCGACGGCCGCGCCCGCCCGGTTGCTGCCGGTCAGGGTGACCGCCGCGACGCTCGGGTCGGCGATGAGCCCGTCGATCGTCTGCGGAACGTCGGGTTCGGCGACGACGAGCACCCCGACCAGGTCGGCAGGAAAGCCGGCGGCGACGAAGGCCTCGCGCATCGCCAGCGCCGAGCCCGTGACGTTCGGCGAGTGCTTGAGCAGCAGGCCGTTGCCCGCCATGACGATGGGGATCGCCGCGCGCATCACCTGCCAGATCGGGAAGTTCCACGGCATGACGGCGAGCACGACGCCGATCGGCTCCTGCGCGACCCACGCCTCGACCTCCGGGGTGTCGAGATCGACCGGCGCATTGGCCAGGAGCGCCGGGCCGGCCTCGGCGTAATACTCGGCCGTCGTCGCGGACTTCAAAACCTCGCCGCGCGCCTCGGCCAGCGGCTTACCCATCTCGGCGGTCGCGAGCGCGGCGAGGCGGTCGGCATCACCGCGCAGGACCGCCGCCAGTGAGCGCAGAAGCGCGGCTCGCTCGGCCACCGATGTCGCGGCCCACTGACCGGCGGCGCCGTGCACGGCCGCCAGGGTCCGCTCGACGTCGCCGGGGGCCATCGCGTCGTAGCGGGCCAACTCCGCGCCGGTGGCCGGGTCGATCGTGACGATCTGCGCCGACGGGTCGGCGCTGGCAGCCGTCAGCAGAGCGTTCGAAACGTTGCTGGTCATGGCTTCTTCAAACCCCCGCGGTCGCTCTCCGAGAGGTGCTCGAAGGTCTCCCCGGTGGCGGTCATCGTGCGGGTGACGTCGCGCCCGCCGTAGACCCAGTAGATGCGCATGGTGCCTTCGCCGCGGTTGTAGAAGCGGTGCGGGACCCCGGCCGGCACCCAGGTCGCCTCACCGGCGACGAGCTCGAACTCCTGGTCACCGATCTCCGCGACGGCCTCGCCCTCGAGGATGAGCACCGTCTCCTCAACGTTGTGGCTGTGCAGCGGCAGGCCGGTGCCCTGGGCGAACTGGGTCTGGCCCGTCGTCACGCGGTTGGTCTCGCAGTTCCACTTGCCGACGTACGGGATCGTTGTGACGCCGTTGCCGCGGTCGAACGGCTCGACGGCGTCGGGGCGGATAAGCAGGTTGGGGGCGGTGATCTGGTCGGTCATGTCGTGTCCTTAGGAGTGGTTCGAGGCGGCCGCTAGCCACACAGTTCTGTGCGTTCAGCGGCCAGGAGGGTCGTCAGGCGTGGACCGCAATCCGCGCGTCGAGGTCGGCGAGCAGCACGTCGGTGAACTCGGTCGTGCCGAGGGCGCCGCCGATGTCGCGGGTGCGGGTGGCCGGGTCGGCGATGACGGCGTCGACGGACTCCTCGATGAGACGCCCGGCGTCGACGAGCTCGGCCCGGCCGCTGCGGCTGCCGAACCAGTCGAGCATCATCGCGGCCGACCGGATGAGGGAGACGGGGTTCGCGACGCCCTGACCGGCGATGTCGGGAGCCGAGCCGTGCTGGGCCTGGGCGACGCAGATGTCGCCGCCGACGTTGATCGACCCGCCGAGACCGAGGCTTCCCGACAGCTCGCTCGCCTCGTCGGAGAGGATGTCGCCAAACATGTTCGTCGTGACGATGACGTCGAAGTCGCCCGGCTTCTTGACCAGGCGCGCGGCGGTCGCATCGACGATGAGCTCGCGCAGCTCGACATCCGGGTAGTCGGCGGCGACGGCCCGCACGGCGTCGAGGAACAGCCCGTCGGTCACCTTGAGCACGTTCGCCTTGTGCACGGCGGTCACGTGCTTGCGCCGGCCGCGGGCCAGTTCGAAGGCCGTGCGCGCCACCGCCGTCGAAGCGCGCCGGGTGATCTTGCGGATCGACAGCGCCGTGTCCGCATCCGGCATGAACTCGCCAGCCCCCAGGTGCATCGAGCGGTCGGCGTAGAAGCCCTCGGTGTTCTCGCGGATGATGACGAGGTCCATCGGCTCGCGGACCACGGCGAGGTCGGCGATCGAGCGGGCGGGGCGCACATTGGAGAAGAGGTCGAACCTCACCCGCAGCTCGGCGGATTGGTTGATGCCGCCCTGGGCGCGCGGCGGGTAGTCGTAGTGCGAGACCGGGCCGAGGATCGTGCCGTCGACCTGCTCGACTTGGGCGAGGGCATCGTCGGGCAGGGTCGTGCCCTGACTGGCCAGCGTCGTCAGGCCGATCTCCTGGGTCGTCAGGTCGAGGCCGAGGCCGTGGCGCTCGTCGAGGGCGGTGAGCACGCGCAGGGTGGCGTCGGTGATCTCGGGGCCGATGCCGTCTCCGGGCAAGACGAGGATCTTCATCGTTTCGCTCCTTCGCGAATCAGGCGGTCTGCGTGGGGCCCGCGTGCGAGACGAGCACGCGGGCGAGGGTGTTGACCTGGCTGCCGGACACGACGAACTGACCGGCCGCTTCGCGCCAGGTGGCGAAGTGCGGTGCCGCGCGGTGCGCCTCGACGGCGGCCTCGTCGTCGTACAGCTCGTAGAAGACGAACCGGTGGTCGTCGTCGAGGCTCTGGTTGACGTCGAAGTAGCGGCAGCCGGGCTCGTCGGTGAAGGTGCGCTCGGCGTTGGTCGTGATGGCCGCGAGGAAGTCCTCGAGGTGGCCGGGCTGCACCTGCAGGGTGACGGTGAGGGCGATCATGGGGGTGGTCCTTTCGATGGGGGCGGGCGTGGAGGCGGTGCGGCGAGTCGTCACTTCGCGCCGCGATCCGTCGATAACGCGTGACGAATGGCCCGCGAAATTGACGACTCGGCCTGTCGGGCGGTCTGCGAAAGTGACGACTCGACCGTCAGGCGGGCCGCACAGAAGGCACCGGCACGCGGGCCTGGGCGGCGAGGACCCGCAGGGAATCCCACGTGGCGCTCGCCAGGCTGATGCCGCGCGCCTCCTTCTGTGCGCGGCTGCGGTCTTCGAGCTCACCGGGCACGAGGATCTCGCCGGCCCAGGCCGCGAGGTCGCCGCCGCGGGTGTCGTCGACGAGCTGCTCGGCGCGGGCAGCGAACTCGCCCGGGTCGCCCATCGCGGCGGGGTCGATGACGAGCAGCAGGTGCCCGGCTCCGCTGCGGCGGTCCTTCTCGTACGGTCCGCCGACGTCGGCGCCGAAACTGCTGCCCGTGAGGACGCCGGAGAGGACGTCCATCATGAACGAGATGACGTACCCCTTCGGACCGGCCATCGGCAGGATGAGCCCCTCGATGCCGACCGCCGGGTCAGTGGTGGGGCTGCCGTCGGGGGCCGCGGCCCAGCCGTCGGGGATGGTCGTGCCGCGCTCCTTGGCGAGGTAGATCTTGCCGCGGGCGACGGCCGTGTTCGCCAGGTCCATGACGACGACCCCGTGCCTGCCGGCCGGAGCGGCGATCGACCAGGGGTTGGTGCCGATCGCCTTCGTCCGGCCGCCCCAGGGGGCCATCGCCGGGGAGGCATTCGTCGACAGGAAGGCGACGCAGCCCGCCTCCGCGGCGATCCGCGTGAAGTAGGCGGCCATGCCGAAGTGACCGGAGTTGCGCACCCCGATCGCGGCGACGCCGTGGCTGCGGGCGCGCTCGACGCCGATCTCGACCGCGCGGGCCGTGACGATCTGGCCGATGCCGTCCTGCCCGTCGAGGACGACGACAGCGCCGCTGTCCTGCACGACCGCGGTCTGCGTCACGGCGCGCATCGCGCCGCTGCGCAGCCGATCGACGTACCAGGGCAGCCGCAGGACGCCGTGGGAGGCGTGACCCCACAGCTCGGCGACGACAAGGGTGTCGGCGAGCAGGTCGGCGTCGGCCTGCGGCACGTCGTGGGCGATGAGGATGCCGGAGACGCAGCGCCGCAAGTCATCGGCACTCACGGTGGCGGGGGCGCCTGTGGGCACCTGGGCTGTGGGCATCCGGGCTGTGCTCGACTGCGCGCTGGTCGACATGGCCTGCTGCGACATGGCGGTAATCCCCTCGTCTGGCGGTCGTTCGTGGAACACTGAGACGAGTGAAGCATACTTGTATACAAATACGCAGGGAGTTCCTGTGGCCACGTCGCACTCGCCCCTGCGCCGGGCGTCCGGCAGTCAATTGGTCTACACCGAGCTGCGCCGCCAGATCCTGGCCCTCGAGCTGGCGCCCGGGGTGCGGCTCAACGAGACCGAATTGGCGGCCTCGCTGGGGGTGAGCCGGACCCCCTTCCGCGAGGCGGTCCGCCTCCTGTTCGCCGAGGGGCTGCTCGAGCAGCTACCGACCGGCGGCGTTGTCGTGCGCGGCATCTCGGCCGACGACGTCGAGGAGCTCTACGGCGTGCGCGCCGCGCTGGAGGGGCTGCTCGCCGCGGAGGCCACCGCGCGCGCCACCCCCGCCGACCTCGCGCGCCTGGAGTCCTTGGTGGATCGCAATGCCCGGCTCGTCGATCTCCCCGACGAGGCGATGCGAGCGGGTCACGACTTTCACGAGGCGATCGCGTCGATCGCCTCCAATTCGTGGGCGCAGCGGCTGCATGCGCAGATCGACGTACAGATGGCCCGCTACCGCGTCTTCACCAACGAGACCCAGGACCGGCGCACCCAAGCGCTGGCCGAGCACCGCGCGATCCTCGCCGCCATCGGCACCGGCGACCCGACGATCGCCCGCGCCGCAGCGGAGGAGCACGTGCACTCCGCCCGAGAGGTCGCGGTCGTCGCCGTCGCCGCCCACCTCGCCGAATAGCCGCGTAGCGACGGCGCGGCTTCGGGCTCTTCAGGCGGCGAGGCGGTAGGCGAGCATCAAGGCGCCGCCCAGCAACACCGCAGCACTCGTGTAGGCGATAAGTCCCCCGCCCGGCAGCGGGCGAAGAGCAGTCAGTGCGGCGTGGCAGCGACGATGACGGCGGGCGGCCAGCGGGACCAGACTCGCGCTGCACACGACAAGCAGAGCGATGACGAGGAGCACCGGGCCGCCGCCGCCCCACGTCAGCTTCGCGGCGGCGCAGGCGGCGACGAGGACGAGCAGAGCGGTGCGCCGCCAAGCCAGGCTCGTGCGCTCGAGTTGCAGGCCAGGGTCCCACGGCCCGTCGATGGCGCTCACAACGCTGGCGCTCACAACTCGAGGGGCGTCACGACAGCACGACCGAGGCCAGCAGAAGCACCCCGACCAGGGACAGCGCCGCCGTGAGCCACAGCCCCGGGCGCGGCCCCGGCAGCGGCTGGCTCAGGCGCAGCGCGCGCTCGACGCTGCGCCAGCCCCACCAGGCCTGGGCCGCGCAGCCGAGGCCCGCCACCATCAGCACGAGCGAGGCGCTGGTGCGAAGGGTGGGTTCGAGGTTGACCGCGAGGGACTCGATGCCGACGGCGACGGAAAAGACGGCGAGCGCCACTCCGATCCAGGCGAGAAAGGTCCGCTCGTTGGCGAGGCTGAACCGCGGATCCGGCTCGGTGCCGACGCCGTACACGCTGCGCGGGAAGCGACGCCCGCCTGGCCGGAGGGTGCTCACGGTCAGCTACTCGCCCGAGCGGGCTGGTTGTCGGGCGCGCAAGGCGCAGCGCGCACAGCACCCCGATCGATCGCTACCGGAGCGCCGAGCTGCCGGCTTTCGTGGACCGCCTCGACGATGGCGACTCCGGCGAGAATCTCGGCGGGCGGCACGGTCGGCTCCCCGGAGCGGCATGCGACCACCAGCGCCTTCAGCAGACCGTGCAGCATCGGCAAGCCGGACTCGATGTCGAACTCGCGGGCCGCGCCGCCGTCGCCCGCGAGGGTGCCGGTCGTGTGCGGTGACCACACGGCCTCCCCCCGCACGGTCGCCACGCGACCGTCGGCCCACGTCAGCACGACCGGCCCGGCACCACTCGCGTCGACCCGCTCGATGTCCGGCCCGAGGGCGCTGACAAGCAGGTCGGCGGCGTGGAAGCCGTACCACCCGAAGTCCGGATGTCCCGGTTGCGTCGGTAGCGGCGCGACGAGGTCGGCGCGTTCGACCCGGCCGTCACCGCGCGCGGCGAGAAACTCCGGCGTAAACCGCTTCGGCGAGCCGGCGAGAGCGAGCACCCCCGCCTCCCGTGCCTGGTCGAGCATGAGCCGCGCCTGAGCCACCGTGAGGGCGAACCGCGTGTCGACGTAGACGGGCCGCCCCAAGGGCGCAACGCGCGCGAAGAGCTCGGGGTGGGTGCGTGCATCGGAGGCGACCAGCAGCAGCGCGTCACAGTGCCGCGCCACCGCCGCCGGGCTGTCGCACAGCGCCACGCCGAGCGAGGAGACCTGTGCCGCCAGGTCGTCGTTCCGGTCCCGGCTCGGCGGAAAGTCGGCCGAGGTCGGCGCCTGCCAGGCATGCGTGATCGTGGCGCCGAACGCCGATCCGTCCCCCAGCAGCTGGGTGAACTGCACGGAGTGTGGCGAATCGACGCCGATGAGGCCGAAGCGCAGCGTGCTCATCCCTTGACGCCCCCCGCGGTGATGCTGTCGACGATGTGTCGCTGCAGCAGCACGAAGATCAGCAGGCACGGCAGGAAGCTGATGAGCGTGGCCGCCATGACGATCGCGGTCGACACGGTCTCCGTGTTGAGGGTCGCCAGGCCTGCCGTTAGGGTGCGCGCGGCGTCGGACTGGCCGACGACGAGCGGCCACAGCAGGTCGTTCCAGTGCCAGAGGAAGACGAAGATCGCGAGCGTCGCGAGCACCGGCCGGATGAGGGGCAGCACGACCGACACGAAGGTCCGCCATTCGCCGGCACCATCGATCCGCGCCGCGTCGAAGAGTTCGTCGGGCAGGTCGGCGATGAACTGCCGGATGAGGAAGACCGCCTGGGCATTCGCCAGCGTCGGCAGAATGAGGCCCCAAACGGTATCCACGCCGCCCATCCTCGAAATCAGGATGAAGGTCGGGATGAGGGTCGCCTGCATCGGCACCATGAGGGTCGCGACGATCGCCCAGAACAGGGCGTTGCGCCCCGGGAACCGCTTACGAGCGAGGGCGTAGGCCGCCATGGAGGCCGTGAGCAGCACGATCAGGACGGACACGACCGAATAGATCGTGGAGTTGAGCAGCCATCGGGGGAAAGCGCCGACCTGGAAGACCCGAATGATGTTGTCGAAGGTGAGCGCTTGCGGGATGGCGTAGGGAATCGTCGGGGCGTCTGCCGGCGAGAGCGCCAGCACGACGACGGCGAGAAGTGGTGCGACGGTGAAGAGGGCGATGAGCACGAGCGTGAACATCAACCACCGCTGGCTGCGCCGACTCCTACTCGCGGGCCGCCGTTGCCGACGCCGCTTTTGCGGAGCAGAGACGGGTGGGACTGTGGCCGGGGCGGCAATCTCGGTCGAGACGGACATGTTCAGGCCTTTCGCTCGACGAGGCGGTTCTGGGCAAGGGAGAGCACGAGCACGATGAGGAAGAGCACGACGCCGACGGCCGAGGCGTAGCCGAAGTCGAAGAACTTGAATCCCTCGTCGTAGAGGAAGTAGATGAGGCTGTGGCTCGCCCGGTTGGGCCCGCCGCCGGTCATGACGTAGACGGTGTCGAAGACCTGGAAGCCGACGATCGTCTCGATGATGAGGATGAAGAGGGTGACCGGGCGGAGCATGGGCCACGTGACGTGCCAGAACGTCTGCCACGGATTCGCACCGTCGATGGCGGCAGCCTCGTGAACCTCGCGGGGCTGCGCTTTGAGGCCGGCCAGGAAGATGAGCATGGAGTAGCCGAAACCCTTCCACACCGACACCGTCGCAAGTGCGCAGAGCACGAGCAGTTGCGGGCCGGCCAGGAATGGGATGCCGGCAAAGCCGAGGCCTCCCAAGGCGGCGTTGAGCGGGCCGTCCGTGGAGAAGATCCAGGTCCAGATGATGCCCGCCATGACGAACGAACTGAGATAGGGCACGAAGAGGAGGGCACGGAACGTCCCGGTGAACCGGGTGACCTTGTCCAGCAGTACCGCGGTGATGAGGGAGACCGCGATGATGAGCGGGACGAAGATGACGACGTAGAGGATCGTCACCTTCAGGCTCTGCCAGAAGTTCGGGTCTTGCGCGAGGCGCACGTAATTGTCGGCGGCGATGAACTCGAAGTCACCGTTGAGGCTGTATTCGGTGGCGCTCATGCCGAACGCGCCGATGATGGGCACGAACTTGAAGAGGCCAAAAATCGCGATGGTCGGCAGCACGAAGAGCAGTCCGGCGATCGCCTCGCGGCGTTTCGCCCGGTGGCGGGTCACGGGCCGCCGCGCCGCGGCCTGAGCCAGTGCGGTCATGGTGGGGTCCTTTCGGGGCAGCGGTCGCGATGGCGAACGTGCGGCGGGTTTGGAATCAAGTGGTGCTGCTGCGCGGCGCTCGGTGGTGGGCCGCGCAGCAGCAGCCGGTGGAGTTGTCGCTGGTGGCCTCAGCGCACGGTGCGCGCGAGGATGGCGTTCGCCTCGGTGGCGGCTTGGTCGAGCGCTTCCTTGGGCGTGTAGTCGCCGCGCAGCGCACCCTGAATCCGGGGAGCGAGCGCAGCCATGACCTGGCGCGCGGCGGGCGAGGGCTCACCGGGCTTGGCGACCTTGAGGGCCTGCGCCATCGTGGCGATGTCCTTGCTGTCACCGGGCGGCGGCGCATCCGTGCGCGTCGGGAAGGTGCCGGAGGCCTTGTTGAGCTTCGCCTGCTGGTCCGCAGAAGCCAGGAACTGCATCACCTTCAGCGCGGCTGGCTGATTCTCCTTGGCGGTGATGCTCGTCATCGCCAGGAGTCCGGGGTTGCCGAACGTGGCCTGCACGGTGCCCTTCAGCGGCGCGCCCAGTTCGACGTTCTCGTCACCGAGGGCCGCGCGCATCTGGCCGAGCTCGAGCAGCGAGGTCTGGACGTGCACGTATCCCGGGTGTC
>NZ_BAHD01000085.1 GCF_000298215.1 Kineosphaera limosa NBRC 100340 | reverse complement strand
AAAGGTGACCCCCAACGGGGTCGAATGGACGCGCGCCGACGGCACCCCCATCGGCAACCAACCACGCCGCAACGACACCTCACCAACCACGACAGCGGCAACGACCACCAGGCCGACCACCACAGCGACGACGACAGCGGCGACGACGACAGCGACGGTCACGACAGCAGCCACGGCCACGATGGACAGGCCGACGCACCTGGTTGAGGACGAAGCCCGCACCCCGGCCCAGGTGCCCGAACGTAAGAAGCTGAACAGCGCCCCACTCACCGACACCACTCAGTAGCAAGAGCGGCGAAGAGCCAGGGCGCCGTAGGCACAGCGCTCGCCCTGCAGACACGTGCAGGGCGAGGTGCTCCTTCGAGGGCCCTCGCCCCGACGCGATCGGTCCGACTAGTTCAGGAGGGCCCGTTCGACCTGCTCGGGCACGGTGCGGAACAGGCAGAACTCGTTGCCGTCGGGATCGGCCAGCACCACCCAGGAGGCGCCGCGCATCTCGACCGAGCCGATGCGGGTGGCGCCGAGCTCGACGATCCGCTCGATCTCGACCTCGGCGGTGCGTTCGTCGCTGGAGCGCAGGTCGATATGGATCCGGTTCTTGCCCGGGGTCGGATGTGAGACGTACTGGAAGGCAAGCCGAGGCTCCCAATTGACCAGTACGAACTCACCCCAGTCGTACGCGATCGGCGAGCTGGTCACTTGCGACCAGAACTGCGCCAGCGCGCTCGGGTCGGTGGTGTCGAACACCACGGCTCGCAAGGCCAGCATCAACTCAGCCTAGCCGGGTTGCGCGCATCCGTCCTTGCGTCCGCAGGGCTGCCCGGGTTAGCGCAGTCACATTGCCGTCGCCCACCGGGCCGGCGGCGCGGCCACCTCGGCGGCGGGCCAGGCGGGTGGTCTCAGGGCAGTGTGGCGCCAGTGATGCGGTGCAGCGACAGCGCCCGCTCGCCGCCACCCGGGGCGCCACCAGCGGTCGCGCCACCACCGGTTTCACCGGCCGGCCGGCCCACCGCCGCGCCCCGGCCGGAGCCACGCGAGCGCTCCTCCACGAGCCCCTGCACGCGGCCACCCTCGACGCGCGTCGGGGGCAGCAGCACCCGCCGCGTCGTGCCGTCGGCATCGGCGACCCCGATCCACAGCGGGCTGCGCCGCGCGATCGCCTCACGCACCAGGGCCAGGACCACGGCCGGCTCGGCGGCCGGCACGGTGGGCCCGTCGGTGTCCGCGCGGCGGCCGCATCTTGCCGGTCACGCGCCTCCTGACCGGCCCGCATGGCCCGGACCAGCCGATCCGCGTCAGCGGGCGTCGGCAGGGCGACGACGACCGGTGGCGGCACCCGCCGTCGGGTGCGCGCCGGCTCCGGGCCGCCCGAGACCACGACCCCGTCGATGCCCTCCAGTACGGGGGCGCCACCGGCGGCCCGCAGCGTGTCCACGAGCGCGGCCGGAGCCAGCGCCGAGATGGCGACCGTCGGTGCGAGGCGGCGCAGCTGGGCAGGTCCGGCCTCCCGGCGGGCCAACAACATGTCCAGGGCCGCCGGATCGTCGCTGCGCACATACGACCGCGCGGCCCCGACCCGGGCCGTGCCGTGCCGGCGCGCCACGTCGCGAACAAGGTAGGTCAAGGGTTGCGGCACCCCCGTGGGGCTGACGCGTGCCAGCTCGGCCAGCAGCTCGTCGGCCTGGTAACCCGCGTCGAGTGCTCGGCGCACGGTGCCGCCGTCGAACCGGAACACCGAAGCGCCCCCGCGGGACTCCCGGTGGGCGGCAGCCTTGAGCAGCCGGGCCAGGCTCGGGGCGGGTGGACCCGGCACGACCGCGGTGAGGTCCGCCTGCAGCAGGGCGTGCTCCACCGGCGCGGGCAGCAACGCCGCGACCCCCGCGATCGCCGCCGCAGCGGCGCTCGTCGCTGAGTCCGTCGACGAGCCCGTCGCTGAGCCCGTCGATGAGTCCGGGTGTGAGCCCGTCGCTGAGTCCGGTGATGAGCCAGGCGTCGAGTCTGGCGTCGAGCCGACGACACCGGCGTCCGCGGTGCCGTCGCTGGTGGGCGACCCGGCGGGTTCGACGCCCTCGGCGCTTAGCAGCGCGCGCACCGCCTCGGGCACGGCTCCGGCACCCGTCACCCCCAGCCACTCGGCACCCTGCAGGGTGGCCTCGACGACCTCTCGATGCCAGGCGGGCGGCCGCAGCGGGTGTCGCCACGACAGCCGCGCCTCGAGGGCGTCGGCGTCGACGCTGCGGCCCGGCGGCACGGTCAGCAGCTCAGCGAGCACCTCGCGGCGCAGCAGCCGTAGCCGCGGCCACGACGCGCCGTCGGAGAGCGCGTTGACCGGCCCGGATGCCCCGGATGCCCCGGAGGCGCCCGGCGGGGTGTCCGCCCCGCGGCTGCCCACCCGGTGCGGGGCGCGGGTCGAGGCCAGCCACGCCGACACGAGCGCGGCCCAGCGGTGGGCCGGGTCAAGAGTGGCCCACTCGTCGGCGTCGAAGGTGGGCCGCCACGCGGGCTCGACGTTGCCGTCGTCGCCGACGAGGCCGGCGTCGCGCGCCAGCTCGACGAGAAACGCCGCGAGCGCCGCGTCGACATCGAGGTGGTCGCTCACGCGCCGCAGGTCGCGCACCGCCAGACCACCCGAGCGCAGGACGCGCGGCGGCTGCTGCCCCCAGAGCTCGAGCAGCTCGTCGAGCAGGTCGAGCAGGTGCGCAGCCGCGCCCGCGGCCGCCCCGTCGATGCGCCGCGCGGGCAGCTCTGCGGGCGTCCACGGGGGCGGGTTGGGCTCGCTGCGCCGGTGCAGCCGGCCGCCGCGCAACTCCAGCGCGAGCGCGCGTGGCAACACCACCTGGTTGTCGTCGAAGGCGGCGAGCCAGCCGGCGGCCAGCAGCGAGCGGACGGCCTGCGCGGAGGCGCCCTCCCGCGGCGGGCGACCCGTCGGCGGCCCCCACGTCAGCCGGTCCAGAACCGCCCGTTCGCCGGGGCTCAGAGCCGACAGCGGACCCGGCAGCACCGACACAGCAGCCGCTGAGCCGGAGCCGGAGCCGGAGTCGGCGCCGGAGGCGGCGCCGATCGCGGAGCCAGGGGCCGAGTCGGAGCCCGCGAATGAGCCGGTCCTGGAGGCGAACGAGGCCGTGACGGAGGCCGGTGCCAGCCCGGCGACATAGGGACCCAGCGCCTCGGCGACGGGGCGGGGCACGTGCCGGGCGTGCCCGGAGCGCCACACCAACGCCCGCCGCCACAGATCGTCCAGCACCGGAGCGACGGTGGGGTTCGGCAGCCGCAGCAGCCGTCCCACTGCCGCGACACCCCCGGCGGGAGCGAGCACCGCGACGGCCTCCAACACCTGCAGCGCGCCGGTGTCGAGGTCGTCGAGGGCGCGCATCAGCGAGGCGCGGGTGACCGCGCGGGCCGCCAGTGAGGTGAGGTCGGCCGGGGCGGGCCGAGCCAGATCGGGCCGCAGGAGCAGCAGAGTGGCCAGGTCGTCGTCGGTGCGCGCCCGCAGATCGTCGGCCAGGCTTCGCACCCGCCCAGCAGCCGATCTCGTCGTCGACCCACCGGCCGGCCTAGCTGGCGACCCATCGGCCGGCCTAGCTGCCGACCCACCGGCCGACCCAGCGGCGGGCGCCTCGGCGGCACTCGGCGACGCCGCGCGACGGGGGCCCTGCTGGGCGGAAACGGACACCCATCCACGCTACCGGGCACCCCGCAGCACCCCGTGAAGTGCGCCGCTTTGCAGGACAGGGGTGCCGGCTGCGGGTGAGGATGAGCAACAAACGCCTGCCGACGACGCCAGGAGGACTCGTGTCGACCAGCTCCGCCCAACCCAGCTACTCCAGTGCCCCTAGCGACGAGCCACTCCTGACCGACACGATCGGCGCCAACCTGGAGCGGACGGTCGCCACGTACCCGCAAGCCGAGGCGATGGTCGATCTGCCCAGCGGTCGTCGCTGGACGTACGAGCAGTTCAACGCCGACGTCGACGCCCTGGCCAAAGGCTTGCTGGCGGACGGCGTCGCCAAGGGCGACCGCATCGGCATCTGGTCGGTGAACTGCCCGGAGTGGACCCTGCTGCAGTACGCCACGGCCAAGGTCGGGGCGATCCTGGTCAACGTCAACCCGGCGTACCGCTCGCACGAATTGGCTTATGTCGTCAACCAGTCGGGCATGCGGCTGCTGGTCAGCGCCACCCGACACAAGAGCAGCGACTATCGCAAAATGGTGGAGGAGGTGCGCGGCGAGTGCTCCGGCCTGCGTGACGTGGTCTACCTCGATGGGCCGGACTGGGACGAGCTCGTGGCCCGGGGGGCCGACGTCCCCGACGCCGACCTGGCGGCCCGCCAAAGCGAGCTGGACGCGCAGGACCCCATCAACATCCAGTACACGTCGGGCACCACGGGCTTCCCCAAGGGCGCGACGCTGAGCCACCGCAACATCCTCAACAACGGCTACTTCGTCGGGGAGCTGTGCGGTTACACCCACGAGGACCGCATCTGCATTCCCGTGCCCTTCTACCACTGCTTCGGCATGGTCATGGGCAACCTGGCGGCCACCTCGCACGGCGCCTGCATGATCATTCCGGCGCCGAGTTTCGAGCCGGCCGCCACGATGCGCGCCGTGCAGGACGAGCGGGCGACCAGCCTGTACGGGGTGCCGACGATGTTCATCGCGGAGCTGGCCCTGCCCGACTTCGCCGACTACGACGTCTCCTCGCTGCGCACCGGCATCATGGCCGGCTCGCCGTGCCCGGTCGAGGTGATGAAGCAGGTCGTCTCGCAGATGCACATGCGCGAGGTGGCGATCTGCTACGGCATGACCGAGACCTCTCCGGTGTCGACGATGACCCGCCGCGACGACGACCTGCGCCGCCGAACGGAGACGGTGGGGCGGGTCATGCCGCACCTGGAGGTCAAGATCGTCGACCCGGTGACCGAGCAGGAGACCCCCCGCGGCGTCTCCGGGGAGCTGTGCACCCGCGGCTACTCGGTGATGCTCGGCTACTGGGAGTCCCCGGAGAAGACCGCCGAGGCGATCGACGCCGACGGCTGGATGCACACCGGTGATCTGGCGACGATGGACGACGACGGCTACTGCGCCATCGTCGGTCGGATCAAAGACATGGTGATCCGCGGTGGGGAGAACATCTACCCGCGCGAGATCGAGGAGTTTCTCTACTCCCACCCCGGCATCAGCGACGTGCAGGTCGTCGGGGTGCCCGACGTCAAGTACGGCGAGGAGCTGATGGCCTGGATCATCGCCAAGCCGGGCTCGGAGGGGCTGGACGCCGACGACATCCGGGAGTTCTGCAGCGGCAAGCTGGCCCACTACAAGATCCCGCGCTACGTGCATGTCGTCGACTCGTTCCCGATGACGGTCACCGGCAAGATCCGCAAGGTCCAGATGCGGGCCGAGGGCATCGAGATCCTCTCGCTGCAGGACGCCGCGGCCACCAAGCACGCCTGAGCGCGCGGCCCGCGGCCGCGGCGGTAATGTCGCGCCCATGCCCCTGCACATCACCCCGCCCGACGACGCCAAGCACGAGGAGGGGTCGTGAGGGATCCGGCTCTCGACGGTCTCAGCGCCCCTCCCGGCGGCCTCGGCTGGGTCATCCGGCACGAGGCGCCCGACGGTCTGCACGAGGCCAGCGTCACTCAGATCGGGGCGACGCTGCGCACGTACACCATCGACGGTCGGCCGCTCATCAGCGGTTTCGCCGCCGAGCAGGTGCGCCCGGCCTACCGCGGCGCCGTGCTCATGCCCTGGCCGAACCGGGTGCGCGACGGCCGGTACTCCTTCGGGGGCACCGATCGTCAGTTGGCCCTCACCGAGCCGCAGCGGCTCACCGCGATGCACGGGCTGGTCTGCTGGCAGCGCTGGGAGCCGGCGATGGAGGGCAGCTCGCGCGTGTCGTGCGAGACGACGCTGTTTCCGCAGCAGGGGTGGGACTGGACCCTGACCTGCCGGATGACGTACGCCCTCGACGACGACGGTCTGCGGGTCACCGCCTGGGTGCGTAACGAGTCCGACACCGCGGCCCCGTTCGGGTACAGCCTGCACCCGTACCTGACGTGCGGGGAGGCCAGTGTTGACGAGCTCGAACTGAGCCTGCCGGCCGCCCGCACCCTGGGGGTCGATCCCGAACGCCTGCTGCCGGAGGCCGACACCATCGCCGCGAGCCTGCGCGACGTCGATGCGGCGACCGACCTGCGCGCCGGACCCGCCCTGGCGGGACGCAGCCTCGACACCGCCTACACCGACCTGCGCGCCGATCCGGACGGCCGGTGGCGGGCCGTGCTGAGCCACCCGCCCAGCGGAGCCCGCACGGTGCTGTGGGCCCCCGCGACCGACCTGCCGTGGGTGCAGGTCTTCAGCGGTGACGCCCTGCCCGAACCGGCCCGGCGTCGCACCGGCGTCGCGCTCGAGCCGATGACCTGCGGCCCGGACGCGCTGGCCACGGGCGAGGGCCTGATCACCTTGAACCCTGGGCAGGAATGGAGCACGACATGGGGACTGAGCGGCTGACCGGCCTGCGCGCGGCGCTGGCTGACGAGGGCACGGCGCTGCTGGGCGCGTTCTGCGGCATCCCGCGCCTGGAGGTCGTGCAGATCATCGGCTACACCGGCTTCGACCTGGTGATCCTCGACGGCGAGCACGGCCTCTTCGACGCCTCGGCGCTGCCGGGGCTCATCGCCGCCGCGCGGGGTGCCGGGCTGCAGGTTGTGGTGCGGGTGCCCCGACTGGACCCGCAGGTGATCTCTGCGGCGCTGGACGCCGGCGCCGACGGGGTGCTCGTGCCGCATGTGCGGACCGCGCAGGAGGCGCTGCTGGCGGTGCAGGCCTGCCGCTTCCCGCCGCGCGGCATCCGCTCGTTGCACGGCGCCGTGGCCGCCGCCCGCTATGGCACGCGACCCGACTACCTGAGCGCCGCCAACACCGATTGCGCGTGCATCGTCATGTGCGAGGACGCGCAGGCCCTGGAGGCGATCGAGGACATCGCCGCGACCCCCGGGCTGGATGCGGTCTTCGTCGGCCCCTTCGACCTGTCGGCCTCGATGGGGCACGTGGGGCAGCCGGCGCACGAGGAGGTCGTCGCGGCGACCCGGGAGGTGTTCGCGGCCGCGGCGCGGGCGGGAGTCGCTGCGGGCGTCATGGCCGCCGCCCCCGGCGCCGTGGCGGGCTGGTTCGCCGACGGAGCCCGCTTCGTCGTGGCCGGTCTCGACACGGTGATGCTGCGCGAGGGGGCTGCGGCAACGGTCGCGGCGACGCAGATCCGCGCAAGCCGTTAGCCTTGGTGAAGGCCGGTCTGCCGACCGGCCAGCACGCGCGAGCAAGGCAGGGATTTTCGGTGCCGACGGGCAGGGTCAAGTGGTACGACGGCGACAAGGGATTCGGTTTCGTCTCCGACGATGAGGGCGGCGACGTCTTTCTGCACGCCAACGCGCTGCCCGCCGAGATCAGCACCATCAAGGCCGGCACCCGGGTCGAGTTCGGCGTGGCTCAGGGGCGCCGCGGCATCCAGGCGATGCAGGTCAAACTCCTGCAGCAGCCGCAGTCCGTCGCCGCCGCGCAGCACGCCAAGCATCGCAAGTCGGCCGAAGACATGACGCTGATCGTGGAGGACCTCATCAAGCTCCTCGACGGTGTCTCCAACCAGCTGCGGCGCGGGCACTATCCCGACCCCAAGGTTTCGGCGAAGGTCGCGGCCGTGCTGCGCGCCGTCGCCTCCGATCTCGACGGAGCTTGATCGCATGACCGCCGTGACCTCACCAACGCCGACGCGCACCCGCCGCCCACCGCGCCCGAAGCTCGACGCGACGCTCGCGGAGGCGCACACGCTGGCGCGGGAGGCGGCGCAAAGCATCGCCGAGCCCGGCGCGGTCGGGGAGCATCTGCAGTGCGTGGTCGAGGGCGAGCGGGTGCTCACGCATCTCTTCGAGTGCACCGCACCGGCCTACCGCGGCTGGCATTGGGCGGTGACGGTCGCGCGGGTGGCCCGCAGCCGCAAGGTGACGGTCAGCGAGACGCACCTGCTGCCCGGTCCCGACGCAGTGTTGGCCCCGGCGTGGGTGCCTTACGCCCAGCGGTTGCGTCCCGGCGACCTGGGGCCGGCCGATGTGCTGCCCTACCGCGAGGCCGACCCGCTGCTGCAGCCCGGCTTCGAGGCCACCGGCGAGGAAGACGTCGACCAGATGGCGGTCTTCGAGTTGGGCCTGGGGCGCGCCCGCGTGCTGACGGCCGAGGGTCGCGAGGAGGCCGCCCAGCGCTGGTACGACGGCGAGAGCGGCCCCACGGCAGAGACGACGAATGTCGCTGTGGCGCCGTGCGGCTCGTGCGGCTACTACCTGCCGCTGGCCGGGGCTCTGCGGCGCACCTTCGGAGTTTGCGCCAACGCCTGGTCGGCCAGCGACGGGCGGGTCGTCTCCGTCGATCACGGCTGCGGGGCGCACAGCGAGACCGACGCCGCGACCTCCTCTCCGGCGCAGCGCCCGGCCCCCTTGCTGGACGAGTATGAGGTAGAACTCATCACTACGAGCTGACCTGGCAACACGGCCGTGACACGGCGGTTCTAGGCTGCCTGCCATGTCCACCTCTGCACCACCCGAACGGGTGCGCCGCTCCGGCCTCGACGGGTACTTCCGCATCTCGGCTCGCGGCTCGAGCCTGTCCCGTGAGATCCGTGGTGGTTTCGCCACGTTCTTCACGATGGGTTACATCATCGTCCTGAACCCGCTGATCATCGGCACCGTTCAGGACGGCACCGGCGCCTACCTCGGTGGGGGTGACGCGCCGAACCTGGCGATGGTCGCCTCAGGCACCGCCCTCATCGCGGGCCTCATGTCGATCTTCATGGGGGTCTTCGCCAACTATCCGCTCGCGCTCGCCGCCGGCCTGGGCCTCAACGCCTTCGTCGCCTTCGGCATCGCGGCGGTCCCCAATATGACGTGGGCCGACGCCATGGGCCTGGTCGTCCTCGAGGGCCTGCTCATCCTCGTTCTCGTGCTCACCGGCTTCCGTGAAGCGGTGTTCAGGGCCATTCCGGCGCAGCTGAAGACCGCGATCAGCGTCGGTATCGGCCTGTTCATCACGCTCATCGGCCTGTTCGACGCCGGCATCGTGCGCAAGGCGCCGGCGACCCCGGTCGAGCTCGGCATCGGCGGCTTCCTCGCCGGCTGGCCCTCACTCGTCTTCGTCATCGTGCTGCTGGCGATCATCATCATGATGGTCCGCAAGGTCTCCGGCTCGATCCTTTACGGCATCGTCGGCGGCACCCTGCTGGCCATCGCCGTCGAAGCCGTCTTCAGCATCGGCGGGCAGACCGACGCGACCGGCGAGGTCGTCAACCCCACCGGGTGGGGGCTGAACGTGCCGCGGATCCCCGACCAGTTCGTGCAACTACCGGACTTCGGCCTGCTGGGCCAGTTCAACTTGCTCGGCTCGTTCACCAACCTCGGCATCATCGCGGCCTGCCTGCTGGTCTTCACGCTCATGCTCGCCGACTTCTTCGACACGATGGGCACGATGGTCGCCATCGGCGCAGAGGCCGACCTGCTCGACGCGGAGGGCAACCCGCCGAACGCCCGGCGCATCCTGGTCGTCGACTCGCTGGCGGCGGTGGCTGGTGGGGCGGCGAGCGTCAGCTCCAACACCGCCTACATCGAGTCGGCCTCCGGCGTGGGGGAGGGCGCGCGCACCGGCCTGGCCTCGGTCGTCACCGGCTCGCTCTTCCTCTTCGCCACGTTCTTGGCGCCGATGGTCGACATCATCCCCTACGAGGCGGCGACCCCGGCCCTGGTGGTCGTCGGCTTCCTGATGATGCAGCAGGTCAGCGGCATCGACTGGCAAGACCTGGAGATCGCGATCCCGGCCTTCCTGACGATCGTGCTCATGCCGTTCACCTACTCCATCACCGCCGGTATCGGCGCGGGTTTCGTCAGCTACGTCGTCATCAAGATCGCCCGCGGCAAGGCCCGGCAGGTACACGTGCTGCTGTGGATCATCGCGGTGCTCTTCGTGATCTACTTCGCGATCGACCCGATCCGAGACCTGCTCGGCGTCGCCTAAGGCCGCTTGCGGCGGCGGCTGGACGGGGGTGACAACAGGTTGGCGGTGCCCTCGGAGCCCCGGTCGGCGCGCGGCGCCTGCGGGTCGATGGCCACCAGGATCTGGCCGGCGACGACGTCCCTGGCCACGTCGGACAGCAGGCGACGCTCGCCGCGCGCGATCTGACGCAACGCATGGAACGCCTGCTCGACATCGACCCCGGCGCGCTCGGCGACAACGCCCTTGGCCTGCTCGATGAGCACCCGGGAGGTCAGGGCGGCCTGCAGTTGCTGGGCCAGCACCTCCTGCTCCCGGTAGGACTGCTGGTTCAGCACGGCGATGGTCGCCATGCTGGAGAGCACCTGGGCGGTCTGCAGATCGACCTGGCTGAGCACGCGCCCGCCCGTGCAGAAGAGGTTGAGCGCGCCCAAACGGTTGCCGCCCAACGACATCGGCACCGCGTACACGGCGGTCACGCCCTGTTCGATGGCGGCGGGCGCAAACGCGGTCCACTCATCGAGCCGGCTCGGCAGGTCGGTCGAGCCGGCGGGCTCGCCGGTGCGGAAGGCCTCGTAGCAGGGGCCCTGCTCGTGTTGCAGTTCCAACAACTCCAGCCGATGCATGTCGTCGGTGCTGCTGGCCAGCACTCGCAGCCCGCCGCGCATGTCGTTGAGCAGGATGCCGGCCGAGTCCGCCGGCATCAGGTCCAGAGCGCCTCGGACCACCTCGTCCATGAGCTCGACGACGTCGAAGGGCGCCATCATCGCGTTGACCAGTTCGACGAATTGGTTAGCAAACGCTGGCTCTGCTCAGATTCCATCGGCCGGTCCCATCGACTCGTCGTTGCCGCTATCTGTGCTCTCTGGGAAGTCGTCGGCGCGCTCTGTTGTATCGACGCGGCGCTGCTGGCCTGGGGGGCCGAAGCGCCGACGGCCGGCGACGACGTCTCGGGCGACGGCGTCGAGATCGCGACCGGAGGCGAACGCTTCGGCCTGCAGACTGGCGACCGCGTCGACTATCCCCGCGCCGAGCTGCACGCTGATCATGCCGACCGCCTGGTGGATGACAGGGGTGAATCTACTCTGTTCGTCAGCAGGGCCGGGGTTCGGCGACCCGTTGGGTGCCAGTACCGCCAGCAGCATCCTGTCGGCCAGACGGTACAGCCGCTGCAGGTCGCGCTCCGCCACCACGGGAGGTCGGCGCGCTGCGGGTGCTTCGAGGGGGCGTGGGCGGGTAGGCGGTCGGTGTGCTGTCAGCGCGCCGACCCGCGCCTCGCCGGCGACCAGCGGGAGGCAGCAGATCGTGCCGATTCCCAGCGCCTGGGCCTCGGGGGTGAACACGACCCACTCGGGGCGGGCCGGCACCATCAGGTCGACGATGACCGGCAGGCCGTTGGCGGCGGCGGTGATCGCCGGGCCTTCGCCCAGGGACCGCTGCAGCTCGAACAGCTCCACGGCGCCCTCGCCGGAGGCGTAGGCCAACTGCACGAGTTGGTGATCGACGGTCAGCGCCACCGCGATCTGTGCCGTCGCCCACTCGCGCAGCTCCCCTCGCGCGTTCTCGACGAGCGACGCCAGCACTGCGCGGCGCCCGTCCGATGGGCTGGGTGGATCCGGCATGGCAGTCCCCGCTGTCCCGGCAGTGCAGCGCCGTCGATGTGGTGTGGCCGGGCGAAGGCGAACGCCGCGGTGGGGGTCGCCGAGGACGTGGTGAGGCCGGCCGGGGGAGCTGCGGGAGGTTGCGCGGCTCCGCGACGTTGCGTCGGAGTCAGGCATGGCGCCATCCCTTCGCAATCGCAGCAGAGTGCCAGGGGCTGGGGCGAACGGCTCGGCGTCTGGCGGGCCGTGTTCTCACTGTCTGCCCAAGCCTAACTGCTGCGGGCGTGATCGCGACCGCGGGCGCCGCTTCGTTGCCTTTCTGCGATGTATCGCGGCGCAAGGAAATACTTAGCTGACGCAAGGAGTTGACCCAGGCGTGGCTCGAGGCGATCGGGCCGAATCCGAGAGCAGGGGAGCAGATGGAGACCACGTCTACGGATGCCCACACGGCCGGCGGGGCGCCCGACCTGGGCGCCCTGGCGGTCGAGTTGCGGCTCGCGTGTATGCGGATCAGCCGGCGAGTGCGCTTCGAGTCGACCGACGATCAACTGCCGCCGCATCAGTTCAGCGTGCTCGCCCGCCTGGATGCCGGGGTCTCGACTCCCGGTGGCCTCGCTGCGGTGGAGAGGGTGTCGGCGCCGAGCATGACGCGGACCGTCGCGGCGCTGACGCAGGCGGGCCTGGTGGACCGCCAGCCCCATCCGAGCGACGGGCGGCAGGTGCTGCTCACCCTGACGCCCCGCGGGCGACGCCTGCTGCGCGACGTGCGTGCCCGCCGCGACCTGTGGATGTCCGTGCGCCTGGCCGAACTCGACGCTGCCGACGTGCACCTGCTCGCGCAGGCGGCGCCGCTGCTGGCGCGGGTCGCGGCCCAGTGAGCGCCCGCACCCCGAGCCCGACCTTCCGCTCGTTCGTCGCCCGCAACTACCGGCTCTTCTTCGCCGGTGCGCTCGTCAACAACGTCGGCACCTGGATGGGGCGCACCGCCCAGGCCTGGCTGGTGCTCACCGAGCTGACCGACCACGACGCGGCCGCCCTCGGCATCGTGACTGCCCTGCAGTTCCTGCCCGTGCTCATGCTCGTGGGGGTCTCCGGGGTCATCGCCGACCGCTTCCCCAAGCGAGTGGTGCTCTCTTGCACCCAAGCCGGCCTGGCCATCGTGCAGGCCGCCACGGCGGCCCTCGTGCTGACCGGCACCGCGACGCTCCCGGTGATCTACCTCCTGACCTTCCTCTACGGCGTGGCCGCGGCCATCGACGCCCCGGCCCGGCAGGCGTTCGTCTCGGAGGTCGTCGGTCCCGATCTGCTGAGCAACGCTGTCGGGCTGAACAGCGCGAACTTCAACACGGCCCGGATGATCGGCCCCGCTCTGGCCGGCCTGCTCATCGCCGTGCTCGGCACCGGCTGGGTGTTCGTCATCGACGCCGTGAGCGTGGCCGCGATGATCGTGTGCCTGTGGGTCATGGATCCGCGGGCGCTGCGCCCGTCGCCCCAGCGGCGCGGGCGCGGCGGGGTTCGCGAGGGGCTGGCCTATGTTGCCGGGCGACCCGACATCATCCTGATCCTCGTCGTCGTCTTCGTGCACGGCACCTTCGGGATGAACTTCCAGATCACGACGGCCCTCATGGCTACCACGGTGTTCGAGAAGGGGCCGGGGGAGTTTGGCCTGCTCGGCTCGATCATGGCGGTCGGGTCGCTCTGGGCGGCGCTGTTGACCGCCCGCCGGGCGCAGCCGCGACTGGCCGTCGTGCTCGGTGGGCTCGCCGCGTTCGTCGTCGCGAGCCTGGCCGCGGCGTTGGCCCCGAACTACTGGACGTTCGCGATCCTGCTCGTGCCCGTGGGGCTGACCGCGATGACGATCCTGCCCACCGCCAATTCGCTCGTACAGCTGGCCGTCGAACCGGCCATGCGGGGCCGGGTTATGGCGCTGTACCTGGCGATCTTCATGGGCGGCACACCGCTGGGCGCCCCGCTCATCGGCTGGATCGGCGCCACGTGGGGGGCCCGCTGGACGATCCTCGTCGGCTCGATCGCCGACGGGCTGCTGCTCGTGGGCATCCTCGTCTATCTGGTGCGCCGCCACCCCGACCTCCTCGCGCGACGGCTGCCCCGGCTGCGGCTGCTGACTCAGATGGTGCGCTACGGTCGCATCGACGTCGCCGGCAACCGCCCGGCGCAGCAGGAGGTCGATTCGGATGAGCCCGCGCTTCCGGCGGATGATCGTGCTGGTGGCGTTGGCGGCGATGCTGCTCGTCGTGGTCCTCGGAGCGCTTCAGTAGGAGCGGCTCAGGGCAGGTGCTCGACCACGGCGTCGACGCAGGCCACGAGCGCGCGCACGTCGTCCGGCTGCACCGCCGGATAAAGGCCGAAGCGCAACTGGTTGCGGCCGAGCTTGCGGTAGGGCTCCAGGTCCACGATCCCGTGGGCGCGCAGCGTCGCGGCGACCGCGGCGGCGTCGATCGAGTCGTCGAAGTCGATGGTGGCCACGACCTGCGAGCGGTGCGCCGGGACGGCGACGAACGGCGTGGTCAGAGGGTTCGCCTGCGCCCAGTCGTAGACGATCGCGGCCGAACTGGCGCAGCGCTGCGCGGCCCAGGCCTGCCCGCCGTTCTCGTTCAACCAGCGCACCTGCTCGTTCATCAGCGCCAGGGTTGCCAGGGCGGGGGTGTTGAGGGTCTGGTCCTTGCGGGAGTTCTCGATGGCCGCGACCAGGTCGAGGAACGCGGGGATCCACCGGCCGTCGCGCCCGATCCGCTCGGCGCGTTCGATGGCGGCGGGGGAGAGCAGGGCGAGCCAGAGCCCCCCGTCGGAGCCGAAGCACTTCTGCGGCGCGAAGTAGTAGGCATCGGCTTGCTCGGCGTCGAACGCCAAACCCCCGGCGCCGGACGTGCCGTCGACGAGCATGAGTGCCTCCGGACCGGTCCCCGCCACCCGCTGCACGGGCAGTGCCACGCCGGTGGAGGTCTCGTTGTGCGGCCAGGCGTAGGCGTCGACCTGGGCGGCCTGCGCGGTGGTGGCGCTGCCCGGCTCGGCGCGGCGCACGTCGGGGTCGGCCAGAAACGGGGCCGCGGTCGTGGCGGCCGCGAACTTGGCGGAGAACTCGCCGATCACGACGTGCTGGGCACGGCGCAGCACGAGACAACTCGTGGCGATATCCCAGAAAGCGTTGGAGCCGCCGTTGCCCAACACCACCTCGTAGCCGTCGGGCAGGGCGAAGAAGTCGGCCAGCCCGGCCCGCAACTCGCCGACGACCCGACGCACCGGCGCTTGCCGGTGGGAGGTACCCAGCCAGGAGCGGCCCAGGGCCGTCAGCGCGTCCACCTGCTCTTGACGGATCTTGGCCGGCCCGGAGCCGAAGCGTCCGTCGGCGGGGAGCATCGAGTCGGGCAGAAAGGTCGGGGGGCCATCGAACGGCTGCGCGGCGCTCACCCAACCATCATGGCCGAGTCGCCGACGGCGGCGAAGACGGGCCGGTGGCGTCTAGATTCGAGCCCATGAGCGATGTGCAGCGATTCGACTACGCCGGCACCGGCCTGGAAGACTCCGTGCCGCAGGCGCCCTGGGAGCTGGTGTCGCGCTGGGTACGCGAGGCGCAGGAGGCGGCGGACGAGCGCGCCGATGTCTACGAGCCGTCGGCGATGGCCGTGGCGACGGTCGACCGAACAGGCCTTCCTGATGTGCGCACGGTTCTCCTGCGCTTTCTCGACCCGCGTGGGCCGGGGTTCGTCACGAGTCGGCACTCGCAGAAGGCGGCGCAGATTAGTGACACACATCTCATCGCGGCGACCCTGACGTGGGCGCCACTGTTTCGGGCTATTCGCTTTCGCGGGGTGGCGCAGCAGATCGAATCGGATATTACGGACGAGTATTGGGGTGGTCGTCCGTGGGGGTCGCGGATTTCGGCGTGGGCCTCCCGGCAATCGCACCCTGTCGCCTCGCGGCAGGTGATGGAGGACACAGTGCGCGACCTGGCACAGCGGTATCCGGATATGGGAAATCCCGACGATGTGCCGGTTCCACCGGACTGGGTGGGCTACCGGATTCATCCACAGGAGGTGGAGTTCTGGGCCGGCCGACCCGACCGCCTGCACGACCGCATCCGGTACGCCGCAGCCTCGCCGGCCGATCTCGATGACGCGGCGGCGTGGTCGACCACCCGCCTGCAGCCCTGACCGCACCCGTGCTGGTCCCGGCGTTTGCAGGGCCTTGCGATGGTTTGCCTAATTCCCCGGAAATGAGTGACGGGGCCGCATCAGGGGGGTGCGGCCCCGTCATCTCTATGCGGCGACTCGGGGATAGTCGCCAGCTGCTCAGCCAGGGGAAGCTGAGACTTTCACTACTTCCGTCGTTCGCCAGGGCTCAGGTTGGGGAGACCTGACCGGCGCGCCGGGTGATTGTAATATAAACTGATTCTCGGGTGCGATGCAAGGGCGTGGGGGGTGCGGCCGGGCCGATGGGGCCCTTGTCACCGAGCGCCCCAGAGTCGATGCGACGCAGGTCACAGGCCTGCATCGGGCTTTTCGGTGGTTACCTCAAGCCTGTATGCAGGCGCTTCTTGGCGATAACGCTGTTATTCGATGCGGCGCCCCGTGCTGTCCATGGCGCCGGAGCGCGGATGCAGGCGCGGATGAGAGAGTATCGGTGTGACCGATCTCATCGACACCACCGAGATGTACCTGCGCACCCTCCTAGAGCTGGAGGAAGAGGGCACTCCGCTGCTGCGTGCGCGCATCGCCGAGCGGCTGGGGCACTCGGGTCCCACGGTGTCGCAGACCGTTGCCCGGATGGAGCGGGACGGCCTGGTGCATCTGCAGCCCGACCGTTCGCTGGTCTTCACGTCGCAGGGACGACTGCGCGCCACCCGGGTCATGCGCAAGCACCGCTTGGCTGAGCGACTGCTCGTCGATGTCATCGGTCTGGAGTACGAGCACGTGCACGCCGAGGCCTGCCGCTGGGAGCACGTGATGAGCGACCGGGTGGAGCGCAAGATCCTGACGCTGCTGCCCACGCATGACACCAGCCCGTACGGAAATCCGATCCCGGGCCTGGAGGAGCTCGGCGTGTCGGCCAGCTCGGCCGCCCCGCAGGAGCGCCCGGAGGGCATGGTTCACCTGACCGACATCGAGGCACCCTCTGGGCGGGTGCGCCTGCGCCGCGTCGGGGAGCCGCTGCAGACCGACAAGGAGCTGCTGTCGGCGCTCGCCGGCGCCGGGGTGCTGCCCGGCGCGATGATCTCCTACGAGCAACTCGTGCACGGGGGCGTGTTGGTGCAAGGCGAGGGTGACGCCGGGGACGCCGTCGAGGTGCCGTCGTCGGTGGCCAGCCTGTTGTTCGTCACCCAGGAGTAGCGCTTCGTCTCCTTTGTCCGTCGCCGCTCGTGCGTCCACAGGGGATCCGGACCGCGTGACCCCTGGGATGTGTAAGTCGTCACATTCTGGTGCAGGTCTCGGGTGGATCGGGTGGCCGTCCTGCAGTTGTTCGCGCGGGGCTCTTCGGGGCTGTGGATGAGGCCGGTCACCGGGAGAGCGATCTTCCTAGCGTCGCTGGTGTCGCCCCTCTGACGGCGGCTCCACGATCGGCGCCTGCCCCGGCCACCGGCGTGGATGTCGTGGTGAAACGCCTGGCCGGGGACGGTCGAGGCCGGCACGGGCGGGCGGAGAGGCTGCCCCGTGACCCGCACCCGTTCCCGCACCCGCTCTCGTGCTCCCCAAGCCCCCATCCGGGCCGGGCGGCATCGCGACCCCGCGCAGAGTGCCCTGCTGATCACCGCGACCGAGGCCGCCGCCTTGGCCGGCGCCGTCCTGGCGCGACCGGGTCTGGGCGGCGCCCCGCCGGTCACCCGCGCGTTGCCCGTGCTGCTGGCCACGACCGGCCTCATCACCGGGGGTGCCGTCGCGGCGGTGGCCGAACCCGCCGGGGCGGCCGACGAGCACGCGCGGCCACTGCCGACCGCGAGCATGGCGACGCTCGCCGGGGCTCCGGACTCCGCGCCCGCCGCTGCTGCCGACTCCCCGCCCGCTGTCGATCTCGCCGCCACTGAGTTTGCACCTGAGGCGAACGCCGAGCCGGTCCCGATGTCGACGGCCGAACCCGTTCCGGCCACGACCGATGGGCCCGCGGATGGCGCCACGCCTCCCGAGCCCGCCACCCCGACCGTGACCGTGACCGTCACCGTGACCGAGACGGTCGACTCCAGCGGCGTCACCGACACCGACGCCGCCACCACGACCGATGCCGCCACCACGACCGACGCCGCCGTCCCCGTCGAGAGGGGGGTTGAGGTCACCGCGGACTCGTCAGAGAAGCCGTGGTGGTTCGCTGACCGCGACGAACGCTCCACCCAAGAGGCGGCCGGTGGGCAGGCCGCACCGGGGGCTGCCCCGGCGGGCGCCGCCGAGCCGGTCTGGGTCGAGCGGTCCATCGACGAGGTTCCCAGCCGCGCACCGACTCCCTCGGCCACGGCGACCCCGGCGCCCGCGCGCGAGTCGTCGACCACCGCGGAGCCGAGGCCAACCTCGACGCAGCAGCCCGCGACACCCCGCCCGTCGATCCCGCCGAGCCCGTCGGCCGATCCCGCCCCGTCGCCGCCGCCCGTGAAGCCGCCGGTGGCCCGCACACCGCAACCCACTCCTTCGACGGCAGCTCCGAGCACCAAACCGCCTGTCCCGCGGACCCCGGAGGCCGAGCCGAAGCGCCCGACGGTGCCCAAGAGCGAGACGGCGCCGCCCAAGCGCCTGGAACGCGACCGGCCGGAACGCCACAAGACCGAGCGCGACAAGCCGGAACGCGACAAGCCGGAACGTGAACAGGACAATTCCGGCGGCCACTCGCAGGTGCTCTCGATCTCGAAGGACCTGTCCGGCATCAAGTACGTGTGGGGCGGCACCACGACCGCCGGCTTCGACTGCTCCGGCTTCACCCAGCACGTCTTCCGCAAGGCTGGTGTCACCCTGCCGCGCACGGCCGCCCAGCAGCAGAAACACGTGCGCAAGGTCGGCGATCCGCGCCCGGGTGACCTCGTCTTCTTCGGCAGCCCGGCGCACCATGTCGGCATCTACGCCGGCAAGGGCCAGATGTACGACGCCCCACGCCGCGGCAAGACCACCGGCCTGCACCGCATCTGGTCTAAGAACGTCAGCTACGGTCGGCCCGGCTGACCTGCGCATTCATCCCGCTGACGGCGCGGCGACGTGTCGCTGGCGCAACCTTGTCGGTGCTCGCGTCTAGTGTCGAAGACAACGAACGACACACTCGGTCGCCACCCGGCGGCCGGCGAGCTTGCAGGGGAGGTGGCGATGGTCCGCTTCGTGCATACCAGCGACTGGCACTTGGGCATGACCAGGCACTTCCTCGAGGGTGAGGCGCAGGCCCGGTACACCGCTGCCCGCATCGACGCGATCCGCGCCATCGGGCAACTCGCCGAGCGTGCCAGCGCCGAGTTCGTCGTGGTCGCGGGCGACGTGTTCGACTCCAATCTCGTGGCGACGCAGACGGTGCGGCGCGCGCTGGAGGCCATGGCTGCCGTGCCGGTGCCCGTTTACCTGCTGCCCGGCAACCACGACCCGCTCGACGCGGTGACGGTGTATCGCAGCCGGCTTTTCGACAGGCTCAAGCCCCCCAACGTGCACGTGCTCGACAGCTCTGGTCCTGTTGCCGTCGGCGCGGGCGTCGAGCTCGTCGCGGCGCCGTGGTTCTCCAAGCACCCGCTGGGCGACCTGGCCGGGCAGGCGCTGGCCGCTCTGGCTCCGCAGGGCGAGGAGCGGTCCGGCATCCGTATCCTGGTCGCCCACGGTGTGCTCGACGTGCTGAGCCCACAGGAGAAGAATCCGGCGGCCATCGCTTTCTCCGGGTTGGAGGAGGCGCTGACGGCGGGGACCATCGACTACGCGGCGCTGGGGGACAAGCACACCCGGCTCGCCCTGAGCGAGCGCCTGCACTACCCGGGCTCCCCGGAGGTCACCTCGTTCCGTGAGGAGCTGCCCGGCGATGCGCTCGTCGTCGACCTGCAAGCCGGCCGAGACCCGATCGTCACCCCGCACCACGTCGGTACCTGGCGCTTCGTGGGGCTGGAGCGCGATCTGTTGGGCGACGACGACATCGGCGAACTCGACGAGGCGTTGGGCGCGCTGGATCCCAAGGACCGCACGGTCGTGCAGACGGGGCTGCGGGGCACGCTGTCGCTGCAGCAGAAGGCGCGCCTAGATGCACTGCTGGACGCCTACGGTGAGGTCTTCGCCGCCTGCCTGCCGTGGCTGAGCCGGCAGAACATCGCCGTGCTGCTCGGGGACGACGAGCTGGCCGACCTGGGCATCGGCGGCTTCGTCGACGAGGCGATCGCCGATCTGGCCGATCTGGCCGGACTGGCCCAGCCCGGCGCGGTCCGTCACAGCGCAGGCTCGCCTGAACGTAGTGGTTCGCGCGTCGATCACGCGGAGCGGAGCCAGGCCGATGTCGCCCGCGAGGCGTTGTCGCTGCTGTACCGGCTGGCCAAGGGGCCGGCGGCGTGAGGCTGCACCGGCTCTCCCTGCGCGACTACAAGGGCGTCACGCAGCGCGACCTGCTCTTTCCCGACGCCGGGATTCTCGTGGTCGAGGGGCCGAACGAGGTCGGTAAGACGACGATGCTCGATGCGCTCGACCTGCTGCTCGACCACAAGGACAGTTCCCGGCGCGCGCAGATCCGCGCGGCCCAACCCGTGGGTCGCGATGTCGGCCCGAGCGTCGAGGTGGAGCTGTCGACGGGCCCGTATCGCTTCACCTACCGCAAGCAGTGGCTGCGGCAGACCGCGACCGAACTGACGGTGCATACGCCGACCCGCGCGCATCTGGTCGGCGACGAGGCGCACGAGCGGGTCAAGGCGATCCTGGCGCAGACCACGGACTTGCAGTTGTGGAAGGCGTTGCGGCTGTTGCAAGCCCAGCCGCTGGTGCACGACGGGCTGGGCGCCAGCACTGCGCTGGCCGCGGCCCTGGATCGGGCAGGTGGCACCGCGGTCGACGCGGGGCCCGCGGGGGAGACGTTGCTCTCCGCTGCGCAGGCCGCCTACCTGCGTTACTACACGGCGCGCACCGCGCAGCCAACGGGGGAGTGGCGCGCGGCCATCGAGCGGCTCGAGGCCGCCGAGCTCGGCGAGCGGGCGGCGCGGGAGGCCGTGCGGGAGGTCGCCGACGACGTGGAGCGGCACGAGTCGACCCAGGGTGGCCTGCAGGAGGCCCGGCACCGGTTCGCGGAGGTGGGGCAGCGGCGCCGGGCCATCGACGACGAGCTGGTGCAGGCCCGCGAGCTGGCCGCGCAATTGGCCGCCGCCCGCGCCCGCCGCGACGAACTGTCCGTCGCCCTGGAGCGAGAGCGCGAACGGCTCGCCGAGCGCGTCGCCGCCCGCGAGCAGGCGCAGCGGGTGGACGCGGCGCTGGGGGCCGCCGAGGCCGCG
>NZ_BAHD01000086.1 GCF_000298215.1 Kineosphaera limosa NBRC 100340 | reverse complement strand
CCCCGTCCTGCGCCGGGCCGCCCTCGGCCTCCTCCTCCGCGGCTGCGACGGCGGCGGCGAGCTGCGCCGCGGCGCCCTCAACGGTGGCCTTGGCGGGCAGGGCGAGCAGCATGCAGGCCAGCGTCTGGCCCTCGAAGATGCCGATGACCTGCGCCTCGTCGGCGTTGTCGAGGGCGTCGAAGGCGTCGGTCATGTGGGCCTGGCCGGCGGTGAAGTCGCCGATCTCGCCCTTGAAGGCCTCCAGCGACTCGGTGATCGCTGCCGTCCACAGGGTGCGCGCCTCGTTGCGGTCGAACAGTTCACCGTTCTTGTGGTCGACGAGACCGGTGATGACGAGGACGACCGGCCCGACGTTGGCCTCACCCAGGCCCTTGAGCACCGACTCGACGGCGATGGCGCCACCAGGCAACGACATGGTCGTCGCCTGGATCGCGTCCAGCGGCTCGATCGTCAGCGCGTCGCCCCCCGTGAAATGGGACGGCAGCGCCTGCGCTGCCGCCAGGAGGGCGGCGCCGACGTCCGGGGTGGTGGTAGCCATCTTGGTTCCTTCTCGCTGACGACTCAGACGGTCACGATCTGGCAGGCCAGGCGGTTGCCGTGGCTGCCAGGAACGGCTTTGGCGACGATGACGCCGTCGGCCGACATGGTCAGGGGCTGGTTGGTCGGGTGCCGCAGCGGCAGCACGTCGCCGACCTCCAGTTGCAGCAGGTCCTTGCTGGGCAGAGAAATCGAGTCGAAGGCGACGGTCACGGGCAGCGCCACATCGTGCATGCGGCCCTGCAACTGCTCGGCGGCCAGCGCCTGCGGGCCGGTGAGCTCCTTCTCCGGCTTGACGGCCAGTGCGTCCAGCACCGGCTGGATCGTCGACACCTGCATCATCAGCGTGGAGATGGCCGTGTGGTCACCGATCTTGATCTCGAAGTCGGAGACGAGCATCGGGTCATTCGGCTGGGCCAACTGCAAGAACGAGGCGTCCGCCTCGAGTGACGTGACCATCGGGGTGATGGTGGCCAGGGTCTCGAACGCGTAAGCCAGTTCGTGCACCATCCGCTGCACGAGGTTGCGGATCAGCCCCGCCTCGATGTCTGAGAGCGGCCGCACCGGCTGGTTCTCGTGCCCGGGGCCACCGAGCAACCGGTCGACGACACCCATGACGATGTCCAGCGGCAGGTGGAAGACGCCCGCACCGGGTAGCGGCGCGAAATTGAGGATGGCCAGCAGCGATGGGTTCGGCAGCCGCCGGATGTACTCGTCGTAGGTGGCCTGGCCGACCTGCTCGAGGTTGGCGTAGGCCACGATGCGCAACGTCGTGGACAACACGGTGGCCATCTGGCGAGCGAAGGTCTCGTTCGCCATCTGGAGTGCCCGAACCTGCTCACGACTGAACCGGCTGGGGCTCCGGAAGTCATAGGGAAGAGGTTCGGGGGTCACGTGCTCTCAGATCGGCCGAATAACCCACTACCTGAGCGGTATACGCCGCAGCGGGCAGGGGCGATTGCCAGGTGTTCAGAGGGGATCACCGCAGGTCACCTACTGCATGACGAACTCGGTGAAGTACACCTGCAGCACTTGCCCCTCGTAGCGTTTGGCGACCTCTTCGGTCAGCTGCTTCTGCGCCTCGACCTTCGTCGCCGGGCTCAGGAGGTCGTTGAGTTTGTACTTGCCGAGTACCCCGATCGCGGCGTCGCGCGCCTTGGAGACATCGAACTTCGTAGTGTCGCCGCCCAGTTCGGCCGTGGCCTCCTGGGAGAGTTGCAGGGCCAGGTTCGTCTTGAGGAACTTGCCGTCGGCCAGGTTGAGCGTCATGGCGTTCTCCATCGTCACCATGCCGCCCGGCTCCTTGGCCGGGTCCTTGGCCGGCTCCGACGGCTTGAGCATGGTGAAGACGACGAAGGCCGCGGCGACCAGCACGACGGCGACAGCGGCACCCACGATGATGATGAGCTTGCTGTTGCTCTTCGCCGGGGCCGCCTCTTCGGTGGCTGTACTCATGTCCTGTTCTCCTGGTGAGGGGCCGGCCGCGAACGGCCGGCAGGTTCGTGCACGGTCGGGTCAGTTGCCGCCTGCCGCCGGTACGGCGGCGGGCGATGGAGCGGAGGCTGGTGTCGTAGCGGCAGTGGCGGGCCTGGCCGAGCCGGCCGCTTGCGAGTTCGGTTGCACGCCGGTGCCGTCCAGCGGCACCATCGGCAGCACGACGATGGCCACTCGTCGGTTGCGCGCCTTGCCGGCGTCGGTGCGGTTGGAGTCGAGCGGGCGCTGGTCGGCGTAGCCGGTGGCGTTCATGCGGTTGCCGGGCACCCCTTGGGACTGCAGCCGCCGCAGCACGGTCGTGGCGCGCATGGTCGACAGCTCCCAGTTGGAGGCGAAGGTGCCGCTGATCGGCACGTTGTCGGTGTGCCCTTCGACGGTGACGTGGTTCGGCAGGTCCTTGACGACCGGCGCGATGAGGTCCAGCACGTCGGTGCCGTCGGGTCGCAGCTCGGCTCGCCCGGTGTCGAAGAGCACCCGGTCGGTGACGATGTTGACGACCAGGCCGCGCTCGTCGACGACCATCTCCACGGAGTTGAGCAGGCCCTTCTCCTTGAGCTTGATCGTCAGCTCTTCCTTCAGCTTCTCCAGGCTGGCCTTCTGCGCCTCGGCCTGGGCCTGACGGGCGGCCTCACGCTGAGCTGCCGCCGTGTTGTCGATCGGCGGCTTCTTGTCCGGCACCTCGACGGGCGCGGGGATGATCTTCTCCTGCAGCGCGGTCTCCCGCTCCTGCTGGCGCGAGCCCGGCACCTGCTCGGGCTGAGCCGGCATCTGGTTGGCCATGATGCCGTCGCCGCCCTCGAAGTTGCCGAGCTGGCCGGGCATGGTGACCATGCCGAAGGCCTCGCCGGCACCCTGGGCGAACAGCTTGACCTTCTCGCGGTCGACGGCGGCCATGGCGAACATGACGATGAACAACGCCAACAACAGTGTGAGGATGTCGGCGTAGGCCACCATCCATCGCTCGTGGTTGACGTGCTCCTCGTGCTCGGGATGCTTCTTCTTGCGCGCCATCACGCAGCCTTAGCCGCTTTGGGGTCGACGCCGCCGCCGGGCAGCGCCGAGCGCAGCTTCTGCTCGACCATGCGGGGGCTCGTGCCGGCCTGCACGGCCAGCACGCCCTCGACGATCATCTCCATGTTGGCGACCTCGAGCTGGGAGAGCCGCTTGAGCTTGCCCGCAATTGGCATCCAGGCGCCGTTGGCGATGAGCACACCCCACATGGTCGCCACGAACGCCGACGCGATGAGGTAGCCGAGGCGGCCCACGTCATCGAGGTTGCTCAGCGCGGTGATCAGACCGAGCACGGCGCCGACCACGCCGATCGTGGGGGCGTAGCCGCCCATGTTCTCGAAGAAGGTCACGGCGACCTTGTCGGTGTCCTTCTTGGAGGTGATGCGCGCCTCGAGCAACTCGGCGATCTCGTCGGCGTCGGTACCGTCGACGGTCATCTGGATGCCCTCCTTGAGCAGGGGGTCATTGATGTCCTTGGCCATGTCCTCCAGGGCCAGCAGACCCTCGCGGCGGGCGCGGTCGGCCATGGCGACGATGACGTCGACCAGGCCGGAGGCGTCGGGCTGCTTGGCACCGAAGGCACGCTTGAAGCCGCCGAGCGCCAGCTTGTACTCGCTCATCAGCAAGCTCGCCGAGGCGGCGCCGAACGTGCCGACGAAGATGAGAATGAGCGCGGCCGGGTTCAGCAGCGTCAGCAGGTTGACGCCCTTGAGGACGGCGGTGACTGTGACGGCGATGAAACACACCGCCACACCGATGATCGTTCCCTTGTCCATGGTCACTTCTCCGAATTCGAGACGGAGTGCAGGCGCACCCGGGGTGATGATGGGGGGGCCGGGTGTGCGGTGGCCATGAGCACCGATGCTCGGAACTGACACACCTCGTCGACGATCTGCTGGACCGACTCCGAGACGACATACTTCGTTCCGCTGACCAAGGTGATCACGGTGTCAGGGGTCGCTTCGACGCGCTCGATCAGATCGGGATTGAGCGCGAAAGCGGTGCCGTTGCGGCGGGTGACAGTGATCATTACGTCCCGTCCGTGGTGGGTTTGGTCGTGTGATGCCGTCCCGGCACCACGTGTCTCTTATCGACCGACGCCCCGCTACATGTAGGCCGGTCGACTGTCAATAACCTGGGCCAAAACCAGCCATCCCCGCAGGTCAGCGCGGTGTGACCGGCGCAACGTGGAGCGCCGCGCCCCCTCGGATCAGCTTGCAAAGCAACGCTGTTCGCGCGCCGCGACGTCGGCGGCACCGCCGGTGGCGTGGCCGATGGCGTGGCGGGCACGGCTGGGCAACGGCAACTAGCACTGGACAACGGCGGCGCGACTGGACTATTGCTCGAGCAGTTGCTCAGTGGGGGGCACAGTTGCCCAGCGGGAGTTGCCCTTGCTCAGTGGCCGGCGGGGCTTAGGCGGCCACCGGCCAAGGGATGCCAGCTTCGGCGGCGGCGGCTGCGAGTCGGTTCGCGATGAGCTCGAGGTTGCCGAGCTCCGACCAGGTGAAGCGGACGAAAATCCAGCCTTGGCGCTTGAGCGCGCGCTCGCGCTCGTCGGCGCGGCGCCCCTCTAGCGGGTCGTTGAGCTTAACCAGGCCATCGAACTCGATCAGCAACCTCGTGCCCGCAACGCGAAAGTCGGCGCGGTGGGTGTGCTGACCCACGGTCAGCTTGAACTGCGGCTCCACGGGCACCCGGAGCAGCACCAGGTCGTACCGCAGCAGGCTTTCGCCGGCGCTCTCCGCGCGGGGGTCGACCAACTGCAGGATCTGCTCGACGGGCGCCTTGCCCGGTACCCGCCGGTACGCCGCCAGCGCCTGGACGATCTCCTGGGGCGAGGTGTTGCCGAACTCGATCGGCCCCTTGAGCAGGTCTGGCCGGCCCCGGCGCAGCGCTGCGTCCCCGGCCACCAGCGCGGCGCGGGGGCCCTCAAGGATCCCCGTCTGCACGATCGCCACCGCCGGCGCCACCGCAGCCGGCTGCGTCTGCGCGAGCGCCGTCGCTTTCGGGAGCACGTGCCGCCGATAGCCTTTGGCCGCAGCGGCCCGCTTGATCTCTCGCGAGCCGACGTGCACGGTCGCCAGGTCCGGCGTCAGCGTCGGCAGGTTGTAGACGAGCAGCGCGCTGTGATGGGTCGCCACATAGCCGGCGCCCAGGCTCGCGAGCACCGCCCGAGTGCGCAGCCGGTGCCGGCGCTCGCTCCCACCGGTCATGCGGTCGCGCACCGCGTACTGCCCGCGGGTCAGCCGCACGACCGTACCCCGGCGCACCTCCCGCTGGAGACGGTCGGCACCGATGCCCAGCGAGGCGGCGTCCGCCGTGGTGAAGAGACCGTGGTCCAGCGAAGCCAGGGTGCGGAAGAGTCCGAAGCTGTCCATGGGGCCTACGATGGCGCGCCGACGAGGGTCCCTGCCGACACCATCGGTCCAGCTGTGGATAACCCCCTGGGAGCGCTGTCCGGTCGTCGACCCTGTGGATGACTGGGCCCACGGCCTAGGTGAGGAGATCCTCCGCCACCGCGGCCGCCTCCACTGGACAACCGCAACTAGGGCTGGACAACGGCGGGCGCGACTGGACTACTGCTCGAGCAGTTGGTCAGTCGGTCAGCGATAGTCCAGTCCGATTCGTTTGCACACGGAGGGCGGCGCGCGCAGGGGGCGCGGGCTAGGAGTCAGCGGGCAGGGCGCTGGCCTGGATGGCGGTGATGGCGACGGTGTTGACGATGTCGGTGACCAGGGCGCCGCGGGAGAGGTCGTTGACCGGCTTGCGCAGGCCCTGCAGCACGGGGCCGATGGCCACGGCCGCGGCGGAACGCTGCACCGCCTTGTACGTGTTGTTGCCGGTGTTCAGGTCCGGGAAGATCAGCACGGTCGCGCGGCCGGCGACCGCGGAGTCGCGCAGTTTGGTCTGGGCCACCACGGGGTCGACCGCAGCGTCGTATTGGATCGGACCCTCGACCTCCAGGTGCGGGGCGCGCTGCCGCACCAGATCCGTGGCGACGCGCACCTTGTCGACGTCGGCGCCGGAGCCCGAGCTGCCCGTGGAGTACGACAGCATCGCGATCCGCGGGGGGATGCCGAACTGCTGCGCCGTGCCCGCCGAACTGATCGCGATGTCCGCCAGTTGCTCCGCGGTGGGGTCGGGGTTCACGGCGCAGTCGCCGTAGACGAGCACGTTGTCGGGCAGACACATGAAGAACACCGACGAGACGACGCCCGCTCCCGGGGCGGTCTTGATGACCTCCAGCGCCGGGCGGATGGTGTGGGCCGTCGTGTTCACCGAGCCCGAGACCATGCCGTCGGCCAGGCCGTCGAGCACCATCATCGTGCCGAAGTACGACGGATCGGAGCAGTGATCCAGGGCCTGGTCGTAGGGAACCAGTTTGTGTTTCCGCAGCTCGGCGTACTCCCGCGCGAACCGCGGCAACAAGGGTGAGGCGGCGGGATCGACGAGGGTGGCCGCGCCCAGGTCGACCCCGAGCGCGGCGGCGCGCGACTCGATCTCCCCCGGGTCGCCGAGCAACGTGAGGCGGCAGATGCCCCGCTGCAGCAGCACGTCGGCCGCCTGGATGATGCGGTCCTCGGTGCCCTCCGGCAGCACGATGTGCCGGTCGGCGGCGCGCGCCCGCTCGACCAGTGAATGCTCGAACATCAGCGGCGTCATGGCGGTCGCCACCGCCGCCGCCGAATCGGCGACGAGGGCCGCGGTGTCGACGTGCCGGTCGAACAGCTCGCGGGCCGTGTCGAGCTTGCGCGCCGTGAACCCCGCCGAGCCGCTGCCGACGCCGAGCAACCCGCGCAGGGCCGCCGTCGTCGACTCCGGGACCGCGATGACCGGCAGATCGACACCCGCCGCGCGCAGGGCCGTCGACAGCGCGGCCTCCACCCGCCCCTCCAGCGAGTAGGTGCCGGCCACGAACACGGCGGCCAGCCGGGGGAACGTCGGCAGCGTCTGGGAGAGGGTGACGCCGAGCAGCAGGTCGAGACGGTCGTGCGGCACCAGCACGCAGGTGCCGGGCCGAAGCTGCTCAAGCACGGCCCGCAGCTGGTCGGCGCCGACGACGACATCGAGCGCCTCGGCCTCCAGTGACTCCGGCGAACCGAGCAGTTGCCGGCCGCGCACCGCGGTGGCCAGCACCCCGACGCTCGGCGCGCTGAGCACGGGGTCTTCGGGGATGACGAAGGTCGCTCGCGCGGGGCCGCGTAGCGCGTCGGCCAGGGCGGACTCGACCGCCGCGGCATCCTCCGGCGCCACGCGATTGGCGATGACCGCGCGTACTTCGGCGTGGTGCAGCCGCGCGTCATTGATCGCAGACAGCCCCGCCCGAGCGATATCGGCGGGGCGACGGTCACGGCCGGAGACGACGAGCACGATGGGCGCCGCGAGGTTGGCGGCGATCTGGGTGTTGAAGCCGAACTCCATCGGCCCGGCGACATCGGTGTAGTCCGAGCCGACGACGAGCACCACGTCGCAGCGGCCGGCCAGCCGGTGGAAGCGCTGGACGATCCGGCCCATCGCCTCCTGCGGATCGGCCAGCACGTCGTCGTACGTCACGCCGAACGCGTCGGCGTAGGCGAGCTGCCCCTGCGGCAGGTGGTCCAGCAGCATCCGCAACACGTCGTCCTCGACGCCGTCGGAGCGAACGATGGGCCGGAAGACCCCGACGCGGTCGAAGGCACGCTGCTTCTCCTCCAGCAGCCCGACGGCCACGGCCGACTTGCCCGAACGTGGATCAGGCGAGGCGAGATAGAGGTTGGGCGTCCCCCGGCTGGACATGTGCCGGCTCACGAACCCCGCAGCACGCGGTCGATGGCCTCATCGAGCCCGGGCGGGACGTGGCCGAGCTGCGCCAGCACCGCCGAACGCACCTTCGCGCGCACCTGCGGGTCGACGGCCCCCTCCCCCGCTGCGGCGACACCGGCGGCCTCGACCCGCCGCACCGCCATCCCCCGCGAGCGGGCGTACTCGGCGGCCAGGTCGGTGATCGTCACGTCGGGCGGGCACACCAGCTCCGACTCACCGCGGGCCAACCGCTCGTCGATGTCGATCTTGGTGATGAACGTGCGCATGTCAGGCTCCCGGTCCGCCGGTGATGGCCTCGATGGCCCCGACCGCGGCGTCGCGGGCGGCGAGGATGTCGGCCTCGGAGCCAGACATCCACAGCCGGCCGAAGCGACCGACGGCCGAGAAGTGGTTGAGGTAGACGGGGGCGGCCTTCTCCGCCTCGTTGGCGGCCAGGGTGATGTAGGCGGCGGGGGCGACCTCCAGCACCAGCATCGTCTGGCCGGCGACGAGCATCGTGCCGCGGTTGAAGCGGTTGAGCAGTTGCGCCTGGTAGGGGTTGACGTTGGTGATGACCTGGATGGAGGCGATGATCGGCTTGACCCGGTCGGTCATGCCCAGGCCCAGCTCCTCGAGGGTGACCTCGCCGGCGCGCAGCACGTCGGCCTGCGACATCGAGTGCACCTCGAACATGCCGAACTCGCGTTCCACGATCTGCGTGCCGGGGCGCACGTCGGTGGCCTTGACGACCTTGTCGACCACGCGGAAGACCCAGTTGCCCGGCGCCATCTCGACGTAGAGGCTGGCCATGCCCTCGACCGGCGGGTCGCCCTGGGTGATCGTGCCGATGAACGCCGCGAACTGCGGCTGCATGCGGTCGATGTGGCAGTAGGCGCGTAGCGAGAAGTCGTCCACGGTCATCGGGATCCTCCACGGTGGGTCTGGGCGAACGCGAGAACGGCGGCGTCCCGGTCGGAGGCTGAGTCGGCTCCCTCGCGGGCGGGTGCACCGTCGAAGGCGGCGGCGCCGAGCGGGGTGACGAACAGCGGGCTGACCGGCACCTGCGCCGGAATGCCAGTGACTTCTGTGACGATCTGCTCGATGCCTGCGAAGCCGGCGGTCCCACCCACCAGGTAGATGCGCGACACATCATGCCCGGACACCTGCCGGGCGACGATCGTCGCGATCTTCTCCAGGGTCGGGCGCACGATGGGCAGCAGCCGGCGGTGGTTGGCCGGGTCGGCTTTGAGTTGCTCGGCCTCTTCGATCGGCAGGCCCAGGGCCCCGGCGAGCACCAGCGTCAGGTGCTTGCCCCCGGTCGGTTCGTCGTCGGTGGCGACCACGTGTCCCCCGCGCAGGATGGCGATGCCAGTGGTGCCGCCGCCGACGTCGACGACCGCGCCCTCGGTGACCCCCAGCACCGCGTTCGCCGCGTTCGGCTCGTCGACGACCGCCGTGCACTCCAGGCCGAGGCTCTCGACGACGTACCGGTGGGCCCGGTGGTCGCTGGTGCCGACGGCCGGCGGGATCGTCACGGCCGCGTGGGTGAAGCGGCGACCGGTGCGCGTCTCCAGGTCGCTCAGCACCTCACCGACGACGCGTTGGGCGCCGGCGAAGTCCCACACCACGCCGTCGCGCACGACATCGGCGAAGCGGTAGGAGCCGGCGAGCGGTTGCCCGTCGAGATCGGTGACGATGACGACGGTGTAGGCGGTGCCGAGGTCGACACCCACCCGCACGGGCTGCGCGGGGTCGATGGGTCGGCGCCCGCGCATCACCTTCTCGGTGCGGGCCATCAGCTTGGGCAGGCGGGTCGAGGTCGTCATCAGCCCGCCCAGTCGGCCGGGAACGTCACGTAGACGAACCGCGCCCAGCTCGGGGTGCCGAAGGTGATCTGGGATCCCTTGGGCACGTAGAGCACGTCGCCCGGTAGCCCGACCTTCGTGCCGTCGGCCGTGCCGATGTGCAACTCGCCTTCGAGCACGATCTGCACCTCGTCGTAGGTCAGGGTCCACGGGAACGACCCAGCGGTCAGCGTGAGGTAACCGGCGGCCATCGGGCCGTCGTCCGCCGTGACGACGTCCGCCGCCTGCACCTGCTGGTCGGGGCCCGGCCCGGGGAACGGGAACGGTTCGAGCCGCACGTCGCCGCCCTTGACGAGCTTGACCGGCGCCGGCCGCCCGCCGGCCCCGGAAGGACCGCTCTGACCAGCGGTGCCGGAGGCGAGCAGGCCCGTCACGAGTGCTCGCACCCGCGCCTCCAGGTCGTCGGCGGCAGGTTGCGACGAGCCGCTGGCAGATCCCGCGCGTCTCTGCGGTTGGCCCTCGATGAGGGTGACCCCGCGGTCGCGGGCGACGTCCCGGGCGAGCGGGGTGACGATGGCGCCGGCGGGCACCACAAAGTCACCGCCGGCGCGGGGCACGTCGTCGGCCGTGATCACGGCACGTCCCATGCGAGCGGTCACCTCCTAGCTGTCCTGGTCGGTCGGGCCTGGTGGTTGCGGCCCAGCGGCCTGCTGGACCGATGGCGGCACAGCCGACCGGACGAGGCTCGGCGGCACGCGGTACTAGTCGGCCTGCGGCAGGATCGATTCGACGTCGGAGTGCGGGCGCGGGATGACGTGCACGGAGACGAGTTCGCCGACGCGTCCGGCGGCCGCGGCCCCGGCGTCGGTCGCCGCCTTGACGGCCCCGACGTCGCCGCGAACCATGACGGTGACGTAGGCGCTGCCGATCTGCTCCTTGCCGATGAGCTTGACGTTGGCGGCCTTGACCATGGCGTCGGCGGCCTCGATGGCGCCGATGAGGCCACGGGTCTCGACCATGCCGAGAGCGATCATCTGGACGTCGGGCATGGTGGTGCTCCTTTGCTGTGATGGTGCCTGTCGGGTTCGTGCTTGTGCCGTTGGTGCTTGTTCGGGGCTGGCCTTGGTTTGCTTCGCCGGCGCCGCCTTCTTCGCGGCCACCGCCTTCTTGGCAGCCGCCGGTTTGGCAGCGGCGGCGCGCTTACGGGTGGGGCTGCGAGCGGCCCGCTGGCGGGCGGGCTTCGGCGCCTCGGGAGTCTGGCTCATCGACTCACCCCTTCATCTCGGCCATGACTTGACGCACGAGGCGCTCGATGAGCTCGACATCCGCCGCGACCGGTGTCTGCGGCACCGCCCCGGAGAGGGCCGCCGATCCGTTGCGGGAGGCGGCCGGGGCGGTGTCGCCCAGGCGCGCTCCGGGCGGGGCGTCGCGCAGGTGGTAGGCGAGACGTTTGACGTTGAGCAGGTGATGCACGGTGATGTTGTCGCTGACCACCGCGCCGCCGATGCCGCCGGGGGCTAGGGTCAGCGAGGGCATCACGCCGGTGGTGGCGCCGATGCCGCCGAGGCTCCCCCAGGTGTTGACGAGGATGCGGAAGGCGGGTTTCTGAATGCCGAAGGCGAGGATCGACTCCTCGTCGCGGGAGTGGATGACCAGCGAGTGGCCGTCGCCGCCGAAGGTCAGCAATTGGATCGACCGGTCGCAGCCGGCGCGCCACCCGTCCTCGACCATGAAGCCGAGCACGGTCGTCAACTTCTCCCGGGAGATGGGGTGCGCGGGGCCGACGCCGGCAAGGTCGGCGACGAGGATCTTGGCATCGCCGGGTACCGCGAAGCCGGCGAGCTGACCGATGGCCTGCGGGGTGCGACCCACGTACTCGGCGAGCATCATCCCGTTGGGGCGGAACATCTGGTTGCCCAGCAGCGTCGCCTCCTGCTCGCTGAGCCAGTGGGCGCCGCGCGCCTGCATGAGGGTCTTGAGCTGCGCCGCGATGGGCCGGTCGGCGACGACGGTCTGCTCGGTGGCGCAGATCGTCGAGCAGTCGAAGGCCTTGGAGTCGACGATGTCGCTGGCGGCGCGCTCGATGTCGGCGGTGCGGTCGACGTAGACGGGCACGTTGCCGGGGCCGACGCCGAGCGCGGGCTTGCCGACGCTGTGGGCGGCCTTGACCATGCCGGGCCCGCCGGTGGCCAGCACCAGCGAGGTGGCGTGGTGGTTCATCAGCTCTTGGGTGCCCGACAGCGCGACCTCGGTGAGGCAACTGACGAGCCCGGGCGGCATCCCCGCGGCCTCCCCGGCCTCGAGCATGACCTGCACGGCGGCGTCGGTGCACCGGATTGCCGACGGGTGCGGGGCCACGATGCACGCGTTGCGCGCCTTGGCACTGATGAGGATCTTGTAGATCGCGGTGGAGGTGGGGTTGGTCGACGGGGTGAGCGCGACGACGACGCCGACGGGCCAGCCGATCTCGACGATCTTGCGTTGTTCGTCGCGGCGCAGCACCCCGCACGTCGGGATGTCTTTGATGGAGTCCCACACGGCGCGGGCCGCGAACTCGTTTTTGATGCGCTTGTGGTCGGGGCGCCCGTAACCGGTCTCCTCGTGGGCCAACGCGCCGAGGCGTGCGGCGTGGCTCATCGCCGCGTCGACCATCGCCGCGCAGATCCGGTCGACCTCCTCCTGATCGGTGAAGGCGAAGGCGCGCTGCGCCTCCCGGGCCCGCACGGCCAGGTCGCGCGCCTGCTGCGTGGACCGCAGGTCCGCGTCGAAACTCTGCACCCCAACCATCGCGCCTCAGGCCTTCATCGGGTTGCCGGCGACGTCGAGCACGGCATCGGCGAACGCCGAGCACGCCGCGAAGCAGGCGCTTTGGGAGCCGGTGAGCAGACCGCCGGAGAAGTTGGTCTCGCTGGGCGGCGCGAACCACGTCGCCATCTCGACGTCGGCGGCCTTGAGCGCCGCGTCGAGGGCGAACGTCGCCTCCAGGGGCGGCGCGATGAGGTAGGCGAGGCTCGCGCCCTCGGGCACCCCGGCCTCCTTGGACAGGTACCGGCCCGTGCGCGAGATGGTGTGCGCGAAGAACGCGAGGGAGTCGTCGGCGTTCGCGCTGGTGAAGTGCGCCTGCTCCTGCGCGTAGGCGACCGCCGCGTTGAGGCCGGAGCGCACTTCGGCCGGGTCGGGCCCGGCGAGGATGCCGATGATCTCGCCCGACAGCGGCCCGGAGGCGTGCGCCGAGCCGGCGTAGAAGCTCTTGGCGTAGACCACGTCGACCTCGGCCATCTTGGTGGCCTCGTCGAGCGCGACGTACAGGGAGTCGTCGATGTCGCAGGTGATGAGCGCCAGCGACCGCTGCTGCGGTGAGAGCTCGAGCTTCGCGGCCAACCCCGGGTGAACGGCGGGGATGAGGCGCGTCGCGAGGATGGTCGGGACGACCGGGTCCATGACTGCCATGTCTGTGCTCCTCTCGTGCCTTGTCTGCGCCGGCCGGTCAGCCGGCGGCCGCCTCGCGCAGTCGCACCCCGGAGGCTGAATATTTGAGCATTCGCTGCACGAACTCGACGACGTAGGCGCCGGCTTCGAGCGGGTTGGTGCCCCCGTGCGCGGTGATCATGCAGATGAGGTCGCGGTCTGCGTCGGACTTTCCGGGTTCGGGGTCGTAGCCCATATAGGCGCTCATCGCGTCGGCGATACCCAGGCCGGGGCGTTCGCCGATGAGCAGCACGAGGGCCTTGGCGCCGATGATCGAGTTGATGTCGTTCATCACCCCGACGCGGCAGTTCTCGACGAAGAACGGGGTGCCCAGCGAGAGGCCGGCGCTCTTCAGGCCCTGGGTGATGACCGGCAGGATGTCGGGCAGATTGTCGTCGATCGCCGCGGCCGACAAGCCGTCGCCAACGACGATCTGCACGTCCGGATTCTTCACACACTTCTGGGCGATCTCGCTCTTCGCAGCCTCCGACAGGCGCCGCCCGAGGTCGGGGCGTAGCAGGTACTCGCCGCGGTCGGCGACCGCGGTGGTCACGGTGAACAGGTCGAAGCGGTCCCGCACCTCCTGGCTGACCTCGCCGTAGATGGCGTCCTGGGTCACGCCGTGGTCGGCCTGGAACAGCAGCAGCGAGCGGGTCAGGGGCCGGGGGCCGGCGCGGCCGACGCCCAGCCTGGCGTTGGTCGCGGCGCACAGGTTGCGTAGCCCCTCGGGGTCCGCGGGGTCGCGCACGCCGATGGCGCGCCGGGGCTCCTCCTCCGTGGGGTCGGGTAGGTCGATGACCAGGTCGGGGCCGGCGACAGAGCCGGCGCCGGCCGACGTCCCGGTCGCCCCATTGGCCCCGGTGCTGGGCGCCCCGCCGCCGGTCGCGGCGGGGGCGGAACCCTTGGCGCCGGCGAGTTCCGCGAGGACGCGGGCGACGATCTCGTCGATGCGTGCAGTGTCTGTCATCGCCATCTCCTCAGCGGCTCAGGAAGAACGAGGCGTCGCCGGCCTTGTCGGTCAGCTTTCCGTTGCGCCAGAGCCCCAGTTCTTCCATCCAGCACTCGAATTCGGGCAGCGGCCGCAGTTCGAGGGCTTGGCGCAGGCTGGCGATGTCGTGGTAGGCCGACGACTGGTACGAGAGCATCGCGTCGTCCCCCATGGGCACGCCCATGATGAAGCTGCCGCCGGCGGAGGCGAAGAGCACCTCGAGCGCCTCCAGGTCGTTCTGGTCGGCCTTGGCGTGGTTGGTGTAGCAGACGTCGCAGCCCATCTGGATGCCCGTCAGCTTGCCCATGAAGTGGTCCTCGAGCCCGGCGCGCATGATCTGCTTGGCGTCGTAGAGGTACTCGGGGCCGATGAAGCCGACGACGGTGTTGACCTGGTACGGGTCCCACCGCTTGGCGAGGGAGTAGATACGGGCCTCGAGCACGAGTTGGTCGGCGCCGAAGTTCGCGTCGGCCGACAGCGCCGAGCCCTGCCCGGTCTCGAAGTACATGTAGTTGGGCCCGGGCGTCCAGCAGTACTTCTTGGCCAGGGCGTGGGCCTCGTCCATGAGCCCGACGCTGACCCCGAACGACTCCATCGCCTTCTGCGAGCCGGCCAGCGACTGGAAGATCAGGCCGGCGGGGTCGCCCTTGCGCAGGCACTCCATCTGGGTCGTGACGTGGGCGAGCACACAGTTCTGTGTGGGGATTTCCCAGCGGTCGATGACGTCCTTGGTCATCTGCAGCAGGCGACCGACGGACCCCGGGGTGTCGTCGGAGGGGTTGATACCGATGACCGAGTCGCCGGAGCCGAACGAGAGGCCCTCGTAGGTGGAGGCGCGGATGCCGTCGACGGAGTCCGTCGGGTGGTTCGGCTGGTTGCGGGAGGCCAGGGTGCCGGCCAGGCCCATCGTGTTGTTGCAGTGGGTGACGACGCGGATCTTGCGGCCGCCGAGCACGAGGTCGAGCGTGCTCATGAGCTTGGTGACGGCCGCGACCATCTCTCCGGTCAGGGCGTTGCTGACGCGCCGGATCATGTCGGAGGTCGTGTGGTTTGACAGGATCCACTCGCGCAGCTCGCCGACGGTCCAGTTCTTGATCTCGGCGTAGATCGTCTCGTTGACGGCGTCGTCGATCGCTCGCGTGACCTCGTCGTCGTCGTACGGCACGACGGGGTTCTCCCGCAGCACCCACAGCGGGACCTCGGCGAGCACGTGGCGGGCGGCGACCCGCTCGGCGACGGTGCCGGCGGCGATGCCGGCCTGCTCGTCGCCGGACTTCTGCTCGTTGGCCTTGGCCAGCAGCTCGGTGAGGGTGGCGAACTCGTAGGTGGTGCCGAAGAGCTTGGTTCTCAACAGCATGTGAACTCACTTCCGCTGCTGCGCATCGCGGCGCTCCTCTCGGGTCGGTGGTTGGGCATCATGCTGCGGGTTGGTAGAAGACGAGGGTCTTGACCGAGACCGGCACGACCCGTCCGTCGAGCATGGGTTCGCCGATGTCGATGTAGTCACCCTCGCCGAGGCCGATCTGGTCGATGACGACGAGCGGCAGCCGGTCTGCGCTCGCTTTGACGCTCTGCCCGATGACTTGGGCGTAGTCCTCTTCGGTGACCATGACCAGCGGCGTGCCGGGCGCCAGCGCGCGCTGGGCGAAGTCGGCGATGCCGCGGGCGAGCACGGTCAGTTGCGCGTAGTCGAGCCGCTGCGGCAGCCGCAGCTGGATCGCGACGCTGGCGGTGGCGCCGCCGCCAGAGTCCCACCGGCGGTGGGCGTCGGTCAGGGCGCGAGCGACGGCGTCCGCGTCGGTCAACTCGGTGCCGAGGTCGGGTTCGATGACGGGCAGGTTGCGCAGCGGCAGCACCTGCGCGTCGGCCCAGATGGTGGAGCCGGAGAGGGTGATCTGCTGGCTGGCGGCGCCGAGCACCGTGGCGCGCAGGGTTTGGGCGGGGCGCTCGACCCGCAGGGCCTGCCAGCCGGGGTGTTCGCGCAGCGAGCGGGCGAGCAGCGGCCCGACGTCGCCGTAGGCGGCGATCTGCGCGAGCGTGTCAGCGGGGGCGTCGTCGTAGTACAGCAACCCGACCCCTCCGGAGATGAAGTAGGTGGTGACGGTGTCGCGGATGCGCATGGGGTCGGTGAGCGCGACCTTCTCACCCAGCGGAGACTGTCGGCCGAGGCAGAGGTCGACGACGACGTCGGCCATCGCGTCGGTGAGACGGCGCAGCGTGGCCAGGCTCGGAGCGCGACCGACGGTGAGGTCGAGGCCAAGCGCGTCGGCGATGATCCGGCCGCTGGGCGCGAGGTGGGTCAGCACGCCGCTGCGCGGGTCGAGTCGGGCCTGGCGACCGCCGACCATCGCGGCGGAGGAGTCGACGTGAGTGCCGGCGCGGAAGAGGGCGGCGTTGGCCGATCCGCCGCCGATGTCGACGGTGACCACCGAGGTGAAGTGCTCGGCGGACCAGGCGGCGGCGCCGCAGCCGCGCCCGGCGATGAGCGACTCGACGTTCGGGCCGGCGACGGTGACGACGAAGTCGCCGGCCAGGCCGGAGAGCCCGTCGAGGATGGCGGCGGCGTTGCGGGTGCGGGCGGTCTCGCCGGTGACGATGACCGCGCCGGTCTCCACCTCGGTCGGTTGGGTGTCGGCGTCGCCGTACTCGGCCTGCACGAGGTGCACGAGCCGGTCGACGTCGATCTCGTCCGCCGTCACCAGAGGGGTCTCGTGGGGTTCGCTGACGTAGAGCACCTGGGCGGCGTCGATGTCGAGCCGCGGGACGAGGCCGAAGCGACGCTTGTTGCGCACGGTGAGCCGCGAGAGCACGAGTTGGGTCGTCGTGGTGCCGACGTCGATCCCGACGCTGAGGAGCTCGCGGCTGGACATGGCTGGCCGATCCGTTAGGACTTGCGGAAGGTGACGTTGCCCTCGACGTCGAGGGAGTCGACGATGGCGATGATGGCGGCGTCGACCGGGGCCCCGCCGGTGCGGTTGGTCTCGCGGGCGGCGCTGCCGCGGGCGACGAGCACCAACTCACCCTCTCCGGCGCCGACCGTGTCGACGGCGACGTACGGTTCGCCGTGCGCCTCCTGCTCCGGGGTGCAGGCGCGCACGAGCAGCAGCTTGGAGCCGTGCAGGCCCTCGTCCTTGATGGTCGAGACGACCGACCCGACGACGGTGGCGAGGATCATGCGGCGCTGCCCTCTTCGGTGGCGGCGACCTTTCCTTCGGCGTCGGCGGGCGGGAACGAACGACGGAACAGCAGGTAGGCGACGGCGACCGCGGTGATGCCGGCGATGAGTTTGCCGGCAATCATCGGGAAGATCATGTCGCGCCCGACATTGACGCCGCCGTACATGAATCCGGCTGTGAAGCCGAGGTGGTCACCGAAGGTGAACGCGGCGCTGACCGCGAAGGCCGCGTTGAGGGTCTTTCCGCGGTTGTCCATGTTCTTGTAGATCTGGAACATCGGAATGTTGTTGGCCAGGGTGGCGATCATGCCGCCCGCGGAGGAGTCGTTGATGCCGAGCATCCGGCCGGCCTTGGACAGCGGCTTCGACAGGTACTTGACGATGAGGTAGACGAGCGGGAACGCGCCCATGAGCACCATGGCGATGGAGCCGACGATCGCCAGGCCTTCGGTGGGCGGGTCGAGGAACCACGCGTTCGCGGCTTCGAGGGCGGCTCGCTCGGGGTCGCCCTCGGCGCCGGCGGGCATGGCGATGAGGCGCACGCCGGTGAGCTGCTGGAAGACACCCCAGGCCAGGCCGATGGTGATGAGGATGACCAAGCCCTTGCCGAACAGCTCGAAGCCGCGGGTCATGCGCTCGGGGGCGAAGACGAGCCCGAGCACGATGAGGGCGGCGGCGATCGTGATGGGGATGAGGTTGCGCAGCACCATGCCGGGGTCGAAACCGGCGACCAGGCCGCCGACGAGCACACCGATGGGGATGGTCGTGATGCCGGCGAGCACGCCCTTGGCCAGGTACTGGCGGTCACCCTTCTCGATGATGCCGAGCGCGACGGGGATCGTGAAGACGATGGTCGGCCCCATCATGGCGCCCAGGATGAGGGCGGCCAGGAGCCCGGCTTCGGGGTCGCGGGCCAGCGACATCGCCAGCGGCGCGCCGCCCATGTCGTTGGCGAGCAGGGTGGTGGCGAACATCGAGGGGTCGGCGCCCAAGAACTCGTAGGTCGGCGCGATGACCGGCTCCAGCACCTTCTTCAGCACCGGCGCGAGGCTGACGACACCGACCATGGCCAGCGCCAGCGGCCCGAGGGCGTTGAGCCCCTCCTCGAACTGCTCGCCGAGGCCGATCCGGTTACCGAGAATCCGGTCGACCGCACCCGCCAGCATGCTGATCATCAGGATCCACACGATGATCTCGTTGATGCTCAACGCAACTCACCACCCTCACGACCGATGCACTGGTACTAGACATCGCCGGGCGTAAGCACATCGCGCAGGGGCGCCGTCGCTCCGGGTGCTTCACCCTAGGTCACGAAGAGCCGACCCGGGGGAATAACCGGATGTGATCTCACCTGGTCACAGGTCCGGACGCACAGCAGTGATCAGGCCGTCTTGTAGCCCTTGAGGATCTTGACGTCGACCGATTCGGTGGGCACCACGATGCTGGTCGCTCCGGCGGCGGTCAGGTCGGCCGGCTTGTAGGAGACCTTGACGGACTTGCCGTTGAGCGTTCGAGACAGATTCCAGGCGCCGATACCGTCCGCCGTCGCGGACAGCGTGACGGTGCCGCTGGTGAGCGCGGGGGCGGCGACGGTGGTCTCGGCGACCGTGAACGTGGCGGTCTGGACGGCGGCATTGCTCACGAGGTAGCCGCGGTCGGGGACCGCGCGGAACGACACCGTGACTGGCTTGCCGTCCTTGCTGTGCTTGACCTTGTACACGGCGTTGCCGTCCTTGCCGGCCTTGAGCTGCTTGTACGCGAGCTTGTTCTTCGCATCGCGCTGCCCGGCGAACCAACTCATCCCCCGCGCCGTGGGCAGCACGAGAGTGTCGTTGGTGGTGCCGGAGCGATCGGTGTCGGCGACCCGGTCGCCGACCGCGATGGGCGTGGCGGTGGTGGGGTCCGCGAAATTGAGCGAGACCGGGGTCGGGGCCGCTGGGGTGCCGGTCGTCGGCACGGTCACGCCGCTCGCGGGCTGGGGTGCGACGGCCAGGGAGGTCGTGGTGTCGAGGTCCCCCGCGGGCACGGGCACGTGGACGGTGACCCCGGGCTTGACCTTGACGGCTTTGGGCGACGAGCCGACCGTCCACCCCAGGCCGGGCAGGCCGGTGATCTGCACCGTCTCGACCGAGGCGCCCTTGCCCATACCCTTCGTGGCGTCGAGCGGGTTGTCGCCCACCTGAACGGCTGCTGCCAACTGCTGCGCGGTGTAGGTGATGGTCTCGGCGCTGCTCACGCCCGCAATCCCGTTCGTCACCGCTGGAGACGACGCAGCGAGTGTGGCGCCGGCGGCGACGGGGAACACCTTCTCGCCCCCCGGCAGTTTGGCCGTGACCGTGCCCTTCTTCCCGAACTTCGCCTCGTCGTAGACGACCTCGCCGATCTTCCAGTGCACGCCGTCCGCCTTGGTCAGCACCACGCTGTCGCCCTTGGTGCCGGGCAGATCGATGAAGGTGAGAAAACCCTTCAACTCGTCGTCGGTGTAAGAGATCGGGGTGTCGGTCGGCGTGTAAGTGAAACTCGACGGGCCGTTGAGCACGAACTTGTTGGCTTCGGTGTCGGGGGCGGCCTTGGCGTTGATCGTGGTGGCGGCGCTCACGCTGACCGACGCGGTCTTGGCGGAACCCTCGAACTTCACCGCCTCGGTCGCGCTGCCGACGAACCAGTCGGCCCCTGCCAACTTCGTGAGGACGATGACATCGCTCGCACTCCCCGGGCGGTCCAAGAGCTTGGGGAACTGTTTCCCGCTGATCTTGACGACCTTCGTCTTGGCGGCTTTCGGCGCGGGGGCGGGAGCCGGATCGGCGGCCGCCGACAGCACCCCGACAGGGGTAGCGAGAGCAACCGCTATGGCCACCGATAGGGAACGTCGACCAGCCCGGGAGCGCCCGTCAGACTGGCTACGGCGCCCTGCACACTGAGTAGTTGGCGACACGCGCACGAAAATCCTCTCCTTGCCACATCATCCGTGATTGCCAGGCCGTGATGAGCCGATCAGCCGGCCAGGTAGCTGACCTTGACGGCGTTGCTCTTGACGTCCCACTTGTTGGTGACCAGCAGCGTCTGCGCGGGCACCCGGGCACTGCTGGGGCGGGCCGGCAGCGTCACCGTGATCTTGGCGTTGTCAGTGGCCCTGGTCCACGCGGAGGTCGCCAACGGGGTGCCGTTGAGGGAGACCGAGCTGACGGTGCTCAGGTTGGTGCCGGTGAGTTCGACCGTGCCGCCGGCCGCCGGCACCGTCTTTGCTGCGGTCGCGATCCGCGGCTTCGGCACCGCGATCTTCACGGCAACCGGGCGCAACTCGATGTAGTCGCTGCGCACCGTGACGGCCACCGACTTGGTGCCGGCAGTCTGGGTCGGGATCGGCACCGTGAGCGCGGTGCCGGCGGCGTTGCTAGCCCAACCGCTGGTGCCGCCCTCGGCGATGACAGTCTCCCCGATCCGCACCTCGGTGAGCTCGAGCAGGTTGGTCCCGGTGAACACGGCGGCGCCGCCATCGGGGGTCAAAGCAGCCTTCGGGGCCTTGAGCGTGACCTTCGGCACTTCGTAGCTCAGGCCGAGGGTGTTGCTCTTGCCGTTCCACTTGTTGATCGCGACAAACTTGGCGGCGGGCCTGGCTTTGAAGGCCAGGG
>NZ_BAHD01000087.1 GCF_000298215.1 Kineosphaera limosa NBRC 100340 | reverse complement strand
GAGTGCTGGCATCCGGCGCCGCGGGGCACCCGCGCCGCCGTCGTGCAGGTGGCCCGACGGCGTCGCCACGCGCCACGCCGGTGCGGTCCAGTTGCTGCGCCTCGTGCTCCGGTTCGGCGGCGAGGACGCCGGGGCGGCCGACCTCGGCCGGTTTGCTCAGTGGGTGCTCAGGGATCGTCCGCGGCGCGGACGCCGGCGGCGCGACCCCCTGTGGTCCCTGCTGGCCGCCCTCGACGAGGCGCCCGCACCCGCCCGCCGGCGGCGTCCGCCCTGGTGGGACGCTGCCGCCGGTTTCCTGGCGGACGCCGGCCTCACCCCGGCCAGCTTCGAGCGGCCCGGGCTCGTCGCGGTGACGCGGACGCACCTCGACGTCGTCCTTGGCCTGGAGGAGATCGACCTCGGCGTCCGGCTCGCGGGCCTGGACCAGGACCTCGGCTGGGTGCCGCGCCTCGGCCGAGTGGTGTGCTTCCACTTCGAGGGAGCGTGAGATGGCCTACATCGACCCTGCCGTGGCGCGCGTCGTTCAGCGCGTCCGGACCCGGGTGCTTGAGAGCGCCGCGGCGCCCGACATGTCCTGGCTCCTCGATCCGGCCCCCACGGCCCCGCTCCTCGACGGTCCCGCGGCCCGCCTCACGCCTGTCGAGTGCCACGTGCTGGTCGCGGCCGCCCTGATCGAGCTGGACATCCGGTTCGGCTCACTGTTCGCGGCCCTCCAGGCCCCGCTCCCCGCCCGCCGCCCGTGCGTCGGCCTGCTCGCCTGGCTGCTCGGCGACGCCGATGGGGATGTGACCACCGCCAGCCACGACCTCGTCAGGCGCGGTCTCCTCGCGGTCGACAACCCCGACGACCCTCGCGCCGAATGGACGCTCCGCGTCCCCGTCCCTGTCTGGGACGCGCTCCGGACGGGCGTGATCGAGCCGGCCACCCTGCCGCCCCACCTGACCCTGCGCACCGAGTTCCCGGCTTTGGAGGATGTCGCCGTCGGCGCCAGCCAGCAACCCATGCTCGCCAGGCTGCCCGGACTGCTCTTGGACCCCGGCCTCAAGGCCTTGGTGGTCCGGGGCCCGAGGGGGGCTGGCCGGACCACCCTGCTGGGCGCGGCCGCGGCGACGCTGGGGCAGGGTGTCCTGATCCATGACGGGGACATCGGCGGTCCCGCCTGGTCGGTCTTCGAAGCACTCACGGCGCTCTGCCCGATCCTCCCCGTCGTCAACGTCGAACCCGGCCCGGGTGAGACCATCGACCTCCCGTTGCTCCGCGGGCTGGACCGCCCACTGGGCGTGGTCACCGGACGCTCCGGCGGCTTGTCCGGGGCCGGCCTCGACCACGCGCTCACCCTCGTCCTGACAGCGGTCGGACCCGGCGACCGCCGCCGCCTGTGGATCGAGGGCGGGCTTGAGGCCGAGGCGTCCGACCTCGAGGACATCGTCGACCGCTTCTTGCTCACGCCGGGCAACATCCGCCGCGCAGCCCCGGTGGCGCGGTTGCAGGCGCTCTCTGCAGGGCGCCGCCAGGTGATCGCGGTGGATGTTCGCGCGGCCACCCGCACCCTGCGCCGTCAGGAACTGGAGACGCTGGCGACCCTGCTGGACCCTCTCCCACCGGATGCTGGGCCGGTGCTGTCCACCGCCGCGGAACAGGAGTTTGAGACCCTGCTGCGCCGCTGCCGGCATCGGGAGAGGCTCTCCCGTGCAGCAGCCCAGCCCGGCGTTACCCGCGGTGTCCGGGCCTTGTTCTCTGGCGGCAGCGGCACAGGAAAGACACTGGCCGCGCGACACCTGGCCTCTCTGCTGGACCTCGACCTGTACCGTATCGACCTCGCGTCCGTGGTCAACAAGTACATCGGCGAGACCGAGCGCAACCTCGACCGAGTGCTGGCCCGCGCCGAGGAACTGGATGTGGTGCTCCTCCTCGACGAGGGCGACGCCCTGATGGCGAAGCGCACCGAGGTTTCCAACGCCAATGACCGCTACGCCAATCTCGAGACCAATTTCCTGCTGCAGCGCCTCGAGACCTTTGACGGCATCGTGATCGTGACCAGCAACGCGGCCAGCCGGATCGATCGGGCCTTCCTGCGCCGCATCGACGTCACCGTGGACTTCCTCCCTCCGGACGCGGGACAGCGATGGCAGATCTTGGTGGCCCACCTGCCACATGACCACGAGGTGGGGCCGGACGTGCTTGACCAGGTGGCCCGTCGCTGCGACCTGACCGGAGGCCAACTCCGCAACGCGGCCCTGCACGCGACCCTGCTCGCGGTCGACGGCGACCACCCGGTGCGGTCGGAGGAACTCGTCGACGGGATCCAGCGGGAGTACCGACGCTGCGGCGCTGCGTCGCCGCTGAACTGGATGAACGGGGTCAGCACCCGGACCGACCGCCCCGTGGGGTGACATCATGCGCCCGCAGGTCGCCCTCTACCTACCCGTCCGCAGACGCCGGGAGGACCCGGGACGCACCGGCGCGTCGCACATGGACGCCGCCGCGGTGCAGGCCGCCCCGCTCTGGAGCCGACAGCCCCCCGAACTCCCCCATGAGGCCGAGGGCCCTGTGCCCGCCCACGAATGGCTGAAGGCAACGGCCCCGGCAGGCCTTGAGCAGACCCGGGCGTGGCTGCCGAGTTCGCTGAAGGATCACCCGGCCGTTGGCTTCATCGCACTGGTGGGCCAGAACCGCGTGGTGGTGCTGGACCCGACCAGCATGGCTGCCACCCAGACCGGCCCCCGCGACCTGGTGCGTGAGGCGGGGTTCCGCACGGGTCAGGACGGGCTGCTGGTCAGCCTCAACGACTACTCGTTCACCGAGTCCGAACTTCGCACCGCGGACGCCGAGGTGGCCCACCGACCCGTCCCGGAGTCCGCGCCCGGGCCATTGCCACCCGTGGCTCACTTCCCGGCGTGGAGCATCGCCCCGCTGACAACGGAGCAGGCTGCCGAGCAGCCACCAGCCGCGCCCGAGCCGTCGGCGCGCGAGCCCGCGCAGCCTGAACCTGCGAGGGTCGAATCCGAGCCGCCCAATGCCGACGCCGCGGTCTCAGATGGCGACGACGCATCCCAAACCGGAGAAGAAACGGCGCGGAAGGGCGCCGACGAGACCATCGAACGGCCACCAGACGAGTCTGACCGCGAGGTACCCGCCCCGGCATCGACCGAAGCCGGCACGAAGCCTGCGCCCGAAGGGGTACCGGAAGCTGCCGCACCCCCTGGCGTGGTCACCGCCGCACCTGCCTCCGAGGCGACGCCAGCCCCCGCCGGGCTGGAACCTGCCCCCGCCGCGCCTGGGGGCAGCCTCGCCGAGTCGAGCGAGGTGCCTGCCACGAGCGTGGAGGAAACCCAGACGCAAGAGGCCTTCGAGGACAAGATCGAGCAAGCATCCCCCCAACCCGAAGATGCGGAAGAAGCAGCGGCTGACGAACCAGCGGCGGCACCCGACCCCCTTCCAGTCGAGGAACCGATCCCAGCGACGACAGACCCCGAAGACGCCGTCCCGGCGAGCGCCCCGGTCGAGGCGCGCCCGGAGCAGGAAGCCATCGAGCACACCACCGCCACCGAGTCCCAGGAGCGCGAACAGGAGAGCCTCGAGGCCAACGTTGACGCAGGAGATGCTCCTGCCGCTGTCGCGGCCCCAGGTGCGACGAAGGAGCTCGGACTCGCCGGGCTGGCAGAACCGATCGCCGCGGGACCCGCCCCCACCGGAGGCGGTGGCGGCGGTGCCATGCCAGAGCCGCCCACGCCCGCCCCGCCCCCCGACACCGCGACCATGTCGCCACAGGCCGGTGTGGCGGCCGCTGCCGCCCTCAGGCCCCTCGAAGCCGCCCAAGCACTGGGTGGGGTCGGGTCAGCCGTGGAGACAACGGCGCAGCAGGAGGGCGAGCACCTGCAGGCCGAGTTCCCCACGGTCGATGTCGGCGGTGACGGCAGCGGCGGGTCCGCAGTTGTCGTCGACGCCGAGTCCCCCCGCGAGGACCGGGTGGAGAAGGTCGAGGGGGCTCCGTCGAAACCAACGCCTGCACCCCCTCCGACCCGCGAGCCCGACCCGGCGCCCACGGCCGGCATCCCGACGCCCCGAGTGACCGACTCCGAGGCAGGGACCGTCCGCCCCGAGGATGCCGAGCGCGTCGCCACGGCCGTGGAATCGATGCCCACGACCGATCCAACCATCGACACGTCAGCCGGGCCCGCCCCGCCGCTGCAGCGAACCGGGGAAGCCGACCCCTCTCTCATCGCCGGCCAGCGCGCGGCACTCGACGCCACCGTGGCCGAGCATCGGACGCAGGGCGCAGCCGAAGTGGCGGCGCCCGCTGGGGAGCGCGAGGTCAGGGATCGCTCGCCGCGCGTCACACTGCACGGACCTCGCATAGCCGGCCCCGGAGGTGACTCCCGGATGGGCACCCCGGTAGCGGACGAGGCGATCGGCATCATCGCCGAGGAGAAGCAGGGCCCGCAGGTGCGGGCCGAGATCGCCCGGGCACAGGGCGACATGGCAGAGGAACGGGACGCCCACCGCACCAAGGTCGCGGAGGAGAAGACCAAGGCCGACACCGAGATCGCCGCTGCCAAGGCGGAAAGCGCCAAGGAGCAGCGGGCGGAGAAGGGCCGGGTCGCCCGCGAGGTCGGGGAGGCGAGGACGGAGTGGGCCGGCGAGCAGAACGCCAAGGTCAAGGAGACCGACGAGAAGGCCCGGAAGCAGGTCACCAGTGCCGACGAGGAGATCGGCAAGACGGAGACCAAGGGCCAGCAGGACGCCGCCGCGGAACTGCGCAAGGGCGAGGGCGAGGCCCGGGACGCCAAGGTCAAGGCCGAGGCCGAGGCCGCGGCGAAGAAGCGGGAGGCCGAGCGAAAGAAGAAGGAGGAGTCCGGCGGCATCTTCGGATGGATCGCCTCGAAGGTCACATCGTTCTTCAACGCGCTCAAGGAGGCGATCACCAAGGTCTTCGACCTCGCCAAGGCGCTGGTGAAGAGGGCCATCGAGGCTGCGAAGAAAGCGGCGTTGGCGGTGATCGAAGGCATCCGCAAGGCCGTCGTGGTCCTGATCAGGGCAGTCGGAGCCGCCCTGATCGCGCTCGGCGACGTCCTGTTGGCGGCCTTCCCCGGCCTGCGCAAGAAGTGGCGGACGTTCATTCAGCGCAAGGTCAAGGCGGCCGAGGCCGCGGTCAACAAACTCGCGGACGCCCTCAAGGTATCCGTGACCAAGCTGCTGGACGCCCTCGGGAGGGCCTTCGAGTTCCTGCTCGACTTCTACAAGAAGGCCCTCCTGGCGGTGGTGGGAATAGCCCAGAAGGCGGCCTTGGCCGCGATCGCGGTCGCCAAGGCAGTCGCGGACGCTTTGGGTACCTGGGTCGGCATCATCAAGGACATCGCATCCGGCCCGCTCGCCTGGATCCGCCACCTGGGCGCTGCCGCAGTTGACGGGATACGCAACCATCTGTGGAAGGCCTTCAAGCGGGAGGTGAGGCTTTGGTTCGACAGCAAGCTCGAGGAGGTTCTCGGGCTCGGTTCGGCAATCTGGGGCGTGTTGAAGGGCGGCGGCATTGCGCTCGCTGAGGTCGGCCGGATGGCCTTCGAGGCGCTGAAGAGCGCGATTCCGGTTGCGCTGATCCAGTTGCTCATCGAGAAGCTGGTTGCGATGATCATCCCCGCCGCCGGCGCGGTGATGGCCATCATCGAAGGCCTGCAGGCTGCGTGGGGAACTGTCCAGCGAATGCTCAGTGCCTTCGGCAAGTTCATCGCGTTCCTGAAGGCCGTCGCGAAGGGTGGCGCCGGGCCCCAGTTCGCGGACCTGGTCGCCTCTGCCGCGATCGTGGTCATCGACTTCGTGGCGAACTGGCTTCTCAAGCGGCTCCGGAAGCCCGCCGCGGCGGTGGGCAACAAGGTCAGGGCGATCGCCAGGAAGCTCCTCGCCGTGCTGAAGAACGTGGCCAAGAAGGCCGGGCGGGCGGCCAGGAAGGTGGTCACGAAGGTGAAGGGTGCCCTCCGCAGGGCGGGCAAGAGGTTCACCGACTGGCGCACCAAGCGGCAGGCGCGCCGTGACGCCCGGCGCGGCAAGGATCCGAAGGCCGAGGCGGCTCGGCGGAAGCGGGAGCGCGAGGAGGCCAAGCAGCGCCGGCTTGATCGGGCCGTCAGGGAACTGAAGCCGGCGGCCGAAGCGATGTTCCGCAGAGGCGTGGGGAGCATTCGCCTCATGGTGAAACTGGGGTACTGGAGAGCGCGTTACAGGCTCACCTCGCTGAAGCTGGAGGGCGGGACCCTGGTCGCGCGGGTCAATCCAAGCCGGCCGTTGACCCGCGCGGAGCAACTGCAACTCGGCGCCGCGCTCGAGGACATCCTGCGCAAGGCGGAGGACGCGTACCTTGCTTCGTACGTGGAGGCCAGAGAAAAGGAAGCCCGGCGCGAAGAATTGACACAGAGTGATCCTGCGCGGCACTACTCCACGGAGACCCACCTCCGCTTCAAGGAAGCCGCCGAAACCGGAAGGGGCCTGAGCTGGAGCCCCACAAGGTCGGGGCGAAGGTACGTCGCCAGGGAGAGACTGCCGGCAGGAGGGCACGCCACGTTCTGGAGGCCACGCTTGAAGGCAGATCGAGAGTCGGGGGTGGGAGTTCCAGCGGACATCCGAGCAATCCCGTCCAGCACTTCCATCGCGATGGGCGCCGGCCTTGACAAGTACGTGCGCTTCGCTCGCAAGGAGACGAGTCTTGACATCTCCAGGAAGGCGGACACTCTGCTCGAGCTCGAGGGGGTGCGGAAGGCCGGCATGTCGACGGCCCTCGACGTGTTGTGGGCTACCTCGGAAGCGGAAGTTGCAGCGGCGCCGGAGCGCAGCCGGGCACCGCTAAGCCGCCGTCTCGCAAGAGCAAATCTCACCAGCGCCAACCCGATGGCCCCGCCTCACGCCACGCAAGCTGTTAGGGCCGAGGAAGCTGGGACCATTGAGGGTAAGCACGCGAAGGCGATCGCAGAGCGGAAGCGCCGCGTAGCCCAAATCTTCTTGCGCCTGCGTGAGTTGATGCGCTCGAACAAGGACGTCTACGGGGACGGCTCGTCGGCAGTTGCAGCCCTCGCGGACGCGTTCTCGAAGTGGTTCGAGGCGAGGAAGCCCGGTTCCCGCGCCACCGAGACCGAGCGGGATCAGTTCGAGGCTACGCTTAAGGATTCACTCGTCCTTTTCCTGAAGAACTACAAGCGTTAGTTAGCTAGAGTTTTGGGGCTTTGATGGGCAATGACGCGTACCTCGTGTTTCCCGGGGACACCGACTCCCAGGGAGCAGTCGCCCGCGTCCACGCGGCTGTTCGGTCGCTTTGGCCTCATGCAGGGGCTCGGGTTCAGCCCGACCACGCGCTGCTGACTCCTTCCACAGAGGTGTACACGTGGCCCGAGAGAGCAACTGGATCGGGTCGGATCTCGCTGACCCTGAACCACGCGATCCCGGCGGTGTTCGTCAGCGTGGAATCCAGCGGTCGGATGTCCACTTTGACCGCGGAGTTCCGACGACTGCTCGCGCTGCCTAGTGCGAGCGACCACACGGCGCTGGCCGCAACGTGTCCTGACGACCCGGCTGCACTCGTGCGGGCGGCGCTTGCTGCCGGCACGGAGGACGAGCCGGCTCTTCGTCAATTGGTCGAGGCCGCGCTCGAGAAAACGAACCCAACCATCCGTGCCGGTGGGATCCAGGCCGCAGCCCTGTTGGGTTGGTCCTCACTCGCCGCCCCTCTCCTGCTCGCGGCGGCGGTCGAAGAAGATGAGGACCTCAAGCGGCAGATCCGGATCGCGCTGCGCAAGTGCACGTCCACAACCTGAGCCGCCTCAACTCGGGGCGCCTGCGCGGGTCGCCAGGACGAAGAGCGTGCCGTCTCGGTGGCCCGACACGAGCCACCCGCCCGGGTCTGCGGCACGGGCCGCCTGCTCCGTCAGGGACTCGGGATCCGTCGGCCACCACTCGGGTGGGTCCCCCGGGTCGACGCGCCAGCCCGAGGGGAGCATCACCCGGGTATAGGCCTGCGCCTCGGGGGAGGTGAGACCCGCGGCGTCCTGCAGCGCCTGGACGGCGTCCGGCGGCAATTGGACCGCGGCGTAGAGCACCTCGTAGTCGAGCCCGGGGACGGCGTACGTGTGGACGCGGACCGGGTAGGAAGGGTCCAAGCGTGCCCCCAGCGCCCGTTCCAGCGGGTTTCGCTCGTCACTCATCCCCGCTCCTCACTTGTTGAGGTCTTCGCTGGCCTGCGTCCCAATTACGTCCGCGCCAGCCGGACCGCCGGCGACGTCGCCGGTCGCGATATCCGCCGCCCCCCGGTACTTCTTGTCGTCCACGAACGCGGGAGCTTTCATGTCGCCCCATTGTGCCCGGGTGTCATCCGAGGTCTGTGTGAGGGCGGCCACGACGCTGAAGATCTTGAAGGGCTTGCCGGGCAGCAGTGCAGCCGCCACCCGGACCTGCAGTTCGGCGGGGGTCGACCTGCCCGAGCCCGCACCCTTGGGGTCGAAGTCCCAGTAGTCATAGAAGGTCATCGTCCCCAGGTAGACCCAGCTCCCGTCGGCCTTGACGGTCACGATGCCGTCGTAGGTGATGGTGAAGTTGCCCAAGGTACCGTTCGTGCGCGCGCCGCCCCAGCCGGTCACCTTGACGGCGTTGGTCCCGCCACCCGCCGCAGCCAGCCCGGCCACCTCCGTCATGAAGCGTTTGCTGCGCCGGAGGTCAACGATGGGGTTGCAGTCGATCATCTCTTGGGCGGTGAGCGTGATCGCCTTGCCGGTGTCGTCCATGTAGTTCTTCAGGAGCTTGCGCGGTAGGTAGTGGTCGTAGAACCCCAGCCACATCCGGCGCTCGTAGTGGGTTGCCTTCCGTAGCCGCACCTGGTCGCCACCCTGGGCGACGTGCGTCAGTTCGTGCGTCATGAGCGGCACGTCATGCGCGGACTCCCCGCGAGCGAGGAAGATGTCCCGACCATGGGTGGCGGCCCGGGCGCCGAGCATGGACGTGAACAGTTGGTCCTCCGGCCCCTCGTGCACCCGGGCTACCGTCGGGTCGGCACCCGCCGCGCGAGCGACATCCGTCGGAACCGGAGACCCCTCGTCGGACGCCAGCGGTGACCGGTCCCTCGGCGCTCCTGCTGCGCGCGACCCGGGGAGAGCGCGCCCGGCCTCGGCGTCTTCGGCGCTTTTCTCATCGGCGGCCGCGCGTGACCGTGCCGTGGCGTGGTCGGCCGCCCACGCTGGCGTAGCACCGCCCCGGGCCAGAGCCGGTGCGGGGTGGCGCCGCTCCGGTGCACGACGGTCTGGTTTGGCGTCCCTGTCCAGTTCCATGGACTGCTCCCGTCTGCCCGGCCGAGCACACACGTCCAGTTCAGCCTCTCGTATCTCGGTCACCGTGCCGTCACCGACCCACGCGGCTGCGTCCGGTGACGCGGCGGTGACGCCGCCGTGACGCATTGCACACCCCCCGGTGATGGGTAGACCGCACAGTTCGACGCATGCGGACGACAGCCGTGGGCCTGACGCCGGCGCACCCGGACGCGCTGCGGCTCAGCCACGACTTCCTTGCCCGCCACACCGGAAGTTGCCCGTACGAGGTGGTCGAGTTGTCCGCCGCGGGGGCGCTGGGCTTCAACGAACTGGTCGGGCGGTCGGAGTCCGACGTCGTCCTGATTCAGGGCGGAGCACTGGTCGGCCCCGACTGGCTCACGAGGCTCACGGCGGCGCTGGCGCGCACCGGCGCGGGCCTCGCCGGGCCCAGCACGAACCGGGCGTGGAACGAGCAGGGCTGCGTCGACGCCGCCGGGGACCTGCGCGGGGTGCGTACCGCGTCCGCCGCACTGGCCCGCCGGTTCGGGACCGCTGCGCGCACCCTGGCCCCGCTCCACTCGCTCGGCGACTTCTGCTACCTGGTGCGGCGCGAGGTGGTGGACGTTCTGGGTGGCGCCGACCCGGCGTACGGCGAGGGGCCCTGCTGGGAGATGGACTACAACATCCGGGCCACCCGGGCCGGGTTTCCCGGGGTCTGGGTCGGGGGCGCGTTCGTCTGGCGGCCTGCTCCGGCAGACGACAGCGCACAGTTGGAGCCCGCCCGCCGGCTCTACCAGGACCGGTTCTGCGGGCAGCGCCTCGCCGGAGACCGCGACGACTACCGGCAGCACTGCCTGGGCGACGAGTGCACCGACTTCGCGCCCCTGGAGATGATCAAGCTCCGCGTCGACGCTCTCGTCACGCAGGCCTCCACCAACCAGGCCACCCGCACGCCGGTCACGGCGCGCCAGCCAGTGGTGAGTTGCGTCATGCCGACCCGCGGACGCCCGCAGTTCGCTCTGCGTGCGGTCGAGTACTTCCTGCGCCAGGACTACGCGGAAGCCGAACTGGTGGTCGTCGAGGACGGGACTCCACAGCTGGCAACACTCCTGCCCGCCAACCCCCGCGTGCGGCTGGTCCGCCCGCCCGACGGCCCCGGACGCCGCAGCATTGGCGCGCTGCGCAACCTCGGCTGCGCGGCGGCCCGCGGCCAGTTCATCGTCCTGTTCGACGACGACGACTGGCACGGTCCGCGTCGGGTGAGCACCCAACTCGGGCCGCTGCTGGCCGGGACCGCGGAGATCACCGGGCTCGAAGGGCTTGACTGGTTCGAGCCGGTCGGTTGGCAGTGCTGGCGGCCCTCCCCCGGTCTGGAGTCCCGGCTGCTGCGCCGAGGGGTCTACGGCGGCACGATCGCCTTCGCCCGACGGTGGTGGGAGCACCACCGGTTCCCGGACCGTTCGCTCGCCGAGGACGCCGACTTCCTCGACGCCTGCGTCCGGGCGGGCGCCCGGCTGACCCGCGTGCCCGGCCGGGAGCACTACGTGTACGTGCGCCACGCGGGCAACACCTGGTCGCTGCAGGCCGGGCAGGCGGTCGACCGCGATGGGTGGTCGCGGGTGGCAGCGCCCGACCTGCCCGGCGACGACCTGGCGTTCTACGCGAGTCTCGACGGGACGCAGACGTCCGGGGCCGTGGCGGGAAGGGTGAGCTGCATCATGCCCACCCGGGATCGCCGCGATCTCGCGGCGCTGGCGATCGCCTGGTTCCGGCACCAGGACTACCCCGACAAGGAGTTGGTCGTGCTGGACGACGGGGACGACCCGATCATCGACCTGGTCGCCGGCGTCCCCGGTGTCCGCTACCAGCGGCTCGACAAGCCCGTCGTGCTCGGCACCAAGCGAAACCTCGCCTGTGAGCTGGCCACCGGCGACTTCATCGCCCACTGGGACGACGACGACTGGCAGTCGCCCACCCGGCTGTCCACCCAGATGCACGGCCTGGCGTCAGGCAGGGCGGAACTGTCGGGCACGTCGCGCCTGCTGTTCTGTGACCCGGAACTCTCCCGGGCGTGGCGGTACACCTGGCCCACCGGAGCCCGGCCGTGGCTGGCCGGGACCAGCCTGTGCTACGCGGTGAGCCTGTGGCGCAGGCACCCGTTCCCGGCCGTCGGCGTCGGGGAGGACACCCGCTTCGTCTGGCAGTCGGGCGCCCGCGAGCTGGACGACCTGCGCTCCTGCGACCTTGTGGTGGCTCTGCTCCACAGCAGAAGCACTGTCCGCAAGGACACCCAGGGGCCATACTGGGCGCCAGTCGACCTCACCGAGGTGCGCCGGCTCCTCGGGGACGATTACGCGCTGTATCACGACCTCCTGCCGCGCGCCGGGGTCCTCGCCGCTGTCCATCCGTCACATGCCGTCCGACGCGTTGCCGAGCGATCGACGGTGAACCACCCCCGAGGAGTACCGTGACCACTCCATCAGTCCTGAATTCGTCCGGTCCGGCCTTGCAGCTGAACCTCATCATGGACTTCGAGGTTCGATGCGACGGCGAGCCCGTGCCCATCGCCCCCGCCTCCCAGCGTCTGGTCTGCTTCCTCGCTTTCCAGCCCCGGCCCGTCAGACGCACCTACGTCAGCGGGACACTGTGGTACGACGCCGACGACCGCCACGCCAGTTCAAGCCTGCGCTCGGCACTGTGGCGGCTCCAACCCATGGAGCTGGTCTGCGTCTCCAACACCCACCTGTGGCTCAACCCCTGCGTCCAGGTCGACCTGCGCCGGGTGATCGACCGTGCCGAGGGCGTCCTGCGCTCGGAACCCGATGCGGAGACGGTGTTCCGCGTGGCCCAGGAGTTGATCGAGGTCGGAAACGACATCCTGGCCGGTTGGTACGAGGACTGGGTCATCGTCGAACGGGAACGCTTCCGCCAGGTACGCCTGCACGCCATGGACAGAATCGGCGAACTGCTCATCCAGCAGGGGCGCTGGTATGACGCGCTCCAAGTCGCACTCGCTGCGATCAGCACCGAGCCCCTCCGCGAGAGCGCGCACCGCCTGCTCGTGAAGATCCACCTGCAGGAGGGGAACATCGCCGAGGCCATCCACCAGTACCGCTCGTACGCCGAGTTGCTCCGCCGCGAGCTGAACGGACGCCCCTCCGCCGCGATACGCGAGCTCCTCGCCCCCTTTGTCGTCATCCCCGCACCCGCCGGTGCCGTGAGGTGAGGGCCGCGCTGCGACGTACGATCTGGCCTCGATGAGCGGTGCGCGCCCAGGGCCATGACTCCGGGCACCCCCCCAGTTAAGTTAAGCGACTCTGTGGACTCGGGTCCCGACTGCCCGCAGACCTCGACGGCCACGCAGCAATTCCCGAACCCGGGCGGGGTCCCTGTTGGAGCAGGTGCGCCTATCCATCCCGGCCACCGAGCCGTGGTGGGCTGCCTCCGCCTTGGGGTGGACCAGATCGATCCGGGCATGCGGTCCATGGTGGACCCGATGCGACGACAAGCTCAAGCAAGCCGCTCCGCCATGGTTCGTCAAACAGGTCCGTAAGGACGAACGGCTGGCCGTCTGGGGTCGTCACCGACGGATAGAGGGCCAACAACTGCACCAGACGACGCAGCCTAGGATCGGGGTCCGGTTCCCAGAATCGCGGGTGGACGGACAGCAGGAGAGGTGGCAACGCCTCCAGGGACTCACTCGCCGCTGACAGCACCTCCACCTCTGCTCCCTCGATATCAATTTTGACCAGGGCGGGGTGTGGTGCCCCGGCGAGGACGTCGGTGAGTGGGATCTCTTCCACCACCCAGCCCACGCTCGCGTCTGCGAACAGCAGACTCGACATCGAGTCGCCGCCCAAGGTCGACGTGATGTTTCCCAGGCGCCGCCCAGAACGTCCCGTCCCCACCGCTTGCGGGCGGACGGTGATGCGATCGGCCAGTGAAGGGTTGAGGGCCACGTTCGCCAAGAGTTCGGTGCGTGCGACAGGGTCGGGCTCGTACGCGACCACCGAGCTGCCGAGCGCAGCCGCGTACAAGGTCAGCGGTCCAATCCACGCCCCAACATCGATGAAGGGGCCACCTGACCCAGCAAGAAACTGCCGCACCACGTTGAATGAGTCCGGCTCCCAGTCGCCCAGACTCACTCGTCGCCAGAACTCCAGGTTGGTCGACGTCACTTCGAACTCTGCGTCGCCTAGTCGCACCAGCATGGGACCCCGATCACCGGTGCGTGAGACGTGACGCCTGGGGATGGTGCACGTTCGACGACGGTCTCTGCGCGGCCGCGGACCTCGAAGTCGCGGATGGACCTCCAACCACCTCGTCGCTCTTCGGCAAAGATCTGAGCCCGAGTCATGGCGCCTCACTGCGGTAGAGATCTTCGTCCGAGGCCATGTCTTTCGGGAATCCCTCTCTCGGAACGGAGCTCCAGTACGGGCCTCGGCCCATAATCGCAATGTTGCCCCCAGTGTGGGCCCAGCCCGATGACTGAAGCGTGCGATCGGAGATCATCATCAATTCTCCCGGTCTCGCTTGCCAGCGTAAGGGGCCACCGTCTGCTGCAACGAGCGCGGGACAAACTGCAGCGACCCCCGGGCGTGTCCGGCAACTTCATTCGTGCGTGAGCTCAGCCGTAGGCTGGGCCTGTAAGTGAGCGTAGCAGTGGTCCTCGAGCTCAGCCGGCGGGATGTCGCCGCAGTACTGATGGCGCTCACGTTAGATTCTCCTGCCTGGCAGGGTCGCCGAGCGCGGGCCACCATCACCGCCTCGTTGAAGCCACCGCCGAGGCGGTTCGGGGGGACGCAGTGGTCCACCCGACTGCATCTTCGCATCGGTGGCGGGACGGTGGCGAAGGCGGTGGATCCGACGGCGGATGCAAGATGGGCAACTCGTCGCCCGCGAACGCCTTGCGCGACGAGTTGCCGGGTGAGGTCGATGATCACGGTGACGCACTTGTCACCCCGTTGCCTTGCATGAGCGTAGCCCCTGTTCGTCGACCCCGACGCCGGCGAGCCGTCCCGGGTGGTCGATGAGGAGCTGGGTGCCGCGATCAAGCACGACTTGGCACAAGGCCCACCCGTCCGCGACCCTGGTCAGCTTCGACCGCGGTCGGGGAACCGTCCTCCGCGAATGCCGCCACACGCGCCCACAACCATCGCAGCGGTACCGGGGCCAGCCGGACCACAACCACGTCCAGGGACTTGACCCCGTCCCCACCCGTCAGGTGGGTGAGCCGGCGCAGCACCTGGTCGAGCGCCCGGCCGAACCCCGCCTCAAACGCCGGCGCCACAGCCATCCTCGGCAAATCCCAGACTTCACAGGGCACTGAAGGTGCGGAACTCAGGCCCGGCCCGCAGCACGGGCAGGGGACATCGGTAATCGACCGTGACCGGCGGGCAGGAGGACGTCGTTGAGGTAAGCCTTGTTGACGCTGGTTGGACTCGACACCCACATCCTCGCGACGACAAGGCTCCTCAACGCTCAGCCCGCGCAGTTGCCGACCCACCGTCGATTGGGAATGCCGCTTCACGCGATCAAGATCGCTCGAGGCGCAAGCTGCCCAAGTCTATGGCGATCACCCTAGAGAGACTGCCCGTCAAGAAAACCTGGTTAGCATCTGCGCTGAAAGACATAATGTGTCGACAACGCTCGAATATGAGGCCGATCCGACGTTCGAAGACGAGGCCACCGGTTTGTCGAGTCCTAGTGTGTTGCGCCGTAAATACATTAGATAAATCGTAGAATGGGGCATGCCTCGATCAGGACGCCCGAAGCCCGCCCTTGAGCTGAGCGAGGAGGAGCGTGCGCAGCTGCAGCGGTGGGTCAGGCGGCGGAAGTCCTCGCAGGCTCTGGCGCTGCGTTCGCGCATCGTGCTGAGGTGCGTCGAGGGAGCGGACAACAAGGTCGTGGCCGCGGAGCTGGGCTGTTCGGCGGCCACGGTGGGCAGGTGGCGGTCCCGGTTCGTCGAGCACCGCTTGGACGGACTGTCCGATGAGCCCAGGCCGGGCCGCCCCCCGAGCATCACCGCCGAGCAGGTCGAGGACGTGGTCGTGGCCACCTTGGAGACCACGCCGAAAGACGCGACGCACTGGTCGCGGGCGAAGATGGCTGAGCGGACCGGGCTGTCGAAGTCCTCGATCGGCCGGATCTGGAAGGCCTTCGAGCTCAAGCCCCACCGCACCGAGGGGTTCAAGCTGTCCAACGACCCGCTGTTCGTGGAGAAGGTGTATGACATCGTCGGTCTCTACCTCGACCCGCCGGAGAACGCGGTCGTGCTCAGCGTCGACGAGAAGAGCCAGGTGCAGGCCCTGGCCAGGTCACAGCCGGCGTTCCCGATGATGCCCGGGATGCCCGAGAAGCGCACCCACGACTACGTCCGGCACGGCACCACCAGCCTGTTCGCCGCGCTGAACGTGGCCGACGGCACCGTGATCTCCTCTACCCACCGACGTCACCGGGCGACCGAGTTCAAGAAGTTCCTCACCAAGATCGAGGCCCACGTCCCCGCCGTGGGGGTAGGAAGAGCGGGTGAGCCGGTTGGTGAGCTCGCGGTTGGACTCGTTGTCCGGCAGCGAGGCGTCCCCGGGTGGCGTGGCGGGTGGACCAGTCGCCGGCTGGGTCGGCTCCGAGCTCGACGGCGCGCTCGATCCTCAGCAGGTCTGCGGCGACAGGGGCAAGCACCACGGCGGACGCGGGCCTCTTCATCCAAAGGTTGGAGGCATCGTCCCGGTCTGGTGGCCTGGATGGCCATACCTCACTCGGATGCGTGCCCGGCTGAGCGTGACTCTGCTGACGACTTCGGGTGTCAGCTTGTGGCCGAAACCCAACAGCTGGTGAATTCGTGTAGCTGCCTGCTCGGAGTGATTAGCTGCCTCTCGGCTTGTGTCTGCGAGTTGGATGGCTCGCTCCGTCGGTCTCCTGCTGATGTGCCAGTCGATGGGGGCTGCGACTGGGGGTGCTCCATCTGCTTGGAGTATCCAGCGTGTCCTTCTGAGGTCTGGATCGACCGTGCGGGCGGTTGAGGTGTCGACCCACATGCGCCCCTGACCGATCGTCATGTCGCGGACGGTCTTGCTGAGGGCGTCTCCCATCCTGGCCGAACGCTGGGCGAGGGTTTGGGTGAGGGTGTCGAGCTGCCCGGTGGTGAACCGTTCTTGGATTTGACTCGCGGTGTGCCATCCGTCTGGTCCGGTGAGCTCGGCTGCGATGTAGGACCGGAGTTCACGGGAGGCTGCGATGTAGTCGAGGGCGCGGGGTCCTCCCAAGCGCATGTTGGTGGGCCATGCAGCAATCTGCTTCCACCCGGTGAGGGCGGCCGTGAGTGTCTTGGTGACCTCCTGGAGATCTTCGAGTTCCTTGTGCATGCGTGGTGTGAGGGTGTGGTGGGTGGCGGCGGTGAGGATGGTGAGGTCGGAGGCGAGCATGGCGAAGGTGCCGCTGGTGACCAAGCGTCGGTGCAGGGCTTTTTCGGCTTCGGTTGCCCATCGGGTCAGTGCTCCATAGAGGCTGGGTTCGTCGACGGGGGTTGAGGTGAGGTGTTCGAGGCTGCTTCGCCGGCGGTCGGGATTGGTCCGGGCTGCTTGGTGGCACGTGTTCACCAGGTGCCGGAGGGAGCGTGCGAAGGGAGTGCTGTCGGTGCCGTTCGTGCCGAGTCGGTGGAGTGTCCAGTTGCCGATGGCGTAGGTGGCGGCCAAGAGGTTGTCCTGCAGCGCTGTTGCGGCGGCCTCGTTGCGGTCACGCCACTCGTAGACGGGTTTGCGGGGTGGGAGTCCCGGGTAGAACCAGCGGGGTGGGGCGTCGACTTGGAAGCGAGGGTGATGGTCGACGAGCATGTCGGCGATGCCGCCGAAGAGGAGGGCTGCGTCCTCCAGTTGTGGGTCTGCGGGTGTGGTGTGCTCGGTGGGGCCGCGGAGGGGGCGCAGCAGGGACAGGTGGTAGTCACGTTGGGCCTCGCCGGTCCCATCGAACTCGAAGGGAAGAGCTTTCAGGGCAGCGGTCAGCCGCTGGCTGACCTGGGCCCAGCCGGCGGCCAGGTGCGCGGTCTCGACGGGGAGGGGTGGCCCGGAGGGGTCGAGGCGGTAGGCGAGCAGGTGCAGGCGGTCGAGCAGGCCGCCGATGGTGGCGGTCATGACGGGAGTCCTGCCAGCACCTTGTGCAGCCAAGTGCGGATGTCGCTGGTGGCGGGCTGCTCGTCGAGCAGCTGGATGGCTTGTTCGATGCAGCCGTGGGTATTCAGGGGCGCCGGAGATCCGATGGCTGGGGCGGCGGGGGCGAGGTCTTCGAGGTCGACTTCGGCGTCGATGAGGGCGGCTTGGAGGAACTCGTCGGTGATGTCGCCGCTGGTGCGGGCTTGGCGGACCAAACCCAGGGCGAGAGTGTACCGGTTGGTCATCGCGCCACTCCCCTGCCTGCTTCGACCTGGCTACCAGCCGGAGCTGGTTGTGGCTTGGCGCTGTTGGCCGTCGGCGTGATCTGCTCGGCGGTGATGTAGGGGTGGGAGGCAAAGCCACGTTTGGCGAGGCGTTCGTGGAGCGCTTCAACCAGATCGATCGAGTGGAGTGTTCCCGAAAAAGTGGAGGCGTGATTTATGCCGCGAGTTCGTGGATGTGTCTGAATCCTAGCTCGTATTCGTGTGGTGTCAAATAGCCTAGGGTCGAATGCCTGCGGGTGCGGTTGTAGTACATCTCGATCCACTCGAAGGTGGCCTTCTTCACCGATTCCAGGTCCGGCCAGGGCCGGGTGTGGATGAGTTCCTTCTTGTACGACGCGAAGAAACTCTCCGCGACCGCATTGTCATAACAGATACCGGTCCGGCCCAACGAACGACGGATCCTGTTCTTACGGCAGAAGCGGGCGAAATCGTTCGACGTGTACTGCGTGCCGCGATCACTGTGGAAAGTGACCCGGCCCTTCGGCCGACGTTGCCTCAGGGCCATCGCCAGGGCGTCGGTGACCAGCTCGGTGCGCATGTGGTCGGCGACCGCCCACCCGACCACCCGCCGCGAGTGCAGGTCGATCACGGTCGCCAGGTACACCCAGCCGTCCCAACTCTTCACATAGGTGATGTCGCCGCACCACCGCTGATCACGCTTCCTGGCGGTGAAGTCCCGGCCGATCAGGTCCGGCGCCGACACCGGCCGCTGGCCGTGGATCGTGGTCTTCTTCCACGCCCGCGGATGGCGTCCCTGCAAGCCAGCACCCCTCATCAGCCGCCACACCCGCTTCCGTGCCACCCGATGGCCCTGGGCGGCGAGCTCGGCGTGGATCCGCCGCACCCCCGGGTTGCCCTTCAATCGCTCGAAGATCACCCCGATGAGGCGCAGCAGCGCCTCATCGGCCCGAGCCCGCGCTGACGCCGGCCGCGTCCGCCACGCGTAGTAGCCCGAGGTCGACACCCCCAGCTCGGCGCACATGAACTCGACCGAGTACTCCTTGGCGTCGGCCCAGTCCGCGATCGCAGCAAAGATCACTGCTGGTCTTTCGCGAACCAGGCCGCCACTTTTTTTGCGAACTCGGCCTCCATCTTCAACCGTCGGTTCTCCGAGCGGAGCCGTTCCAGCTCGGCCCGCTCGTCCTCGTTCAACGGCCGGACCGGTTCACCGTCTTGCGCGTCTCGTGCCTTCTTCACCCATTTCCCCAAGGTCATCTCATGCACGCCGATACTGCGCGCCACGTCGGCGACCGAGCGCCCGTCATTGATCACGAACTCTACCGCCGAGGCTTTGTACTCCTCGGTGAATGCCCTCCGTGTCGATCCCATCCTCGGTTCCTCCCAAGTTCAGGAACCCGCGAAATATGCCCCACCCTCCACCAAAGCGGGAACGGTCCAGTCGGCACTCCAAGCGCACCGACTGCACACGCCAGGCGATGCTCATCGAAGACGTCGAGAAGCTCGTCGAGGACTACTACACCCGCGTCCAGATCACGCCCGCCCAGCAGGACGCCCTCGCGGGCATGCTCCACCACGAGTTCGACCGGCTCATGGCCGTCGAAACCGAGGAACTGGAACGCCTCACCACCAACCGCGACCGGCTCGAAAGCGAGCAGGACCGCCTCATGCAAGCGCACTACGCCGACGCGATCCCGCTCTCCGTGCTCAAGCGCGAACAAGACCGCATCGTCGCCGAACTCAACCAAGTGACCCGCCGCATCGACGCCCACTTCGGCGACTACGCCGACGCCCGCGCCCACCTCGACGACGCCCTCGGCCTACTCGCCAACTGCGCCGACATCTACACCCGCTGCGACGACACCAACCGGCGCCTGTGCAACCAGGCATTCTTCACCAAGGTCTTCATCGACGAGGACAACGAGCTGCGCGTCGAGCACAACCGGCCCTTCGAGATGCTCCTCGATCCGCAGGTCAACGCCAACGCCCTGACCTGGGCCGCAGACGCGAACAAGGCCCGAACCTCGACCAACGTTTCCGTTGGCAAGGGTTCGAGCCTTGTGCGTGCGGTGGAGCTGAGGGGATTCGAACCCCTGACCTTCTCATTGCGAACGAGACGCGCTACCAACTGCGCCACAGCCCCAGATGCGAGGACCACTGTAGCAAAGACTCAACTGGTCCCCGAATCGGCCTCAGCCGCTGGTCAACCGGCCTGCGAGCGACCCTCAGGCGCTGACGACGCGGGGCTGGTGACGGGCCTCGTCCCAGGCCACATCGTCCTCGTCGACCTCGATCGGGACCGGCACCTCCATGGGCGGCGGTAGGGGCCGCTGGGCCTTGGCCTTGAGGGTGTAGGTGGGCGGCGGGACCGGAGTCGGCGCCCAGCCGTCGTCGGCGAGCAGCGGGTCGACCGCCGCGCTCTGGTTGGCCGCGTCGATCGATGAGTGGGCCAGCGCCGCAACCTCCAGCGGGTCGGGGCGGGTCGAACGGGCCGGAGCCTGAGCGGCCGGCTCGAGCGTCGCGGCAACCTCGCCGATCTCGATCGGCGCAGCGGCGACGAACTCCTGCGCGACGGGCATGCTCGGGGCGCTGGGGCGCGCCTCCGCGGCCGCCAGGCGCGCCTC
>NZ_BAHD01000088.1 GCF_000298215.1 Kineosphaera limosa NBRC 100340 | reverse complement strand
CATGGCGCCTCCCCAGGGGTGCGAAGGGAAAAAGAAGAGCGTGGGTGCCCGTACGCCGTTGGATAGCGGCCTAGATGCGAAGACACTAGGGCGCGCCGCAGATGCGGGGAAGGGGTCGGCGACCAAGCCCCCTCAGGCTGCTATCAGGAATGCGGATCGCTTACAGTCCGGCCGGGATTCGTCGGCCACCCGCAGCCTCGTCGCGCCCTGACGGGAACGAACGGCGGCACCGGCTCGTCAAGATGGCATGCGTCGGTTCGCGATGATGTGCACCACGGGAGGTCTCATGGTCGTCCTAGCCGCCTGCGGAGGTGGTACCGGGCAGACCGGCGCCGAATCCACCGGCAGCGCCACGCCCGATCAGGGCGCGGCCCCCACGGCTTCGCCGACCGCCTCGCCGACAGCGATGACCGGGCCCGCGCCCACCGACTCCTCGACCTACCTGCCCAGGCCCGAACCCGAGCTCACGCTGCCCGCAACCCGGCTGGGGACGCTCGAACGGGTCTCCGGCGTCGTCGGCGCCGGCGTCGAGCACAACTGTCGGCTGCTGACCCCCGACCGCGGCGGCAACGCGCTGCTGCTGCTCGTCGAGAACCCCCGCGTCGTGCCGGGCACCCGAGTCACCGTCGAGGGCTACCGCCAGGAGGGCGTCGCCACGACCTGCCAGCAGGGCGTTCCGTTCACGGTGCTGAAGGTCTCCGACATCTCCCCGGCCACACCCACCAACTAATCCAACCGGGCTTTCGCACGGGTCGAACCGGCAGATGCCGGCCGTCCTGACCTTTCGGGGGGCAGGACGGCCGGCATCTGTTGTGCTGGGTGCCGCGCCTTACGGCGTGCCGGTCGGGCTCGGCGGCGCCGTGGGAGTTGGCGGCGCCGTCGGAGTAGCTGTGGGCAATCCTGTCGGGCTCACCGTCGGGCTCACCGTCGGGCTCACCGTCGGGCTCACCGTCGGGCTCACCGTCGGGCTCACCGTCGGGCTCACCGTCGGGCTCACAGTCGGGCTCACAGTCGGGCTCGGCTCGGGCTCCGTCACCGGCTGTACGACGACCCGGCCGCGGCCCAACACGGCCCCGCCGGACCCGGACGACGATCCGGGGGCCAGGGCATCGACCGAGACCACTCGCAACTCCCCGACGAGGCTGCGCCCCGCCGCGGCGTCGGCCCGAACGAGCACCGTGCCGCTCATCGTCGTCGCTGCACCCTCTCCGAGGGTGGCCTGGGTCGGGCGCACGGTCAGCGCGCCCAGGGTCGGGCTGGTGAACACGTCGAGGTAGTCGTACTGCGTGCCGGCCTCGTCGACCTCGTAGGCGTCGACCTCGACGGTGTAGGTGCCGGGCTCGGGGTCGTCGAGGGTGATGCGCTCCTGCGAATCGGCCCTCCCGGAGAGACCGACGAGCTGGCCCCGTTCGTCGTACAGGTACAGGTCGAGGTCCGCGCCCAGATCGCTGGTGATGCCGATCGAGGTGGTCAGGGTCGTCGCGCCCGCCGGCACAGTGACCTCGAAACGCTGCTTCTCGCCGTGCTGAATCGTCGGGCGCTCCTGGCGGGCGGAACCCAACGGTCCGCCCTGGCCGGTGACCGTGACATCGCCGAAGTCGTTACGGACACGCCACTGCACCGCCCGGGACGTGCCGGTCGCCACGTCGGTGAGCGTCTGCTCCTGGGGCGTCACGGTGACCCCCTGCACGGCCGCGCGCAGCGAGAACGGATTGGCCAGCGTCGGTGACGACCGCTTCGCCTCCACCGTCAGCTCCCACAGACCGGGCAATGGATCGGGGTACGAGCGGGACGTCGCGTTGCAGACCTTGGGGTCGGAACGGTCGTTGGTGAAGCAGGTGCCGGCGCTCGTGGGCGCATCCATCGGCACCCCGTAGGGGCTGAACGCGAGCCACCGCACCTGAGAGCCGCCGGCCAGGCCGGACAGATCCACCTGCAACGCCTTGGCGCCCTGCGGCACCTCGACGAAGTAGCTCGTTGTGCGGGTGCGCTCCAGGGAGCCGGAGTCGTCGCGCTCGTAGGGCGTGGCGGTCAGTGGGCGCGCGACGACGAGAGCAGCTGACATCCGGGCGTCGACGAGCGGCGTTGCGGCCGCGTCGATCTCCAGAGTCGCCGAGTGCAATCCGGGCCCGCTCGGGGTCGACGTCACGGGCACCTGCACAGGCTTGCCCAGCGGCAGCGCGACCCGTGCCGGGGCGGCGAAGGTGCCGTCGTTGCCGACCCAGCGCAGCGTGTGCTCGGTGGCCGCGACGGGGCCGGAGGTGCGGGTGATCGTCACCGCATCGGTGCGCCTGACCCCGGCGGCCGCCCCTCCGTCTGCGACCGCGCAGCGGTTGTACAGGCCCGGGCCGCGGTCTGGAGTCGCCAGCAGCGACGACAACGGTGTGCACACCGGCGCGACGATCGTGTACCGCGAACTGACGTCGGGCAGGGTCCGCAGCTGCTGCCAAGCGGCGGCGACATCCATGAGTCCGCTGCCCTGCGCGACCGCCGGCACCCCGGACAACACGCGACTCGTGGAGTACAGCGACTCGCGCAGCTGCTTGGGCCGCACCGGCAGATTCTGGGCGCGCGCCGCCGAGAGCAGCAGCGCCGCCGCGCCCGTGGCCTGCGGGGCGGCCATCGAGGTGCCGTTGAACATCGCGTACCCCGGCGGCAGCGTGTAGCTGACCGGCAGCGGCGGGCCGTCGGGGCGCACCCACGCGGGCACGGTCGAAATCGCAGCCCCCGGCGCGAGCAGGTCCGGCTTGAAGCCGCCGTCTTCACGAGGGCCGCGACTGGAGTAGTTCTGCACCCACATCGGCGCCGAGACGTCGGCGCCGTAGTTCGCCTTCCAGGTGTCGCGGCTGGCGGCCGCGCCAACCGACACGACGTCCGTGGCGACCGACGGATCACCGACCGTGTTGAGACCCGGCCCGGAGTTTCCCGCCGAGACGAACAGCTGCACCCCGTAGGTGTCGATCAGCCGGTTGTACAGGCGCGCGCGCACGTTGTTGCCGTCGTTGAGCGGCGGCAACCCACCGATCGACAGGTTGACGACGTCGACCTTGCGGTTGGCGACGAGCTCGATCATCCCCTCGCTGAGGGCCACGGTGGTGCAGCCGCCGGCGAACAGGCAGGCCTTCGCCGACACGACCTTCGCCCCCGGCGCCGCGCCGTCGACCCCGCCGAACAGATTGTGACCAGCAGCGATACCGGCGACGTGCGAGCCGTGCGATTCGGCCAAACCGATGTTGACGAAGTCGGCGGCCTGGCCGGGCAGACCCGCCGGGCTCAGATCGACGTCCTTGCGGAACTCAACGACAAAGGGCACCCGCTCGGCGATCTGCGTCGCCGGCTTGTCGGTGCCGAAGTGCCCGACGTCGAACTTCTCCGCGTACGGTCGCATCGGCTGCTCGTCGGTGAAGTCGCGATTCTGGTTCAGGTCGACCCAGATGTCATTGGTCTCGTAGTCGTAGAGCACGCCCCACACGTCAGTGGTGTCACCGTCGCGGTTGACATCACCCTTGTACTCCGAGCCGGTCGTCACCGACTCGCGAAAGACACTCATGGCGAACCGGGCCCCCGGGCGGTTCGGCAGCTTCCACCGCGCGCCGCCATACGTCGCCTCCGGGCCCTGGACCTCGGTGATCATCGGCCGCCACGAACCGTCGCCCTCCAGTAGCGGGTCGGTCGCGGAAAACCAGTCGATGATCTTGCGTTCGTCGGTGGTGGTCTTCGCCAGGGCCGGGTGGTCCAGATCGACGCCGGAGTCGAGCACGCCGATCGTGACGCCGCGCCCGTCGTAAGCCGGGTTGGCGGCCTTGAACGCCACCGCGCCGATCTCGTGCGTCGGCAGGTACGGGTTGTCGGGGCCGGTCTTGGCGCTCGGGCCGGTCCACGGCCCGGAGCCCGAGGTCGCTTGCTTGCCGTCGCCTGCCTGCGGGCTCGGCGCCGCAAGGGTCTCGTCGAGGTCGAGCGCCTGCACCCCCGCCAGTTCGGCCGCGCGGTCCACCGCACCGGTCGGCAGCGACGCCCGCACGTAGCCGAGGTCGTCATGGCGGTAGCCGATCGTCGCCCCGAGGGCGCGCAGGCCCTCGGCGACGCTCGCAGTGCCCTTCGGCGCCGCGAGCGCCATGACCGTGACCTGCTTTCGGCCCGCGGCTTGCGCCTGCGCCAGCAGGGTGCGACTGTGCGGGGAGAGCCGTGAATCGCCTTCCGGCTTGGTCGGATTGGGCGACAGCGCCGCGTCCCCGGCGGGCGGCGCCGACGGGGGCGGCGGCAGCGGCGAGGGGTCGGCGGCGGTACGCGCGCCGTTCTGCGCACTGTCGACGCCGCTGGCGGCGACGCCTGCGCTGCTGACACCCGAGGCGGCCAGGCCGACGGCCAGCAGACCGGCGAGGCCGAGGCGCAGGGAGTGTGAAGTCGGCCAAGGAGTCGACACGGGGAGACCTTTCGCTGCGACGCATCCGGCCGCCCGGTCTGGGCGGCCGAGCCGATGCGCGGCGCACGACCGCCGCGATCGCGCTCAGGCTAATGCCAGTCTCCTTGCGGGAGCGTGTGATTCGTCGGGTGTTGACGCATTCCGCCGCGGCCCTGATCGGCGGGCGTCACCGCGCCGTCCCGCGGGCGTGCCGAAAGATAGTGTTCGCTTTTACACGGTCAGCCGAGCAAAAGCGAACACTATCTTTCGGCGAAGACCGCGTCGACCTCGGGAATGGCAGCGCGGTAGCCCGCGAGCAGCGCCCGGGCGGTGGCGACCGAGCCGACGAGCGGGTGCAGGGCGAAGGCAGCCACCGCCGCAGCGTCGTCGCCGGTCAGAGCCGAGTGGACCGTGAGGGCCTCGACCTCGGCGACCTGCTGCATCAGCCCCAACGGGTGCCCGCTGGGCGGGTTCGTCGGCGCCAGCGCAGTGACTCCTGCGGCGTCGGCGAGGCAGGGCACCTCGACAACGCTGTCGGCCGGGAGCCCCGGCACGCAGGTGCCGTTGCGGACCCCGAGGATCATGCGGGCCGGCTCGCCGCCGCGCAGGGCCGCCATGAGCGTCAACGCGACGCCTTCATATCCGCCGGCGTCGAGATCCGCCTGGTCGCGGGACTCGCTGACGGCGCGCGCCTCCTGCATGTAACTCGCGTCGCGCTCGGCGCGGGCCTGCCGCCACGTGGCGAGCGCCCGCCCGGGGTCGGCCTCGACGGCCGCGTAGTAGGCCTCTTGTTGCTCACGCAGGTACTCCCCGCGGGTCCGCTGCGCCCCGGCGATCCCGGCGAGCGCCTCGCGGGCGCAATAGAAGTAGTAGAGGTACTCGTTCGGCAGCGCCCCGATGGTCCGCAGCCAGTCGGGGCCGAACAGGCGCCCCTCCTCGAGGCCCAGCAGGGCGGCGTCGTCGGCGAGCAGCCGGGGCAGCAGGTCGCGCCCGTCGGCGCGCAGGCCCCGCAACCAGCCGAGGTGGTTCAAGCCGACGTAGTCGGGGGCGACCTGAGCCGGCGCCAGGCCCAGGGCTCGGGCGGCGCGGCGGGTCAGGGCAATCGGCGAATCACAGATCCCGACGACGCGGTCGCCGAGCACCGTCTGCATTGCCCGCGTGATCATGCCCGCCGGGTTGGTGAAGTTCACGACCCAGGCCTTCGGCGCGAGCCGGCGGATCCGCTCGGCGATGCGGACCGCCTCCGGCACCGTGCGCAGCCCGAAGGCGATGCCACCGGGCCCCACCGTCTCCTGCCCCAAGACCCCAAGGTCGAGGGCGACCCGCTCGTCGTGGATGCGACCCGCCAGGCCACCGACGCGGATGGCGCTGAACACCAGGTCGGTGCCGGTCAGCGCCTCGTCAAGATCGGTGACGACGTGCACCCGCGGCGCGCGCTGGGCCTCCTCGGCCTCCCGCGCCTGGGCGCGTAGCACCTGCCCGCTGACGGCCAGGCGCGCTCCATCGGTGTCGTAGAGAACGACGTCGGTGACCGGAGATCGCGCATCGAGCAACGCGCCGTAGACCAGCGGCACCCGAAAGCCGCCCCCGCCGAGGATCGTCAACCGCATGCCGCCATCATCCCGGTTCGTCAGAATCGAAGGAGGGTACGGGGCATACGCAGGGCGAAGACGAAGGAGTCGTAATGACGGAGACCGACGGCGCGCGGTTCGATCCGCTGGCGGCGCTGCGCGACGAGACAGACGACGCAGCTCCGGAGTTCGACGTCTTTCTGCACGGGATGGTGTTTCTCGACATCATCTTCACCGGCCTGCCGCAGATGCCGCGGCAGGGGCAGGAGGTGTGGGCCCAAGGCATGGGTTCATGCCCCGGCGGCATCGCCAACCTGGCCGTGGCGGCCGCGCGACTGGGCCTGCGCACGAGCCTGGGGGCGGCCTTCGGTGACGACGACTACGGTGAGTTCTGTTGGCGCACACTGGCGGAGCAGGAGCACGTGGACCTGCGGGCGAGCCGTCGGTATCCGGACTGGCATTCGCCGGTGACCGTCTCGATGGCCGTCGAGGGCGACCGAAACATGGTGACGCACGGCCATCGCGAGCCGCAGTCCGCGACCGAGTTGATCGGCCGTCCCCCGCGCAGCCGCGCCGTACTGCTCGACCTGGACCCCGCCCAGCCGATCGGCGGTGGCGACGAGCCGACCTGGGCCGACTTCGCCCGGCAGGAGGGGGCGCTGCTCTTCGCCGACATCGGTTGGGACGCTTCCGGGGCCTGGGACCGCGGTGTGCTGCGGCAGCTGGAGCACTGCCATGCCTTCTTGCCCAATGCGGACGAGGCCATGGCCTACACCGGCACCCGCACGGCCCGCGAGGCGATGTGGCAGCTCGCGGATCTGGTGCCGCTGGCGGTCGTGACCCAAGGTCCGGACGGGGCGATCGCGTATGACAGCAGCACGGGTGAGGAGGCCGCGGTGCCGGCCCTGCGGGTCACCGCGATCGACGCGACCGGGGCCGGCGACGTGTTCGCGGCCGCGATGACGTTGGGCACGCTCGCCGGCTGGCCGCTGGCCCAGCGACTCGCTTTCGCGGCACTGTGCTCGTCGCTGGCGGTGCAGCAGGTCGGCGGCTCGCTGGCAGCCCCCGGCTGGGGCGACATCGCCGACTGGTGGGCGCGCACCCGCTCGTGCCCCGACACGGGGGCCTACCACCGCTCGATGCGGCGGCGGTACGCCTTTCTCGACGACTTCGTGCCCGCGGCCCACGACGGGGCGGTGCGGCGCGCTGCGGCGACGATCGCGCGCCTCTCCGATGCCTGATCCTGCTTGAGCCCGCCTCAGCCCTGGCGAGCCCTGGGATCCCTGGTGCCGGTCGCGGGCGGCTACTCGGCCAGCACGCGCGCGACGATGATCGCACCGGCCCCCGTGACGAGGCCCCCGACGAGCAGCACGAGGGCCGACCACGTGGCGATGAGCAGCAGCCGCGACAGCGGCTGGGGGCGGGTGCGCGAGCGGGCATCTTGCCCGCGGCGGTAGGTCCGCACGGCGGAGACCAGCACGCTGAGCGCCACCCCGAGCAGGACGAGACCGATGACGATCAGCAACGCTGGAACGATGAGAATGAGCCCCTGGGGCATCCGGTCTCCTTCCGAGCTGCGTCGCCCACGAAGGCTATCGAGCAGCCTGTGGCCACCCGCCAACCCCCCTGTTCGGATTGTCGACAATCATGAGTCGTCGGCTGGGTGATCCTCGCCGCAGCGGGCTTGCCTGCTCAGGGCCGGCGCGGGCGCAGCCAGGCGGGCGGTGCCATCCCCTTGCGGGCCAGGGCGGGCCTCTCGACGAAATGCCAGGAGAGCAGCGCCGCGCAGGCGGCCAACACGAGCGCCAGCAGTGTGTAGCCCACCTGCGTCAGGGCGGTGCCGCCGGCCAGCACGAGCAGGGTGGCGATAGGCCAGTGATAGATGTACACGCCATACGAAAGGTCCACGCGGCAGCGGTACCGCAGCCCCGGGGTCGCCACCATCGCGACCAGGCACAGGTAGGCCAAGGCGATGCCGCCGCCGACCGCGCGATACTCCGGGCCGACGAGCAGGGAGAGCGCCAGGCCCGCGCCGGCGAGTAGCCACCAGCGGCGGTGCACGCTGATGCGGTCGGCGTAGAGCAGACCCAGGGTTCCGAGGCCGAACATGAGGAAGAACCGCCAGAAGAACGCGCCGACCTCGGGCACGAGGCCGGACGCCTGGCCGGTGACCATCGCGGCGCTCAGCAGCACGCCCACAGCGACCACCCAGGGGCGGCGACGCAGGATCCCGAGCACCCCCAAGACCGCGACGCCGGCATAGCAGACGGCTTCGTAGAACAGGGTCCACAGGGCGCCGTTGACGACGAGCGGCACGCTGGTCTGCGTCGGCAGGTCGGCAACTCCGAAGTCGACCATGAAGAGGCCTGCATTCTGCGCGACATAGCCCCAGGCCTGCGGGAAGACTGACAGCGGGGGGCGTCCCTCGAGGGCCGCGATGAGCGGGGCCACGACACCGGCCGTGACGAGCAGGCACACCCAGAAGCCCGGCATGATCCGCAGCGCGCGGTGCCAGGCGTATCGACCCAGGCCGTTCAACTGCAGGTAACTGCGGGCGACCAGGAAGCCCGAGAGCACGAAGAAGCCGTCGACCGCCAGGCCCGCGATCTCGTTGCCGCCGATGGCGGGCTGGTGACCGTAGGCGATGGCGGAGGCGTGGGCGATGGCCACCGTGGCGGCGAGGACGAGCCGCAGCACATCGAGGCTGTTGGCGTGCGGGTCGAAGGCCTGTGCGAGCGTGCGCCGCGAATCTTGTTGGGCCGCAAGAAGCTCGCCGCGCGGCGCGCGCGCAGTCGTCGTTACCACCATGGATGCCCCCCAGAACCTGACCGGTGCCTGGCCGCCCTCTCGACAGGCCAATCTGCCACTCCGTCAGGGTTCAAACCTAACGTTGGGTCAGGTTTAGGTCAAAGTGCACACGCGCCTGGGGATCTGTCGCGCCGCGGTCACCTACGCTTTCCGGATGGCCGAGAGTGTGCGGGTCGACGCGTGGCTGTGGGCGGTGCGCGTCTTCAAGAGCCGATCGCTGGCGACCGCGGCGTGCAAGGCCGGCCACGTGCAACTCGACGGAGCTCGAGCCAAGCCCTCGTCGCTCGTGCGGGCCGGCACCCGGGTGGTCGTGCGCGGCGGCCCCCGCGAACGGATCCTCGTCGTGCGCCAGACCCTCGCCAAGCGGGTCGGCGCCCCGCTGGCGGCCGAGGCGATGTTCGACGAGTCCCCGCCGCCGCCCCCCAGAGCCGAGCGTCCCGCTCCGGTCGCCCTGCGCGAACGCGGCGCCGGCCGCCCCACCAAACGCGAGCGCCGCGACCTCGACCGCCTCCGCGGCCGCTGATCCTTCCTCAGCCCGAGAGAACGCCGCTATTGGGCTAGGGAACGGACGGTGGTGAGGGCGTCGGCCTGGTCCGCCTGCTTGTCGTCCCGGTAGCGCAGCACGCGGGCGAAGCGCAGGGCGAGGCCGCCGGGGTAGCGAGAGGAGCGTTGCAATCCGTCGAAGGCGATCTCGACGACCTGCTCGGGGCGCACGTGCACGATGTGCCCGTCGCGCCCGGTCTCCAGGGCCAAGAAGCGCTCGGTCTGCCAGGCGAGCATCTCGTCGGTCATGCCCTTGAACGTCTTGCCGAGCATCGTGAAGCCGGTGGGGGAATCGGGGTCGGCGGCGCCGAGGTGAATGTTCGACAATGTGCCGCGGCGCCGGCCGCTGCCCCATTCCACGGCGAGCACCACGAGGTCGAGGGTGTGCCGCGGCTTGACCTTGACCCATCCGGCGCCGCGCCGCCCCGCGGCGTACGGGGCCTGCAGGCTCTTGACGACGACCCCCTCGTGCCCGGCGGCCACCTGCTCGGCGAAGAAGGCCGCGCCCTGCTGCGGGTCCGCGGTGACCATTCGTGGGATGAGGCTGCCGGGCGGCAGCAGCCCGGCGAGCGCCTCGATGCGGGCGGCGGCGGGCTCGTCGAGCAGGTCGGCGCCGTCGAGGTGGAGCAGGTCGAAGAGGTAGGTCGTGACCGGCACCTTGGCGGCCAGCTCGGCGGGGTCCCCGCGGGAGGCGGTGCGGGCGCCGGTGACCTGGAACGGCTCGGGTCGGCCGTCGGGCCGTAGCGCGATCGCCTCCGCGTCGGCGACGAGGGTGCGCGCCGGCAGGGTCGAGACGAGGTGCACGACCTCGGGCAGGCGGGCGGTGATCTCCTCCAGCGAGCGGGTGTAGAGCCGAACCTCGGTTCCGGACTTGTGTACCTGGAGGCGGATGCCGTCGAGTTTGCGTTCGAGGGCCACCGGCTGCCCGGCACCGACCTGAGCCATGGCGGCGGGCACGTCGGGCGCGGAGCCCGCGAGCATCGGGCGCAGCGGCCGGCCGACAGCCAGCCCGATCGCCGCGAGCCCGGCGGCCCCATCGGCGAGCGCGACGCCGACGACCTCGCTGGGGTTGCCGGCGAGCATCACGGCCCGGCGCACCACCGCCTCCGGCAGCTGCGCGGCCTTGGCGATGGCCGCCAGCAGCACTCCGTCGAGAGCGCCCTGGCGCACCTGCCCGGTGAGCAGGTCTGCGAGGTAACGCTGTTCGTCGGCGTTCAGCGCGGCGAAGAGCTCGGTGACGGCTGCGGTGCGGCGGGCCGCGGAGCCCGGGCCGCGCAGCGCAGCGATCGCGGTGAGCGCCCCGTCGATCTCGCGGACCGTGCGCACGGAGGCCGTGGCGGGCGGCGGTAGGGAGGTCAGCGAGCGCCAGCCGATGCCGGTGCGCCGCTGCGGCAGCTCCCCCGACAAGTAGGAGGCGACGAGCCGCGCGTCGTCCGGGTGCGCAGCGTCGGTGGGCGCGACGTGGGTGGGCGCGACGTCGGTGGAGCCAGCATCGTCGAGGCCCGCGGCCTCGCGCAGAGCTGCGGCGACGAGTTCGCTCTTTCGGGTGCGCGACCGGGTCTGGCCGACCTCCCGCGACACCTGCACCACTCGCTCGAACTTCATCGCGCCATTGTCACCGGTCAGGGACCGCGACGAGGCGGCCGACGAAACAGAACGGACATCTTCGCTGCGCAGCGACGTAACAACCGGTTCTTACGGTTGCTGATCAGCACGGCGACGGCGCCGGCTCACCACCCAGCCGAGCACGCGGACACCCAAGTGACCGCGTCGCTCACGCCGTCGCCCTACGGGTCGCGGCTCCAGCGAACGAGAGGACCTTCGATGGCCCCCAAGCACACCACCCGTCTGGCTCACGCCCTTGCCCTCGTCCTGCCGGTGGCCGCGTTGGCCGCCTGCGGCGGCGCGAAGGTCGGGGAGGCGGGCGCAGCGGCGGCCGGCACCGGCACGGCCTCCTCCTGCGTGGACACCACCGGAGACACGATCAAGATCGGCCTGCTGAACTCCCGCTCCGGCACGATGGCGATCTCCGAGAACACGGTCTACGACTCGCTGTCGATGGCCGCCGACGAGATCAACGCGGCGGGCGGGGTGCTCGGCAAGAAGCTGCAGGTCGTCTCCGAGGACGGCGCCAGCGAGCCCACGGTGTTCGCCGAGAAGGCGGGCAAGCTCATCAAGAGCGACTGTGTGGCGGCCGTCTTCGGGGGTTGGACGTCGGCCAGCCGCAAGGCGATGCTGCCGGTCTTCGAGGCCAACAACTCGTTGCTGTTCTACCCCGTGCAGTACGAAGGCCTGGAGGCCAGCAAGAACATCTTCTACACGGGCGCCACGACCAATCAGCAGATCATTCCGGCCCTGGATTACCTCAAGGAGCAGGGCAAGACGTCGCTGTTCCTCGTCGGCTCGGACTACGTCTTCCCGCGGACCGCGAACAAGATCATCAAGGCCTATGCGGAGGCGAACGGCATGGAGATCAAGGGCGAGGAGTACACCCCGCTGGGTTCGACCGACTTCGCGACGATCGTCAACAAGGTGCGCAGCGCCGGCGCCGACGCCGTCTTCAACACCCTCAACGGCGACTCGAATGTGGCCTTCTTCAAGGAGTACACGAACGCGGGCCTCAAGGCCGAGTCGATGCCGGTGCTCTCGGTGAGCATCGCGGAGGAAGAGGTGTCCGGCATCGGGGCGGCGAATGTCGCCGGGCAGCTCACGGCGTGGAACTACTACGAGACCACCGATAACCCGCAGAACAAGACGTTCGTCGCCGACTTCAAGAAGCGCTACGGCGCCGGACGGGTGACGTCGGACCCGATGGAGGCGGCGTACACCTCGATGTACCTGTGGAAGGGCATGGTCGAGAAGGCCAACTCCTTCGACGTCCCCGCGATCCAGGCTGCCGCCAACGGCGTCAGCTTCGACGCGCCCGAGGGCAAGGTCACGGTCGACGGCGAGAACCACCACGTCTCCAAGACCGCGCGCATCGGCAAGATCCAGCCCAACGGCCTCATCGACCAGATCTGGAGCTCCGACGGCCCGATCCAGCCCGACCCGTTCTTGAAGTCCTACGCCTGGGCGCAGGGCATCGCGAACAGCTGACTTGCGGCCACCCACGAAGCGAACGTCGTCATGGACATCTTCATCGGCCAAGTCTTTGCAGGCTTATCGCAGGGATCGATCCTGCTTCTCATCGCCCTCGGGCTGGCCCTGACCTTCGGTCAGATGGGCGTCATCAACATGGCCCACGGCGAGTTCATCATGGCGGGGGCTTACACGGCCTACGTCATGAGCCTCATCGTCGGTAATAGCGGCCTGTCGTTACTCATCGCGCTGCCGTTGGGCTTTCTCGTCGGTGGCCTGCTCGGGGTGCTGCTGGAACAGAGCATCATCTCGCGAATGTACGAGCGGCCCCTGGACACCTTGCTGGTCACTTTCGGGGTCTCGCTGATCCTGCAACAACTGGCCCGCGACATCTTCGGCGCCCCGAGTGTCGACGTGCCGGCCCCGGCGTGGCTTTCCGGCAGCGTCTCGCTGTTCGGCATCGACGTCGCCGCGTCCCGGGTGTTCATTCTCGGGTTGAGCCTCGCCTGTGTCGCCGCCCTGGCCGCGGCCATGAAGTACACCGCGTTGGGCCGGCGCATCCGCGCTGTCGTACAGAACCGGGACCTCGCCGAATCGGTGGGCATCAGCACGCGCATGAGCGACCGGCTGACGTTCTTCATCGGCTCCGGCCTGGCGGGTGTCGCCGGGGTGGCCCTCACGTTGCTCGGCTCAACCGGGCCGACGCTGGGCACCGGCTACCTCATCGACGCCTTCCTCGTGGTCGTCGTCGGCGGCATCGGGCAGATCCGCGGGGCCGTCATCGCGGCCTTCGCGCTCGGCCTCATGCAGTCGTTCGCGCAGTGGGGCACGGGAGCCTCGATGGCCAAGGTGCTCGTGTTCGTCGCCATCGTCGTGTTCCTGCAGGTGCGCCCGCAGGGCATCGTCCACGTCCGCACAAGGAGCCTGGCATGAGTTACCTACGTCGCATCCCGACCGCCTGGATCGTCATCGCGGTCTTGGCGATCCTGCTGTACGCGGTCGCCCCGGCGCTGCTCAGCGGCTTCCGGCTCTCGCTGCTCGGCAAGTACCTCTGCTACGCGATCGTCGCGGTCGGCATCGGCCTGGCCTGGGGCCGCGGCGGGATGCTGGTGCTCGGCCAAGGCGTCTTCTTCGGCCTGGGCGGCTACCTCATGGCGATGCACCTCAAGCTCGCCGACGCCGGCCCCGGTGGCGTGCCCGACTTCATGAGCCTCTACGGTTCCGGCGCCGTGCCCACGTGGTGGGAGCCGTTCCGCGATCCCCTGGTCACGGTGCTCGCGATCCTCGTACTGCCCGCGGCCCTCGCGGTGCTGCTCGGTCTGGCGATCTTCCGGCGCCGGGTCCGCGGGGCGTACTTCGCGATCCTGAGTCAGGCCCTGGCGGCGGCGTTCGCCATCCTGCTCATCGGGCAGCAAGCGAGCACCGGCGGCACCAACGGCCTCGTCGGGTTCCGCTCGTTCTTCGGCTACGACCTGTCCGACCCGGTCAACCAGCGCATGGTCTACCTGTTCACGGTCACCGCGCTGCTGCTCTTGCTGCTGGCCTGCTGGCAGCTGTACCGGAGCCGGTACGGCGAGTTGCTCGTCGCGGTGCGCGACTCCGAAGAGCGGGTTCGCTTTCTGGGGTACAACCCGGCCAACGTCAAGCTCGTCGCCTACGCCCTCGCGGCGTTCATGGCCGGGATCGGCGGCGCCCTGTTCGTGCCGGTCGTCGGCATGATCTCCCCGGCCGACGTCGGCATCGTCCCCTCGATCGCATTCCTGACCGGGGTCGCGATCGGTGGTCGCGCGACGCTCTTCGGCCCGGCCATCGGGGCCGTCGCCGTGGCCGCCGCGCAGACCCGGCTCTCGGAGCAGTTCCCCGGCTTCTGGATCTACTTCCAGGGCCTGCTGTTCGTCGTCGTCATCGCGTTCCTGCCGCAGGGCTTCGCGACGATCGGGCAGGTGTGGCGACGCCGCCGCGGGCAGCAGGTCTCGGCGGCCGCCGTGGCCGGGGAGCCCGCCTCACTCGGCGTCGATCCAGCCGAGAACACCCCCTCCCGAAGCGGCACACCCGGCAGCGACACACACGAGTTGGAAGGAGCCGCGCGATGATCGTGCGACCCGATTACCTGGAGATTCGCGGCCTCACCGTCACGTTCGACGGCTTCGTCGCCGTCGACCACGTCGACCTCACGGTCTTTCAGCAGGACCTGCGCTTTCTCATCGGACCCAACGGAGCCGGCAAGACGACGATCATCGACGCCCTGACCGGCCTCGTGCCGGCCACCGGCTACGCCCGCTACGGCGCGACGGACCTGCTGGGCCGCAAGCCGCACCAGATCGCCCGCCTCGGCATCGGCCGCACGTTTCAGACCGCGAGCGTGTTCACCGAGTTGACCGTGCTGCAGAACCTCGACATCGCCGCCGGCGCGGGCCGCTCGCCGCTGAGCCTGCTGCGGGCCCGCCGCGGCGTTCCCCCGCAGGTGGCGGAGGCACTGGAGACGATCGGTCTGTCCCGCGCGAGCGGACAGCTGGCGGGGTCGCTCTCCCACGGGCAGAAGCAGTGGCTGGAGATCGGGATGCTGCTCGTGCAGAACGCCAAGGTCATGCTGCTCGACGAGCCGGTCGCGGGCATGAGCGCCGACGAGCGGGAGCAGACGGGGGCGCTGCTCAAGAGCATCGCGACCGACCGCACGGTGATCATCGTCGAGCACGACATGGACTTCCTGCGCGCCTGGGCCGACTCGGTCACGGTGTTGCACGGCGGCAAGGTGCTCAGCGAGGGCAGCGTCGCCGACGTGCAGGCCGATCCCAAGGTGCAGGAGGTGTACCTGGGCAGCGGGCACACAGCCCAGGTTCCGGCGCAGGCCGCCGAGCCCGTCGCACACGATGCCGGTCCGTCGACCGGCGAGCAGCACGTACTCGTCACAGAGGGGATCCGCTGATGTTGTCGCTCCAGAACATCCACGTCGGCTACGACCGGGCCGACGTGCTGAACGGCGTCACGCTCGAGGTGCCCGCCGGGCAGATCGTGGCGGTCATGGGCCACAACGGGGCGGGTAAGACGACGCTGGCCAAGACCGCCGTCGGACTGTTGACGCCGCGCACGGGACGGGTGCTGCTCGACGGCGAGGACGTGACCAAGCTGCGCCCGCACCAGCGGGTCAAGCGCGGCATCTCCTACGTGCCGCAGGGACAGCTGTCGTTCCCGCAACTGACGACCGCGGAGAATCTGCAGGTCGTCGCGGACGGGGTGCGCGGCGGCGGGGAGATGGTCGCGCTGATGTACGAGCGCTTTCCGGTGCTGCGCGAGTTCGCCGGCCGCAAGGCGGGCCTGCTCTCCGGAGGTCAGCGTCAGCAGTTGGCGATCGCCCGCGCGCTCATCACCGGGCCGCGGTTGCTCATCCTCGACGAGCCGACCGAGGGCATCCAGCCTTCGATCGTCGCGGAGATCGAAAGGCACATTGTCTCGCTGGCCGCCGACGGACTGACCGTGCTGCTCGTCGAGCAGCACGTGGGCTTCGCTCTCACCGCCAGCTCGCAGTATGCGGTGATGGCCTCGGGTCGCATCACCTCCCACGGCGAGGGCGGCGCCGCAGCGACGGACGCCGTGCGTGCGGCGATGACGATCTGACCACCTGGTCGGCGCAGGCGCACGGCGAAATAGGCGACTTGTGACGTTTGCCGAAGGGGCCCCGTCACGATTGGGTACCGCTCGCACGGGCGGCCTTTCCGGGCCGAATCGGCCACCCATATAGGGGTGTTCATTCGAGCGGCCGCGTGCTCGCCAGTCACGTCGGGTAGGGAGCCGCCACTGCCAGGAGCCTCAGCCATGCCCTTCCCCGCGCGCCCCCCTCTTTCGGCCGACACCACATCCCTTCGCACCCCCTCCGGCCGTCGCCGAGCCCGGCGATTCGGCGTCGCGGCCGCCGCGCTCGTCGTCGCACTCGCCGGCTGCACGCCGCCGTTCGTCAGCAGCGGCGCCGCCGGCAGTCCGACGCCCACTCCGACGGAAACCCAGGTCGGCACCTCGACGCCGCCCCCGAGTGAGACCCCGACGGTCGTCGCGCCCCCGACCGTGACCGTGACCGCTCAAGCGAAAGCACCGACATCCGAACCCACGAGGAGCAGCGAACCCACGACCGCGGCCCCGACGCCGGCCGGCTGGGAAGGGGTGCTGGCCGACGTCCGGCCGCAATTGGTGCGGATCGCGACGGCCGGATGCGGTGGGCCGACTGGCATGGGTAGTGGCTTCGTCGTCGGCCCCGATCTCATCGTGACCGCCGCCCACGTCATCGACGAGGCCGTGCAGGTCAACGGCATACTCGACGACGGACCGGTGGTACCACTGTCGGTCGTGGGAGCGGACAGTACGCGGGACGTGGCCTTGCTGCGCAGCGCCGAGCCGCTCAAACAGGATGGCCTGCAGCTTGCCGACGCGCACCCGAGTTCCGGCACCGAATTGGCCATCATCGGCTACCCCTTGAGCACCTACAACCTGCACATCTCCACTGGCATCGTCAGCGGCCTCGGCGAACCTGTGACGTACCCGGACGGCCAGGTCGTGTCGCCGGTCTTCCAGACTGACGCAGCGACAAATGGCGGCAACAGTGGCGGCCCGGTCGTCGACCGCAGCGGCACCGTGATCGGGCTGGTCAGCGGCAGCCAGGTGTGGAGTACCAGGGCCGACGACCGCGTGCCCGTGCAGGGCATCAACTTCATCGTGCCCAGCTCGGCCTTCGGCCCCCTGCTCCAACAGTGGCGCACCCAGCCGACGCCACCTGCCCCCACGTGCCCCGGCGACGCGGACATCGACGAATCCAGCGAACTCAACGTCACGTTCGTTACGGAGGAGCCGATCGCGCGCGAATTGGGGCTCATCCTCTTCACCCACGGCGCGGCCATCAACGTCGGCCAATACTCCACGGCCTTCGACTTCTTCACCCCCGCGGCCCAACAGCGCCTCGGCGGACTCGCGACCTGGTCCGCGGGCCTGAGGGAGTCGTACTGGGTCGACCTGACGATCGGCGAGGCGTTCGACTACAAAGCGGCGACGGTTGAAGCGACCCTACGAACCCTCGACGTCGGGACCGAGAGAGTGTGCAAGGTCTGGTCGTTGGACTACGAATTCGAGTGGATCGACGGCAAGTGGCTCATCGATGACGTGAGGCGCCGCGCCCCCGAGGCCGGCTGCTGAACCGGCTGCGGGTCGCGCAGCTCGCTGGTCGGGTAGCTCGAATGTCGAACGGCCGACGTGGGAGACTGCGCGCGTGGCTCTGGATCTGAAGGCGGAAGTGTCGAGTTGGCCGGTCGAGAAGGCGTCGGTCGCCATCGTCGACGCCGACGGCATCGTCGACATGTACGACGACGGCACGCACCACCGGTGGGCGTCGGTGTCGAAGGTGGCGATGGCGCTGACGATTCTCGACGGCTGCGCGGAGGGCGTCATCTCGCTCGAGGACGAGGTCGGGCCGCCCGGGTCGACGCTGGCGCACCTGCTCGCGCACGCCTCGGGCATCGCGCCGGACTCCGACGAGATCGCCGGTCAGGTCGGCAGCCGCCGCATCTACTCCAACCGGGGTATCGAGATCGCCGCAGACCACCTGGAGCAGGCGACCGGGCAGCCGTTCGATCAGGAGCTCTCCGACCGGGTGCTCGATCTGCTCGACATGAACGACACGGTGCTCGACGGCTCCCCCGCGCACGGCGTCGTGGGACCGATCGGCGACCTGGCGGTACTGGCCCACGAGTTGCTCAAGCCCAAGCTGCTGCTGCCGCAGGTCGTCGAGCTGGCCTCGACCCTGGCCTTCCCGGGGCTGCACGGGGTGCTGCCCGGCTACGGCCGGCAGAAGAACAACGACTGGGGGCTGGGGTGCGAAATCCGCGACCACAAGTCCCCGCACTGGAGCGCGCCGGAGAACTCCCCGGAGACGTTCGGTCACTTCGGGCAGACCGGCAGCTTTCTGTGGGTCGACCGCGCCGCCGGCCTGGCCTGCGCCAGCCTCAGCAACCGGCAGTTCGGGCAGTGGGCCATCGAGGCGTGGCCGCCGCTGTCGAGCAAGGTGCTCGCCGAATACGCCATCCGCTAGCCGACCGACCCGACCCGACCGATGGACCCGATGCTGCTGCAGCGCGCTCTCGACGCGCGCGGCTTCATGCCCCCCGACGAGGGCCTGGCCCTGTACGCGGAGGCCGTGGCTCGGCTGGCCGACGGTCCGGGCCTGGAGGTCGGCACGTGGTGCGGCAAGTCCGCGATCTACCTCGGCGCGGCGGCCCGCGCGACCGGATCCACGGTCTTCACCCTCGACCACCACCGCGGCAGCGAAGAGAACCAGCCCGGCTGGGAGTACCACGACCCCACCCTCGTCGACGATCGCGTCGGCCGCATCGACACGCTGCCGTTCTTCCGAGCCGCGATCACCGACGCCGGTCTGGAGGAGGAGGTCGTGGCGATCGTCGGGCGCTCCCCTACGGTCGCGCGGCACTGGCGCAGCCCCCTGGCGCTGCTGTTCATCGACGGCGGGCACACCGACGAGCACGTGAGCGCCGACTACGCGGGCTTCGGCCCGTGGGTACAGCCGGGCGGCAGCCTGGTGTTCCACGACATCTTCGAGCACCCCGCCGACGGCGGGCAGGCGCCGTGGCGCTGCTACCGGCGGGCGCTGGGCTCCGGGCTGTGGGAGGAGACGGATCACCTCGGGTCGCTGCGCGTGCTGCGCCGCACCGACGACGGCACTACGCCCCGCGCCCTGTAACTGCCAGACCTGGCGAAGGGCGTGCCGCCGGCGAACTAGCCCAATGCGGCGAAAACGGCGGCGGAGGCGGAGGTCGGATCGAGCGCGTCGACGGCGAGGATGACGGCGGCCGACGTCCAGCTGGAGCGCTCGATGGGCCAGAACTCGTCGTCGGGGTAGACGTAGCCGCTGTGATACGCGCCGGTCGCGTCGCGCAGGTGCTGCATGTCGGCGATCAGCTGGATGGCGCGCCGTCGGTCGCCGAGCCGCAGCAACGCCAGGGCCAGTTCGCAGGTCTCCGCGCCGGTGACCCACGGGTGGTCGTCGACGCAGCGGATGCCCAGGCCCGGCACGACGAAGTCGTCCCAGCGGCGCGCCAGCCGCGCGCGCCCGGCGGCGGCGGTCAACGCGCCGCCGAGCACCGGGTAGTACCAGTCCATCGAGTAGCGGGCCTTGTCGAGAAACCGCTCCGAAGCGTCGTCGGCGGCGCAGTGGAGACCGATGGCCTGGGCGAGGGTGTCGGCGGCCAGCTCCCAGTCGGGGCGGGTCAGGCCGAGCGCCTCGGCGAGCCGGGCGCCGCAGCGCAGCGCGTGGTGGATCGACGCGCTGCCGGCCAGCAGGGCCTGCCCGCACGG
>NZ_BAHD01000089.1 GCF_000298215.1 Kineosphaera limosa NBRC 100340 | reverse complement strand
GTCGGCGGCTGGGGTTGGGGCTGCCCGCGCTCGCCCCTCCGCCCGCGGGCCCGCGCCCGTCTCGCCGCCCGCGGGCCCGGCGCGCCCGCCCCTTCCGCTGACGGTCGCGCTGGCTGCCGAGGGCTGCGGTTGCGACCGCGCCGGTCGGCAGGGACCGCGCCGCTCGGCAGGGGGCCCGCGAGCGGTGGGTCGGGGCGCTAGCGGCGTCTCCGTCTCACCAGCTTGCGGCCGGGAGGTAGGGGGTCGGGTGCGATCGCGAATCCGGGGCGTGGAACGCAGTTCACGAGCAACTGGGCGGGCAGTTTCGCGACCATCCGATCCACCATCTGTGCGCGCCGGTCAGCGGTTGAGAGGTCGGCATTCACCACACGCTCGATGCGGTGGCGAAGCCGGCGGAGTCCGTCCTCGCGTTGCTTCTCTTCCGAGAGTTTGTTCGAGAGTGCAATGCCCGTCAGCCCGTCCAAGCGGTACTTCACCGCACCGTCGAACTCGCCGAGGAGGTAGCGACCGGGCGCAATGAGCCAGCCGAAGTCGCACCAGGCCGTGGTGTCGCCCAACTTCACCGGGATCTGCAGCAGCGGCATCGGCAACCCGGGAGCCAAGAGCACTGCCCGGGATCGCGACTCACCAGGCGACTCCGGCAGGGGGCTCGCCGCATCGAGTATCGCCCGCGCCCTGATCAGCCCGCGTTTCGGACCGCGAGCCTCCAAGAGCGCGCGCCACTCCTTCAGGATCGGCGCCGCCCTTTCAAGAGCCTCCTCGGGCTTGCTGCGCTCGGGGCGGACGATCGCACGCAAAGCGCTGTCCGCTACGGCGAGGCCCCAAACGGGCGGCAGCGCCGTGATGCAGTCGACGACCGTTCGCGCCAAAGAGGTCACACGTATGCCGCCGACCATCGTCACCTCCTCGGGCCTTAGTTCGCGCCGGTGTCGCACCACGGGGTCGAAGCTCCACGGGGTAGACGTCCGCGAGTGCGGTTGCGTCACATGCACAGTGGTGGACGTGGGGACCCACAGCCCATGGATCAGTGCCGCGGTCATGTGACTCACGACGAAGGAGTCGCCCGAGCGGCGCTGAAGCGTCGCGCATCGGGCGAGAACCTCAGCCCGAACTCGATCCCATTGCGGCAGTTCGGCGTCGTGCGGCTCGATGTAGGTGTCGCGTCCCACTCGAATCAAGGTCCCAACTTCTTGCGCCCGCCGCAGCAGCAGCGGCCCGGCCGTAGAGTTGCGGAACATCTGCTTCGGGGGCTCTTGGGCGGCGTTCGGAGTCGTGGCCGCGTTCGTTCGCGGTACGGCGGGCGGGAATATTGCGCTCATGCTCCGACGGTGCCCCGCATCGACCAGTCCGCGCTCAACCCACCGCTTGGTGCTGTGGATAGACCCCTCGGGTCGGTGGGGCATGTGGATAGCGGATCCGCGACTTTTGAGCTCCACGGCCGTCCCTTGGGAGGCCGCGCCTCACGCCCGATCCGACCGCAATCGTTAGCGGCGCGGTGGCGGACCGGGCGGCTGGGGGTGGGACTGCCCTGTCCGGTGGCTGGCGAGGGTCGCGCTGGCTGCCGAGGGTTGCGGTTGCGACCGCGCCGGTGGGCAGGGAGCGCGACGGTCGGCGGCTAGGGTGGGGCTGGCCTGCCTGTGCCCGGGCCCTGCCGTACGCCCCTCCGCTGACGGTCGCGCTGGTTGCCGAGGGTTGCGGTTGGGACCGCGCCGGTGGGCAGGGGGCGCGACGGTCGGCGGTTGGGGGTGGGCTGGGGCGCCACTGCCGCTTGGTGAGATGCCGGCCTCCCAAGTGCTGGTACTCGGTGCGGGTGCCAGGCGCTGGGCGCGGGTCAGAAATGCGCGGTTAGTGCCGATGAGAGGGGCGACGCCGGGTCGGCACACGGCTGCGTGCGTTATCGGATCGCTTCACGCCACGGAAGGCCACCTCATGCGCTCTCGCCCTGCTGCCCCCGGCCTCAGTCTCGCCGTCAGTGGCGCCCTCCTCGCGGGTACGCTCGCCGGGCCGGCCGCCAACGCCGCGGGCGCGCCGACCGCCGCCTCGACTGCCGCCGCTTCGACTGCAGCCTCGACTGCCGCCGCCTCGACCTCCGCGGCAACGGCCGCCTCGACCTCCGCGAACGCGCAGGTCGCCTCGACGCTGGCGGCGGCGAAGTACCCGTGCCGGGGATACGGCGGGTTCAACCTGTACAACCCGGTCGACCAGGTCGCCAAGGACGTCTTCAAGTGGGAGTACCCGGCGGCCAAGGTCGGCAACGGCAAACACGACATCAACTGGAAGCTCGACCCGTACAAGAAGCCGAGCTGGCGCACCTGGTTCCACTCGCTGTACTGGACCGGCGCGGCGATCCACAAGTCGACGTCGGGAATGACGGCGCAGCGCGACCCCAAGGCCATCGACCACGCCGTGGCCATCGCCCAGGACTGGGTGCGCGACAACCCCTACCCGTGGCCCACGGGTGCTGGCGCGGGCAACGCGACGATGACCCGCACCGACCACCTCCTGTGCTTGCGCGGCGCCCTCGAGACCCTCGGCCGGCCGACCCCGAAGTGGCTCGACGACAGCCTGTTGCAGCACGCGGCGTGGCTGCGAAACAACATTTGGCCCGACCACAACGTCGGCACCGACCAGCTCATCGCGATGCTGGGCGTCGGCTGCGTGCTGAACAAACCCGCGATCCGCGAAGAGGCGGCCAAGGCGCTGGCGGGGCGCATCACGCGGGTCATCGACTCCCAGGGCGCCAACAACGAGCAGTCGCCCGGCTACGCGCGCTGGAACTACGAGCTGTGGGGGCAGGCGGAGCGGGCGCTGCAGGCCTGCGGCGTGAACTCGTCGGCCGCGCGCACGATCACGCAGCGTCGGGCGGCCGCCATGCGGTTCCTCGATCACGCCACGGCGCCGAACGGCACCCTGGCGCTCATCGGCGACACCGAGCCCTACCGCCTCCAGCCGGACATGAGCCCGGCGCAGGCCTGGCTGCTCTCCAACGGTTCGGCAGGGGCGCCGCCGTCGGCGCGGGTCGCGGTGTACACGGCCGGGTTCGTCTTCGGACGCTCCGGATGGGGCGTCGGCGGGCACCGTAAGCCGGCGCAGGAGTCGTACTACACGCTGCACTTCGGACCGATGCGCGTCGGGCACGGACACAACGACCACACGTCGCTGACCTGGGCGACTCGTAGCCGCGACATCCTCGTCGACCCCGGCAAGGGCGAGTACGTCGACGACGGCTGGCGCGCGTTCTACACGGGGATCTCGGGGCACAACCAACTTGGCACGCCGGAGATGCGCACCTCGCAGGTCACCAAGCTGACCCGCCGCGCCAACGCCACCGGTGCCGACTATTACCAGCTCGTCGACGCCCCGTACAAGGGAGCGTCGCGGTCGCGGGACGTCATCTTCCTGACCGATCCCGACATCGTCGTGACCTTCGACCGGATGAAGGCGCCCAAGGCCACGACCTTCACGCAGTACTGGCACCTGCCGCACGACCAGAACCTGTCGGTCTCTGGGGCGCGGGCCACCGCCACCAAGCGCGGCGACGCCACGACCACAACGCTTCTGCAGCTGCCCGTCGGCGCGGCCCAGCCGAGCGCGTTCACGGGAGTGCGGGGCGCGACGAAGCCGATCCAGGGGTGGGTGTGGACGTCGCCGACCCGCAAGGTGCCGGCTCCGGTTGCGATGGTGACGCGCAAGGGGACGTCCGCGGCCGTGGCGACCGCCGTGGTGGCCGGGCCGCCGACCGCGGGGGTGTCGGTGCGGACCGCGGTGTCGGGATCGACGACGACGTACACGTTCACGGTCGGTAGTAAGCGGGCCGTCGTGGCCTTGGCCGGGGACGGCACCCTGCGGCGCGTGAGCTAACCGGGGCGCCGACAGGCCGGGCCCGGCTGCGTCTCACAGGCTGGGCGTCGCGGTTGCTGCCGAGGGTTGCTGTTGCGACCGCGCCCGTCGGCAGGGGGCGCAACGGTCGAGGGGCTGGGCTGGGCTGCCGGGCGTCTCACGGGCTGGGCGTCGCGGTTGCTGCGGAGGGTTGCTGTTGCGACCGCGCCCGTCGGCAGGGGGCGCAACGGTCGAGGGGCTGGGCTGGGCTGCCGGGCGTCTCACGGGCTGGGCGTCGCGGTTGCTGCCGAGGGTTGCTGTTGCGACCGCGACTGTCGGCAGGGAGGGCAACGGTCGAGGGGCTGGGAGGCCGCGACGGTCGGGCAGGGGCAACGGGCAGAGCCGGGAGGTGGGCCCCGACGCGTGGCTCAGGCGCGGGAGTTGGTGTCGCGCAGGGTCTCTTCGGTGGGGACGGGCGGCAGGTCGGAGAGCTCGCGGACGAACACGAACTGCCGGTAGGTCCAGAACCGGAAGATCGTGCCGACGCCGATGCCGAAGAGGCGCGCCACGTTCTGGCCCATGGGGTCGGTGATGCCGAGCACGTCGACGGCGACGACGACGCAGCCCACGGTGATCAGCGCGCCCACCCCGTTGAACACGAGGAAGAGGAACAGCTCGCGCGGCACCCGGGCGCTGCGGTGGTCACGGAAAGTCCAGTACCGGTTGGCGATCCAGCTGACGGCGGTGGCGATGCCGGTGGCCAGCACGGACGCGATCTTCTCGCGGCCCGCGAGCACGCCACCGTCACCGAGGCCCGCCGTGAGCAGCCAATACGCGCCGAGGTCGATGAAGATCCCGATCGTGCCGATGACGCCGAACTTGGCGAACTGCGCGGCGAAGAGGTCCCACCAGGCCCGCAGCCGGACGCGCAGCCAGGGCAGCAGGCGCGTCATGGGGGCTCCTCGGAGATGGATCGGAATCGGTGCATCGGCGGCGCCCCGAGCACGGGGCCGATGGGCAATTCTACGCCGCGCCCGCCGACAACCGAATCTGTGCCGTCGGTCGGATCGCCGGTCGGCGGGGCAGGCGGGTCGGCCCGGGGTCAGCCGGCGTCGATGATGCGTTCGGCGACCGTGACGGCGCGGTCGATGGGCACGGCGAACCCGATCCCGATGGACCCGCCGGAGCGCCGACTAAGGGTGGCGATGGCGGTGTTGACGCCGACGACCTGCCCGTCGAGGTTGACCAGCGGCCCGCCGGAGTTGCCGGGGTTGATCGGCGCGTCGGTCTGCACGACCCGCTGCGTCTGCCCACCCAGCCGCGCCGACCGATCGACAGCAGACACGATGCCGCTGGTCACAGTCCCCTGCAGGCCCAGCGGCGAGCCGACCGAGAGCACCCCCTGCCCGATGCGCAGATCCGCGGACCGCCCGATCGCCGCAGGGGTCAGCGCGGCCGGGTCGGCGCGCAGGATCGCGATGTCGTCGGCCTCGCTGCTGCCGACGACCGTCGCGCTGATCCGTCGCCCGGAGGAGAGGGTCAGCTGCGCGGTCGAGGCCCCTTCGATGACGTGATGGTTGGTCATCACGTGCCCGCGCCCGTCGAGCACGAATCCGGAGCCGCTGCCGGTCCCGACACTGACCTGCACCACGCTCGGCATGATCGAGGCGGCCGCCGCCTCGGCTCCGGGCGCCGGGACCGTGGTGCCCGAGGGGGGTTGCTGGCGCACGGAGTTCACCGAATCGAGCAGGAGCGGGGAGATCGCCACGACCGTCCCCGCGCCGCCGGCGATGCCCATGAACAGCGCGGCGATGAGCAGCGCCATGACCCGGCGGCGGCGCGTGCGCAGCGGGTTGTCGCGGTCGGGGGTCTCGCGGTCGTCGTCGGGTCGGCGGATGTCCGGCGGCCGCAAGGCGCCCAGGATGTCGAGCCCGGCGGGCCGCGGTGGCGCGTCCGACGTCGGCCGGTCGGGCGGGTACACCGGGTAGGTCGGGTTAGCCGGGTAAGTCTGGTTCGCGGGGTAAGGCGGGTACGAGTGGTCGGAATCGCCCGGCGGGGCGGCGGTCGCGTCGGCGGGGCCCGGCGGCGCTGGCTGGGCGGTCTGCGCGGGCACGGCGGGCGCCACCTTGGGTCGGGCCGGCGGCAACGGGTGCGCCTCGAACTCGGGACCGGCCGGAGTGCCCAAACCGGGCCACGGTTCGGGCGTCCGGGTCTGCCCGGGAGCCGACCGCCCCGCCCCACCTGCGGCGCTCGGCCGCTCGAATCCCGAAGCACCGTGCGGCCGCTCGGCCGGGTTCTGCTCGCCGTTCTGCTCGCCGTACTGCTCGTCGTACTGGTCTTCGTGTCGGTCGTGGTGGCGGCTGCTCATGGGGACCTCCTACGGCAGGCGCGCGAACCAGCGCAGGGACAGGGCGGCGGCGACCAACGCCAGCAGCAGGGCGGCGCCGGTGACGTAGCCGCCGACCTCGCGAGGCTCGGTGCGCCAGCCGATCGAGGAGCCGATGTCCTCGTAGACCGAGGCCAGCTCCTGCCCCGAACCGGCCCGATACGCCTGCCCGCCAGTGGCTTCCGCGAGCTGCCGCAGCGTCATCTCGTCGACGGGAACCGCGACGAGGCGGCCCATCCCGATGTCGATCACCCCATTGGGCGTGCCGTACGCGATGGTCGACACGGGCACCTCGGCGGCCGCGGCGGCATCGGCGGCCTCGGGGACCTCCCGCCCGCGGGTGTTGGTGCCGTCGGAGAGCAGCACGATCCGCGCCGGCACTTGCGCGGGCTCGTCCGGGTCGCCCGGCTCTCCCGTGGGCCCTGGCGTCGGGGTCGGCTGGCCACTGCCGGGTTCTTCGCTGGATCGCGCCACGGCGGCGATCTGGTCGAGGGAGGTGAACACGGCCTCGCCGATGGCGGTGGCATTGGCGAGGTTGAGGCTCTGCAGGCGCCGCACCACGTCGGCGTGGTCCGTGGTCGGGGGCGCGAGCACGGTCGCCACCCCGGAGAACGTGACGACCCCGACCTGGAACGTGTCGGGCAAGTCCTCGATGAAGGAGGCGGCGGCGTCGCGCGCGGCGTCGAGGCGCGTGGGCTGGACGTCGGTGGCCTCCATGGAGCGGGAGACGTCGATGGCGACGATGACGGTCGCGCGCTCGTGCGGCACCCGCAGCTCGACCTCGGGCCGGGCGGCCGCGACCGTGAACGCGACCAGCGCCGCCACGAGCAGCCCCGCCGGCAGGTGCCGCCGCCACCCCGGAGAACGCGGCGCGACCCGAGCCAGCATCGGCAGCGTCGCGAACCGCACGGCATACCGGCGGCGCCGCCGCTGCGCCACGACGTACCCGACGACCAGCGCGACGATCGGGATCAGCGCGAGTAGCCACCACGGGCTCAGCAGGGTCATCCGGCCCTCCTGAGCGTCGTAGCGTGCGGGGGTGTCGTGCCCGTCGGGTGCGTCGGGTGCGTCGGGGAGGTCGGGTGCGCCGTAGCGGGAGCGAGGGGAGTGTTCATCGGATCCTCCGACGGGGGCGGGGGACTCGGCGGCGCCGCTGGACGTGCCGAGCGAGGTCGCGGATCCAATCGGAGTCGGTGCGCAGCTGCAGGTGATCCGCGCCGGCCGACCGCAGCGCCTCGGCGACGGCCGCTCGATGCTCCGCGGCGACCTGCGCGTACCGCGCGCGTGTCTTGGCGCCCGTCCACACCTCGTGCTGGCGGCCGGTCTCGGGGTCGGTGAGCAGCACCATCCCGACGTCCGGCAACTCGAGTTCGCGGGGGTCGAGCACCTCGACGGCGATGACGTCGTGGCGGGCGGTGAGCCGGCGCAGCGGGGTCTCCCAGTCGAACGGTCGCTCGCTACGCCCGTCGGGCTCCACGAAGTCGGAGATGACCACCCGCAGGCCAGGGCGCCGGAACCGCCGCTCGAAGCCACTCAGCGACTGCGCGAACTCCGCGCTCTCCGAACGACTCTCGACCGCGACCACCGGCGCTGCGGTGACATCGCTGCGGACCACACCGCCGCGGACCACACCGCCGCCGACCTCAGGGTGCGCACCCTCGTTCAGGGCGGCGCGCGTGATCCGGCGGGCGCTGACGCGGGCGGGCCGAGCGGGCTCCCATCGCAGGCCGCCGGCAGTGTGCCGGGCGACCCCGACGCGGTTGCCGGGCCCGTCGGCGAGCAGCGCGACGACGGCCCCCGCCCAGGCGCCCAGGTCCCGCTTCTCCATGGTCGTGGTGCCGAAATCCATGCTGGCGGTGGCGTCGAGCAACACCCAGGTGTCGAGCTCGTGGTCGGCGCGGGACCGCCAGACGTGCGGCTCGGAGCTGCGGGCGGTGACGTTCCAGTCGATGCGGCGCACGTCGTCCTCGCCGGGGGAGTACCGCACGACCTCGGCGGGCTCGCCGCCCGGGCCGAGGCGGGTGCCGGAGTGGTCGCCCTGCAGCAGCCCCTCGACGTGCCGACGCACCACGAGGTCGAGCGCCGCGAACGCCCGCTCGCGGCTGCGCAGGCCGGCGCCGTCGGGCAACATCACGTCTCCCCGCGGTGTTCGGCGCGCAGACTCTCGGGCCGCTCGAACTGCTGGGTGTCCTCGAGATTCGCGGTGCGTTGCTCGCTGTCGTCGGCGGCCGGCGGCTCGTAGCGCACCTCGTCGTAGGCGGCGCTGTCACCGGGGGAGACCCGCGGCGGCGGCACGGTGGCCAGGATCGTCTCGATGATCGCGCGGGGGTCGATGCCGTCGGCGACGGCCTCGAACGAGAGCACGAGGCGGTGGGCCATGACATCGCTGCAGACGTCGGCGACGTCGCCGGGCAGCACGTAGTCGCGGCCGCGCAGCAGCGCCAGGGCCCGGCCGGCGGCGATGAGGCCCAGCGTGGCGCGGGGGCTGACGCCGAAGTCGACGACCCCGGCCAGCGACCCGAGGCCGAAGCGCTCGGGCTCGCGGGTGGCCATGACCAGCGCCACCGCGTACTGGGCGATGGCGTGGTGCACGAAGATCTCGTCGGCGGCCCGCTGCAGGGCGAGCAGCTCGTCGGTCGTCAGGATCTGCTGGGCGCGCGGCGGGTCGACGCTCATGCGCTGCAGGATCGTGAATTCCTCGACGTCCGTGGGGTAGTCGACGTCGATCTTGAGCAAGAACCGGTCGCGTTGGGCCTCGGGGAGTTGGTAGACGCCCTCGGATTCGATGGGGTTCTGGGTGGCGAGCACGAGGAACGGGTCGGGCAGCGGGTACGTGTGGCCGCCGATGCTCACCTGGTGCTCGGCCATGGCCTCCAGCAGCGCGGACTGCACCTTGGCGGAGGCGCGGTTGATCTCGTCCGCGAGCACGAGGTTGGCGAAGATCGGGCCGAGCTCAGTGTCGAACGACTCGGTGCTGGGGCGCCAGACACGCGTGCCGACGATGTCGCCGGGCATGAGGTCGGGAGTGAACTGCAGGCGGGTGAACGTGCCGCCCATGGTGTCGGCCAGCGTGCGCACTGCGAGGGTCTTGGCGACGCCGGGGACGCCCTCGATGAGGATGTGCCCGCGGGCGAGCAGGCCGACAAGCATGCGTTCGACCATGTGGTCTTGGCCGACGACGACCCGTTTGACCTCGAACAACGCCCGCACCAGGGTCCGCGACCTCGCTACGGTGTGGCGCTGCTCGTCACTCGGGTCGGTCATGCGCATCTCCTCGCCGGTCGTGGCCGCGCCGGCGCGCGACGGGCCCTGGGTTCAAGGACACCACGATTGCGGCCGTTCTTCCTACCCGAGACGCGGCCCCTGGCGACCCCCGGGGCCCGCGAGGCGACGTTCCGAGGCGCCGGGACCGCTGCCGGCCGAAGATAGTGTTCGCTTTTACACGGTCTGGTGAGCAAAAGCGAACACTATCTTTTCGGGCGATCGCGCCAGCGGTTCGCTATGACCGATATGTCCGTAGTTAGTGCGTGATCAGTCGGCCGCAGCAGGTGTGCAGTCGCCGCGCACCGGCCAGGACGGGCCGGGCTAACCGGGCTACCGAGTGCGCTGGCGCAGGGCGGCGCCCTTGGCGTGGGCCTGGTCGCGCAGGGCGGCCTGAAACTCGACCATGCGCTCGCGCACCCGGCGGGCCTCGTCGTCGGTACCCGCGCCGATGATGCGCGCGGCGAGCAGCCCGGCGTTGCGGGCGCCGCCGATGGACACGGTCGCGACGGGCACCCCGGCGGGCATCTGCACGATGGACAGCAGCGAATCCATGCCGTCGAGATACTTCAGCGGCACGGGGACGCCGATAACCGGCAGGGTCGTGACGGACGCGAGCATGCCCGGCAGGTGCGCGGCGCCGCCGGCCCCGGCGATGATGACCTGCAGTCCGCGGTCGGCGGCGGTGTTGCCGTACTCGATCATCTCGGCCGGCATGCGGTGCGCCGAGACCACGTCCGCCGCGAACGCGATGCCGAATTCCTCCAGCGCGAGCGCGGCCTGCTCCATGACGGGCCAGTCGCTGTCGCTGCCCATGACCAGCCCGACAACGGGATCGCGCGGTGCTGCCTGGCTCGACGCTGAGTCACTCATCGGGACCTCACTCATCTCGGCTGGTTCGTAGCGGGTGGGTGCTCGGTGCTCTGTGGTTGCTCGCGGGGGCGTGCAGGGGCCGCCGCGCTATTCGCGGATCGTGCCGCGCAGGTAGCCGGTGGCGTGGGCGGCGCGGTCGCGCAGGTCGTCGAGATCGTCGCCGGAGACGTTCACGTGCCCGATCTTGCGGCCGGGGCGCACGCCCTTGCCGTACAGGTGCACCTTGAGCCCAGGGTCGCGGGCCAGCAGGTGGCGGTAGGTGGGGTACAGCGACTCGTCGTCACCGCCGAGCACGTTGCCCATGACCGTCCAGCGGTCGCGCGGGGTGGTGGCCCCCAGCGGCAGGTCGAGCACCGCGCGTAGGTGCTGCTCGAACTGGCTGGTCACGGAGCCGTCGATGGTCCAGTGGCCGCTGTTGTGGGGGCGCATGGCGAGTTCGTTGACCACGAACCCGGGCCGGCCGGGTACCTGGAACAGTTCGACGGCGAGCACTCCGGTGACGTCGAGGGCGCCGGCGATCCGCAGCCCGGCCTCGATCATGGCGGTGGCCACCTCGTCGGGCAGGTCGGGGGCGGGGGCGAGAACCTCGGTGCAGATCGAGTCGGTCTGCACGGTCTCGACGACGGGCCAGGCCGCGGCTTGTCCGCTCGGGCTGCGCGCGACGAGCACCGCCAGCTCCCGGGTGAACGGCACGCGCTCCTCGGCGAGCAACCCCTCGGCCGGTGCGTCGCCGGCCTGCCCGGCGGCAAGCGCGAGCCAGTCGGCGGCCTCGTCGGGGGAGTCGACGACGCGCACCCCCTTGCCGTCGTAACCGCCCCGCGGAGTCTTGAGCACGACGGGCCAGCCGACCTCGTCACCGAAGGCGCGCAGCTCGTCGGCGGTCCGCACGCGCGCCCACCGCGGGCACGGAATGCCCAGTTCGGTGAGCCGGGCGCGCATGGCCAGCTTGTCCTGGGCGAAGACGAGCGCGGCCGGCCGCGGATGCAGGGGCACCCCGTCGGCCTCGAGAGCGGCGAGCACGGGCGCGGGCACGTGCTCGTGATCGAACGTCACGACGTCGCATTGTCGGGCGAACGCGCGCACGGCGGCCAGGTCGTCGTGGGCCCCGACCGGGGAGTTCGGTACGACGAGCGCGGCGGAGGCATCGGGCGCCTCGGCGAGCACCGACAGCGTCAGCGCCAGATTGACGGCCGGCGGCTGACACATGCGGGCCAGCTGCCCGCCCCCGATGATCCCCACGACGGGAAACCCGCCGGGCGCGCGCAGCGGAGGGTCGGTCGGCAGCGCGCTGGCCTGGGCGTCGGAGGCCGGCGCGGCAAGGTCGGGCTCGTTCACCGGCGCAGACTATCGCGCCCCCGTCAACGACGGCCGTGCCCCCAAAGGCGCGCTAGGCCCGAGCCGCCGCCGGCCCATTCGCTTATCCACATGCCCCACCCGCGACTGCGGTCCATCCACAGGCGCGGCCGTGGGCGCCGACACCACGCAACGCCAAGAGGCCACTGTGTTGCGCATGTTCGCCGCGCAGAGATTGACGCAGGATCTTCAGCAGCTCGCCCAGGCCCAGGCGGGGCTGCTCGCGCGCGACCAACTGCTGCTCGGCGGACTGAGCCGAACCGCAACGGCGCGACTCGCCGCGGACTGGGAGACGCTCAGCGCCGGGGTGTACCGCGTCTACCCGGCGGTCAACGAGGACGCCCGGTGGCAGTCGCGGCTGTGGCTCGGGCTGCTGATCGCCGAACCGCGCGGAACCTCCCCGGCGACCCCGGGCCTGCCGGCGATCGGCGGACTGGCGGCGGCCGCGCAGTACGGACTCGTGCCGCGCACCGAGCTGATGCGCCACCCGAGCGACAAGCTGGCCATCACCGCCGCGCACGACATCGACGTCTACGTGGGGCCCCGCCTAGTCGTGCGAGCGGCACAGGCCGGCTACCGGTTCGTCCGCTCGCGGCACCCGGGCCGCGCCCGTTTCAGCGAAGGCGACCTGACGGTGACCAGCATCGAGGACACCGCTCTCGACGTGCTCGAACTGCTCGAGCCGAGCGAGGTGGCCGACTGGATCGACCGGGCCTGCCGCTACGGCATGTCGACCCCGGAGCGGCTGCTGAAGATGGCGATGACGCGCTCCCGGCTGGCGAACCGCGACGCGATGATGGCGATCCTGCAAGACCAGGTGGAGGGCGTCACCAGCACCCTGGAGCGGGTCTTTCGTGACGAGGTGGAGCGCCCGCACGGGCTGCCGGAGGGCCGGCGCCAGGTGCGCGACGGCAACCGCGTCCTCGACGTTCTCCATGACTGTGTCGTCATCGAGCTCGACGGCCGGGCCGGCCATGTGGGCGAAGGGCGCTGGCGTGACCGGCGGCGCGACAACAGCCACACGGTGCGCGGCCGGTACTCGCTGCGCTACGGCTGGCAGGACTGCACCTACGAGCCGTGCCTTGTCGCGTGGGAGGTGGGCGGGCTGCTCGTTCGAACCGGCTGGCAGGGCCGCCCGACCCCGTGTCCGAACTGCCCGCCGGACCTCGTCGCAGCCCAGGTCATCGCCGGTGACTGGCGCGCCGCGGTCACGGCCATGGACACGGCCGGGCTGTACAGGGTGTGAGCTGCGGCTCGCACGCCGTCGGCCGAAGATAGTGTTCGCTTTTACACGGTCAGCCCTGTAAAAGCGAACACTATCTTCGGGCCAGCGGCGGAACGGGCCCGCCCGCGCGGCGAATTGCCCGAAATGACAGGCCATCAGGGAGCGAGGAGTCGGGCAAGCCTCGCCGGGACATGCGAGAGCGGGTGGTCCCGGCTCGTCTCCCCCCAAGCCAGGGCCACCCGCTCTCGGTGCGACGTGCGGGCCCCCCGGCCCGCGCACCGCAGCGATGTTCCGAGCCCCCAAGCTCGTTCACCGCTACGAAGGACCGCTTCCCCCAGCTGCCCTTCGCGTCTTTGGTAGGCGAGCCCCCCAGCTCACCTACCGTTCCCGCCCACGACCCGGTTGGCTTCCCCCGAACCCCATGCCTTCCGTGCCGCTCTGATGGGGATATCGGCCGACCCCGCCCAGACGTTACAGCTGTCTTGAACGAACGACCGTCTTCTCGTTAACAGTTCTCTGACCAGGGTAAGTTAACGCAACGACAGTCCGTTGAGGCCGCTGAGCCGACCCGCCTGACTCTCGGAGACCCCGCGCACCCGCTGCGTCGCGGACTTGGCCCAGGCGCCGCGCGCCCACCGGTAGGTCGTGCGGGTCCCGTGGTAGCGACCGGTGGCGGGGTCGTCCCCCACGGGTGCCAACCGGTTGACCGTCACTAGGCGCACGCCGCGCTTGGTGGAGAAGGTGTAGCCGGACTTTGCGTACTCCAGGTTCGCGGTCGCCCACGGGGTGCGGTCGGCGCGGGCGCCGGGTGCGCGCAGCAGTCGCCAGGCCTCGCCGCGCACGGTGTACACGGCGATCCTGGGCCAGTCGCCGACGACCCCGCCGTTGAGGTCGAGCACGATCTCGGCCCCGCGCGCCCCGTCGACGACACCGGCGCCCACCCACGCGGATCGGGCGTCGGCTCCACTGCTGTCGTGGTCGACGGTCAGCAGCGTGCTGAAGTTGCGCCCCGCGGCGGTGCGCGTGCTCAGTCGAAGGGTGATGGTGGTCGAGGTGCTGCGTACCGGAGCCAGCGTGGTGCGGTCCGCGCGTCCGTCGCCGTCGACGTCGAGCCGGCTGGTGACGGTCACGGGGGCCGCGGCCTGCGCCCGCGAGGTGCGCTTCGGCGTTTGCCCCGGAAGGGCCGGTCGCTGCTGCGGGGGAGCGGTGATCGTGACTCCGGCGGTGACGAACTGCGCCGACGCAGCGCGGGTCGACCTCACGGGAGCGTGCGCCTGCCCGGTCGACATCGGCGCCGGCACGGCCAGGGGCAAGGCGGCTGGCGGCACGGCCAGGGGTGGTGAGCCCGGGGTGGGCGCCGAGTCGGGTGGGAGTTGGGCTCCGGTCGTGGTGAGCGCTACGGCCAGGCCGAGGGCGGCCACGGCTGCGCGACGAGACGACTGGGTGGCGGGCAGTGACACGACAACCTCTGGTTCCAGACCCCAGCTGGAGGCGCGGCGCCCCCTGGTCAGCCGCGCGCCGCCCACCTGGGCGGATATATCGACGGTAGCCCGCGCTGCGCAGAGTTGACTAGAGGTCGCGCAGGCTTATGGCCTGCGTCACACGCGAGTGGTCACGGATCGAGCCGCCCCCATGCGGCTTGGCGATTCACCGACCACTCGGTCGGGGCGGAAGGCCGGGCGCCCAGTGGGCTACTGGACCGCCGAGGGCTAAAAACACCGAGGGGCGAGCTGTGATGCCCCCCGGCGTCACAGCTCGCCCAAGGGCGTGCTCTTGGATTCGTCGCGCGGCCTGACCTGAGGTGCCAGGCTGCCCGAGAAACCGACGAGATGTTACGAAACTTGTTGCGGCGGCCACAAATTGGCCGAATCGTGGGGCCCGCCGGGGGTGACTCATGGCAGTCCCCCGATCTACCACGGCCCACCCCTCGGCAGGCTTAGATGCAATCTAGGCGCGCGCGAGGCACGCTGGGAAGGACCTACGTCACCCGAAACGTCCCAATTTACGCACAGAACACTGTGCGATGTGCCCCGCTCAGCGCCAGATGAGCCCGTTGAGATCGGTCAGCTTGGCGGCCTCGCCGCGCCGCAGGCCGCTGACCTTCTGACTCGACACCTTCTGCCATCCGTTGCCCGCCCAGCGGTAGCGGGTGTTGGTGCCGAAGAATCGGCCGCTGCTGCTGACCTTGAGGTCGTGCCGCACGACATAGCGCACGGAGCGCTGCTGCGAGAACGTCCAGCCGCGAGCCTGGCCGAAGTCGACCCACATGAGATCCCAGTTGGGCCAGCGCGCGGGCGACCCGGCGGCCGGCACGAGGACGATGCGGCCGTTGCGCCAGGCGTAGCTGAGGATGGCGGTGGCGTCGCCCACCCCGCCGACGAGGTCGAGCACGACCTCGTTGCCGCGGATGCCGTCGATGCCGGTGACCCCCACCCAGTAGTCGGACGCAGGCTTGTCGAAGCCGTCGGTGGAGACGGTGGTCGAGGCGGACTTGCCGCGGGCCGTGGTCACGGCGAGCCGGAAGTAGTCCTGCCCGCGCTTGGTCGTCACCTTGCGGAACGTGACGGTGTCGGCGCGCCCGTCCCCGTCGATGTCCGCCCGATACCGCACGTTGCCGGTCGGGATCGGCCGCGGGGCGGCGCTGGAGGCCGTGGCGAGGGCCACATCCTGCCCCGCCGCGACGGATGAAGTGCGCGTCGAGAACGTGGGTGCGGCGCCCGATGCGGCGGGTGCCGCGGCCAGGGCAAGGGCGGCCGCCAGTCCGAGGCCGATGGTGCGTCGAAGCGCGACGAGTGAAGTCATTGAATCCCCCTGAGTCCCATGACATGTGGCCACATGCAGGCACATGTGTGTGATCGAGTGTAGCCGCGATAGTCTTTGGCGCACCGGGATCGGCCACAGCCGATTGACCTCGCGGTTCGGCGGGCGAGGCAGGCGTCGGGCGAGTGTCCGTTGTGGGCGCTTTGATGTCCTACCGTTGGAAGGCGTCGCCGCGTTCTGGGTGTAGCGTCGGGCGTAGGGGAAAGACAGCGTTGGGGGAAAGTTGATGTTGCGGATCGTCTTCCGCTCGTATGGCGGGGAGAACCTCAAGGGCCGACCGGCCTACTACAGCAAGGAGTTGGCGCTCGACTCGTTCGAGCGCGCCTACGAGCGTGCGCGCGCCGAGTTGGGTGGCGTGGACCGCCCGGGTCAGACGCCGAGCCACGGCATCGACGTCACGTTCGCCAACGACGGCCCGATCGATCCGGCTCTGCTGCGCCGCATGGAGGCGCTGGGCCCGGTGGTGCAGACCCAGGGCGGTCCGGTGGGTCTGAAGGCGAGCTACACCTTCGCCCTCAACCTCCCCGACCGGTTCGGCTGGCCGGACTCGGACGTGGTCTTCTACCTGGAGGACGACTACCTGCTGGCCGAGGACTCGCTGGTGGCCTTGGCGCGGGCCGTCGATGCCATCCCGCAGGCCCACTACTTCGCGCTCAGCCACGGCCGTCCGGAGGATCTGAGTGACCCGGTGCAGGCCCACCAGTTCGGCACCGTGCCGTGGTGGGAGCCGGGACCGGACGAGCGCGTCGACGGCCTCCAGTGGATCAACATTCTCGGTGTGACCAGCACCTTCGGTGCTCGGATCGGCACGCTGCGTGAGGACAAGGACATCTTCATGATGTGCCAGCGCCCCTTTCGCAACCGCTTCCTCGATCACGAGACCTCGATGCTCTACCAGGGCGTGGTGCCGTACCGGGGCAAGACGTACTTCATCGGCCTGCCGGGCGACTTCGTGCCGTCGGTGCGGGGCGTGGCACGGGCGTTCTACCTGCTGCCGTTCCGGGCGCTGTTCAATGCCCGCGCCCGCCGCCAGGGCGCTCGGCATCTGTTGTACGCGCCGAAGCCCATCGTCGCCACGCACATGGAGCTCGAGGGCATGACCGACCCGGCGCGCTGGGAGGCCGAAGCTCACGCCGTCCGCAAGTGGGCCGCCGACCGCAAGGCCGCAGCCGAAGGAGCCGACGCCACCGCGTCGTGAGAAGCGTGGAGGCCGGCGGGCGCGGCCCGGCAGCCGGGTCCGTCGGCGACGTAGGCTGGTAGCAACCGCTCCAAGCCGCGGTGTGACGCGGCGCGCCTGAGGAGTTCGCCAATGATCACGCGTATCCGCTTGTGCAATTTCAAGTCGTTTCGTGACGTGTCGGTGCCGTTGGGCCGATTCACTGTGGTCCTAGGCGCGAACGGCGCTGGCAAGAGCAACCTCTTCGATGTGCGGCGGCTATTGGACCTGCCCGGTTGTCACGAAGCCCAAGCCGACGGGGAGATGACTCCCGGGGAGTTGCAGGCTGAGGGCTGGATCAACGCCGCAGTCAGTGCCTGATGTCGACGAGAGTCTTTGTCGCCTGTGAGGACCCGCAGCTCGACCAGCACATCGCCGTGCCGGTCGTGCAGGCGTTGTTCCGACAGGGGCTTGGCAAACGACAGGCGCGGGTACAGGCGATCACGAACCCAAGAATCCGCGGCGTCGAGGATCTGCTGGCTAACCTGCCGAGCCTGGTGCGGCGATACGCCCCGCTGGGGTCGTGCGTGGTCTTCGCGGCTGACCTGGACTGCGCGCTCGTCTCATCGGCGTGAGCCTTGAGAGCGGCTGGAAGTCTCTGCGCACGGGGTGCCCCGAACTTGCCGCGATTGAGGATGAGCTGCGGGCCAAGGGGTTCTAGCCATTTCGGCCGGTCCCGGATTACGAACCGATTGGGGACGCGGCCTCGGCTTCTGTAAGCAGGACGTCTCCCTCGAGACCGTGCGTGCCCCGGGGGGAGCCCTGGGGTGCTTCTTCGGCGCCCCCTGGCCGCCCATCTGCTGCGCCGCTGCGGCTGAGGCTGGCTCGGGACGAACCGTCGACCGGCATGCGGCTTCACCAGCGTGTGGCGATGCCGGTCAGTCTTGAACCAATTCGCTGGCGGCCAGGTGGATGGTGTGCTGGCCGATGCGCAGGGTGGCTTGGGTTCCGTCGGTGTCGGGGGTGGCGTAGGTGCCGTCGACGATTCGGTCGAAGAGCACGACGGTGGGTCGGGGCCCGCGGACGTCGACGAGGAGGTAGGCGGGGACGCCGGCGCGGGCGTACTCGTGCCGCTTGGTCACGGTGTCGGTCTCAACGGAGCCAGGTGAGATGACCTCGACGACGAGGGCGACATCAGCCGGGTCGGCCCGATGCGGGATGGCCCCGGGGCGTCGCGCGACTGTGAGGTCGGGCTGTCGCACGGTGTGTCGGCCGTCGCGTTCGCCCAGGAGTACAGCGAAGTGGGAGAGAGGTCGCCATTCGGGTCGGATGATGGGGCCGAGCTTCTCGGCGAGCAGCATGGTGGCGTCGACATTGTCGAAGTGCTCGTTGGGGGCCACGGTGGGGACGCCCTCGACGAGTTCGTACGCGTCGTCGCGCTGGGAGTAGTCCTCGTCCCATTCGGCCAGTGTCACGTGGGCCAGCGCGACGGGCGGCGCTGTGATGCTCATGGGGCTCCTCCCGTCCATAGGGTCGAGTATCGGGGGAGCCGATGACGGGACGCTAGAGCAAGCTGCCCGTAGCCCGCCCGAGCCGGCGTCCGATGCTGTGGATAACGCACTGGTCACCGACAGAATCCGGGGGCTTGTGGATGCTCGCGCTGGCGGGGGTCAGCCGCCCACTCGCCGGGGGTAGCAGGCGCCGGATGGGGTTCGACCGAAGTCTGAGCACGCAGCCCGCGCGGCCCGCTCCGAGGAGTAGCCCGCTGTGGACACCACAGCCCAGTAGCCCGGATTCAGCCCCGGGACAGTGCCGCTGTCGACGACGGTGAGTCCGGGGCGCCCCGCGCGGGCCTGGGCGCTTGCGTAGTCGTACTGGTTGATGGGCAGGGACTCCAGCACCAGGAGGTAGTCGCCGGTGCGGTAGCTCGGGGCGCGCCCGGGTGGCGCCGGCGCGACCGCTGTGGGCGGGGCCGCTGTGGGCGCGGCCGCTGTGGGCGCGAAGGGCGTGGGTGCGGCTGCTGTGGGCTCTACCGGCGCCGGCGCCCTTGCGGGTGGGATGGAGGGCGAGTCAGGTTCCGTAGGGTGCTGCTGCGCAGGCGTGGCGTCTGGCGCTGCGGCGGTGGCGACGGCCGGAGAGGTGGCCACCACCCCGCCGGCCGCGGCGGGCGTATCGCCGCCGCGACTGATCATCCATCCGGCCAGGAGCCCGGCGCCCCCGAGGATGAGCGCCGCCGCCAGCAGCAGTCCGCCCTGTGGTCGCCTTCGTTCAACTGGCGAGTATCTCGGGTCAACTGCGGGGTATCTCGGGGGCACGGCACCCGCGCTGACGGCATCACCACCGGCATAGCGCGAGTATTCTGCGCCGCCCGGCGATGCCGGAGCCTGGGCGTGGGGTGCTTGCTGGGTCGGCCATCCGCCGGGAGCGGCGGGCTGGCGATCCGAGGGCGCGGCGTGGGGGAACGGGCTTGCTGGCGACACCACGGCGCCGCAGCGCTCACACTCGCGCGCGTCGAGCGGGAGAGCGACTCCGCAGTTGGCGCAGTACATGTCGGGCCTCCGCTACAGGGTGACGTGCTGGTGCCGCCGCGGCGACGACAGCGCCTCGGCAGGCTCGGTGCTTCGGGGCGTGTGGTCGCCCGGCGACCCGCCGGCGCGCTCTCCCCATCGACATCTTCAGAGCCGGATTCAGTCGCTAGGCCGACTCGTTCTCACCGGC
>NZ_BAHD01000090.1 GCF_000298215.1 Kineosphaera limosa NBRC 100340 | reverse complement strand
GGTCGCGGCCACCGAAGCGACGTCCGCCACCCGGACGGCCCGGGGCGCGGTGCCGGCGCGGGGGCTCGAGCATGCGACGCAGCCGGTCCTCGGGGATCGGCACGCCGCTGGGCCGGCGGGCGCCGGTAGCCTCCAGGATCCGGTCGTCGCCCACGCGCACCCGCACCGGGCTGGTGCTCAGGCCCGCCTGCTCGGCGATGCGCTCCATCAGTTTCCGCTGGTGCGGCAGGGCGAGAGTGACAACGGTGCCGGCCTCCCCGGCGCGCGCGGTGCGGCCGGCGCGGTGCAGGTAGTCCTTGTGGTCGGCCGGCGGGTCGACCTGCAGCACCACGGAGACGTCGTCGACGTGGATACCGCGGGCGGCGACGTCGGTGGCCACGAGCACCGGCAGCTCACCGGACTTGAACGCCGCCAGCACCCGGTTGCGGGCGCCCTGGTTCAGGCCGCCGTGCAGCGCGGCGGCGAAGACCCCCTGCTCACGCAGCTGCTCGGCGACGCGGTCGGCGCCGAGCTTGGTGCGCACGAACACGACGGTGCGGCCCGTGCGGTTGGCGACGTCGGCGGTGATGAGCTTCTTGTGGGCCGGCTCAACCAGCAGGATGTGGTGGTCCATCGTCGTCACCGACGCCTGGCCGTCGTCGGTCGAGTGGGTCACCGGGTCGGTGAGGTAGTTCTCGACGAGCCCGTCGATGCCGCGGTCCAGCGTCGCGGAGAACAGCAGCCGCTGGCCGCCGGCGGGCACCTGATCGAGGAAGGCGGTGACGTCCTCGAGGAAGCCCATTTCGGCCATGTGGTCGGCCTCGTCGAGCACGACGATCTCGACCGCCGCCAGGGAGCACGCGCCGCGCTCGATGAGGTCGGCCAAGCGGCCCGGGGTGGCGATGAGCACGTCGACGCCGCGGTCGAGGGCCTCGAACTGCGGCGGGTACGGCATGCCACCGGCGACCAGCTTGTGGCGCAGACCCAACACATGCACGAGGGGCTGCAACGCGTCGCTGACCTGCATGGCCAGCTCGCGGGTCGGCACGAGCACGACGGCGCGGGGCAGCTTGGGAGCGGCCTTCTCGCCGCCCGCGAGCCGGGTCAGCATCGGCAGCCCGAAGGCCAGCGTCTTGCCGGAGCCGGTGCGGCCGCGACCGAGCACGTCGCGCCCGGCGAGGGCGTCGGGGATCGTCGCGGACTGGATCGGGAACGGCGCCGTAATGCCCTCGCGGGCCAGGCGGCGCACGAGCTGGTCGGGCACGCCGAGTAGCGCGAAGCCGTTGTCGTCGGCGACCTCGACGGTCTCCACGACCGGCTTCTCCGTGTTGCGCAGCCGCTGCGCGTCCGGTGCCGGGCGGCGCTCCTCGCGGTCGTAGGAGCGGCGGTCGTCGCGCTCGAACGTGCGGCGCTCGCTGCGGTCCCGCGGGCCACGGTCGTACGAGCCGCCACGATCATCGCGGTTGAACGAACCCCGGTCGTCGCGGTCGAAGCGGGGACGCTCGTCGCGGCTCGTCGGCCGAGCGAAGTCGCGGTCATAGGACCGGCGCTCGCCACGCTCGCTCGGGCCACGGTCACTCGGACCACGGTCGTAGGACCGGCGGTCGGAGGGGCCACGGTCGAACGAGCGGCGCTCGCTGCGGTCGAAGGACCCGCGCTCACGGCGGTCGTGGGCGTACCCGTCGGTGGCAGGACGGTCGTAGGAGGGGCGGCCGCCGCGGTCGTCGCGGTGGTACGGACGGCGGTCGCCACGGTCCTGCTCTCGCCGGTCATCGCGGCCGTAGGAGTCGCGGGCGTAGGAGTCGCGGGCGTAGGGGCGGCCGGCGGGCCGGTTGTAACCCCCGCGGTCGTCGCGACCGTAGGAGCGTCGCGAGTCGCGATTCTCCCAGCGACCGGCACCCCGGTTCTCATCGCGGCTATCCCGGTTGTCCCGGTTGTCGCGGTCGGCGCGGCGGTTGCCCCAGCTGCCCTGGCCGCGGTTGTCGCTGCGGGTGTCGCGGTCGCCCCAGGCGTTCTCGCGGCGGTTGTCTCGGCGGGTCTCACCGCGCATGTTCCAGCTTCCTTCACTGCGGTCACTGCCGCGGTTCTCCCAGCGGCCTTGGCCACGGTTGTCTCGACGGTTCTCCCAGCGGCCGGTGCCGCGGTCGTCGGTGCGGCGCTCGCCGCGGTCTTCCCAGCCACCCTGCGTGCGGCGGTTGTCGCCGTCACCGGTGCGCTCGCTGCGGTCGGCGCGGCCGTACGGCCGGTGCCCGCTGCGGTCGGCGGGGCGGGAGCGCCCGCCCGCCTCATTGCGGTTGTCACGCTCGGGGCGGCCCTGGCCACGCTCGCGGCCGGCGTCCTCGCGGCTGCCGGCCTGCTCACGACGCTCGAAGCGTGCCCCTCCGGCGGGGCGACCCCGCACTGCGGACTTCTTGGCCGCGCTCCAGCGCGGCTTCTTGCCTGCGCGGGCAGGCGTGATCGGTCGACGTGCACTCATGTCTCTTCACTGCTTTCGCTCGTTGCTTCTCGACAAGGCACGTCCTGACACCAGTCGCTACTGATGTCTCGTCGAGAACGAGCCTCCTGCACCGCCGGTTGCGGTGGCTGCTGCCTGCGGCCGGCTTCGGTCGCGCAGGGCCAGACCGTCGTGGGCCTGACATCCCGCTCTTGGCGTACGACGCGATCAACGCGTCGGTCTCCGGTCAGCGCTGCAGAACGAAGCTGCGGCGCTGGTCACCGGTGCGGGTCGGTAGGGGGTTTATGGAAGGCCGGGTGCGTCAACGCGCCCGGCGAGTGACCATCTTAGCAGCATCGGGAATGGGCTGGGTCCAGCGGCTGTTCGACCCGACATGACCACAGTGGAGCTGACCGAAGCCAACTTCGAAAGCGTCATCAAGGGCACCGATATCGTCCTCATCGACTTCTGGGCCGACTGGTGCGGGCCCTGCAAGCAGTTCGCGCCCGTCTACGAGGAGGTCTCCGGCAAGAACCCGGACATCACCTTCGCCAAGGTCGACACGGAGGCGCAGCAGGGACTCGCCGCAGCCGCGCAGATCTCCTCGATCCCCACGATCATGGTGATCCGTGAGGGCATCCCGGTGTTCGCCCAGGCCGGAGCGCTGCCGAGCGAGGTACTTGAGGACGTCATCACCCAGGCCCGCGGCCTCGACATGGAGGCGGTGCGCACGCAGGTGGCGGCGGCCCAGCAGGCCGGCGGCCAGCCCGAGGCGGCGCGGCCGGCGACCCAGCCGACCTCCGGGCGTCGTGGGGGCACCCCCGGCGTCGACTACCCCGACGAGAACGGCGCCATCGTCTGAGAGTTCCCGCGCGAAGCAACCGCGAGCGCCGCCGCGCCCAGACATGGGCGTGGCGGCGCCTTCTTGTGTACCCGGCTCGTCCCTATCGGGCGGCGCCGCGCTTACTCTCGTGGCGGATCGCTTCTTGCATAGAACAGCGCTTTCGGCTGATAGCTCGAACTCGGACATCGTGAGAATATTGACACGTCGGCAGTGCGGTCGAAAGATCGACGCCGAGCACCCCGAGTGCATTTCGCTGCCGAATCCCTGGAGGACCTCACGCCATGGCGCCTATCTCGTTCTCGCACATAGCTATCAACTGCGCCGACCCGATCCGCACCGAGTCGTTCTATTGCCGACATTTCGGATTCGAGCGCAGCAGGGTGTACCTGCCCGGTGAACACCAAGTGGTCATGATTCGCCTCGGCGACGCCCAACTCGAGTTGTTCCCAGCCAACGGCTCCGCACCGATACCGCGCCCGGAGAAAGACGGGTACGAGTTCGCCGGGGTGCGCCACATCTGCCTGCAGGTTCATGATCTCGACGCCGTGCTCGCCGCGATGGGTGAGGAGGCGCAGATCTCCCTCGGTCCGCTGGACATGGGCCAGTTCATCCCCGGCATGCGGGCGGTCTGGCTGCACGACCCCGACGGCAACATCGTCGAACTGAACGAGGGCTATCGGGACGAACTCGACCCGCCGGCTTTCGATCCCACGCTGCGGGTCACCTGAGGACCATCACAAGAACTCCCGCCTGCCCCGTTCGGCGGCAGGCGGGAGTTCTGTGTTGAGCGCCTGGATCAACGCAGTGTCAGTGACTCTCGCGCAATTGCTTCCAGGTCTCCGGAATGCTGTGCTCGAGTTCATAGTCGAGCAAGAAAAGCGTTGCGTCGGAGTCCAGATACTCCTTCATGGTGGCGATGAGGCGCTCCTGGGTCTCGCGGGAAGCCTCCAGCGCCTCGACCGCGCTGAGGGCGGCCACGCTCTGACGCCACAGGGCGATGTACTGGCGCTGCCAATCGAACACGCCGACCGGCGCGGGCACCGGGCCGTGACCGAGGTAGATCCGCGCGTCCGCGGGAAGTTCGCGCTCCAGCCGATCGAGCGTGCGCAGCCAGTCCGCGGTGTGGCCGTCCCGGAAGAAGGTGTGGCAGCCGAACGACACGATGTCCCCGAGGAAAGCGTGGACGATGCCGTCATGGGTGAATGACCACATGGTGTCGTCATCGGACTCACCTGGCCCCAAGTCGGTGACCGTGAAGGTCACACCATCGAAGGTGAGCTCGTCCTGGTCGACGACGAAGTGGTCGGGAAACACGCGCTCGTCGGGAAACTCGTCACCGAAGAGCGTCTTGGCGATCGCGGCCTTGGCGACGTCCTCCCGCAGGGCGAAGTCGTAGACCCCCTTGGTGGAGTAGCGGGGAACATCGCTGAACTTCGCCATGCCGACATAGTGGTCGGGGTGTCCGTGGGTGAGGAGCACCGCGGCGATCGGCTTACCGAAGCTCTCCGCCATCGTGCGCAGTTCGGTAGCGCTGGACAGCGCGAGGGTGGTGTCCACGACGACGACGCTGTTCTCGAGTTCGACCACGTAGGCGTGCACGTGGTCCCACGGCAGTTCGACGAACTTGCCGCTGAAGGGGTGGACAATAGGTGCTGTTGACAACGTCACTCCTGATTTTCTGGGCGGGAAGAAACTGCGGAAAACTAGTCTTGGGCCAGTTGGCGCAAGAACGGCTCGAAGGGCTTCGAGTCATGGAAGTTCGCCATGTAGGCGATTTTTCCGTCCCGAAAGACGAAGTGATTCATCACATTCGCCTCGATCGGCTCGTCCGGAAAATGCGCGGCACGCGCCGAGATGTGCGACACCGCGGCACCATGGTCGCCGTCCACAAACATGGCCGTCGGGGTGTTCTGAAAGACGGCATACGCCCGTCCCATGCCGGCCATGGCCTCGCGCAGTGGGGCGAGGCCGGAGATATGGCCGGCCAACTGCTCATCCATCTCCTGATCGTCGGCGAACAGGTCACACCACTCCTGCCAGCGCCCGGCATTGGCATATTCGTAGTAGCGGTGGATGATGTCGAGATTCTTCATGAATCACTCCGCTTCAGAGACGGGCGAAGCCCGGTGCATAGACGAATGGTGCGGCGGTGGCGTTGTAGCTTTCGATCACCATGCCGAAGGAGTTCTGTTCACTGGCCCGCACGGTCCATATCTGGGTTGCATCCATCGACACGCGCCTGCTCTTGGGCTGCGGCGGTTCCCACATGCTCGCCTGCCACCCCACGAGGATGTCGAGCGTGGCAACATCTCCATCGATCGATGCCTTCACCTCGTTGACGTAATGATTCTCGTCGAAGAAGAGATTCGTGACTCGGTCATACCACTGCTTGAACGTGTCGAAGTCCGTAATTTCCCCGTCCGGAAAATGCATACGCAAGTTGTCGCTGGACAGCAGCCCGTAGGCCTGCTCGATCGGAACGTGAAAGTCGAGCGCCTGAAACCAAGCGGCGACGAACTTGGCAATACTCGCTTCGTTCATGGTGGTTGTTTTCACGCAGTGCCCTCCCTGTAAAGATGTGTTCAAGCGGCTTCCCATCGGACTACTGTCCGCAGTGAATGCCAAATGAGATCCGGGTTCACATCGCCGTCGAGCATCAACTCCACGAGAAACGGCTCGTCGTCGGCGAGCATCCGGTCGATGACCGGGCCGATGTCCTCGGTCCGCTCCACTCGGGCGCCATCGACACCCATTGACGCGGCGAGTTCGACAAAATCGATCCGCGGGTTCGAGAGGTCGAAGCCGAGCGGATGCGCGTGCGGTTCGATGCCAACCGTGCGCCACCAGGCGTCGATATTCGCCTGAAGAAGCCGGTAGGAGCGGTTGTTGCACACCACGAACTTGGCGCCGACATTGTGCCGCCGCGCCGTGTACAGCGCCTGGATCGTGTACATGGAGCCGCCGTCACCACTGAAGCCCACGACGGTGCGGTCCGGGTGCGCCAGCTTGACGCCGATCGCGCCGGGAAATCCCACGCCCAGACTCCCCCCGCGCGTCACGAAGTACTCGCCCGCGGCGCGTGCCGGCAACTATTCAGCCAGCGGTGGGGAGTTGGTCAGGGCCTCGTCGAAAACGATGATCCGGTCCGAGCGCGGATGCTGGGCCAGAGCGCGCGCGAACGTCGCCATCTGGGGGATGGCCTTCGGGTCGCCGTCGTCGGCGGGTTGATCGTTGGCCGAGCCTCCCGCGCGGGCCGCCTCCTCGAGCTCGGCCAGTCGCTGCTGCGCCTGCCGACGGTCCTCGTCGGTCATCTGCGCGGCCAGGGCCGCCGCGAGCGCGTCCAACGACTGCGCCGGATCGCAGACGATCCCCAGATCGACGCGGTGATTCTTGGCGATCGCGTGGGCGTCCAGGTCGAAGTGAACGACACTGGCAGAAGGGTCGAAGATGTCGCCGAGATCCGGAAACACCTCGGGCAACAGGTACGTGCCGACCACGAGATTCGCGTCCGCGCCGCGCAGAATCGGCAGACTTTGTTCGCCGAACATATGTCCCGTCGTGCCGCCGTAACAGGGATGGGTGGTGTCCATGACGACGTCGCCGGTGTCGACTCCGAAGACCTGGGCTCCAAGCAGCTCGGCGACGCGCGCCACCTGGGACACCGCCCCAGAGGTGGCCACACCGTCACCGACGTAGATCCGCGGTTTCGCACCCTTGAGCAGCGTTGCAGCAGCCTGGTCGATGAGGTCCTGGGCCGGGGCGACACGGGTGTACGGGATGCTCGTGGGCACCACGGTCTCGGTGTTGGGTTCGTCGAGAACATCGGCCGGAAGGCAGACGTACACGGGGCCCATGGGTGGGGTGATGGCCACCTTGATCGCTCGGCGCAGCGTGCGCAGCAGATTGTCCGGGTGGAGAACCATCGTCGCGTACTTGGTGACCGGGGCCATGATGGCCACGAGGTCGGCCGACATCTGGGCTTCCAGATTCATGTACTTCAAGCCGGCGTCCCCCGCGATGACGACGAGGGGTGAATGACCGCGCTTGGCCTGGTACAAAGCACCAACCGCATTGCCGATCCCCGGAGCACTGTGCAGCTGCACGAGGGCGGGACGCTGTGTGGCGCGGGCGTATCCGTCGGCGCAGAGCACCGCCACGCTCTCTTGCAGGGTCAGGATGTACTTCATGTCGGGGTAGTCGGACATGGCGTCCAGAAACCCCTGTTCGACCGTTCCCGGATTACCGAACATGTGGTCGATGCCATCCGCGAGCAGTTGCTCGATGATGGCCTCCCGGCCGGTCCGCACCTCTTTCGACAAGCGTCCGTCCCCTACCAGCCGTAGCGACGCAGGTCGCCGTCGAGCACGTTGACGAACTGTTCACCGAACTCGTGGGCACACTGCAGTGATCGGGCGGTGAGGAACGGATAGTCGACGATGACAGAGGTGGGCTTTCCGAAGTTGCCGTGATACTGGCCCTGCGGCCCCACCGCGTCGGAGAGCATGAACTCCAGGCAGTACGGGGGCGGCCCCATGTTGAAGTCGGTGCCGATGAATCCCGTGCCGTCGTGGTAGTCGTACTCGATGCAGTGACCGGTGACGTGCTTGCCCGCGATGATGCTGCGTCGCTCGTTGAAGTCGCGCGCCATCGGGAGGACGGCGACGCCGTAGCAGATGGCGGCGATCGGCCGGCCGAGTCGATAGAAGCCCAGTACGAGGTCGTGCACACGCTGGTTGTTCACCATGTCGACGATCGGTCCGCTGCCACCCACCAACAGAATTGCGTCGTATTGGTGCAGCTCTGCCTCCAGTTCGCGCAGGCGCGTGTTGTAGGCCTCCAGGGCGCGCAGAAAATCGGGGGCGCTGAAGTAGGGCCGCTCGGGGTACCAGGCGGAAAGGTCGATCGGGTTGTCCAGTTCGGCTCGTCCCATGAACTCCTTGACTTCCGCCGCATCCGCCGGCGTCGTCACGTTCGTTCCCAACGGCGGGTCCCAGTAGTCCGGGTCATAGCTGGGCGGCAGGGCAATGGGCCGGTCGCCGGTGGGAGTGACGTAGGTGATCTCGTATCCCGCTCGCTGCAAAGGCAGCGCGGGGCCGGTCAATTCGACACCCCAGTAGCCATGGTTAGAAAGGACTGCAAGGATCTTCTTGTTCACGGGGCGTTCCTTCTCGATGGCGCGACAAAGTCGCGACCCAGGATGGAAGAAGTAGTTGAGGCGCGTCGGTACCGGCAATCAGAACGGAGGATCGCCGGCGTAGGCGCTTGGGCATGTTTGAGCACGCAGAAGGGTGCGTTCGAATCAGATCATGAGGCATTGATAGAGGGAGCGCAACCCTCAATCTAATGGACGATTGTCCAGATTTTCGTGAATGGCGGACCAAATCGCCCAAATGCCGCATTAAGACGCCTGTGGGGTGCGCTACAGCACCCCCCGCACCGCCCAAATTTTGGAGCCAATTCGACTGTCCCAGGCTGATACTCGACCACCCGGCAGCGAGGCCAGAAACTTGGACAGTTGACCTTTTTCTATTCCACATCGTACTTTGACATTGGGTCAGGCAGGCTGCTCCGTCGCAGCCGCCTGGCCAATTCGCGGAGCGGGTGACTAGCGAATGCTGGCGACCTCCACCGGTCATTAGTTGTGCCCCCGTTTCGCACGGGTGCTCATGAGAAAACATGAGGTATCCATGACCAGACGCGTCGCCATCCTGATCGAAGGAGATTTCTTCGAGAAGGAGATCTTCTACTACGAGCAACGGTTCGCCGAAGCCGGCGTCGAGGCGCATTTCGTGTCCCGGCTGTGGGGCCAGGAGAGCTTGACCTTCCTCGGCCACGAGTACCGGGCACCGCTGAACTGCACGAGGAGTTTCGAGGGCTGGAGCGACGAGGACCTTGCGTCCTACGACGCCCTGATCGTGCCCTCCGGAATGGTTGCCGACCGACTGCGGTACACCGACGACGTCGCCGGCATCCCACCGGCGAGCGCCCTCCTCGAGCGAGCCTTCGCCCTGCCGCTCCTCAAGGGGATCATCTGCCACGGCCTGTGGTTGGCCGCGCCGGTCCGCCACGTCGTCGCTGCACGCCGCATGACGTGCCACAACAACCTGCTCGGTGACGCCGCCGCGTACGGAGTGGACTACGTCGACGAGGACGTCGTCGTGGACGGCGACCTCATCTCAGCCCGGACCGGCGGCCACGCCTACCTCCTGGCCTCGGCCATCCTCGCCGCCATCGACGAGAGGAACCCACGATGACGACGACGCACGACGCCGCCCAGACCGCGCCCGCCGGCGAACTGACGATCAGCGCCGGGGAGCCGCACCCGCTGGGCGCCCACCTGCGCGACTCAGGCGTCAACTTCGCGGTCTTCAGTCAGCACGCCGACGCCGTCACGCTGCTGCTGTTCGCAGACCCGGATGATCCCGAGCCCATGGCCACGGTTCCGTTGACGAGGACCTTCCACGTGTGGCACGCACACGTGGCAGGCATCGGCGAGAACGTCGGCTACGCCTTTCGGGTGCAGGGGCCCGAACTTGCGGAGCACGGCTTCCGGTTCAACCCGCAACGCGTGCTCATCGACCCGTACGCGCGCGCCAACTCGAGTTCCCTGTGGGACCGGGGCCGGGCCTGCGAGCGAATCGGCGACGACGACATCTCCGGCGTCGACAACCTTGAGACCTCGATGCGCAGCGTGGTCGTGCGACCGTCCAGCTTCGATTGGCAAGGTGACCGCCCACCGCGCCGGCCGATGGCGGACTCCGTCATCTACGAGATGCACGTCCGCGGATTCACCGCCCACCCCTCCGCCGGTGTCGCGAACGCGGGCACCTACCTGGGGGTCGTGGAGAAAATCCCCTACCTGCAGTCCTTGGGCGTGACCGCCGTCGAACTTCTGCCCGTCTTCGAGTTCGACGGGCAGGACATCCTGCGCCACAACGGCGCCGGTGAGCCCCTGCGCAACTACTGGGGTTACTCGACGATGTCGTTCTTCGCCCCGCACAGCGCCTACGCCAGCGGCGGCACCGGAACAGAGGTGCTCGACGAGTTCCGCACCATGGTCCGCGAACTCCACAAGGCAGGCATCGAGGTCATCCTCGACGTGGTGTTCAACCACACGGACGAAGGGCAGCATCAGGGCCCGGCCTTCTCCTTCAAGGGCTTCGACAATCCGAACTACTACCACCTCGTCCAGGTGACCGCCAGTACTACATGGATTACACGGGCTGCGGCAATACGTTCAACTGCAATCACCCCATCGGCGCCCGCCTCATCCTGGATTCCCTCCACTATTGGGTCACCCAGATGCACGTCGACGGCTTCCGGTTCGATGAAGGAACCGTCCTAGCCCGCAACCTTGCGGGGCAGCCGGACAGCTACGCCCACGTCATCTGGGACATCGAACTCTCCGAGACCCTCGAAGACACGAAGCTGATCGCGGAGGCCTGGGACGCCGGCGGCGACTACGAGATCGGTCATTTTCCCGGCTTCCGGTGGGCGGAGTGGAACGGGCGGTTCCGCGACGACGTGCGCGGCTTCGTCCGGGGCGACTCCGGTCTGGCGGGGGCGGTGGCAACCCGCATGTTGGGATCCTCGGACCTCTATCAGTGGAGTCGCCACGCGCCTGTGAACAGCATCAACTTCGTCACCTGCCACGACGGCTTCACGCTCAACGACCTCGTCTCGTACAACCAAAAGCACAACGAGGCCAACGGCGAGGGCAACCGCGACGGCAACGACGACAACCTGTCGTGGAACTGCGGAGCCGAAGGCCCGACCGACGACGCGGCCATCGACAGCCTGCGCGAGCGTCAAATCCGCAACCTGACCGCGATTCAGATGCTGAGCTTCGGGGTGCCGATGATCACCGCGGGCGACGAGATGCGGCGCACCCAGCAAGGCAACAACAACGCCTACTGCCAGGACAACGAGATCTCCTGGATCGACTGGTCGTTGGCCGACACCAACGAAGACATGGTCGAGTTCTTCCGCCGCATCATCGCGTTTCGCCTGACCCACGACTGCCTGCGCCCCTGCGATTGGCACCAAGGTGCGCCGAACGCGCGGGGCAGCGCCGAAGTCCACTGGCACGGACGTCGACTTGACGAGCCGGATTGGTCCGCCGACTCGCGGACCATCGCCTACACCCTGGGCGGCGTCGGGGGCCAGCCGGACGTGCACGTGATGGTGAACATGCACTGGGAGGGGGCGGACTTCGCCCTGCCTACCGGCCGCGAGTGGCGTCGGGCCCTCGACACCGCCATCGCCGGCCGCGACGCGGTGAGCCCCCCGGGCGCGGAGCCTGCGATCGACGGCGACCACTACCTCGTGACGAGTCGATCCGTCGTCGTCCTCATCGGTACCTGAAACCTCAACGTCGAGAACGGAAACAATCTAATGAGCTCTGCCGTGTACACCTACTCCGACCTCATCGCCGGCTACGTCAGCGAGTTCGATCCAGCACAGGATCGTGTGGTCATCACGACGTCGTCCGGTGAGGATCTGACGGCTCTCCTCACGCCGACGACCTTCGCCGAGATGACCCACAATCTCGGGGCGGGCTATCAGGACGCCACCGGCAGCATGCGCGACATGCTCACGCCGGGGCAGTTCGTCTACGCGTACGGCATCTTCTACCCCGAAAGCGGCAAGCCCTTCGAGATCAAGCAGATCCACTTCGTCGGGCGCACCCCCACCGAGTACGTCTTCGAGCGTCCCGACTGGTGGGTTCGTCAGATCCGCGAGCTCGGTGACTTCTATCTGCGGGCCCAGTTCGGCACCGGTCCGATCGACTGGAGCAACTACCGCACGATGATCGACCTTATGGGGCAGAAGACCGGCTCCACACGTCAGGAGACCGATACGATCTCCCGCCTGGTCTACGGCTTCGCATCGGCCTACCTGCTCACCGGTCTCGACCGGTTCCGGGAGGCGGCCGAGTCGGGTACCGAGTACCTGCGCACCAACTTCAAGGCGCAAGACAGCGTCGACGAGGTCGCCTACTGGTACCACGCGATCGAGGCCACCTCGGGACCCAACAAGCGCAAGATCCTCGCCTCGAAGATGGCCGACATCCCCGGGCTGCGCATCGGCCGGGACGCCCACCCCCGGCAACGCCGGATGCTGGCGAGCGAGTTCTCGGACGACTACCAGGCCATCCCGGCCTACGAGCAGATCTACGCCCTGGCCGGCCCGACCCAGACGTACCGCATCAGCGGTGACCCGGCGATCCGCCACGACATCGACTGGACGTTGAATCTCTTCGAGCGGTTCTTCCTCGACCACGACGAGAGCGGCTACTACTCCCACATCGACCCCATCACGCTCGACCCGCATTCGCCGGTGCTGGGCGAAAACGTCGGCCGCAAGAACTGGAATTCGGTCGGCGACCACGCACCCGCCTACCTCATCAACCTGATCCTGGCGACCGGCGAACAACGCCACATCGACATGCTCGTGAATTGCATGACCGACATCATCGAGCACTTCGGTGACTACGAATCCTCGCCGTTCGTGCAAGAGAAGTTCTTGGCCGACTGGTCGCACGACTCAAACCACGGGTGGCAGCTGGACCGCGCCGTCGTCGGGCACAACCTGAAGATCGCCTGGAACGCGATGCGCGTCTTCGGGCTCACCAATGACCCACGCCTGCAGGACTTCGCGGCGCGCATCGCCAAACTCATGCCCAACCACGGGTGGGACGCACGGCGTACCGGCTGGTACGACGTCGTGGAGCGCCACCTGCAAGAGGGCGAGACCGTGCACCGGTTCGCGTGGCACGACCGCAAGGCCTGGTGGCAGCAGGAGCAGGGGATCCTCGCATACCTCATTCTCTCGGGGATCCTTGGGGAGCCCGAGTACCAGAAGTACGCCCGCGAGTCGACGGCCTTCTACAGCACGTTCTTCCTCGACCACGATTCCGGCGGCGTCTACTTCAACACGCTCGCCAACGGCCTGCCCTACCTGCTGGGCACCGAACGGTTCAAGGGGAGTCACTCGATGAGTGGCTACCACTCCTTCGAGTTGTGCTATCTCGCCGCCACCTACACCAATCTGCTCGTCACCGGTCACCCGCTGGACCTGTACTTCAGCCCGATCCCCGGCGCCTGGAAGGACGGCATCCTGCGCGTCTCCCCTGATCTCCTGCCCCCGGGCTCGGTGCGAATCCACTCGGTGCTCATCGACGAGCAGCCCCACACCGACTTCGACGCCGACGCCCTCACGGTCCAGCTACCCGAGGATCTGGCCCACCGACCGAAGATCAGGGTGCGCGTGGAGCCGATCAAGGTGCCCGAGCACTACAGCATCGATGTGTCGGAGGAGAACGGCGTCACCAACGTCGAGCTCGCCGGCATCATCGACGAGCAGGCGGTCAGCGCGCTGCGGATCGCGTTGGCGGAGGTGGAGCGCAGCCACCCCCAGAGCGTCCGGTTCGACGTCGACGCCCTGCAGGACCTGTGCCGGTCGGCCCTGCGCGCCGTCGCCATGACCTGCCAGCACCTCGACGACGACGTGGAGGTCACGTTCGACGGCGCCAACGAGCGGGTGCAGGAGGCCCTGGACTCCGTGGCGCTTGCCTGAGTTCGGCAAGCGGATCGGCAACGGCGCTATGGGAGGAGGCTGACGTGGAGCGGGAGACCGAATCTGCGGGTACGGCCGCAGAACCCCTGGCCGCGAACGTGGAGCAGGTGCTGGCGGCGCAGTCCGTCGACGGCGAACGTCTCGTCGAGGACCTGCACAACGTTCTGGCGCAGGGCGAGGATGTCGAGCGGACGGTGTTCTTCAGCGACGCCGTGTTCGCCATCGCCCTGACGGTGCTCACGCTCGACCTACGGCTGGACGGCGGGGTCATCGGCAGCAACCCGGAGGAGCTGGCGGCGACGCTCGCCCAGAAGCTGCCGAGCCTGCTGGCGTTCATCCTGTCCTTCGTGCTCATCGGTGGCCTCTGGCTGCAGCACCACCGACGGTTCAAGGCGATCGAGCGCTACGACGTCCCCTTGCAGATCATCAACCTCACGTTGCTGTTCTTCGTCGTCTTCCTGCCGGTCCCCACCGCGATGTTGTTCGACAATCACGGGAGCAGCGCGCTGCCGGCGATCGTGTACGCGGCGTGCCTGGCCGGCTGCTGGTTGAGCCTTGACCTGCTGTGGTGGCAGGCCTGGCGGCGCGGGTACACGAGCAGCCTGGTGACCCCAGCGGCCTTCCGGCGCAGCCTGCTCCGGTCGTTGCCGGGCCTGGCGGTGCTGCTGGTGTCCATCCCCCTCTGCCTGCTCAGCCCGACCTACGGGCCGCTGGCGTGGCTGTTGCTGGTGCCGGCGATGCTCCTGCCGGCGCGGCTGATGACGACCACGCCGGCGCGCAAGCAGCGAGCCCGGGCCGGCTAGCGGGATCATCCGACGAACGCCGAAGGGCCGCCTCTGACGAGAGGCGGCCCTTCGGTGCTGACCAGCAGGTCGTGTGGCGCGTGCGTCGCCGATGGGTGGAGGTGGCGGGAATCGAACCCGCGTCCGCTGACACCGAACCAGGGCTTCTCCGGGTGCAGTGCGCTATGGAGTTTCTCGGCCCCGGCGCTCGCGCGCACACGTCCGCCGACAGGCCCAGTCGAGTGAGAGTCCCGCGCCGTCCCCCGACATGACGGCGCAGCAAGCTACCTAGCTGACGCCAGGATCTGAGTCGGCAGCGAACTCAGGCTGACGGACTTCGAGGCTCGCTCAGGCGGCGAGGGCGAAGTCGGTGCGCTTGGAATCGGCACCTATTGGTTTACAGGGAGCGTTGACGAGATAACCCTGCATCCTCGACCCGCTTCCCCTGGCTTGACGATCAACGTCGAAACCGATCACCCCCGCGGGGGCGACACACGCGTTCACACTGTCTAGTTGTCAATCTGCTGGCCGGCCGACGAAGGCCAGCACATCAGGGTACCTGCACAACGGCCGCGGGAGCCAGCGCATTCCCCGCCCGCGGGCCGTTCAGGCGTCTGGGGCCCCGTCGCCGAGGTGGAAGCGGCGGCCGGTGAGCTCGTCGGGGGTGATCTCGACGAAGTGCACCTTCCGCGTGGGTACCCAGGTGCGCAGGGGCAGCGCCTCGGCCCACTCCAGTTCGTCGATGGTCTGCAGTTCGCGCGCGGTGCCGTGCACGATGACGCTCGTGGCCACCCCGTCGCCGACGCGATCGGTCTCCAGAGCCACCCGCGCGTTGATGGTCAGCCCGAGCAGCTTGCTGCCTTCGGCCGTGCGGAAGTAGATGCGCTCATCGGAGACGACGTAGTTGATGGGAACGATCTCGGGCTCGCCGGCGATGGCGAAGGCCAGCCGCGCCAGCTGCTGCGACCCCAGAAACGCCCAGACCTCCTCCTGCGACAGGGTCTCGACGACGTTCTCTTCCGGCATGTTCATCGGGTGCGCTCCTCGTCTTCGGCTCCACTGCCTTCGTGGGCCTATCCAAGCATCGTTGGCGTCGTCCCGCCGTAGGTCCATGGTCCTACGGCGGGTCCGACCTCCTCGATCTGCGTCACGGCGCCTCGATCTGCGTCACGCTACGCGGCTCACCAACTGCCGCCGCCGCCACCGCCGAAGCCACCGCCGCCGGAGAAGCCGCCGAAGCTACCGCCACCACCGCCGAATCCACCGCTGCTGCCGCCACTGCCGAAGGCGCTCTCGCCCGAGGAGCCGGGGGTGGCCGCGAAGGTGCCGGCGGCGGTCGTCGCGAAGTCCTCCATGCCGTCGGCGATCGACCCGAAGTTGAACATGCCGGTGTGCGCGCCGTAGAAGATGTACCAGGTCGGCATGTCGATGGTGTAGCCCTGCAGTTCGGCGGCCTCGGCCACCTCGTTGAAGACCTTGGCCCAGCGCTCCGCGCAGCCAAAGACGATGGCGTACGGCAGGTAGCGGCTGAAGATCGACTGGGCCTCTTCGAACTTGATCTGGTTGGCCTCGGCCGTCTCCAGGTACTGCCGGAAGCCGAGCGTCTGGGCGTACACCGCGCTGCCCTTGGCCGTTCGCGCCGGCATTTTCAGGCCTAGGACGAACACGATGACGGCGGCCAGCAAGATCCCGGCTCCGAGCACGACGCCCGAGGGGATGAAGATGCCCATGCCGGAGGCGTTGTCGATGGAGGTCGACGCGATACCGCCGGCGAACAGGACGATGCCGCCGATGATGGCGACGACCATGGCCAGCGCCATCCACGAGTTGCGGGTCGCCTCCGGTGAGCGGCGGTACCAGCCGCGGTTGACGACCTCGCGATACATGCCCTTCTTGGCCAGCGCCAGAGTCGTTGCGAAGTGGTTGCGCAGGCCGGAGAGGGTGACCGTGTCGCCGCTCTGGAACAGGCCGTCGTAGATCTCCCGCTCGTAGCCCAGCAGGGTTTCGTCGGGCTCGGGCGCGGTCCGGCGGAGCTCCCAATCCGCCTTCTTGCGCTTGCCCGTCTCGATCTCCTCGATCTGCAGCCAGCCGCGCACCGCCAGATCGACGACGGTCGCCGAGACGTCGCGGGTGTCGGCGCTCTCGTCGAGGATCGTGCCGACCAGGCCGGGGGTCTCGCCGTCCGGTGGCGTGAAGCGCACCGCGACCGGATCGCGACGCCCGCGGACGACCGCGCCCTCGCCTTGCGTCGGCGACAAGCCCGGAGTAAGCCCCGCGTACTGCTCGTCGCGCCCGCGGCGACGCACGAGCACACCCATGCCGACCGCGGCCAACGTCGGAACCAGCACCCCGGCGCCATACCCCGTTGCGGTTAACGCCTTCGCGACCGGCTGGGGCAGGCTCTCACCGATACCGCCGCCCTCGCCAGGGTCACCGGTGCGATAGATGGCCGTTGACTCCGCAACGGTGTGCGCCGGGTACCACAGGCCGACGGTCATGCCCTGGCGGGCGGGGATCGAGCTGGCCTCGAAGGTCACGCTGTTGCCGTCGGCGCTGGCTGTGCAGTTCGCGCTCGTCGGTTGCTGACCCTCGGGGGGTGCGCTGAGACGGGGTCCGACGACACAGCCGTACTGCTGCCCCGCCTGGGGGGCCGTGACGACGACCGTCGCCCGATCGATCGGCACCTCCCACTCCATGCCAATCGGGTTGACGTACAACTCCTGGTGGTCCGCGAAGTCGTTGACCGTGCCCTGCACCCGGTAGTCGATGACGTACGTCTGGAGGCCGGAGACAAACACGTCTGGATTGCCGATGCGCACGACCCGCGACTGGCGCTGATCACTGACCTCGTAGTCGCTCGGAGCCCCGGTCGGACTGCTCACGCCGGTCACTTCCAGCGGGTAGAGCCGGTAGCGATCGGTCTCGCCCTGGAGGGGAAGACGGATCGGCCACGTGACAAAGATGCCGCGCTGCTCCCGGCCAGGCTGGAACTGGTACTGGATCGTGTCCCGGCCACGCAGCGTGCCGTCGGGCTGCAGTTCGTACTCCACCCGGTAGTCCAGGATCCGTTCGCCAGACGCGCTTGCCGCACGCAGTGTTCCCGAGTTGGAGTCAAGCAAATCCGTGGGTCGCGGCGCCCCTTGCGCAGCGCCCGCAGGAGTGGGTCCGGCCACCTCCCCCACGCCGGGCCCGATGAGGGTGGCTCCGGCAGGAACGGCGGCAGCGAGCCACAGGGCGAGGACGGCGAACAGACCGAGGAAGACGCCGAGCGGGCGCCTGCGGGTGCGCACGTCAGCGCTCCAGCCGCAGCGACATCGCGCGCTCGGCCTCACGCCGATCCTGGCGTTCGCGCAGGGCGTGGCGCTTGTCGTACTCCCGCTTGCCCTTGGCCAGCGCGAGCTCGACCTTGGCGCGGCCGTCCTTGAAGTACAGGCTCAGCGGCACGATCGTGTGCCCGGCCTCGCGCGACTTGACGGCGAGCTTGTCTATCTCGGCGCGGTGCAGCAGCAGCTTGCGCTTGCGCCGGGCCGAGTGGTTGGTCCACGTGCCCTGGCTGTACTCGGGGATGTGCACACCCTCGAGCCAGGCCTCACCGCGGTCGACGGTGGCGAAGCCGTCGACAAGGCTGGCACGCCCTGCCCGCAGCGACTTCACCTCGGTGCCCCACAGCACAAGGCCCGCCTCGAGGGTGTCTTCGATGAGATAGTCGTGCCGCGCTTTGCGGTTGCGTGCGACGACGTTCGTTCCGCGCTCCTTGGCCATGGTGCTCCCCTGTTGAAATCGACCTCCACAGTACCCGTGTGACGTGCGCGAACGCCCCTCGGTTTCGGCCGGGGACGGGCTTTCGTGGGTGAGCAGGAGGCCGCCGGGAGCGTTTACAAGAATCCGGCCGGGTCCAGCGGCACCCCGTTGCGGCGCACCTCGAAATGCAGGTGGCAGCCGGTGGACAGGCCGGTCGTGCCGGAGTAGCCGATGAGCTGGCCGCGCTGCACCCAGCCCGAGTTGGCCTCGAAGGACTCCAGGTGGGCGTAGCTGGTGGCCAGAGCGTCGGCGTGGGCGAGCACCACCTGGTTGCCGTAGCCGCCCGCCCACCCGGCGCGCACGACCTCACCGGCGTCGGCGGCGTACACGGGGGTGCCGCAGGCGGCGCGGAAGTCCAAGCCGGTGTGCAGCCGCTCGTACCGCAGAATCGGGTGCATTCGCGGCCCGAACGGGCTGCCCGCCGGGGCGTTGACCGGGCGGGAAAGCCGAGCCCCGGAGTCTGCTGGGGGCCGGTTCGCCTGAAACGCCCCCGCCGACCGACCGGCCGCCGCCAGCCCCAGCCCCCTGGTGCTCACGCGGTTGGTGGCCTTCTGCCGCCCGCCCGCGGCGCGCTGCTGGGCAGACCGCTGCGCCTGCGCTCGAGCGCGCTCACGCAGCAGAGCGGTGAGCGAGTCCGACTCGGCCTGCAGGGAGGCCAGGCGCCGCGCCTCGGTCTCGCGGCGCGCGTCGACCGCGGCTTGTTCCCGGCGCTGCTGGGTCGCGAGCCTCGTGAGCTCCGCCGTTCGAGCGTTCGCTTGCTCGTGCGCGGCGTCGGCCCGCGCCTGGGCTGCTTTGGCCTGCAGGGTCAATTGCGCGATCTCGCGCCGGGCGGCCTCCAGTCGGGCCTGCTCCGCCAGGCGCACCACCCGGGCGTCCCGCAGCTCTTGGGCGACCGCTTCGTGGTGGGTGCCGGCCTCCTGCACGACGTGCAGCCGATCGGCGAGGTCGTGGGCGCTGCCGACAGCGAAGAACGACACGAGGTCGCCCGAGCCCCCGGATTCGTAGGCCACTCGCGCCAGCTCGTCGCGCCGATCCTGTGCCGCCGCGGTCTGCACGGCGTTGCGCGCCAGCGCCTGCTGGCCCGCGCGCTCGCGAGCCTGGGCATCGGCCAGCCGCGC
>NZ_BAHD01000091.1 GCF_000298215.1 Kineosphaera limosa NBRC 100340 | reverse complement strand
GGGTGGCTCAGCCGTAGAACTCGATGCCGCTGAGTCGGCGCAGTTGACTGTAGGCGGCCGGTGAGTCGGGGGAGCGTTCGGCGACGTACTGCATGAACTCGTCGCTGAAAATCCCGTTGCCGCTCATCCGTTGGTACTGGTTCTGCAGTCGGGACATGCCGGCCATCAAGTCGCCCTTGAAGCTCATGCCCGCCGCACGCTGCTGCTGGCGCATTTGCGCGATCCCAGTCGCATCGCCAGGGAATGGCTGGCCGGGTGCTGGCGGCCAATCGAACTCCATGCCAGAGAACTTCTCAAGCAATCTCTTGTCGCTCTCCAGCAGCGGTCCTGCGGTTGACTCGTAAATGGGCTTCCGAATACCGCTAAACGGGGTTATCGGAATGGGTGGCTGACTGAAGATGTGCGCCAGCCTGAAACCTGATTCCATGGCGATGTTCCGTTTCCCTACCAGGCCGCGGCTACGGAGGCAGTTACGCGCGGCGTCACTGGCCCGATGAGCGGGTCGTAGATCGGGCCGCTAGGCTTCGATGCGTTGAACCACCGATACTGGAAGAAGAACTTAGTAGTCGCTGCATTCAGGTCGTTGTAGGCGGTGGTGTAGGCACTGGCATAGGCGCTGACGTCGTAGCAACGGCGAGGAACGTCGGAGCAGAGCTGGATCTCGAGGCGACCGGGATTGTTGGAGTTGTAGAGCCGAGTATCGTGTTCCCAGGCCACTCCCGCGAGAGGCGCGGCTGTCGTTCCGGTGGGGGCGCCGACTTTAGCCGACTCGTTCCAGTAGTTGTAGATGTACATGCTGTTGTTGACGAGGTTGAGGTGCTCGTAATAGCCACCTTCCATGGCAGCTGTCTCGGTGAAGGCGGAGCGCCCAACTGTTGGGGGCTGAACGAAGGATGGGGCGAGCGCGGGTGCGGTGGCCACGTCAGGCGGCGGCGGGGTTGTCGTTGCTTGCGCTGTCGGTGCTAGCACAC
>NZ_BAHD01000092.1 GCF_000298215.1 Kineosphaera limosa NBRC 100340 | reverse complement strand
TTCAGACGGTCGCGGTCTTCGGGCTGTTCGTCATCGTGCTCCTGGCGGCCGGCGACTTCAGCACGGTGCAGGCGAACGCGGAGGCCCAAGGATTGGGCTGGATGATGAGCCCGATGGGCATCGGCCCGGCCGAAGTCGCGCTCTACGCCCTGACGGTCGGCGCGTACCAATTGGTGCGCCAGGACCTGTGGCAGCGCGTGTGGGCCGGCCGCGACCTCAAAACGGTCGTGCGCGGCTACTGGATCTCGATCTGGATCATGACGATCACCATCGTCATGGTCGTCTGGATGGGCGTGTGGGCCCGGTTCGGTCTCGGCATCGTCAGCGAGGACCCGGGGATGATCTACTACCAGCTCATCGCCGAGGTGCTGCCGTTCGAACTCGTCGTTCTGCTCATCGTCGCCCTGCTGGCCACCGTCATCTCCTGCGCAGACTCGTTCTTCATGTGCGGAGCCAGCTCGATCGTCAACGACGTCATCAAGCCGCGGCTCTCCCCGGACTCCTCGCAGCGAACGCTGCTGTTCTGGAGCCGCGTGTCGGTGGTCATCACTTCGCTCATCTCCCTCGCGCTCGCGCTGGCCGTGCCGCGCCTGGTGGAGCTGTGGGTGACCGGCACCGCGATGCTCGTCTCCGGGCTGCTGTTCCCGGCGATCGTCGCGCTGTACAAGAGGCGGATCTCGGGGCGGGTGGCGCTGGCCTCGATGTGGGTGGGCCTGGCGCTCGCGATCGGCTGGACCGTCGCCGGCGCGCCACTGGGCATCCACCCGGTGTTCGTCGGCTTCCCCGCCTCGATCCTCGTGTACGTCGTCGGCCACGCCCTCGACCGGCGCAACCTCGTCGAGTACGCGGGCGTGCCTCCGGTGACCCCGGAGGAGGACCCGCTGGTCAGCGAGGAGCAGCTGGCGACCTCCGACAAGGGATGACGTCGGCCGCAACGACCCCAGGCGCCGGGAGAGTAGACCGGGCGCGGAGGTGGCGCTGATAGCCTCGCGGGCGGGGTCGGCTTCGGCCCCGCCCGCTCGTTCATGGTCGCCCGCACGGGAGGAAGCCGGTGCAAGTCCGGCGCGGTCCCGCCACTGTGATCCGTCGTCCGACAGCGCTTGTCGCCAGACGGTAGCCAGAGACTCCCGGTCGACCATCGGCCCCGGGGCGCGGACCCCGAGAGAGGCACTACCCGTGTTCCTGCTCCTGTCGACCTCCGACACCGACCTGCTCTCGGCCCGCGCGGCCAACGAACGCTCCGACGCTCCGGTGACCTGGCGTTACGCCAATCCGGCCCGGCTGGCCATCGACGACCTGCCGGGGATGCTGGAGGGCACCGACCTCGTCGTCGTCCGCCTGCTCGGTGGGCGGCGGGCATGGCCCGAGGGGCTCGATGAGCTGCTGCGCGCCGACCAGCCGCGGCCCGTCGTCGTGCTCACCGGGGAACAGGCCCCGGATGCCGAGTTGATGAGCGCCTCGACCGTGCCCGCGGGGGTCGCCGCCCAGGCGCACGCCTACCTGGCCCACGGCGGCGCGGAGAACCTCGCCCGGCTCGGCGCGTTCCTCTCCGACACCGTGCTGCTCACCGGCCACGGCTTCGACCCGCCCGCGTCGGCTCCCGCGTGGGGTTGGCTGGGATGCACCGGCTCGTGCCTGAGCGCGCAGGGGGAGCGCGCCCACTGCCCGGTCACCGAATGCCACCGCTGGACCGGTGCTTTCGAGCGTGGCCCCGCGTCTGATAGCCACGCGTCGAACGGCCACGCCGACGCAGCCGCAGGCAGCGACACGGCCACCGCGGTGGAAGCGCCGCGTCCCACGGTCGCGATCCTCTACTACCGGGCCCACCACATGTCCGGCAACACCGGCTTCATCCGCACCCTCGCGCAGGCCGTCGAAGCCGCGGGTGGGCGCGCGATGCCGCTGTACGTCGCCTCCCTGCGGGCCCCCGAGCCGGAGCTGCTGGAGACGCTGCGCGCGGCCGACGCCGTCGTGACGACCGTGCTCGCGGCCGGCGGCTCGACGCCCGCGACCGCGCAGGCCGGCGGCGACAGCGACGCCTGGGACGCCGGCGCGCTGGCCGACCTCGACGTTCCGATCATCCAGGCCTTCGCCCTGACCAACTCCCGCGCGGCGTGGGAGGCCAACGACGACGGTGTCAGCCCGCTCGATGCCGCCACGCAGATCGCGGTGCCCGAGTTCGACGGGCGCATCATCTCGGTGCCGTTCTCGTTCAAGGAGACCGACGAGGAGGGCCTGCCGGTCTACGTCGCCGACCCCGACCGGGCCGCCCGCGCCGCCGGCATCGCCGTCGCCCACGCCCGGCTGCGGCACATCCCCGTCGGCGAGCGCCGCATCGCCCTCGTGCTGTCCGCGTACCCGACCAAGCACGCCCGCATCGGCAACGCCGTCGGGCTCGACACCCCCGCCTCCACGCTGGCGCTGCTGCGCGCCATGCACGAGGCGGGCTACGACGTCGGCCCGCTGACCGGCCCCGACGCCCTCCCGGGCTTGGAGTCGGGCAACGGCGACGAGCTCATCGCCGCGATCATCGCCCGCGGCGGCTACGACCAGGCGTGGCTCACCGAGGACGAGTTGGCCGCCAACCCCCTGCGGGTGCCCGTCGCCGACTACCAGCGCTGGTACCCGGGCATCGACGCCGACCTGCGCGCCGACATGGAGCAGGCGTGGGGCCCGGCTCCGGGGCAGATGTACCTCGACGACGCGGGCGAACCGGCTCTCGTCTACGCCGGGCTGACGGCCGGCAACGTCGTGCTGTTCGTCCAGCCGCCGCGGGGATTCGGCGAGAACCCGATCGCGATCTACCACGACCCCGATCTGGCTCCGACGCACCACTACCTCGGCATCTACCGCTGGCTGCAGGCGCGCCAGAACGACGGCGGCTTCGGCGCCGACGCGCTCGTGCACATCGGCAAGCACGGCAACCTCGAGTGGCTGCCCGGCAAGGGCGCGGCCCTCTCCGGTTCGTGCGCGCCCGACGCGATCCTGGGCAACCTGCCGCTGGTCTACCCCTTCCTCGTCAACGACCCCGGAGAGGGCACGCAGGCCAAGCGCCGCGCCCACGCCGTGCTCGTCGACCACCTCGTGCCGCCGATGACCCGCGCCGACTCCTACGGCGACATCGCCCGCCTCGAGCAGCTGCTCGACGAGTACGGCATCGTCTCGGTGATGGACCCGGCCAAGGCGCCCGCGGTCCAGCAGCAGATCTGGACGCTGCTGCAGGCCGCGAAGCTCGACCACGACCTGGGTCTGACCGGCGCCGACCTGCCCGAGGGCGACGGCTTCGACGAGCTGGTGCTGCATGTCGACGGGTGGCTGTGCGAGATCAAGGACGTGCAGATCCGCGGCGGCCTGCACATCCTCGGCGCCGCGCCCGTCGGCGAACCGCGGGTCGCGCTGGTGCTGGCGATCCTGCAGGCCCGGCAGATGTGGGGCGGCACGCAGAGCCTGCCCGGGCTGCGCGAGGCCCTCGGTCTCGTCGAGGGGCAGGCCGGGCGGCGCGAGACCGACGACGTCGAGGCCAGCGCGCGAGTCCTCATCGAGACGATGGAGGAGCGCGGCTGGGATCCCGGCGCCGTCGACGATGTCGTGTCGATCGCCATGGACGACGGTGGACCGGCCGACGTCACCCCCGATCCGGAGGCGTTGGCCGCGATCCTCGACTTCGCCGCCACCGAGGTCGTGCCCCGGCTGGGCCGCACGACCGACGAGCTCGACCACGCCCTGCACGCGCTCGGCGGCGGCTTCGTGCCCGCCGGACCCTCGGGCTCCCCGCTGCGCGGGCTCGTCAACGTGCTGCCGACCGGCCGCAACTTCTACGCCGTCGACCCGCGCGCCATCCCCTCCCGCCTCGCCTACGAAACCGGCTGCGCCCTGGCCGATTCCCTCGTCGAGCGGTACGAGCGGGACCACGGTGAGGTGCCCGCCTCCGTCGGGCTGTCGCTGTGGGGCACCTCGGCGATGCGCACGGCCGGCGACGACATCGGCGAGGCGCTGGCGCTGCTCGGCATCCGGCCGGTGTGGGACGAGGCGTCCCGGCGGGTCAAGGGCCTGGAGGTCGTGCCCGCCGCCGACCTCGGCCGCCCGCGCATCGACGTGACGCTGCGGATCAGCGGCTTCTTCCGCGACGCCTTCCCGCACGCCGTGGCGATGCTCGACGACGCGGTCCGGTTGGCGGCGGCGCAGGAGGAGGACGGGTCGGCCAACTTCGTGCGCGCCCACGTGCAGGCCGATGTCGCGGCCGGTACCGACGCGTCGCACGCCGCGCGGCGGATCTTCGGTTCGCGCCCCGGCACGTACGGCGCCGGGCTGCTGGAGCTCATCGACTCCCGCGACTGGCGCACCGACGCCGACCTCGCCGAGGTCTACGCGACCTGGGGCGGCTACGCCTACGGGCGCGACCTCGACGGCGAACCGGCTAGGGACGCCATGGAATCGGCGTACAAGCGGATCCGGGTCGCGGCCAAGAACATCGACACCCGCGAGCACGACATCGCCGACTCCGACGACTACTTCCAGTTCCACGGCGGCATGGTCGCGACCGTGCGCTCGCTGACCGGGCAGTCGCCGGAGGCCTACCTCGGCGACTCGACCCGCCCGCACACCGTCGCGACGCGCACTCTGCTGGAGGAGACGTCGCGGGTGTTCCGCGCGCGCGTCGTCAACCCCAAGTGGATGGAGGCGATGCGCCGCCACGGCTACAAGGGCGCCTTCGAGATGGCCGCGACCGTGGACTACCTCTTCGGCTACGACGCGACGACCAACGTCATCGCCGACTGGATGTACGAGCGCCTCACCGCCGAGTACGTGCTCGACGAGGTCAACCGCGAGTTCCTGCAGAACTCCAACCCGTGGGCGCTGCACGGCATGGCCGAGCGGCTTCTGGAGGCCGTCGATCGTGGCCTGTGGGAGTCGCCGGAGGCCGACACCTTGGAGGTCCTGCGCGCCACCTACCTCGAGACCGAAGGCGACCTCGAGGACGCCAAGTGACCCTCACCAACCCCCCGAAAGTCCCACGTTCGGGGAGGTTTCCGTTCTCCGCGATCGTCGGGATGGACGGGATGGGCCTGGCCCTGTGCCTCGCGGCGGTCGGCGAGCACATCGGCGGCGTACTCGTGCGCGGGGAGAAGGGCACCGCGAAGACGACGATGGTCCGCGGCCTCGCCGGCCTGCTCGGCGAGATCGCCGTGGTGCCCGGATGCCGGTTCGCCTGCGACCCCGCGTCGCCCGACCCCGCGTGCCCGGATGTCGAGCGGCACCTGCCGCAGGATGGCGAGGTCGACCGCCGGCCGGTGCCCCTGGTCGAGTTGCCGGTCGGCGCCAGCGAGGACCGGGTCGCGGGCTCGCTGCATCTGGACTCGCTGCTCGCCCGCGGTCAGGTGACCTTCGAGCCAGGCCTGCTGGCCGCCGCGAACCGCGGGGTGCTCTACGTCGACGAGGTCAACCTGCTGCCCGACCACCTCGTCGACGGGCTGCTCGACGCCGCCGCGACCGGCCGCGCCCGGGTCGAGCGCGAGGGCGTCTCCGTCGAGCACGCGGCGCGGTTCGTGCTGGTCGGCACGATGAACCCCGAGGAGGGGGACCTGCGCCCGCAGCTGCTGGACCGGTTCGGCCTCGTCGCCGACGCGGCCGCCAGCCGCGACCCCGACACCCGCGTCGCGGTCATCTCGCGCCGGCTCGACTTCGAGCGTGACCCGGAGGCATTCGCGGCGCGGTTCGCCGACGCTGAGGAGGCGCTGGCTCGCCGCATCGCCCGCGCCCGGGCCGCGGTCGGCTCGGTGGAGTCGCCCCGGGAGGCGTGGCGCAAGATCGCCCGCATCTGCGCGGAGTTCGACGTCGACGGCATGCGCGGTGACCTCGTCACGGCGCGCGCGGCGGCCGCCCACGCGGCCTGGCAGGGTCGAGATGTCTTGTCGGACAACGATATTCGCGTGGCCGCCCGGTTGGCCTTGCCGCATCGTCGGCGGCGTAACCCGTTCGACACCCCTGAGTCGGCGGCGGCCGAGCTGGAGGAAATCCTGCGGCGGGTGCTGGGGGAGGAGCCCCCCGAGCCGGAGCCCGAACCCGAGCCGGAGCCGGAGACCGACCCCGACGACGGCGACCCGCAGCCACCGCCGGACAAGCCGACCGATCCGCCTCCGAGCGACCCGGGACCCGAGGACGCCGCGGACCCGCCGGAGCCACCCAAGGGGGAGACGAGCGAGCCGGAGCCCGATCCTGCTCCGCCGCAGGCCCCCAAAGAGCCCCCGGCGGGCGCGGGGCAAGCGGAGTCGCGCACCGAACGCGCCGGAAAACCCCACCGGGCACAAGTGTTCGCGCTCGACCGGGTCGGCCAGGGCGTCACGGGTCGACGGTCGCGAGCGGTGACCACGGTCGGCCGGCAGGTGCGCGGCGTGACCCCGGCGGACCCCCGCGGCCGCGGCCTGGCGGTGACGGAGACGATCCGCGCCGCCGCCGGTGCGCAGGCCGACCGGGGCAGAGGCGACGGTGAACCGCTGCGCCTGCAGGGCAGCGACCTACGCCGCAGTCTGCGGGAGGGCAAGGAGGGCAATCTGGTCGTCTTCCTCGTCGACGCCTCCGGGTCGATGGGCGCGCGCCGGCGCATGGCGACGGTGAAGACCGCGGTGCTGTCGCTGCTCCTCGACGCCTATCAGCGCCGCGACAAGGTGGCGGTCGTGACGTTCGCCCGCGACCGCGCGCAGCTCCTGCTGCCGCCCACCGGCAGCGTCGAGCTGGCCCGCGCCCGCCTCGACGCGGCAGCCACCGGCGGCCGCACTCCGCTGGCCGAGGGCCTGACGGCGGCGCACGACCTCATCCGCCGCGAGCGCGCCAAGGACCCGATGCGCCGCCCGCTGCTCGTCGTGCTCACCGACGGTCGCGCCACCCACGGCCCCAACGCCCTGCCTCGCGCCCGCGCCGCCGCCGCCCGCATCGCCGGCTTGGGCGTCGGCAGCGTGGTCCTTGACTGCGAGTCCCCCCGCGGCGTCCGCCTGCGCCTGGCGGCCGACCTCGCCGCCGTTTTGGGTGCTCGCCTCATGCCCCTGGCCGAGGCCGACGTCGCCGCACAGTCCCGCCCCGGAGCCGCCTGACCCGTACGCCGACGTCAGTAGCGTCCCGCTGCGGGTAGATGCATAGAAAATCTATGTATTATTGGGAGCGTGCCCAAGGACCTCGACTCCCTCGCCTCCGACCTCGTCGTCAGCAGCGCGAAGCTCGTCCGGCTCGTGCGATACCGCACCAACACCGGGCAAGCCCAGGGGGCTGACTCCACGGCGACGTGGCGAGCACTCGCGATCCTCTCCGATCGGGGACCCCTGCGGGTCACCGAGTTCGCCGAGCTGGACCAGCTGACCCAGCCGTCGGCGACGGCGATCCTGCGCCGCCTGCGCGGGGAGGGCGCCGTGCACAGCGCGCCCGATCCCCGCGACGGCCGGGCGTCACTCGTCAGCCTGACGCCGGCGGGGGAGGCCCGTCTATCGCGCCTCCGCCGGGCCGGTGCAACTGCCGTGGCACCCCTCCTGGCCGACCTCAGCGATGAGGAACGCGCCCTCCTGCGACGCGCAAGCGACCTCCTCGACGAGGTGACGCGCCGCGATCCACTCATCTCGTCCTCCCGAAAGGACACCCAGTGACACCCCGCTCGACCACCGCTGTTCCTGACAGCAACAGCGAAAGCCGAGCCCTGAGCGCGCCCACCGACGGTTCACCCGAGCCTGCGCCCGAGGAGGCCGGCAGTGACGGCATCCTGCACCAGTCGAAACCCGTGTGGGCGGTCGCGTTCGCCTGCGTCATCGCGTTCATGGGCATCGGGCTCGTCGACCCGATCCTGCCCGCCATCAGCGCGCAACTCGACGCGTCGCCGTCGCAGGCGATGCTGCTGTTCACCAGCTACCTCATCATCACGGGGCTGGCCATGTTCGTCACCAGCTGGGTCGCCGGTCGCCTCGGCGCCAAGCGCACCCTCATCACGGGCCTGGCCTGCATCATCGTATTCGCCGGGCTGGCCGGCGCCTCCAGCTCCGTCGACCAGATCATCGGCTTCCGCGCCGGCTGGGGCTTGGGCAACGCCCTGTTCATCTCGACGGCGCTCGCAACGATCGTCGGGGCGGCCAGCGGCGGCACGGCCCAGGCGATCATCCTCTACGAAGCTGCCCTCGGGCTCGGCATCGCGACCGGTCCGCTGCTCGGGGGATTCCTCGGCGGCATCTCGTGGCGCGGCCCGTTCTTCGGCACCGCCGTGCTCATGGCGGTCGCCCTCGTCGCCCTCCTTGTGCTGCTGCCGAAGGCGGCGCAGCGCCCCGCCCCGGTGCCCCTGGCCGCGACCTTCACCGCATTGGGCAACCCGGCGCTGCTCACCCTGGCGATCGCCGCCCTCTTCTACAACTACGGGTTCTTCTCGTTGCTGGCCTACAGCCCGTTCCCCGTCGAGGCGGCCGGCGCCCGGATCGGCGTGCACATCGGCGCGCACGAGCTCGGCCTCGTCTTCTTCGGCTGGGGATTGGCGCTGGCCCTCGCCTCGGTCCTCCTCGCGCCGGCGCTCACCCATCGGCTGGGGCGCCTGCCCGTGCTGACCGGTGCGCTCGTGCTGCTCGCGCTGGATCTGGCGGTGCTCGCTGCGGAAATCGACTCGCTCGGCACCCTCGTCGCCGGCATCGTGCTCGCCGGAGTCTTCCTCGGCGTGCTCAACACCGTGCTCACCGAGTCGGTCATGGAGGCCACCGACCTGCCCCGCGGCGTCGCCTCCTCGACGTACTCCGGTGTCCGCTTCCTCGGTGGTGCCCTCGCGGCGGCCGTGGCCGGGCCCTTGGCGGCGGTTTTCGGGGCGCCGATGCCGTACTGGATGGGTGCGGCGAGCCTGCTCGTAGCCGCCGCGGTGCTCGTCGTGGGTCGCCGGCTGTTGAGCCGGGTCGACACCCATCTCGTCGAGACCACCGAGCAGGAGGCGATGGCCCTCACCGCCGGCGATGCCTGACGGAGCGCCACGTCTGCGAGTCCTCCCGCGGCGTCCGCCTGCGTCTAACCGCCGTTTTGGGCGCCCGCCTCACGCCCCTGGCCGAGGCCGACCTCGCCGCGCAACCGCGCCGCGGAGCCGCCTGATCCCGCGTGACCTGGCCCGCGAGAACCGATGGCTACCAAGGCAGCTCAGGTCAGGGTCAGGACCGCGACAGCGGGATAGCGTGCGGCGATACGACGATCGAGGGTGGCGAACGACATGCCGGCGGCCAGCGCAAACGCCGCGAGATAGTCATCGGTCCACAGCTTGTGGGACGGCTCATCCCGAGCCGAGAAGCTGCGCCACAGCGGCTCGAGCCCGGCGGGTTCGGGCGACCACGTGATCTGCCTGTCGGACGTCAGCCGATCGAGCACGTTCCAGGCCACGGCTCGGGTCAGGACGTCGTCACCCATGACAGCTCGATTCGTGAGCAGCCGCAGCAGTGACATCTGCGTCACCCGGCACAGGGCGAGGGTGTCATCGATCCGGGACTTCCACTGCGCCACGGCCCGATGGCGGGGTTGCGCCTCATAGACCAGGGCCAACCAGGCGTTGACATCCATGAGGATCATGAGGCGTAGTGCTCTGCGTCGTCGTCGGCGAGGATGTCGTCCAGTTGTTCGTTGGTCAGATCGGGAGCGGTTCGGCGGGAGCGGATCAGGGGGTACTCGACATCGCGCGGGTGCTCCTCGCTCGGGGGAAGCCCGAGTTCCCGGGCCAGGGCCCGCTCGAAGAGAACCTTCAACGATTCCCCCGCGGTCGCGGCCTTGGCCTTCGCAGCTCGCATGAGCGCATCCGGCAGGTCGATCGTCGTTCGCATAAAAGCATATTACCTTCATCGAAGGGATGTGATCTCGTCGCAGCACAGCTGAGGCTGATGGATCAGCCAGTCCAGGGTCGCTACGACGAAACGACACCGGTTCCTGCCTACGCTGGGATCCACCCGGAGGAAGGAACCCTGATGTCCGCAGCAGACCAGGTCAGTGTCGAGGAGCTCGGCAGGCTGCCGGAGGGCGATCGCGACCCCGTCGCGATCCTGATGCAGCAGAACGCGACGCGGCTGCAGGATCTCGTGGCGGTGCGGATGGGCCGGATGCTGCAGTCGCCGTTCGCGTTCTACCGCGGCACCGCGGCGGTGATGGCGGCCGATCTGGCGACGGCCCCGAATCCGGGCTGCACGTCGTGTCGTGCGGCGACGCGCACAACTCGAACTTCGGCTTCTACGCCTCGCCGGAGCGCGCGCTGCTGTTCGACCTCAACGACTTCGACGAGGGCGGCGTCGCGCCCTGGGAGTGGGACCTCAAGCGGCTGGTCACCTCGGTCTACATCGCGGCCCTCGACAACGGGGAGTCCCCGAAGGTGGCCCGCAAGGCCGCCCGCGCGACGAGTGCGGCGTACCGCAACATGACTGCCCGTTTTCATGAACTCAGTGCCTTGGAGCGCTTCTACGCCACCGTCGACACCTCGCAGCTCGAGGGCCTGCTCACCGGGAAATCTCGAAAGACCCTCGACAAGACGACGAAGAAGGCACGGCGACGCACCTCCAATCAGGTGTTGGACAAGCTGACGATCGTCGACGACGCGGGCGGACGGCGACTGGCCGACCAGCCGCCGCTGACCCAGCACACGAGGCACGCGAGCCGCGAGCAGCTGAAGCAGTTGTGGACCGAGTACGTGCGCACGACCCGCCAGGACGTGCGCATGCTCCTGCAAGGTTTCCGCGTGGTCGACCACGTGCTGCGGGTCGTCGGAGTGGGGTCGGTCGGCACCCGCTGCTACATCGTCTACCTCGAAGCCGACGACGGCACTCCACTGTTCTTGCAGGCCAAGGAGGCGCAGCCGTCGGTGCTGGTGACCTACGGCGGGGTGCCGCAACGGATCGACGGTGTCGACATCGAACCCCCGGAGGGCGAGGGGCAGCGGGTCGTCTCCGCCCAGCGGGTGCTGCAGGCCCATTCCGATCCGTTTCTGGGGTGGATGCGCGGCTTCGCCGGAGAGCAGGGTGAGCACGTGCGCACCGACTACTACTGGCGGCAGTTCCGCGACATGAAGGGCTCGGTGGACCTCTCGGTGCTGGGCCCCAAGCAACTGACGGACACCGCCCGGGTCTGCGCGGGCGTGCTGGCGCGCGCCCACGCCCAGTCACCGGGGTCGGCGCAGATCGCCGCCCGCTACGCAGACGCGGAGGACCTCGACGAGGCGCTGACCGACTTCGCCCGCGGCTACGCCGCGATCTGCCAGGCCGACTACGACGCCCTGGCGGCAGCGGTGGAAGCAGGAAAGGTCCCCGCCACCTTCGGAGTCTGACCGCCGGGGCTCCCCGCGCGCCTGCGCCGCAGCCCTCAGGCAGTCGTGATGTGGCGGCTGCGGGCCGCCATGCCGCACACTGTGCTGTGCCGTCGACCAGCCAGTGGGCCGCGTTCCTCCTCGCCTCGCTCATCTTCATCCAAGTGCCCGGGCCGAGCCTGCTGTTCACCATCGGCCGCGCGCTGACCGTCGGCCGCGCCGAGGCGCTGGCCTCCGTCGTGGGCAACGGCCTCGGCCTACTGGTCCAGATCGTGCTCGTCGCGGTGGGACTCGGCTCGCTGGTCGCGGCGAGTTCGACGGCCTACACGGTGGTCAAGGTGGCCGGTGCCGCCTATGTGCTCTGGCTGGGCATCCAGGCGATCCGGCACCGCGCCGACGCCCGCCGCTCCCTGGACGCGGCCGTGCCGATCCGCCGGGGCAATCCGGTGCGCATCGGCTTCACCGTCGGGGTCACCAACCCCAAGACGATCGTGTTCTTCGTGGCCTTCCTGCCGCAGTTCACCGATCGCAGCGGGGTCGTGCCGGTGCAGGTGCTGCTGCTCGGGGCCGCGTTCACCGCGTTGGCGATCGCTTCTGACTCCCTGTGGGCGCTGGCCGCCGGCCGCGCCCGCGACTGGTTCGCCCGCCGCCCCGAGCGCCTCGACCGCCTCAGTGCCACGGGTGGGTCGATGATGGTCGGCCTCGGCGTCCTGCTGCTCGTGCGGGACTGACGCGCGCAGGGGCGGTGTCATTGATGGGCTCAATCGGTGCATGTAAAATGCATGCATGGTGGCGTTGCAGATACGGAATGTGCCGGAGGGGGTTCGGTCGGCCCTTGCGCTGGAGGCGGAGCGGCGGGGGCAGTCGCTGCAGGCGTACCTGCTGGCGGTCGTGACAGACGAGGCTAGGCGAGCGTCAAATCCGTTCATCCTGAACCGGATTCCCATGCAGGCTCGAGGCATGCAGGAGGCGGATGAGGGCGCTGAGAGCTCGGCCGTCGAGATTCTGCGAGAGGTTCGGGAGCAGCGAACCGCGCACCTGCTGGACGTCGTCGGCCGCCGACCCGACGGGCCGTGATCGTCGTCGACGCCTCGGCCCTGGTTGAGGCGCTGATCCCAAACGGCGCCCATAGCGAGTGGGCTCGCGAGCGACTGTCGGGAGATCCGGCGTGGTGCGCCCCGGACTATCTCATCGCCGAGGCGTTCGCCGCGGTACGAGGCCTGCAACTCGGCGGCAAGCTGACGTCGGAGGCAGCCGATGAGGCGTTCGACGCGCTCAGCGCGGTATTCGTCGACCTCGTGCCGACGCAGCGGCTCGTCCCTTCATGCGTGAGCTGATGCACGCGATCGGTGCCTACGACACGGGCTACGTCGCGCTGGCAGCAACCCGGTCACTCACTCTCGTGACAGCCGACGCCCGCCTCGCGCGCGGCGCCAAGCCGTGGTGCGAGGTCGAGGCTCCCCCTTCTCCGGGGGCCGGGGTGGATGCGCCCACGCAGACCCAGACGACGTGACCGACTACCCGGTCGAGACTGGTGATGGGGAGGTCGTCACCGCGGGTCCTGTGACCGCAGCAGGGCGGAGGCGGTGCGCTGATCGAGCACGAGGTCGGTGGCGACGCCGGCGCTCAGGGCGCCGAGCAGGGCGGGCACTTTGTGCTCGCCGACGACGACGCACAGGCGTCGGGGGATGCGGGCCAGGTCGCGTGGGGTGGGGCCGGAGGCGCGGGCGTTGATGGCGACGTCGGCGTAGGTGCCGTCGCGGCGCAGAAACACGGTGCACACGTCTCCGACGACGCGCTCGCGGTGCAGCTCCCGGATGTCGTCGGGCGCCAGGTAGCCGGCGCGGTACACCTCGGAGGCGAGGGTGCCGGCAGTGGCGCCGACGCCGAACACCGCGAGCTGAGTCCGCTTACGCAACTCCAGCAACTCCCGCACGGCGCTCTCGCGCCACAGCGCCTCCCGCGACTCGACGTAGTCGAAGAAGGCCGGGGTGGGGAAGTAGGCGATGTCGGCGTCGAACGCCTCGGCGACTGCGCTGAGCAGCTCTTGGGCGTAGCGCACTCCCGCCGGTCGCGAGCGCGCCGACCCGTTGAGCTGCAGCACCTGCACCCCGGTCATCGGCCGGCGCGGCAGGTGGTCGGCGATCGCCGAGACGGTCGTCCCCCAGGCCACCCCCACGATCATCCCGGGTTCGACCCAGTCGGCGAGCAGCCGGGCCGCCACTCGGGCCACCTGATCGAGACGCACGTGCTCCGGTGCGCTGTCGCGCACCTCCACGATGTGGGTGCGCACGCCGAAGCGGGTCGTGATTCGCTCCGCCGACTGTCGCGCCGCATCGACAGTCGTGTCCACCGTGATGCGCACCAGACCCGTCTCGCGGGCGTGCTTGAGCAGCCGGGACACCGTCGAGCGGGACACCCCGAGGGTGGCGGCGATCGTGGCCATCGTCTCGTCGTGCAGGTAGTAGAGCGTGGCCGCGCGGCGAGCCTCGTCACGAACGTTCACGGTCCAAGCCTTCCGTTTGCACGTTTGTGCAGCCTAGTGGACCATGTGTTCACTCGGTGCCAGGCTGAGGTTCAAGGACGCAGCCGATGACCGCCTGGTCACTTACCGAAGGATGGATCGCCCATGGCATCAACAGAATTGACCCCCGCCAAGCGCACCGAAGCACTCGCGCAGATGAGCTCGGGCGAGCCCCTGGACATCCTGGTCGTCGGCGGCGGCGTGACCGGCGCCGGCATCGTGCTCGACGCCGTGACCCGCGGCCTGCGGGTCGGCATCGTCGAGGCGCAGGACTGGGGCAGCGGCACCTCCAGCCGCTCCAGCAAGCTGGTGCACGGCGGGCTGCGCTACTTGCAGCAGCTCGACTTCAAGCTCGTCTTCGAGGCGCTGCACGAGCGCGAGCACCTGCTCGACACCCTCGCCCCGCACCTCGTGCGCCCCGTCTCCTTCCTCTACCCGATCAACAAGAAGTACGTCGAGCGCCCCTACGTCGCTGCCGGCGTCGGCCTCTACGACGTGCTGGCCCGGGTCGGCTCGCGCGGCTCGGCGATGATGCCGTTCCACAAGCACTACTCGGCGCAGGGCGTGCGCGAGGAGTTCCCCGACGCCAAGCCCGACGCGATGGTCGGCGCCATCAAGTACTGGGACGCCACCGTCGACGACGCCCGCCTGGTGCTGGCGTTGGTGCGCACCGCCGTGCAGTTCGGCGCCTACGCGGCGAGCCGCACGAAGGTCGAGCGGTTCACCAAGACCGCGGGCCGCGTCGACGGCGCCGTCGTCACCGACCTGGAGACCGGCACCGAGCACACGATCAAGGCCCGGACTGTCATCGCCGCGGCCGGCGTGTGGACCGAAGAGACCCAGGACCGGGCCCAGGCCGAGGGCGGGCTGAAGGTGCTGGCCTCCAAGGGCGTGCACATCGTGGTCCCCCGGGAGCGCATCGCGGGCGACACGGGCGTCATCCTGCAGACCGAGAAGTCGGTGCTGTTCATCATCCCGTGGAGCCGCTACTGGATCATCGGCACGACCGACACCCCCTACCACCAGGACTTCACCCACCCCGCGGTGACCGGCGCCGATCTCGACTACATCCTCGAGCACGCCAACGGCATCCTCGAGAAGCCGCTGACCAGGGACGACATCGTCGGCAGCTTCGCCGGGCTGCGGCCCCTGCTGCAGCCGGGCACCAAGGGGGAGGGGGAGCCCTCCTCCACGAAGATCTCGCGCGAGCACACGGTCGCCGAGGCGACCCCCGGTCTCGTGACGATCGCCGGGGGCAAGCTGACGACCTACCGGGTGATGGCCGAAGATGCCGTCGACTTCGCTCTCGGCCGCACCCGCGCCAAGGAGGTGCCGTCCCTGACGGCCAAGACGCCGCTGCTCGGGGCCGTCGGCTACGAGACCTACCAGCGGCGGGCGGACAAGATCGCGGCGCAGCACGGCCTGAGCCGGTTCATGGTCGATCACCTCCTGCACCGCTACGGTGCGCTGCTGCCCGAGCTGCTCGAGATGGTGGCGCAGCACCCCGACCTGGGTCGGCCGCTGGAGGAGGCTCCCGCGTACCTGCGCGCCGAGATCGCCTATGCGTGCACGCACGAGGGCGCGCTGCACCTGGAAGACATCATGGTGACCCGCACTCGCCTCACCTACGAGGTGCGTGAGCACGGTCGTGCTGCCGTCCCCGAGATCGCCGCCATCGCCGCGGAGTACCTCGGCTGGGACGACGCTCGCCGCGAGGCGGAGATCGCCGCCTACCGGGCACGCTGCGAGGCCGAGGACGCCGCCGCGCAACTCGTCGACGAAGATGCCGCCGCGCGGGCCCGCGCCGAGGCCGACGAGGTCACCGAGGCCGTTTCCGCCTGAGCGCGGGTACCCGAACCCCGCACATCGGCGGGGCGCGGACAGTCGCGCCCCGCCACCATCCACCGGATCAGCCCACTCCTGGGCTGTGCCAACCCCTCGACCGGCCCAGCGCAGCCGTTGCTTGCGCTGCGCCGACCCATTCTCAAAGGAGAGAAGCATGCTGCCTGCCCTGGCAACCTCTGCCCCCATCGCCGCCGCTGCCGCGGCCGAACACGTGCCACTGGCAACCGTCTTCGTCTCGGAGGTGATGGGCACGGCGATGCTGTGTCTGCTCGGCTGCGGCGTGGTCGCCAACGCGCTGTTGCCGGCCGCCAAGGGCGCCGGCGGTGGCCCCGTGATGATCCACTGGGGCTGGGGGATCGCGGTGTTCGCCGGCGTCTACGTCGCCTTCCAGTCCGGCGGTCACATCAACCCGGCGGTCACTCTGGCGATGCTGGCCAACGGCGCGACCGAGTTCGCGGCAGGTGTCCCGGTGACCCTGGGCACCACGCTGGTCTACATCAGCGGTCAGCTGCTCGGCGCCACGCTCGGCGCCATCTGCGTGTGGCTGGCCTACAAGAAGCAGTTCGACGAGGACGCCGACCCCGCCCTCAAGCTCGCGGTCTTCAGCACCGACCCGGAGGTGCGCAACCCCGCGTGGAACGCCGTGACCGAGGCGATCGGCACGTTCGTGCTCGTCTTCGTCATCCTGCAGTTCGCCCACACCCCCTCGGGTCTCGGCCCGCTGGCGGTGGCGCTGCTCGTCGTCGGCATCGGCGCCAGCCTCGGTGGCCCCACCGGCTACGCCATCAACCCCGCCCGTGACCTGGGCCCGCGGATCGCCCACGCCATCCTGCCGATCCCTGGCAAGGGCGACAGCAACTGGCGTTATGCCTGGGTGCCGGTCGTCGGCCCGATTCTCGGTGGCCTCGCGGCCGGCCTGCTGGCCACCATCTACTGACTCTTCAGCCCAACCCCCACAAACCCCGACTCTCACGAGGAAGTGAGCAGAACTCATGAGCGAGAACACCTACGTCATGGCCATCGATCAGGGCACGACGAGCAGCCGGGCGATCATCTTCGACCACGCCGGGCAGATCGTCTCCACCGGCCAGCTGGAGCACGAGCAGATCTTCCCGCGCGCGGGGTGGGTCGAGCACGACCCGATGGAGATCTGGCGCAACGTGCGTCAGGCCGTCGCGCAGGCCTTCGCCGCCTCCACCCCCGACCTGACATCGAAGGACCTCGCGGCCGTCGGCATCACCAACCAGCGCGAAACCGCGGTGGTGTGGGACAAGACGACGGGCGAGCCGGTCTACAACGCCATCGTGTGGCAGGACACCCGTACCCAGGCGATCGTCGACGAATTGGCCGGCGACGAGGGCGCGGATCGGTACAAGGACGTTTGCGGTCTGCCGCTGGCGACCTACTTCACCGGACCGAAGGTCACGTGGATTCTCGACAATGTCGAGGGGGCCCGCGAGAAGGCCGAAAAGGGTGACCTGCTCATGGGCACCACCGACTCGTGGGTGCTGTGGAACATGACGGGCGGCCCGGACGGCGGCGTGCACGTCACCGACGTCACCAATGCGTCGCGCACGATGCTCATGGACCTGCGGACCCTGGAATGGGACGAGTCGATCTGCGCCGACATGCGCATTCCGATGTCGATGCTGCCGCGCATCGCCTCCTCCTCCGAGGAGTACGCGGAGGGCCGGGAGCAGGGTCTGTTGGCCGGGGTGCCGATCGCCGGCATCCTCGGCGACCAGCAGGCCGCGACGTTCGGTCAGGCGTGCTTCGAGAAGGGCATGGCCAAGAACACCTACGGCACCGGCTGCTTCGTGCTCATGAATACCGGCACGGAGATCGTGAAGTCGGAGAACGGGCTGCTGACGACGGTCTGCTACAAGATCGGCGACGCCGACACGGTGTACGCCCTCGAGGGCTCGATCGCGGTCGCTGGTTCGCTCGTGCAGTGGCTGCGCGACAACCTGGGGCTCATCAAGTCCGCCGAGGAGGTCGAGACGCTCGCCAAGGGCGTCGACGACAACGGCGGCACATATTTCGTGCCTGCGTTCTCGGGACTGTTCGCCCCGCACTGGCGCTCGGACGCGCGCGGCGCGCTCGTCGGTATGACGCGCTTTGTCAACAAGGGTCACATCGCGCGGGCGACGATCGAGGCGACGGCGTATCAGACGCGTGAGGTGATCGACGCGATGAACGCCGACTCCGGGGTCGACCTCACGGAGTTGAAGGTCGACGGCGGCATGACGGCGAACGAGTTGCTGATGCAGTTCCAGGCCGATCAGCTCGGCGTGCCGGTCGTGCGGCCGCAGATCGCGGAGACCACTGCTCTGGGCGCCGCGTATGCCGCCGGTATCGCGGTCGGGGTGTGGAGCGGTGAGCAGGATGTCATCGACAACTGGGCCGAGGGGCGCCGCTGGGAGCCCGCCGAGGGCGACGACGAGCGGGAGCGCCAGTACCGCAACTGGAAGAAGGCCGTCACCAAGACCCTCGACTGGGTCGACGACGACGTGCTGGTCTGAGCACGAACTCGAGGGGTCCCGATGGTGAGTG
>NZ_BAHD01000093.1 GCF_000298215.1 Kineosphaera limosa NBRC 100340 | reverse complement strand
TCGGCAGGTCCGCGGCGCCCTCATGGCGGTGCTGCGCGGCGCCAGCGCCCCGGTCGGCCGCACGGATCTGCTCGCCGCCTGGCCGCAGGAGAGCGACCGTGCGAGCCGCTGCCTGGACTCCCTGGTGCGCGACGGTCTCGCCGAACCGCTGGAGGGCGACCGATTCGCTCTGCCCTCTTGAACCGCAACGCCGTTCGCCGGACCCCGGGAGCGCACCGTTCGGCGCGCAGAACCGGCCACCCGTCCACGCCGATGCGCATAAGTGACTGTCCAACCGGCCGCGAGGGTGATAGCAATGCCTGACATGGAGGAGTACCGGATCCCCGCTCCCGAGGGCGGCCACGTCAGCGTCCTCGACTTCGGAGGCGACGGGCCAGACGCTCTCCTCGTGCACCACATCGGTCTGAGCCCGCTGGAGTGGAAGCCGACCATTGCGGCGTTGGCGGGGCGGCTGCGAGCCGTCGCGATCGCGTGGCGCGGGCACGGACGCTCCGACGCACCTCTGCTGCCGGGCACGCAGAACCGACGGGATCTCGTGGCCGCCGTCGACCACCTGGGGCTCGACCGTCCCATGCTGGTGGCCGCCGGGTGGGGCAGCGCCGCGCTGAGCCTGGCCGCCGCAGTGGAGCACCCCGAGAAGTTCCGCAGTGTGGTCACGGTGAACGGCACCTTTCCCCCGACCCGGCAGCAGGTCGAGGAGGAGGTCGCGGTGGTCCGTTCCCCGCAGATGCTGGCCTACTTCCGCGACCGGTTTCGCATGGACACGATCGTGCCGACCCGCACCGAGATCGAGGAGCTCGTCGCCCTGAAGGTCGAACGCGTCCGCGCCGACTGGATGCTCGGCCCCGAGGCCGACCTCGAGGAGGAGGTGTGGCACGGCGTCCGGGAGGTGCCCGGCGGCTGGCACACCAGCCCGAAGAGCGACACGATCTTCGGCCTGCACGACTTCGCCCCCGACGACCCACTGCACCCCGGCCGCACCCTCTACGAGCGGTTGCGGCTGCCCCTGCGCATCGTCCACGGCTTGGAGAGCTGGGACTACCGCAGCGAAACGATGGAGTACGAGCTGGATCGCGCGGAGCCGCCGATCACGGTCACCCTGCTCGACGCGGGCCAGTTTCCCACCTACACCCACCCGCAGCACCTGGCGGACATCCTGCTGCAGATGAGCGGCGTCACCTGAGCGACACGCGTCGACGTAACGCCAGGCACACCAACGGCGGGCCGGATGCCATCGCATCCGGCCCGCCGTGACGTTCCGCTCGCCCGATCAGCTCTCGGCGGCGGCGCCACCCTCGGGTCGCTCGGCGCTGACCGAACCGCCACCCAGGCCCGCGATGTGGTCGGGCCCGTCGTGGTCACTGCCCGCGGCGCGCGCGGGCACGGTCGCCGGCTCCGGCTCCTTGCTGGTGCCGTGGAAGGTGAACTTCGCCTCGTCGCCCTCGCCCTCGACGTCGACCCCGACGATCTCGCCGGCACCGACCTGGCCGTAGAGGATCTGCTCGGAGAGCACGTCCTCGATGTCGCGCTGGATCGCGCGGCGCAGCGGACGCGCGCCGAGCACCGGGTCGTAGCCCTTCTTGGCCAGCAGGCTCTTGGCCGCGGGCGAGAGCTCGATGCCCATGTCCTTGTCCTTGAGGCGCTCGTCGAGCTTGGCGATCATCAGGTCGACGATCTGGACGATCTCCTCTTCCTTGAGCTGCGGGAAGACGATGGTGTCGTCCACGCGGTTGAGGAACTCGGGGCGGAAGTGCTGCTTGAGCTCGTCCGTCACCTTGTTCTTCATGCGCTCGTAGCTGGAGGCGGCGTCGTTACCGGCCGAGAAGCCCAGGCTCACGGCCTTGGAGATGTCTCGGGTGCCCAGGTTGGTCGTCATGATGATGACCGTGTTCTTGAAGTCGACGACCCGGCCCTGCGCGTCGGTGAGGCGCCCGTCCTCGAGGATCTGCAGCAGGCTGTTGAAGATGTCGGCGTGCGCCTTCTCGACCTCGTCGAAGAGCACGACGGAGAACGGCTTGCGGCGCACCTTCTCGGTGAGCTGACCGCCCTCTTCGTAGCCGACGTAGCCCGGAGGCGAGCCGAACAGCCGCGAGACCGTGTGCTTCTCGGCGAACTCCGACATGTCGAGGGTGATCAGGCTGTCCTCGTCGCCGAAGAGGAACTCCGCGAGCGTCTTGGCCAGCTCCGTCTTACCGACACCCGTCGGGCCGGCGAAGATGAACGAGCCGCCGGGGCGGCGCGGGTCCTTCAGCCCGGCGCGGGTGCGGCGGATGGCCTGGGACAGCGCCTTGATGGCGTCGTCCATGCCGACGATCCGCTTGTGCAGCTCGGCCTCCATGTTCAGCAGGCGCGAGCTCTCCTCCTCGGTGAGCTTGAAGACGGGGATGCCGGTGGAGGCGGCGAGCACCTCGGCGATCAACTCTTCGTCGACCTCGGCGACGACGTCCATGTCGCCGGACTTCCACTCTTTCTCGCGCTTGTTCTTCGCCTCGATGAGGCGACGCTCGTCGTCGCGCAGCTTGGCGGCCTTCTCGAAGTCCTGGCCGTCGATCGCGGCCTCCTTCTCGCGGCGCACGTGCGCGATCTTCTCGTCGAACTCCCGCAGGTCCGGCGGCGCCGTCATCCGGCGGATGCGCAGCCGCGCGCCCGCCTCGTCGATGAGGTCGATCGCCTTGTCCGGCAGGTAGCGGTCGTTGATGTACCGGTCGGCCATGTTGGCCGCGGCCACCAGCGCGGCGTCGGTGATGGAGACGCGGTGGTGCGCCTCGTACCGGTCGCGCAGACCCTTGAGGATCTCGATGGCGTGGCTCAGCGTCGGCTCGGCGACCTGGATCGGCTGGAAGCGGCGCTCGAGCGCCGGGTCCTTCTCGATGTGCTTGCGGTACTCGTCCAGCGTCGTCGCGCCGATCGTCTGCAGCTCACCGCGCGCGAGCATCGGCTTGAGGATGCTGGCCGCGTCGATCGCGCCCTCGGCGGCGCCGGCGCCGACCAGGGTGTGGATCTCGTCGATGAACAGGATGATGTCGCCGCGGGTGCGGATCTCCTTGAGCACCTTCTTGAGGCGCTCCTCGAAGTCACCGCGGTAGCGCGAACCGGCGACCAGGGCGCCGAGGTCGAGCGTGTAGATGTGCTTGTCCTTGAGCGTCTCGGGCACCTCGCCCTTGACGATGTCCTGCGCCAGGCCCTCGACGACGGCGGTCTTGCCGACGCCGGGCTCGCCGATGAGGATCGGGTTGTTCTTCGTGCGGCGCGAGAGCACCTGCATGACCCGCTCGATCTCGCTGGTGCGCCCGATGACCGGGTCCAGCTTGTTCTCGCGGGCGGCCTGGGTGAGGTTGCGGCCGAACTGGTCGAGCACCAGCGACCCGGCCGGGGTCGCCTCCTGGCTGGACTGGCCACCGACGCTCGCGCCGGCCGGCTCCTTGCCCTGGTAACCCGAGAGCAGCTGGATGACCTGCTGGCGCACCTTGTTGAGGTCGGCGCCGAGCTTGACCAGCACCTGGGCGGCGACGCCCTCGCCCTCGCGAATGAGGCCGAGGAGGATGTGCTCGGTGCCGATGTAGTTGTGCCCCAGCTGCAGCGCCTCGCGCAGGCTCAGCTCGAGCACCTTCTTGGCGCGCGGGGTGAACGGAATGTGACCGGAGGGCGCCTGCTGGCCCTGACCGATGATGTCTTGCACCTGCTCGCGGACCGCGTCGAGCGAGATACCGAGGCTCTCCAGTGCCTTGGCCGCAACGCCCTCGCCCTCGTGGATGAGGCCGAGGAGGATGTGCTCGGTCCCGATGTAGTTGTGGTTGAGCAGGCGAGCTTCCTCCTGCGCCAACACGACCACGCGTCGGGCCCGGTCGGTGAACCTTTCGAACATGAGCTCTCCTGTGCCTATCGAGTTACCTCGATGCTAGCTGTGCCTCGTCACGCCTCGGTCTCCCTTCGGCCACCGAGGGCGTCCACCAGAGCACAACGCGACGTTTCGCCGGGGTGTTCCACCTGTTGAGTCGGTACGGCTCAGGTTCCGCTCTGGGCGAAACGGCCCGAACTGCCCGGATCCGCGGATCGGTGGAATTTCACCCGTTCGCTCCACTCCTATTCGCCGCGCCGGCCCAGCGGCCGCACGAACGGGAAGGTGAGCACCTGGCGAATGGTGGTGCCCGTCAACGCCATCACGAGCCGGTCGACGCCGATGCCCAGACCGCCGCACGGCGGCATCCCGACCTCCAGGGCGCGCAGGAAGTCCTCGTCGACCTGCATCGCCTCGACGTCGCCGGCGGCCGCCTTCAGCGACTGCTCGGTGAGGCGGCGCCGCTGCTCCAGCGGGTCGTTCAGCTCGCTGTAGGCGGTGCCCAGCTCCATCCCGCCGAGGACCAGATCCCAGCGCTCGGCCAGCGTCGGGTCGCTGCGGTGGCCACCGGCCAGCGGGGAGGTCTCGACCGGAAAGTCGACGTAGAAGGTCGGGTAGATCGTGGCGGGCTCGACGAGTTCGCCGTACAGCTCCTCGATGACGGCCCCCGGACCCATGTGCGGCTCGGTCTCCACCCCGTGCTCGCGCGCCAGGGTGAGCAGCTCCTCGAAGTCGTCGTCGAGGCGGACCGTGCGCCCCACCACCGCGCTCACCGCGTCGAGCACCGTGACGACCGGCCACTGCCCGCTGATGTCGATGAGTTGCTCGGGGGTGTCGTCGTCGACCTGCACTCGCTCGCCACGAGCGGCCGCGTCGCGGGCCTCCTGAGGCAGCCGCAGCGGCAACACCTGCGCGCCGTGCACGCTGGTGGCGGCATCCTGCACCAACTGTTGCGTCAGCAGCCGCATCGTCGTGTAGTCCCCGAAGGGGGCATACGCCTCGAGCGCGGTGAACTCCGGGTTGTGGGTGGCGTCCGCGCCCTCGTTGCGGAAGTTGCGGCCGATCTCGTACACCGGCCCGAGCCCGGCGACGACGAGCCTCTTGAGGTAGAGCTCGGGGGCGATCCGCATGAACAGGTCGACGCCGTAGGCGTTGATGAACGTCGTGAACGGGCGGGCCGAGGCGCCGCCGTGCACCGAATGCAGGATCGGGGTCTCGACCTCCAGAAAGCCGGAGTCGTCGAGGGTGCGGCGCAACGAGGTCACGACCGCGGAGCGCAGCCGCAGCAGCTTGGCGCCCTGCGGGTGCACGATGAGGTCGGTGGAGCGGCGGCGCAGCCGCGCGTCGGAGTCGGTGAACGCCTCGAACGGGATCGGATGCAGCGCCTTGGCCAGCACCCGCCAATGCGAGACCAGCAGCGAGGGCGTCCCATTGCGGCTGAACCCCCGCGTGACATCGACGAGCAGCAGGTCGCCGCGGTCGACAAGACGGGTGAAATCGGCGAGGTCGGCCGCGCCCAGGGTGTCCCGCTCCAGGATCAACTGCGCCTGAGTGCCCTCGTCGACGAGCCGCACGAAGACCACCCCGCCGTGGTCACGCACCGCTCGCACGCGGCCCGACACCCGCATTGTGGCCGGGGCGTCCGGCGTCGCGGCCTGGGCCTGCTCCCAGCGCTGCGGGGTCAATCGGGAGAGCTCCACGGCGTCCCAGGAGCCGACGGCATAGGGGCGGTCGGTGCGTGCGGGGCGCTGGGCCAGTTGCGCCAGGTGCGCCAAGCGAACGCGGGTCTGGTCGCCGCGGGCCGGGCCCAGGGCCGCGACGTCGACACTGGGCGCAGCCTCGATCTCGCGGATGGCGGCCAGGTGCGCCGCGTCGAGTGACGGCGTGCGCTGCTTGTGCCGTCGGCGGATGCCGGGATAGGGCACGAAGCCCTCGGCCACTGCGCAGGCCAGGGCGACCTGCGGGATCGAGACTCGCGAGTCGACGCACAGGTAGCGGGGCACCCACGTCGGCTCGAACTTCTGGTTCGCCCGGTACAGCCGCTCGAGCTGGAAGAACCGGTCGAAGACGCCCAGCAAGGAGGAGTTGAACTTGGTGAGCATGCCCGCGCCGAGGCGTTCGGCGTCGGCGAAGACCCCGCGCAGAAAAGCGAAGTTGAGCGACACCTCGCGCACGCCGACGTCGTCGGCCCGCTCCATCAGCTCGGTGACCATCAGTTCGTTCGTGCCGTTCGGCGCGTCGGGTGCGCGGCGCATGAGGTCCAGCGACAACCCCCGGCTACCCCAGGGGACGAAGGTCAGCAAACCCACGATCGTGCCGTCGGGCAGCTGCGCGGTGACGTAGACGCTGCGATTGTCGGCGCGGTCGCCGTGCCGGTCCAAGGCCATCGAGAAGCCGCGCTCGACGTCGCCGTCGCGCCAGGCGTCGGCGTCCGTGACCAGGCGGGCAAGCTCCTCGTCGCTGATGTCGGCCTGTCGGCGGATCTGCACGTGCAGCCCGGCGGCCCGCGCCCGGGCGGCCGCCCGGCGCACGTCGCTCATCGAAACGCTGTTGATGCGGTACCGGTCGGGGTAGAGGATCGCCTCGTCACCGAGGGCCAGGATGTCGAAGCCATCGGCGGCGTACGCCCGGGCCCCCTGCTCCCCCGCGGCCAGCACAGCCGGGATCCACCCGTAGTGGCGGGCCTCGACCTTCCAGGCGGCGATCGCATCGGGCCAGGAGGCCGGGTCACCGATCGGGTCGCCGGAGGCCAAGGACACCCCGGCGATGACGTCATAGCAGACCGCGGCCCGGCCGTCCTCGCTGAACACCGAGGCCTTGTCGCGGCGGGTGGAGAAGTAACCGAGCGAATCCGTCTCCGGGCTGGCCGCGAGCAGGCGACGGACAGCGAGCTCCCGGTCGGCGGTCCACTTGGTGGGGTTGCGAGCCGAGCGGCTGAACAGCACCGCGCCGAGCACCAGCGCGAGGGCCAGCACCACGCCGACGATCTGACCGATCCACGCCGGCAGTTGCACGCCGTGCGCTGCCGGCGGACCGCTGAAGCCGAGCACGTGCGCGAACACCGCGCGCACCAACACCCCCGTCGGCTCCTCCGGATGGGCGACTCGCAACAGGGTCCACGCCACTGCGCCCGACAACAGGATTCCGGCGGCCACACACGCACCCAGCGCCAGCCAGGAGCCGCGGCGCAGCCGACCGGGAAACGCCGGCCGCGCCCACCAGCACAGCCAGACCATGATCAAGCCCACCAGGCTGGAGGCGATGTCGACGCCCGGACCCATCAGGAAGCGCACGGACCAGATGTCGAGGGCCGGCGGTAGCACGTCGGGATAGACCACCACGGCCGCCAGCAGCGACAGCCCGGCCACGACGGCCAACGCCTGGAAGAACGCGACAAGGCCCAGGCCCGCGCGTTTACGGCCGATGAGCAGGCGGGCGGTAATCGCCAGCAACACGATCGAGACCAGCGAACCCGAGACCGGAATGTTGATCAACAACAGGGGCAGCTCGAACCCGGCGAGGCGCTCGGGGTGGCGTCGGAACATGACCCAGAGCACGATCGAGGCGATGATGCTCAGCACGTGCACCCAGATGAGCACCCGCGCGAACAGCTCCTGGCGCGGGGTCGGACGAACGGTCCCCGCGAGGATCTGGCGCCGGGCACGCGACACAGGCATCGTTGACTAACCCCCTGGTTGGCTTACGAAAGCCGACCCCGGTCCCACGGCATCGGCTCTCCCAACGCTACCTGGCGGCACCGGCAACGGTGGTAATCCTCAACCCGCCTCGCGCGCGGCCTTGGCCCGCTCGACGGACTGCTGCAGGGCGGCCAGCAGATCGACCACTTCGGCGCCGTCGTCGGGCTCGGCGGGCTTCTCGACGCTCTCGCCGCCCGACAGCTTGGTCGCCACGAGGTCGTGCACCGCCTGGGCGTAGTCGTCCTCGTACTCCTCCGGTGTGAAATCACCAGCCATGGAGTCGACGAGCATCGTGGCCATCGCCGTCTCCGCGGGCTTGGGCTCGGGCACGTCGTCGAGCACGGGGAAGTCGGCGGCCCGCACCTCGTCGGGCCACAGCATCGTCTGCATGACGATGACGTCGCCCCGCACCCGCAGCACCGCGGTCGTCAGGCGCGTGCGCACCGAGACGGTGACGACAGCGACCCGATCGGAGTCGCGCAGGGCCTCGCGCAGCAGGGCGTACGGCTTAACCGCGGCCGAGTCGGGCTCGAGGTAGTAGGCGCGGTCGAGCAGGATGGGGTCGATCTGATCGGCGGGCACGAACTTCTCGACGCTGATCTCCTTGCTGCTGCGGATCGGCAGCGAGGCCAGGTCGGTGTCGGTGAGGATCACCATCCGACCGTCGTCGGTCTCGTAACCCTTGGCGATATCGCGGTACACGACCTCCTCGCCATCGGCCTCCGCCACCCGCCGGTACCGGATGCGCGAGCCGTCGCTGGCCCGCACCTGCCGGAACTGCAGGTCATGGCTCTCCGTGGCGCTGTAGAGCCGCACCGGCACGCTGACGAGCCCGAACGAGACCGCGCCCTTCCACATCGCTCGCATGTCGCCCAGCATGCCCTGTCCACGAGGGCTCTGGAAGCCCACACCCCCCGCGGTGTTGCAAGCTAGGCTCGAGGAGGTGAGCGGGTGCGAGCGATGCTGGCGAGCGCTGCGGCGCGGCCCCCGACCGGCGCCGCCTGGTCGCACGAGGTGAAGTGGGACGGCATGCGCATTCTGGCCGATGTGCGAGCCGGGCGGCTGCGCCTGACGACCCGCGCCGAGACCGAGGCGACCGACCGCTTTCCCGAGCTCGCGGGCCTGCTCGACGTGCACCCCGACGTGCTGCTCGACGGGGAGGTGGTCAGCCTGGAGCAGGGCCAGCCCTCGTTCTCCCGGCTCATCGACCGCATCCACGCCCGGGGCGGTACCGCCAAGCAGCTCGCGGCGGCCCGCCCGGTGACCTACATGGTGTTCGACCTGCTGCGTCTGGACGGGCACGATGTGACCCGGTTGCCGCTGCGGGATCGGCGGGCGCTGCTGGAAGGCCTGGAGATTCCCGGGCCGCGGGCGCTGGTCCCCCCGGTGTACCCCGACGGTGCGGCGCTGCTGCGAGCAACCGCCGAGCAGGGCCTGGAGGGCATCGTCAGCAAACGCCTGGACTCCCAGTACGAGCCCGGCCGGCGCAGCCCGTCGTGGGTCAAGATCGCGCACCGACCGACCCAGTCGGTGATCGTCGGCGGGTGGCGCCCGGAGGCGACCTCCGGCGCCGGCCTCGGCGCCCTGCTCGTGGGCATCCCGCAGGGGCAGGGATGGCGCTTCGTCGGGCGGGTCGGCAGCGGCCTGGGTGCCGCGCAGGCTCAGGTGCTGTTGCCTCTCTTGGCGCAGGCGCACGCCGAACAGAGCCCGTTCACGACGCCAGTGCCGCCGGCGGATGCCCGCGGCACGCACTGGGTTGCGCCGCGGATCGTCGTCGACGTCCGGTCCCTGGGGACGCTCGGTGAATCCACGGGCCGACTGCGACAGCCGACGTTGCTGCGGGTGCGGGCCGACCTGTCCGCAGGCGACCTTCGAGAGGCCGAAGATGGTTGAGCAGCAACGCACCCCAGTCGAGGTCGACGGGCACCGGCTGGTGCTGACCAATCTCGACAAGGTGCTGTACCCGACGGCCGGCTTCACCAAAGCCGAGGTCATGCAATACCTCACGGCGGTGGCCCCGGCGCTGCTGCCGCAACTACGGCGGCGGACGGTGACGCGGGTGCGCTGGCCGCACGGCACCGGCTCGGAGTCGTTTTTCGAGAAGAACCTGCCCGCGGGATCCCCCCGCTGGGTGCAGCGGGTTTCGATCGCCTCCGCCTCGTCACGCTCCACGCGCGAAGGCCGAGAACCGGAGACGGTGGTCTATCCGCTGATCGACAACGTGGCCGGACTGGTGTGGCTGGCCAATCTCGCGGCCCTGGAGTTACACGTGCATCAGTGGCGCGTCGACGCCGAGGGGGTGCCGCAAATCCCCGATCGGCTCGTCGTCGACCTGGATCCCGGGCCCCCGGCGGGGCTGGGCGAATGCGCTCAGGTGGCACTGCTCGTACGCGAGGCACTGCAGGGGGTGCTGCCCGGTCCGATCATTCCGGTGACGAGTGGCAACAAGGGATTACAGCTCTATGTGCCGACGCCGCAATTGCGCGCAGCCGACGACACCCGCGCCCTTGCCCAAGGCCTGGCGGAGGCACTCGCGGCGCAGCATCCGCATCTGGTGGTGAGCCGTATGACCAAAGCGGTGCGGCCCGGCAAGGTTTTTCTCGACTGGAGCCAGAACACGCGGGCCAAGACGACGATCTGCCCGTATTCCCTGCGGGGCCGCGGCGGCAGCCCCACGGTGGCGGCGCCGCGCTCGTGGGCCGAGATCGAACGGGCCGCCAACAGTGAAGTCGACGTGTTGCGTCAGCTAACTCCGCGACAGGTGTTGGAGCGCTTGCAACGCGACGGTGACCTCATGAACGTGTGAATCCGCACAAAGGAGGCGACATTTCGCCCCGGGGTAGGCGAAGGGGCCGGCTTTCGCGCCGGCCCCGCCTCCTACAAACGCCCGCCGTGCTATCAGCCATGCGCCTTGTCGTAGGCGTCCTGCAGCTCACCGGAGACGCGGCCCCGGTCGCTGACCTTGAAACCGTTGGCGCGGCCCCACTCGCGGATCGCATTGAGGTCTTGGCGGCGACCGGCTGCCGCGGGGCGACGACCCGTCGCGCGACGACCACCGGCACGGCGAGCGTGACCGGTCCACTCACCGAAAGCGTCGCGCAGCTTCGCAGCGTTCGTCGACGACAAGTCGATCTCGTAGGACACGCCGTCCAGACCGAAGGAAACCGTCTCTTCGGCTGTTCCGCCGTCGAGATCATCGACGAGAAGGATCTGAACCCGCTGAGCCATCTGATACTCCGTCTTCACGAGGACACGTACCGGGGAACGGCAACAAACGAGCGCTCCGCCGGGGGACACGGCTCAGCGTAGTGGATAAACTCGCGTAAGGAAAAGCGACCCACGAAATAATTTTCCCGAAGCGCCCGACGTTGCAAGAATTTATGCGTCTGCGGGCCCGGCATGACCGCTCGCGAGCGGTGTCGTTTCTTTGGCTTGACCCCCACTGAGTTCGTGATCGCGCACTTCCTGCTCGCGCAGTTCACGGGAGTCCTGCTCGGCCTCCCAGCGGGAATGAGCGAGCCGCTCATTGCGATCGGACTCCACGATGGTGCGGATCACCTTGTAGAACAAGTACCCGACGCCGATCGAGGGCAGAATCGCGACGGCAATGGCCCAGGCCTGGTCCATGCGCTCACCTCCAGTGGAAAATCTGTACCGGCACCCGAGGGGGCCCGCCGGCCCGACCAGCCTAAGCCCTGCGCCAACGGAACACGGCCCGAGCCTGCGCACCCGCGACCATTCGTCGTCGGGGTTGCGTCAGCGTGTCGTCAGGGTGCGGAGTGGCCGGGTGGGGCGGTCAGCAGATCGAGGAGTTCGTCAAGCGCCGGGGCGGCCAATCGACCCGCGGCCATCGCGCGGGCCGCCGTGGCGCGAGCCATCGCCAGATGCACCGCGCGGGAGTCCGGCGCGCAGGCGTGCAGGGTCTCCAGGTCGGCGCGCAATGCACTCACATCGGAGAGGGCCGCGACCCGGCCGCCGTCGTCGCCCTCCCGCAACGCCGACTCCAGCGCGGTGAGCATGAGGGTCGCCAGCAGCCGCCGGGACCCCCCGACGTCGGCGTCGGCGAGCAACTCGGCGGCCTGGTCGACCACGACCGACAAGTGCCCGGCCGCGTGGGAGACGGCCGCCGCGTAGCGGGGGCGCGCGGACTCGGTGACGCACACCGGCTCCCCGCCCATCTCGATGGCCAGGGCCTCGCCGATGGGGCGCAGCGCGGCAGCGCAGGTCACCGCGAAGCGGGCGTCGGGCAGCCGCTCCAGATCGGTCGGAGTACCGGAGAAGTGCATGGCCGGGTGCAGCGCGATCGGCAGCACGTGGGCCGCCAGTGCCGGCTCCAGCACCTGGGTGCCGTAGCGGGGGCTGGTGTGCACGACGATCTGCCCCGCCTGCCAGGCTGCGACCCGGGTCAGGCCGACGACGAGGTCGGCCAGCGCGGCATCCGGAACGGCCAGCAGGACCAGCTCGGCGCGGGCCACCGCCTCCTCGACCGGCAGCAGCGGCACGCCCGGCAGCAGCGTCCGGACCCGCCGCTGCGAGGCGTCGCTGACCCCGCTCGTGGCGACCACCCGGTGCCCGGCCGCGGTGAGCGCCGCCCCGAGGACGGACCCCACGCGGCCGGCGGAGATGACCGCCACGTCGAGACGGGCCGGTCGCTGCGAAGCCATGCTGGGACCGTACCCGCAGACCCGGCACCCGACACCTCACCGGCGGTTTGCCCGTGTCGGCCCTCGAACTAACGCCGTGCCTACGCCGGCCTCCACCTGCCTAAGCCGGGCCGCCCAGCTGGTCGGGCCGGTGGCCAGGGCTACGGTCGGGCGAGCGGTGGATCGTCGGGGCCGTCGAGCCCGTCACGTGGGTCGAGGGGGTCACCGGGGTCGAGGTCGTCCCGCGAGCGGCCGTCCGGGTCGAGGCGACACATCGACTGGGTCCACAGCCCGGCGCCGCTGAGCACGCCCCCGGCCAGGGCGATGGCCCCGGCCGACATCGCTGCCATCCGCACGGAGAAGGCGTCGACATCCGGCAGCGCGGCGACGACGAACGCGAGATAGACGCCCGCGACCGCCGCGCCCGCCAAGGCGCAGGCCTGCGCCATCCGCAGCACTCGGTAGGCGGCGAGCGGCTCGACGGGCCGCTTCGCCGTGCCGCGCACCGTGGCCCGCACCGCCCGCCCGGTGAGCACGAGGGCGAGCGCGGCAGCGAGCAGCACCGGCGCGACGGCCCAGGTGACCAGCGGCAGCGACGACGAGCCGCGCAGCCACAGCATGAGCAGCGCGTAGGCCAGGGCCGCGGCGGCGATCCCGACGGTCAGCACATCGCGGCCGCGCACTCCGTGTTCGCGCACACTCACGGCGCACCCCCTGGCGCCCGCTCGCGCGCCACGACCCGCACCCAGCGGCGCACCGCCCGCGGCCACGGCGGGCCGTCGGCCAGGGCTGGTGCGGTGGGCGCCTCGACGCCCTGCTCCCCCGCCAGCTCCGCCCGGAACTGCGCCGCGCCGGCAGGGTCGACCCCGGCCCACGGCTGCAGCACGAAGTCGCGTTCTCCCGCGCCGGGGTGCGGCAGCCGCAGGGCACCGGCGGACTCCAACCTGGGCGCCCCGAGAGCCCGCACGTCGATGAGGTCGAGGTCGAGGGTCCGCGGCCCCCACGAACGTTCGCGGACTCGCCCGTGGTCGGCCTCGATGCGGTGCAGGTGCGCCAGCAGGGTGCGCGGGTGCAGGTCCGTGCGCAGTACGGCGACCGCATTGAGGTAGTCGGGTTGGGGCTCGTCGTCGCCTGGCGCGGTCATCGCCGCCGAGCGGACCAGCGGCGAGACGCCCAGCAGTTCGGAGGCGGGCAGCGCGCTCAGGTCGAGAGCGGCGGAGGCGAGCGTGTGCTTCGGGCCGCCGGCCGGGCCGGGCAGGTTGCCGCCGAGCGCCACGACGGCCAGGCGAGCCTGCCCGCGGCGGACGCGGACGGCGACGTCGCCGAACTCGAGCCCCACGGGCGCCGCCGGCTTGTGCACCGTGACGGTGACGGCCTCCACCAGCTCCTGGGCCAGGCAGTCGCGCGCGATGAGGTCGGCGAGCCGCTCAATGAGGTCGACGCTGGCCCCGGTCAGGCGGGCGCGGATCTGCTCGGCGACCACGGCGTAGGAGACGGAGTCGGCCAGCGCGTCGGTGGCGCCGGCCCAGCGCAGATCGAGCTCGAGGTCGGCGTCGACGACGAACGGCTGCGGATACTGCTTCTCGTGCGGCAACACCCCGTGCCGCCCGTGCGCGCTCACGCCGCGCACCAGGATGCTGTCGCGGCCGTCGGCGGTCATCGCCGATCCCCCGGGCCCGCGTCCGGCGCGTGGGCGGCGACGGCCCCCACGACCCGCAACGCGCTGCGGGAGGGCTCGATCTCGTGCACCCGCACGCACCAGACCCCCGCCTGGGCGCATAACAGGGTGATCGCGGCCGTGGCGGCCTCCCGGGCCTGCGGCGGCGCCGGCGTTCCGTCGGCTCCGGCCTCGAGCCGGCCGAGAAACGCCTTGCGGCTGGCGCCGATGAGCACCCGGTAACCGCGGCCGACGAGCTCGTCGAGGCGGCCCACGAGCTGCCAGTTGTGCTCGGCGGTCTTGGCGAACCCCAGCCCGGGGTCTAGCACAATGCGCTCCGGGTCGATCCCGGCGGCGACGAGCTGCTCGACCCGGGCATCGAGCTCGGCGCGCACCTCGCGCACGACGTCGCCGTAGACGGCGCGACGTTGCATGTCGGCGCTGTGCCCGCGCCAGTGCATCGCGACGAAATCGACGTCGGGGGCGTCGGCGAGCACCCGCACCATGTCGGGGTCGGCCAGGCCACCGCTGACGTCGTTGACGACGCGGGCGCCGGCCTCGATGGCGGCGGCCGCCACCCGCGCCCGCATCGTGTCGATGGAGATCGGCGGCATGCCGGGCTGTTCGAGCAGCGCCTCAATGACCGGGATCGTGCGTCGCAGCTCCTCGGACTCCTCGGGTCGCTGCGCGCCCGGGCGGGTCGACTCGCCGCCGATGTCGAGGATGGCGGCGCCCGCGTCGGCCAGGGCGATCCCGTGGGCGATGCCGTCGTCGGTGTCGAACCAGCGTCCGCCGTCGCTGAACGAGTCGGGGGTCACGTTGACGACGCCCATGAGCAGCGGCAGCGGGCCGGGCATCAGCGGGTGCCGCCGAGCACGAGACTCATCGCCTCCGCGCGGGTCTCGGGGCGGTGCAGGATGCCGCGCACCGCGGAGGTGATCGTGCGAGCGCCGGGCTTGCGCACCCCCCGCATCGACATGCACAGGTGCTCGCATTCGAGCACCACGAGCACCCCTTGCGCGTCGAGGTGGTCGACGAGGGCGTCGGCGACCTGGCTGGTCAGCCGCTCCTGCACCTGCGGGCGGCGCGCGTACACCTCGACGAGCCGAGCGAGCTTGCTCAGGCCGGTCACCCGGCCGTTGCGGTCGGGGATGTAGGCGATGTGCGCGACGCCGTGGAAGGGCACGAGGTGGTGCTCGCAGGTGCTGTACAGCTCGATGTCGCGGACGAGCACGAGCTCGTCGTGCTCGATCTCGAACCGGGTGCCGAGCACTTCTGCGGGGTCCATGTGCAGCCCGGAGAAGATCTCGGCGTAGGCGCGGGCGACCCGAGCGGGGGTGTCCCGCAGACCCTCCCGCTCCGGGTTCTCTCCCACCGCCAGCAGGATCTCGCGGACGGCGGCCTCGATGCGCGGCTGGTCGACGGGCGAGGGCTGCGTCAGCTCAGTCACCGGTCGGGTCCACTCGACCGCCGCTGGGCACCTCGATGATCTCCGCGAGCGGGTGCTCTTCGTTGTCGGCGTCGATCGCTGCGGGGTCCTGGCCCGCGTCGAGGGCGGCCTTCTCGGCGGGCGTGAGCACCGGCGGCATGTCGCTGACGGTGCGGCGGTCGCTGGAGAGCCACACGGGGCGGTGCGGCCGCTTGCGCACGGCCTCGAAGATGTCCGCCAGGGCTTGGGCACCCAGGGTTTCCTTCTCCAGCAGCTCCAGCACCAGGTGATCGAGCACGTCGCGGTTGTCGTTGAGGGCGTGCCAGGCCTCGTCGTGCGCGGCCTCGATGAAGCGGCGCACCTCTTCGTCGACGACGGCGGCCAAGCCCTCGGAGTAGTCGCGCTCGTGGCCCATGTCGCGGCCGAGGAAGACCTCGCCCTGGCTCTGGCCGAGCTTGACCGCGCCGATCCGCTCGCTCATGCCGAACTGCGTGACCATCTTGCGCGCCAGACCGGTGGCCTTCTCGATGTCGTTGGCGGCCCCGGAGGTCGGGTCGTGGAAGATCATCTCCTCCGCCACGCGACCGCCGAGGGCGTACGCCAGCTGGTCGAGCATCTCGTTGCGCGTCGTGGAGTACTTGTCGTCGGCGGGCAGCACCATCGTGTAGCCCAGGGCCCGGCCGCGCGGCAGGATCGTCACCTTGCTGACCGGGTCGGTGTGGTTGAGCGCCGCGGCGACGAGGGCGTGGCCACCCTCGTGGTAGGCGGTGATCTTCTTCTCCCTGGCGCTCATGATGCGGGTGCGCTTCTGCGGGCCGGCGACGACGCGGTCGATGGCTTCGTCGAGGGCGCGGTCGTCGATCAGCTGGGCGTTGGAGCGCGCCGTGAGCAGCGCGGCCTCGTTCAGCACGTTGGCCAGGTCGGCACCGGTGAAGCCGGGGGTGCGGCGGGCCACGGCCAGCAGGTCGACGCCGTCGGCCAGGGGCTTGCCGCGGCCGTGCACCTCGAGGATCTTGTGGCGGCCGATCATGTCGGGGGCCTCGACGGCGATCTGGCGGTCAAACCGCCCCGGGCGCAGCAGCGCAGGGTCGAGGATGTCGGGGCGGTTGGTGGCGGCGATGAGGATGACGTTGGTCTTGACGTCGAAGCCGTCCATCTCGACGAGCAGCTGGTTCAGCGTCTGCTCGCGCTCGTCATGCCCGCCGCCCAGGCCTGCGCCGCGGTGGCGACCGACGGCGTCGATCTCGTCGACGAAGACGATGGCCGGGCTGTTCTGCTTGGCCTGCTCGAACAGGTCGCGCACGCGAGAGGCGCCGACACCGACGAACATCTCTACGAAGTCCGAACCCGAGATCGAATAGAACGGCACCCCGGCCTCTCCGGCGACGGCCCGCGCGAGCAGCGTCTTACCGGTGCCGGGCGGCCCGTAGAGCAACACGCCCTTGGGGATCTTGGCCCCCACGGCCTGGAACTTGCCCGGCTCGGAGAGGAACTCCTTGATCTCGGTGAGCTCCTCCACCGCCTCCTGGGCACCGGCGACGTCGGCGAAGGTCACCTTCGGCATGTCCTTGGTGGCCAGCTTGGCCTTGGACTTACCGAATTGCATGACCTTGGAGCCGCCGCCCTGCATCCGGGAAAGGATGAACCAGAAGAGCGCGACGAGGATGATGATCGGCAGCAGGCTCATCATGAGCGTGCCGAGCCAGGTGCTCTGCGGCGGGTCGTCGGTGTAGCCCGAGGGCGGCATGTGCTCGCGGACCAGTTCGGTGAGGTACTCGCCGCGCTGCGGCACGTACAGCGCGTAGACCTTCTCCACGTTCTGCAGCTCCCCGATGTTCTGGGGGCTGGTCAGCGTCAGCTCGATGCGGTCGTCGTTTTCGAAGACGACTTTCTGGGCCTGACCCTGATTGATGATCTGGACTGCCTGCGAGGTGTCGATCCGCTGGTATTCGGAGTCGCTGGTCAGCTGCAAGACCGCCATGAACCCGAGGAACAGCAGCAGCACCCAGACCAGGGGCTGTGCGAAGATCCGCTTCAATTTCATTGATTTAACCCCAGCCCGGCCACGGGCCCCGGTCCTTCCTCATCGTGCGTCCGTCGCCTCTTCCGACGACCCAACCATGCGCAACGTTCGTGCCTGGCGGGGTGTTCCGCAGCGGCCCCGCGGGCCTCTGGCGGCACGAGGTGCGCGGTGCGGATGCTCAGGAGTAGACGTGCGGCGCAAGTGTGCCGACGCACCGCAGATTGCGGTACTGCTCGGCGTAGTCGAGCCCGTATCCGACCACGAACTCGTTGGGAATGTCGAAACCCACGTACTTGACGTCGACCTCGACCTTGGCGGCATCGGGTTTACGCAGCAGCGTGCAGACCTCGACGCTGGCCGCGCGCCGGGAGGCCAGGTTCGCCTTGATCCAGCTGAGCGTGAGGCCGGAGTCGACGATGTCTTCGACGATCAGCACGTGCTTGTCGGTGATGTCGGTGTCGAGGTCCTTGAGAATGCGGACCACCCCGGAGGACTTGGTGCCCGAGCCGTAGGAGGAGATCGCCATCCAGTCCATCGGCACGCTGCCCGGCAGCGCCCGCATGAGGTCGGCCATCACGAGCACGGCGCCCTTGAGCACACCGACGAGCAGCAGGTCTTTGCCCGCGTAGTCGGCCCAGATCTGTTCGGCGAGCTCATCGAGGCGCTCCCAGATCTGCTCCTGGGTCAGCAGCACCTTCTCCAGGTCGGCGCCCATCTGTTCGGTGTCCACGCTCTCTCCTGCCCACGGTGCCGACGCACGCTGTCTCACCCGACAGCATGCAACCCGACAGCATTCAACCCGACGGTGGGGGCTCCAGGTCAACGTGGGCCGCGTGGCGGCGGACACGCCAGCCGCCGGGCAGGGCCGCCGGGCCGCGACCGGCGTCACGCAGCAGCCCGTCGATGGCCTCGATGTGCACTCGGCCCAGCGCACCGGT
>NZ_BAHD01000094.1 GCF_000298215.1 Kineosphaera limosa NBRC 100340 | reverse complement strand
GGCGTCTGCGGCGCCTCCCCGGCCGCCGCGTTCAGGCCCGCCGCGATCGCGGCATCCAGGCCGCGCCCCGGGTCGGGCACGACAGTAGCGGCGCCGGTCAGACCGGGGTCCGCGGTGACGACCAGGAGCCGCACCGCCGCGGTCGCTGCCACCGCCGCCAGGGTGTCCAGGGCCAGCGCCCGGGCCAGGTCCTGCGGCCCGGCCGCCCCCGCCGACAGCAGCGGCCCCAGGCCCGCGACGAGGCGCGTCTTGGCGGCCGCCGTACCCTTGACCGGCACGATGACGGTCCAGCGCGGAGCTTGCTCGGCGGTCACAGCTGCTGATCCTGCCATCGGCGCGGATAGGGTGTTGCGCGGCCCGGCGGGTCGGGCACCCGCGAGGGCCGCCGACGCCGGCCGTACCCCACGACACAGACTGGGAGGTCGCATGGTGGGCAGGTCCGGCGCGTGGGCCGCGTATCCGGGGCGCCCGCCGTTGTCGCTGGCCTACCGCAACGCCGTGCGCACGGTCCGCCCCGTGGTGCGGGCGCTGACGCGGCAGGACTGGCAGGGCATGCAGCATCTGCCGCGGGAGGGCGGCTGCGTGGTCGCCGCGAACCACATCTCCCATGCCGATCCGTTTGCGGTGGCCCACTTTCTGCTCGACAACGGCCACCCGCCGTTCTTTCTCGGCAAGGCCTCGTTGTTCGAGCTGCCGGTGCTGGGCCGCTGGCTGGGGGCCTGCGAGCAGATCCCCGTGCATCGGGGCAGTGGCCGGGCCGCCGATGCCTATCGCGATGCGGTGGCGGCTGTCCGCGCCGGCCGGTGCGTCGTCATCATGCCCGAGAGCACCATCACCAAGGACCCGCAGGGCTGGCCGATGCTCGGCAAGACCGGTGCCGCGCGCCTGGCCCTGGAGGTCGGCGCGCCGGTGTTGCCGCTGGCCCAGTGGGGTGCGCGGGAGTTGCTCGATGTCGACGGCACGTTTCGTCCGTGGCGACGGCCGGTCATGCACATGCTGCTCGGACCGCCGGTGCCCTTGGACGACCTGCGCGATCAGCCGGTCAGCGCCGTCGCGCTGCGGGCCGCGACGGCGCGGATCATGGCGGCGATCACTGCGGGCGTCGCCCAGCTGCGGCACGAGGAGGCGCCCACCGATGTGTGGGATCAGACCAGTGGTCGGCGCGTGCCGGTCCCGGAGCAGAGGATGAACGGATGAGACGGGTCGCGGTCTTCGGCACCGGTAGTTGGGGCACGGCCTTCTCCGCCGTCCTCGCGGACGCGGGCAACGACGTCCGGCTCTGGGGTCGGCGCCCCGAGCTCATCGAGACGATCAACAGCACCCGCATCAACGCCGACTATCTGCCCGACCTGAGGCTCTCCCCACAGATCGAGGCGACGACCGACTCCGCCTACGCCCTCGACGGCGCCGACCTCATCGTGCTCGCCGTACCCAGCCAGAAGCTGCGCGAGAACCTCGCCCAGTGGGGTGACCTGGCCGCGACCGGCGCCCCGATCGTGTCCCTGATGAAGGGCATCGAGCTGGGCACGCAGCTGCGCATGACCCAAGTCATCGGTGAGGTCACCGGCGTCCCCCAGGAGCTACTGGCGGTACTCTCCGGCCCGAATCTGGCGCGTGAGATCGCCGCCAAGCACCCCGCCGCCAGCGTCGTCGCCGCCAGCTCCGCCGCGACGGCCGAGCTCGTCGCCGAGGCCTGCGCGACGCCGTACTTCCGCCCCTACACCGACCTCGATGTCGTCGGCGCGGAGTTGGGCGGGGCGACCAAGAATGTCGTCGCGGTCGCGGTCGGCATCGCCGAGGGCATGGGCCTGGGCGACAACACGAAGGCGACGATCATCACCCGCGGCCTGGCCGAGACCGTCCGCCTGGGTGTGGCGCTGGGTGCGCAACCGGGCACGTTCTCCGGGCTGGCCGGGGTCGGTGACCTCATCGCCACCTGCATGTCACCCCTGTCCCGCAACCACCGCGTCGGTGTCGGGCTGGGGCAGGGCGACTCCCTGGAGGAGGTCGTGGCCCGCACCCGGCAGACGGCCGAGGGCGTCACCTCGTGCGAGTCGATCCTGGCCCTGGCGCACAGCGTCGGCGTCGACGTGCCGATCTGCGAAGGAGTCGTGGCCATCGTGCACGACGGGCAGCGGCCCGCGCTCATGGCCGACGCGCTCATGGCCCGGGAGCGCAAGCCCGAGAAGACTTAGCCTGACGGCGTAGACAGAAGACCCAGCCGTCCGACGCCGGAGGGAAAGATCTAGGTGGTGCCAGGCCGGGGTGCCTGCGGCCGGTAATGTCGGGCGACGATGAGCGCCAACCAGCCCCGTCCCCGCGTCGCCGTCGTTTTCGGCGGCCGCTCCTCCGAACATGCCGTGTCGTGCGCCACCGCCGCCGGCGTCATGGCCGCGATCGATCGCACCCGATACGAGGTGCTGCCCATCGGCATCGCTCCCAACGGCCGCTGGGTGTTGTTCGAGGACGACCTGGAGACCCTCGCGCTCAAGCCCGGTCACGTGCCGCAGGTGATCGCCGGCGAGGCGGAGGTCGTGCTGCCGCTGGCGACCGGAGATCACTCGCTGACCAGCGTGCGGCCGGGGGTGGCGCCCGTGGACCTCGGCGACATCGACGTCGTGTTTCCGCTGCTGCACGGGCCGTTCGGGGAGGACGGCACGATCCAGGGGCTCTTGGAGCTCGCCGACATCCCCTACGTCGGCTCCGGGGTGCTGGCCTCCGCGGTGATGATGGACAAGCACTACATGAAGCTCGTCTTCGCCGCCGCCGAGTTGCCGGTCGGCCCGTACGTGGTCATCACCGACAAGCAGTGGCTGACCGACTCCGACGAGTGCGAGGAGCGGGTCGCGGCGCTGGGCTGGCCGGTGTTCGTCAAGCCGTGCCGCGCGGGCTCCAGCGTGGGGATCAGCCGCGTGTCGCGACCCGAGGAGCTGAACCTGGCCATCGAGCGGGCGCGCGAGCATGACCCCAAGGTGATCGTCGAGGCGGCGATCTTCGGTCGCGAAATCGAGTGCGGCATCCTGCAGGGGCGCGGAACCGCGCCGGACCGGGCGAGCGAGCTGGGCGAGATCGTGGTGTCCCAGGACCACGAGTTCTACGACTTCGAGGCCAAGTACCTCGCGGAGGCCGACGTGCGGCTCTCCTGCCCGGCGCAGTTGCCGACTCCCGACACCGAGTGGATCAAGCAGATGGCGTTGACCGCCTTCACCGCCGCCGGCTGCGAGGGCCTGGCCCGCGTCGACTTCTTCTACACCACCGAGGGCGACGTCATTCTCAACGAGATCAACACGATGCCCGGGTTCACGCCGACCTCGATGTACCCGCAGATGTGGGCGGCGACCGGCATCTCCTACTCCGACCTCATCACCGAGCTCATCGAGCTGGCCCGCCACCGCCGACTCGGATTGCGCTGACGCCGACGGCGACCTCGACGATGAGTTCGGCCAACTCGTCGGCGGCCGAGTACATGGGCCACTGACCGGCGGTCAACTGCACCAGGTGCAGATACTCGCTGCTGCGCGCCAGGGTGCGCTCGTTCGCCGCGAAGCGAGTGTCGTCTCCGTCGGAGAGTTGCACGAGCCAGGTCGGCACGCGCAGACCGCGGGCGAGCCGGTTGTCGGGAAAGAGCGGGTGGTCGGTGGTGATCCGCGCGTACTCCTGAATCGCCTCCACCCGCGGGCGGCGCATGTGCGTGCCGTCGGGCAGGCGCAGCAGCGAGTGGCGGACCTCGCGCTCGGCGCCGCCGTTGTCGAGCGTCAGCAAGTCCGCATCGCACTGGGTGATGACCGCGGCGACAAGCCGCTCGAGTTCGTCGGGGTCGCGGGCGACCGCCCCGAAGCTGAAGCGCCGGCGCAGGCCGTCGGCGACCTCCGGCACCATGATGAGATCGACGATCTCCTCGACGTCGGACTGCCCACGAGCCAGGCTGCCGCCCACGGCGATGACCGCCGCGGCCAACTCCGGGTCGGCCAGGGCGGCCTGCGCCACGAACGACGCGGCGTGGTCGTGACCGACGAGCACCGGGCGCTCGAGCCCGAGGGCGCCCACTGCGGCGATGATGCTGCGCCAGGCGTCGCTGGCGTCGCTGGGGTCGGTACTGGACTGGGCGTGCCCGGGCGGGTCCAAGGCGACCAGCCGGCAGCGACCGTCGACGCGCTGCGCAACCACGTCCCAGGCGGGGGCGCAGGAGCCGAGAGTCGGCACGAGCAGCACGTCAGGGCCCGTGCCGCCGTAGTCGAGCGCAGCCAGGTGCCCAGAGCCGTAGGGAACGGTTGTCAAGGTGCGTTCCATCTCAGCAGTCTTTCATCGGGGCCCGGGGATTTCCTGGGGTCGAACCGGGTGAACTGGGACATTACCGGCATCTGCTGCGCAAAGATTGGTGCTGGCACCACGGCCTGCGGCGTCGGCGAACGAGCTATCGGCAGCGGCGTCCGGTGGCGGGCAGTGATGTTGCCGCCGGGGTCAGGTCGCCGAGCACCATCGGCGCCGGCTCGTAGGCGTCGGGCACGAGCACCTGCAGGGCGGGCTCACGGCCATAGGTCGTGAAGCGAGTGCCGTCCGACAGCGGCTCGATGATCCAGTCCACCTCGTCGACGCCGAGGCACTCCAGCGTGGTCGGTGGCGGGGCCGGGACACCGCAGCGGGCGATGATCGCGGGGCTGCCCCAGGCGTGAGTGGCGGCGTTCGCCGGTACTGCGGGGCCGCCTCGCTGGCCTGCGACGGTGTGCGGCCAGGCGATCTGGGCGCACGCGGGAGCGGTGGCCAATGGAGGGACGGCCACCTGCACGACCCCCGAGCAGGCGGTCAGGGCGAGCAGAGCGACGCCCGTGGCGACGACCGTCGCCAGCCTCAACCGTGGACGATCGTGCACGTCAGCGTTCGGGTGATGCCCTCGACGGTCTGGATGCGGTCGAGCACGAACTCGCCGAGCGACTCCAGGTCGTCGGCGGCGATTCGCACGATGAGGTCGTAAGGGCCGGTGACCTCGCTGGCCGACATGACGCCCGTCATCGCCGAGAATGCAGCGGCTACCTTGCCGGAGCTACCCACCTCGGTCTGCACGAGCACATACGCCTGGACCATCAACGGCTCCCGTTCTCTCGTCGCTGCCAGTGCCGGCTCCGGCGGTTCCGGCGGTCCCGGCGGCAGGCGCGCGCGGGGCCGTCTAGCCTGCCGATGACGACATCATGCCTGTTCGCGCCCCCGGAGGTCACGTTCCCCATGCCCCAGACCGAGCCCGCGCCCACCGCATCCACGAAGGCCGCGACGACGGCGACCGGCGAACCGATGACGCTGGCGCAGATCGGTGAGGACGAACTGCTCGCCCGGATCTTCCCGCTGTTGCCGGTGCCCGCCGCGACCTCGCTCGGGCCGGGCGACGACGCGGCGGTCATCGCCAGCGGCATCGGGGAGACCGGGATCGTGTTGACGACCGACACGATGGTGCGCGGCAAGGACTGGCTCGACGAGTGGTCGAGCGCGGCCGACGTCGGCGCCAAGTGCGTCGCCCAGAACCTGGCGGATGTCGCGGCAATGGGGGCTCGTCCGGCGGGGCTGCTTGTCACGCTCATCGCGGACGCCGCGACGCCGCTGCAGTGGGCCGTCGAGCTTTCCCGGGGGATCGGACAGGCCGCCGCCGCGGCCGACACCGGCGTGCTGGGCGGCGATCTCTCCTCCGCGGGTGCGGGGGTGCTGTCGGTGAGCATCACCGCGGTCGGGCGGCTCGACGGACCGCCCGTGACCCGTTCTGGCGCGCGGCCGGGCGACGTGGTGGCCGTAGCCGGCACGCTCGGGCGGGCGGCCGCCGGACTCGAGTTGTTTCTCGCGGGGGACTGGCAGGACGCGCGCGCGGATGCCGTGGAGTTGCTGTCCGCGCAGCGGTGCCCCAGCCCGCCGCTGGCCGCCGGACCCCGAGCCGCGCAGGCGGGGGCGCGCGCGATGATCGACCTGTCCGACGGGCTCGTGCGGGACGCGGGGCGCGTGGCCGCCGCCTCCGGTGTGCGCATCGAACTCTTAGCGGAGGCGCTCGCGCAGGACATCGCGGCGCTGGCGCCCTTCGTCGGCGGCGAGGCCGCGCGGGCGTGCGTGCTCGCCGGAGGTGAGGAGCACTCCCTCCTCGCCTGCTTCCCCGCGGAGCAGGAGCTGCCGCAGGGTTTGCCGCAGGGGTTCCGGCCCATCGGTCGGGTGCTAGCGGCCGGTCCCGAGGGGCCTGGCGTGACCGTCGACGGGGTCGCGCCGCAGGTCAGCGGTTGGGATCACTTCGGCGGCTGAGCCTCGCCGGTCCGGGCGTCGCCGGGGGTCGCCGGGGCGACGCCGGGGCGGAGCCGGGCACAGCAAAGAGCCGCGCGGCCCGCAGGCCGGCGGCTCGATTGCTTCGACAGGTCAGCTCAGCGCTGGACCTTGCCCGCCTTGAGGCAGGAGGTGCACACGTTCAGACGCTTGGGCGTCTTGCCGGCGGCGCCGACCTTGGCGCGGACGCGCTGGATGTTCGGCGTCCAGCGGCGGTTGGTGCGCCGGTGCGAGTGCGAGATGTTGTGACCGAAGGTCGGTCCCTTGCCGCAGACGTCGCAGTTGGCAGCCACGGGAAACTCCTGAGAACGAGAGGAAACTTGATGATGACCGCTGCTGGTCGGATCGCGGGCAGGCCGAGCGTCGTCCAGCAGGAACCGGTCAAGAATAGCCGAGCCCCCGGGTCGCACCCAAATGCCGGCCTGAGAGGCTGAATGGGTGACGACCGACTCCCCGCTGCGAACCCAACTGCGGGCCGCGCTGCGCTCCGCCCGACGCGCCCGAGACGCCACCGCCGTCGCGGCGATCGCAGGGGTGCTGGCGACCCTGGAGAACGCCGAGGCGGTGCCGATCGACCAGGCACCCAGCGCCGGCGCCATCGAGGGCGCCCCACTGGGTGTCGGCGCGGCCGACGCCGCGCGCAAGGTGCTGACCGACGCGCAGGAGCAGCAGCTGTTCGACGTCGAGCTCGCAGCCTGGCGGGAGGCGGAGGAGACCTACCGCAGCGCCGCTCCCGACCGGCTACCGTCGACCCGGCACGCGATCGAGGTGCTCGAGGCCCTGCGCGGCGGCTGATCGGCGCCGGGAAGCGCCCGCGAACGGGCCCAGACCAGGCCTAGACCAGGCGCAGATCAGGCGCAGGCGACCTTCCGCCGCGCGGGGCGCCGACGCCTTGTCCGACGCGTTGTCGGTGGTCGATGTGAGGATGAGTGGCGTGGACGAGCACGAGCGGGACGCAACGGGAGCGGACGCGGACGGTGCAGCCTCCTCCGGCGAGTTGGAGGTGCTGGACGGCGCGGCGCTGCGCCGGTGGGCATTCCGGGCCCGCGCTGCGTTGGCCGCCCACCGACCCGGCATCGACGCGCTCAATGTCTTTCCCGTGCCCGATGGCGACACCGGCACGAACATGCTGCAGACCCTCTCCGGTGCGCTGCGTGGGCTGCGGGAGCACATCGCGGCTCATCCGGACGTCCCGCCGGTCTCCAGCGGCGCTCCCGCGGCCGACATCCCCGTCGCCGACACCTCTGCCGCCGACAACCCCGCCGTCGGGCCCGCGCAGGAGCCGAACGACGAGCACGACGCGCACGCGGTGGCGGTGGACTCGCGGTTGGCGGCGTTGTCCGACTCCACGCTCGTGGCGGCGCGCGGCAATTCGGGGGCCATCTTGTCGGAGCTCATTCGCGGGCTGGTGGCCACCCTGATGCACGCCCGCGGCCGGGTCGATGCGACCGGCTTGGCCAAGGCACTGCGGACGGCGAGCGAGCGAGCCTGGGGTGCGGTCGGCCGACCAGTCGAAGGCACGATGCTCTCGGTGGCCCGATCCGCGGCGAGCGCCGCCGATCGGTCGGCGGCGGGCGGGGGCCGCCTGGCCGACGTGACCGGGGCGGCGGTCGAGGCGGCCGAAGCCGCACTGGCGCGCACCCCCGAGCAACTGCCGACGCTCAAGCGCGCCGGGGTGGTCGACGCCGGCGGAGCTGGACTGGTCGTCGTGCTCTCGGCGCTGCACGAGGTGGTCACCGGCCGGCGGGCCGGCGAGCTGACGGGTGACCCCGGCGATGTGCCGGCGCGCTGCGAGCACGGCGATCACCCACTGGGGGATCAGGTCGAGGTCACCTACCTGGTGGCGGGTCTTGACGAGGCCGCGCGCGACCGGCTGCGCGCGCAACTTGCCGAGCTGGGCGACAGCGTCGTGCTCGCGGGCGACGAGCGCGCGCTGCGGGTGCATGTGCACGTCGAGGCGCAGCGGGTGCAGCAGGCCATCGACGCCGGCGGCGGATCGCAAGCGCTTTCTCATCTGCGCATCGAGGGGCTGCCGCAGGCGCAGCCGCTCGCGCCGACAGGTGGGTCCGGGTTCGTTACCGTTCTCTCCGCGGGGCTGCCGGAGTCGCTGGCCGGTCTCCCCGGCCGCCACCTGCTGGCGGGTGCCGTCGACACCGCCCACGAGCCAGACCCCGCCGGGCTGTTCGCAGCGCTCACCGACGCGCCGGCGTCTCCGATCGTCGTGCTGACCGATGTGGCCGCGAGCGTCGAGCAGCCCGTGCTCGAGGCGCGCCGCGATGGTGTCGAGGTGCTCGTCGTTGCCGCGTCGGCGCTGCCGGCGGCGCTCGCGGCGCTGGCCGTGCATGATCCGCACGCCGAGGTTCACAGCGACGCCCAGGCGATGCAGGCGGCCGCCGACGCGGTGCTGTGCGCGTCGGTCTCCGACGAGCCGGCCCCCGACGAGATTGCCCCGGGCGAGCTGGCTCCTGGCCAGCTTGCGGCGCCAGAACGGTTGCGCCGGAACGCGCTGGCTCAGGTCCAGCAGCTGGTCGAGCGCGGCGGGGGCGAGGCCGAGCTCGTGACGATCTGCGCACGCCCGTCCGCGGTCGCGGTGGCCCAGCAGATCGCCGACGAGCTGGCCGCCGGAGCCGGGGGGCACCGTGCCCTCGAGGTGCAGGTCGTCCTCGTCGGCGAACAAGCCGCCGACCCGCTGACCATCGGAGTCGAGTGAGATGTGGCTGCGGAGGGTGATGGCCAGATGCGAGGCAAGGAGGGCAGTGCGGTGGTGACGTTGCAGACGCCGCTGTCGAGCCGACTGCTCGGCAGCTACGCCCAGCCGCTGCAGCAGCAACGGGGTCTGCAGACGGTCGAGGACCTGCTCTGGTTTCTGCCGCGCCGCTACCTCGACGGGCAGGAGGAGCTGACCGAGTTCACCGAGGGCGAATACGTCGTGCTCGAAGGGACCGTCCGCACGGTCGCCAAGCGCCCGATGTCGGGGCGCCGGCGCTCCATGCTCAACGTCCTCATCAGCACCGCCGTGGGTGACCTCGAGGTCACCTTCTTCAGCGTCTACGGCCACCAGGATCGCCTGATCCCGGGGGCGAAGGGGCTGTTCGAGGGACGGGTGGGCAGGTACGGCAGTAGATGGCAGCTGTCCCACCCCAGTTACGAGATGCTCTCGGATCTCGATGACGACGCCCCTACCCCCGATGCGGGGCACGGCCTGCGCGACCAGGGGGGTACTCCCGGTCTCGGGGTCGTGGCGCGCGCCCTCCATCCGGTCTACCTGGAGGTGCGCGGAGTTCCCAGCTGGACCATCAATCGCCTCGTCGCCACGGTTCTGGGCGCGATGAGCGACGACGGCGACCCGCTGCCGGCGGAGTTGCGGCGGCGACGCGACCTGCCCGGGTACGTGGCGGCGATGCGGCACCTGCATCTGCCGGAACACCGTGACGACGTCGCGAAGGGCAAGAAGCGGCTGAAGTACGACGAGGCGCTGCTCATGCAACTCGCGCTCGGCATGCGCCGGCGCGCCCAACAGCAGGCGCCGGCGGTGCCGCGGGCACCGCGCCAGGGCGGCTTGCTCGAAGCCTTCGACAAGCGGCTGCCGTTCACGCTGACCGCTGGTCAGCGCGCCGTGGGCGAGGAGATCGCCGCCGACCTGGCCCGCTCGCACCCGATGAACCGGCTGCTGCAGGGCGAGGTCGGCTCCGGCAAGACCGTCGTCGCGCTGCGCGCGATGCTCGCGGTCATCGACGCCGGTGGGCAGGCCGCCCTGCTGGCCCCCACCGAGGTGCTCGCCGCTCAGCACTACCGCACGATCACCACGCTGCTCGGTGACCTCGCCCAGGGCGGCATGCTCGGCGGCGACCTCGACCGCGGCACCCGCGTCGCGCTGTTGACGGGCAGCCAGTCGGCGGCAGCCCGAAAGCAGGCACTGCTGGCGGCAGCGTCGGGTGAGGCTGGGATCGTCGTCGGCACCCACGCGCTCATCCAGAAGCATGTGCAGCTCGCTGACCTGGGGCTGGTCGTCGTCGACGAGCAGCACCGCTTCGGCGTCGAGCAGCGCGACGCCCTGCGCGAGAAGGCCAAGAAGCCCCCGCACGTGCTCGTCATGACCGCCACGCCCATCCCGCGCACGGTCGCCATGACGGTCTTCGGCGACATGGATACGAGCGTGCTGGCCGAGCTGCCCGCGGGGCGTCAGCCGATCGGCTCCTTCGTCGTCGGCAATCGGCTCTGGTACGAGCGGACCTGGGGTCGCGTCGCCGACGAGGTGCGCGCCGGACGCCAGGTCTACGTCGTGTGCCCGCGCATCGGCGAGGAGTGGGAGGAGCGCAGTGCCGTGCCCACCGGGGCGGAGGCGCTGAACAGCGAGCGGGCGTGGCTGACGATGACCGACGCCATGTACTACGGCGACGACGACCCGGAGCGAGACGAGGGGGTGCCACTGCGCGGGGTCCACGAGGTGGCCCGCGAACTTCGTGAGCTGCCGGCCCTGCGTGACGTGCGCGTCGGGATCCTGCACGGCCGCCTGACGCCCGATGAGAAGGACCGGGCCATGGCGGCCTTCACCGCCGGGGAGATCGACGTGCTGGTCTCCACGACCGTCGTCGAGGTCGGCGTCGACGTGCCGAATGCGACGCTCATGGTGGTCACCAACTCCGACCGGTTCGGCATCTCCCAGTTGCACCAGCTGCGCGGTCGGGTCGGGCGGGGCGAGCACCCGGGGTTGTGCCTGTTCGTTCTCTCGGGGGTGCCCGACATCGACCACCCCGGGACACCCGGGCTGCGCCCCGGCGACCCCAACGATCAACGGCGCTCGCCCGCGGTCGAGCGGATGACCGCCATCGCGGCCACCAACGACGGCTTCGAACTCTCGCAACTGGACCTGCAGTACCGCCGCGAGGGCGACATCCTCGGGGCCCGGCAGAGCGGCGGGACTTCACTGCGGATGCTGTCGCTGCGTGGTGGCGACGACGCACAGATCATCGAGGCCGCCCGAGAAGACGCCGCTGCGCTGCTCGACCAAGACCCGACCCTGGCGGGCCAGCCGCACCTGTCATACCTGGTCAACATGGTCGTCGACGAGCAGCAGGCCGCCTTCCTGGAGCGCGGATGACCCGCATCATCGCCGGGGCCGCCGGGGGTCGGCGGCTCGCGACACCGCCCGGCGCGGGCACCCGCCCGACGAGCGACCGGGTGCGCGAAGCGATCTTCTCCCGCCTCGAGCACCTCGAGGTCATCGAGGGTGCTCGCGTGCTCGATCTGTACGCCGGCTCGGGGGCGCTCGGCCTGGAGGCGCTGAGCCGCGGCGCGGGCCACGTCGTGCTCGTCGACAGCGCCCGAAAGGCCGCCGAGATCGCCCGTCGTAATGCCCGGGACGTGGCGGCCGCCCGGCCCGGGGCTGGTCGCGCTGCGGACCTGGTCGAGGTCCGCGCCGAGCCGGTCGCCCGGTATCTGCGAGCGCCGGCACCCGCCGACGTCGACCTGGCCTTTCTCGACCCGCCCTACGACCTGTCTGAGGACGAGCTCGCCCAGATGCTGGTGTTGTTGTGCGCGCGCCTGGCACCGGAGGCCGTCGTCGTCGTCGAGCGCTCCGCCCGCTCGCCCGAACCGCGCTGGCCCCACCGGGCCGACGAGCCGAACCCCACGGTGTCGGACGTCGCCGAACAAGGACCGACATTGGCCCCCGTCGCCGACCGTAGCTACGGCGAGACGCGGGTCTGGTTCGCCGAATTCGCCTAGTCGACAGGCTTTTTGGCGCGCCACTGTCCAGCTGTTGGGACGCTGGGGTCACACCATGGTCACGAGCCGGGCGTCAACCTATCGGGGCTGTGAGAACCCGCCATAGCATCGCTGACGTGGATCGGTCGACGCGAGCCCGATGGTGGCATGCGGCGGGCGTAGGGGCGCTCGCTGTGCTCGTTGCGACCGAATTCGTGATCCTGGGCCTGCCGGTCCTCGCCGCGCCCGCCTTCACCGGCCTGGCCCTCGGTGCGTACTTGTGCTCGCCGCTGCACCGCCGGCCCGGCCCGTCCCACTGGGCCGCCCAACGTCTGCTCGTGCGCGACGAGCGACCCGTTGTCTACTGGCGGCCCGGCTGCCGGCACACCCTGCGGCTGCGCTGGGCGCTGCGCCGAGCGGGCATCCCGCCCGCCGCCCTGACGTGGGTCGACATCTGGCACGACACGGAGGGTGCGGCGTATGTGCGCGACCTCAACGACGGAGCCGAGTTGGTGCCGACCGTGATCCTGCCGGACGGCACCGCGGTCGCCCACCCCGACCCGCAGCTCGTGATCGACGCGGTCCGCGACCCCCGGCAGTCCCGCTCGAGCCCGCCTGCCGCCGCACACCAGGGTTCGAACAACCAGAGTCCGAACAACGAGGGCTCGAACGCCTCGGCCTCGGACGAGCAGGCCCCAGCCTCAGTCGGCGAGCTTGGCCGTCAGCGCCGCCCACACGGCCGCCGGAAGCAACCCGGAGACGTCGCCGCCGTAGCGGGCGACCTCCTTGATCAGTGAGCTGGAGACCTCGTTGAGGCCGGGCTCGCCGGGCATGAAGAGAGTCTCGACGCCGGTGAGGCGCCGGTTCATCACGGCCATCGGCAGCTCGTAGGAGTAGTCGACCTCGCCGCGCAGGCCCTTGACGATGGCCTGCGCATCGACCTGCTCGCACAGCTCGACGAGCAAGCGGCCACCGAACGGCATGACCCGCACCCCGCCCAGATCCCGCACCTGCTCCGTCAGCAGTTCCACCCGCTCCTGCAGGCTGAACAGGGAGTGCTTGGCCGGATTGTCGAGCACCGCGACGACCACCTCGTCGTAGAGTCGAGCGGCTCGGTTGATGACATCCAGGTGGCCCAGCGTCACAGGGTCGAAGGAGCCGGGGCAGACACAGCGTCGCATCTTCGCGAACCTAGCAGCCCGGCCACCGACCGGGGCGGCCCCGCCGAGATAGCGTCTGCGGGCAGTGCTTTTGGGCGCGCGACCGGGCCTGGTCTAGACTGATGTGCCGGTCTGCGTCCAGGTGCCCCCGTCCCGTACGGTGCGGCGCCGGAGAAACGCAGACCGAACCACTGCCGAACCCCCGCTGGGTCCCAAAGCCCAGCTGACCCCGAGTGCCCATCGTCGGCGAGACGAAGTGAAGTGAACCTCATGAAGACGCTGGACCCGCGTGCGCCTCTGGTGCTCGATACCCGCGCCCTGCAGCGCAGGCCGGGGTCGATGCTCGAGGTCTCCCGCTCCGTCCCTGCACCCGACGACCTGGGTACCGATGTCATCGCCATCCGAGCGGGCTCGCCGATCGATCTCGATCTGCGACTGGAGTCCGTGATGGAGGGCGTGCTGGTCAGCGGTTCGGTGCGGGCGCAGGCTCAGGGTGCCTGCGTGCGCTGCCTGGACCCGGTCACCGAGGCGATCGAGGTGCCGATCCAGGAGTTGTTCGCCTACGCCGACCGCGCCGCGCACCACCAGGAGGTCGGGGCGGACGACGACGAGGACCAGCGGGTCCTCGAGGGTGACCTGCTCGACCTGGAAGACGTAGTGCGGGACGCAGTGGTGCCTGCCCTGCCGTTCCAGCCGGTGTGCGACGAGAACTGCCCGGGGTTGTGCTCCGAATGTGGAGCGCACCTGGCGGACGATCCGAGCCACCAGCACGAGATCATCGACCCGCGCTGGGCGAGCCTGCAGCAGCTCGCGAACCCCGACGGGTCGAGCACCACCGAAGACGACGAAGAGAAGAGGAACTGACGTGGCCGTCCCGAAGCGGAAGATGTCGCGCTCCAACACCCGCTCCCGCCGGGCGCAGTGGAAGGCGACGGCGACGACCTTGACGTCGTGCCCCCGCTGCTCCGCGCCCAAGCAGCCGCACATCGCCTGCCCCTCCTGCGGCACCTACGCTGGCCGGCACTACCCCTCGGCCGAGCGGACCGAGCACCAGAGCTGACGTCCGGGGTGAGCTGATGGGCTCCTCCCGCGCCGCAGCCAACAGCGAGCGGCGAGACGTCGCAGGCCTGGTCGAGGCGATTCACGGCATCCTCGGCATCCCGATCGAGGAGTCGCTGCTCGACCATGCCCTGACGCACCGCTCGTACGCGTACGAGAACGGCGGCATCCCCAACAACGAGCGCCTGGAGTTTCTCGGCGACTCGGTGTTGGGGCTTGTCGTTACCGAGTCGCTCTACGCCGACCATCCCGACATGGCGGAGGGGCAGCTGGCCAAGCTGCGCGCCGCCGTGGTCAACATGCGTGCGCTCGGTTCCGTCGCGCGCCGCCTTGAGCTGGGCGACTACCTGCTGCTCGGTCGCGGTGAGGAGGCGACCGGCGGGCGCGACAAGACGTCGATTCTCGCCGACACCGTCGAGGCGCTCATCGGCACGGTGTATCTCGCGCACGGGCTGGAGCAGGCCCGCCGTTTCGTGCACCACCTCGTCGACCCGCTGCTCGCGTCCTCGGCGCGCCTGGGTGCCGGGTTGGACTGGAAGACGAGCCTGCAGGAGTTGGCCGCCTCCGGCTCCTTCGGTAGTCCCGAGTACCGGGTCAGCGAAGAGGGCCCGGATCACGAGAAGGTGTTCACCGCGCACGTCGTCATCAGCGAGGAGGTGCTCGGCGACGGCAATGGCCGCTCCAAGAAGGAGGCCGAGCAGAAGGCCGCCGAGCAGGCTTGGAAAGAGCTGACCCGCCGCGCCAACGCCGTGCTCACCAGCGAGCCGGAGCCGGAGGCGCTCGACGGCGAGGCTGACGAGACCGACGAAGCGGGCGCCTGAGCGGCGATGCCGGAGCTGCCGGAGGTCGAGGTCGTCCGCGCCGGCCTGGCCGACCATGTCGTGGGTCGCGATCTGCTGGCCGCCACGCTGACCGGCACCCGGGTCGCGCGCCGGCATCTGCCGGGCGCCGCGGATCTCGTCGACCGGGTCACCGGCACGCACGTGCAGGCGGCCCGTCGCCGCGGCAAGTACCTGTGGCTGGAGTTGGTCCGCGGCCATGACTTGCCGGTCCAGGGGTCCGATCGGGAGGCGCCGTTCGCGCTCGTCATCCACCTCGGAATGAGCGGGCAGTTACTGGTGCAGGCCCCGGATGCGCCGGACCCCAAGCATCTGCACGCGCGCTTCGAGCTTTCCGATGGGCGCGAGCTGCGCTTCGTCGACCAGCGCACGTTCGGCGGCCTCTCCCTGGCCGAGCTGCTGCCTTCGAAGCGCGACGGCCAGCCGGTGCCCGAACCGGTGACCCACATCGGGCCGGACCCGTTCGAGGCGACCTTCGACCTCCCCTTGGCCGTGCGGCGCTTCAAGGCCCGGCGGAGTGCGATCAAACGGGCGCTTCTGGATCAGCAACTCGTCTCCGGCATCGGCAACATCTACGCCGACGAGGCGTTGTGGCGGGCGGGCATTCACGGGCAGCGGTACGCCGAGGACCTCACCAAACCGGCCCTGACGCGCCTGCTCGGCCACGCCCGCGACGTCATGGCCGCCGCCCTGGAGGCCGGCGGCACGAGCTTCGACGCCCTCTACGTCAACGTCAACGGCGCCAGCGGCTACTTCGACCGCTCCCTGCACGCCTACGGCCGCGAGGGGCAGCCGTGCGACCGCTGCGGCACCCCGATCCGGCGCGAGCACTTCATGAACCGCTCGAGCTTCTTCTGCCCGCGATGCCAGAAGGTGCCACGCTCGCGGCGGAGGTAGCCGAAGGTCATGCGTCCCGCTCATCGGTCAAGAGCTCATCGATGGAGGCGGCGGTTCGCAATTTCTGCCGGGGAACGTCGGTCAGTCGCGAGCCGGTGCGACGTGTGGGTGGCAGCAGTTCGAGCCCGTGTTCCCGCGGCACGATGCGATCGATCTGGGTGTATTGGCGGGTGACCGTCGCCGATTCGCCGGTTGAACTTGACGGACTTCGTAGGTGTTGTGTTCCGATCGGTTCGGGGACGGGTTCGCCTTCGGCGTAGAGGTCCTCGACCACCTCGCGAACCAGGTCGCGCAGGCCCGAAAGGGTCTCCGCCTGGGTGCAGCCCAGCCAGGAGAGCGACGGCAGTTCAAGGCAGGTCGCGACGAATCTCTGTTCTTCGGCAGACCAGGTGACGCGATACCCGTAGTGGGTGATGTCGATCCTGTCGGTCACGCTCCTGCCCCCTCTTGTCGATCGCTGGCGGATCCCTGGGCTCCGCTGCCTGTGTCCGCTACTTGGTCTGATTGGGATGCGCGGTATGTACCTGCTCCAGATAGACCGTGTTGCCGTCCACGTAGAACCACACGCGAGCCGTGCCTTCTTGCGTGGGTTTGTGCTGCCAGCGCGGATTCCGGATCGTTGCCACGAGGTCGCGCCAGCCCTTTTCTGACTGCTTCGTGGCGAACTTCAAGACGTACTCCGACTTCTTCGCCGGTCGCGGGACCACGGTCTCCTTGGGCATGGTCAGGGGCGCTCGACGACAGCATCGTCGGCATCGTCGAGCCATTCGATCGGCTGTGAGCCCAAGCCTGCGGCGATCGCCGTGGCCGTCTCGCGCCAGCTGGTGAGTTTGCTGATCGCCAGGTGCGGCTGTTGCGTCGAGAAGGATGCCCGCGCCGCGTCGATGACGTCCCGGGCGCACGCATCCCGCTCCTGAACGCTCAGCGCGTACATCCACGGGTAACGGCTGGCCATGCGCTCGGTCAGCGGGCCGTCCTCAAGTGCCACGGTGATGAGGGTGGCGGCAATGTTCAGGAGCGCGGCCCGCGCGTCGGCTTCGCGCTGGGACATGAGCACCAGGGACTCGCCGTCACGGCGGGTCACCGTGACCGGGTGGTCCTCCGCCTCGGCGAAGACCTCGGCCGAGTGCTTGCTCAGGTCCGAGGAACGCCGGGTGGCCACGGGGAGGTCGGTTGCGCCAGTCATGGACCACATCCTATTCGGAACGTATTCGGACTCC
>NZ_BAHD01000095.1 GCF_000298215.1 Kineosphaera limosa NBRC 100340 | reverse complement strand
GGTCAAGTGCAGTCCGAGGGTGCCGCAAACCCTCGACTGGGCCGGAGCTCTGGCCGCAGCCAAGGGGGTGGCGACTACTTACGGCACGACGACGACGGGCACGGGGGCGTGCCGCACGATGCGGGTGGCGGTCGAGCCCAAGAAAACGCGCGCCATCCGCGGTTCGCTGGCGCTGGAGCCGACGACCAGCAGCTCGCCGTCGACCCAGCCCGCCCTCGCGAGCGCCTCCCGCCACGAGTGGCCGTCGCTGACCTGCAGCTCAGGGTCACAATTGCGCGCGGCGGGCAGGCGCTCGACGTCGGCGCGGATCATCGCCTGGGCCTGCTCGCGCCACTGCTGCACCACGCGATCCTCCGCGTGCAGCCCTGCCTCCGGCGGGTACATGGTGCCCGCGCGCACTGCGAACGACACCACCCGCAGGGGCGCACCCACCTGGGCCGCCAGATCGGCCGCCCGCTCCAGAACCCCGTGCGAGCTGGGCGATCCATCGACCGCCGCGGTGACCCGCCCCACCCGGGTCGCGTCGCCGTACCGAAGGCCCCGCAGCGCCAGCGCCACCGGGACCGCCGAGCTGTGCACCATCCGGTCCGTCGTCGATCCCAGCGCAATGTGCCCCCACGGCCCGTCCGCCGAGGCGCCCGTCACGAGCAGCCACGCGTCCGACTCCTGCGCCGCCTGGCTCAACCCCGCCGGCGCCGAGCGCGCCGTGACCACCCGCGACTCCACCGCTACCGAGCAGTCCGCCAGCACTGCCGACGCATGCTCCACCGCCTCGCGCGCCAGCCCCTCCAGGTAGCTCTGATAGTCGCCGTCGACCCCGCGGCCCATACCCGCCGCGCCCCACCGATCGGGGATCACGCACACGACGAGCACCGAACGGCCCGCGGATTCGGCGAGCAGCCGCGCCAATTCGAGCCCGCCGCGCCCACGATCCTCCGGGCCGTAACCGACGAGAACCGGGCCGCTGGTCACGATTCCTCCGCGTTCGGGTAGGGCTCGAGGTTGGAGTGCTTGATGCCGTACACGAAGTAGAAGAGCATCATTGCCCCGACCCACAGGCCGAAGAACAAGAACGTCACCCAATGCAGGCCGGAAATGACGAAAAGGCACGCGATGATCGACAGGACCGGCGTCACCGGATACCCCGGCACCCGGAAGGTGCGCGGCAGGTCGGGCTCGCGGCGGCGCAACAGAATGACGGCGATCGCCACCACCGTGAACGCCGCGAGCGTCCCGATGCTCACGAGGTCGGCCAGGCCCTCCAGAGGCACCAATCCCGCCAGTAGTGACACGACCACCGCGACGATGATCGTGTTGGGGATCGGCGTCAGCGTCTTCGGATTGACCCGTTTGAAGATCGGTGGCAGCACCCCGTCGGAGCCCATGGTGAACAGAATGCGGGTCTGCCCGTACATCGTCACGAGCGTCACCGAGAAAATCGAGATGACGGCACCGGCCGCGACAATCGTCGCCGGCAGCGAGGAGCCGGTGACCTCCAAGAGGATCTGTGCCAGCCCCGCCTCCTGGCCCTCGAACCGCTGCCAGGGCTGCGCCGCGACCGCCGCCAGCGCCACCAGCACGTACACCGTCGTGACGATGATCAGCGCCAACACGATGGCCCGCGGCATCGTCCGCCCGGGATCCTTGACCTCCTCCCCGGCCGTCGACACCGCGTCGAGGCCGATGAACGAGAAGAAGATGCCGGCCGAGGCTGCCCACACTCCCGCGAACCCGAACGGTGCGAAGTCGGCGAGGTTGTTGCTGTTCCAGCCGGTGAAGGCGATGACGACGAACATGGCGAGCACGCCGATCTTGATGAGCACCATGATGGCGTTCGCCGTCGCCGACTCGCTCGCCCCGCGGATCAACAGCAGCATGCACAAGAAGACCAACACCATTGCCGGCAGATTGATCAGGCCGCCTTCCGACGGCGCCACCGACAGGATGTGCGGCACCCGGAAGCCGGCCACATTGTTGAGCAGTTCGTTGAGGTATTGGCTCCAGCCGACCGCGACCGCCGCCGACGATACCCCGTACTCCAAAAGCAGGCAGGCCGCGATCGCCATCGCCACCGCCTCACCGAGCGTCGCGTACGCATAGGAGTAGGAGGAGCCGGAAACAGGGACGGCGCCGGCCAATTCGGCGTAACACAAGGCGGTCAGTCCGGCGACGAAAGCGGCGATGACGAACGAGAAGACCACGGCCGGGCCCGCGGCGGGCACCTCCGTCGTCAAGACGAAGAAGATGCCCGTACCGATCGTCGCTCCGACGCCGAACATCGTCAGCTGGAACAGCCCGATCGTGCGCTTGAGCTCGGTGTCGTGCGCGCGCCCGATCGGCTTGCGCCGCGCCATCCGATGCAGCAGGGAACCACGGTTCGGGATGGTCGTGCTCATCGGTCGTTTCTCCCCCGCTCGGGTGCGGCGGTCGCCCGCCCGGTTATCGGTCGAACCTAGACCTCCCACATCACGAATGAGTTACGAACGGACCTGGGGTGCAGTCGATCTCAGCGGGCTTTCAGGAGCCAGGGGGCAGCGTGGCGCAACTGTGATCAGGAGCCGGTGAAGACCGGGTAGACGCGAGTCATTCGAACTGCACCACGAACTGCTGGGAGACCACGTCCGAGTGCAGCAGGAGGCCGTCGGTGTCGGCCACGTGGATCACGTCGGCCAGCTGGGCGGCATCGCCCGATCCGTCGAGCAGTTCGGTGAGCCGGTTGGGTCGACGCGCCAACAGCTCGGGCTGAAATCGCGTCGCCCCCCGATCGTCGAAGACCGCGGCGTAGAGCATGCCCACTTCGACCAATTCTTGGAAGAAGTGACTGCCATAGGACAACTCCGGTCGGAAGTCGCTTTCGGAATAGGTGGTTTCGCACAGCACCGCGAACCGATTGATCTCGCTGAAGTGCACCGGCACCCCGAGGGACGGCGTCGTGGTGCCCCAGCGGCCCGGGCCGATCAGCATCGCCGAGCGCCCGGACAGCGCGCGATTGAGTTTGCCGATCATCCGCGCGACGGAATACCGGTCGGGTTGCCCGAGGCGCAGGTAGGTTTCGGCGCGCACACTCACCACGAGGTCGAGGGGCAGCCGGGCGTTGCCGCCGAGAAAGGTGTCGGTGGCCAGCACACACCGCTGCGGGATCACGCGAGGGGTCGCCACCGCCGGACCCGAGCCGCGGGTCTGTAACGGGCGACACTGCACGACATTGACCCGAGGCACGCCGTCGCGGTCGAGGTTCACGGTGAACTCCACGTCGACGGGGTGCCCGTAGGCGGTGCTCAGCGCCACGAGCAGGTCGTCCAACGTGGCGGCGAAGTCGGTGTCGCGCAGCAGTCCGGCGAAGTCGATGAGCTCGGGCGGCGGTCCGCTGCGGCCGCGTTCCCGCTGGCGTTCGGCCAGGGCGTGATCGGGGCTGAGCAGCAGCCGCCACGGCATGCCGGGCGCTCGGCGCCGCACCTCGCCCCAGGGCAGGGTCACTTCCGTGCCGGAGGCCAGATCGAGCGCGTCGACCCGGCGCTGGCTGTAGCGGCCGGCGTCGTCGGCGCTCACCGGTGATTGCAGCGGGTCGGCGAGGGCCACGATGCGCGCGAAGTCTCCACCCGTCCGGTCGACCGCGCGGGTGCCGAGACCGACGACGAGTCGCACCATGCCGCGGTCGGCGAGGTCGGGCTTCCACGCGTAGAGGCTGGAGGAGTTCGCCACGCCGGCCGCGTCGGGTAGGAACATCCCTTCGTGGTGATCGCCCGAGACGCGCTGGATGAGCACCGCCATCTGCTCGTTCTGATCCGAGAGACCGCGGTCCTCGCGGTATCGCAGCGCGGGTTCGCTCAGGGCGCTGGCGTACACCTGCTTGAACCCCGCCTCCAAAGCGGCGAGACGCTCTTCCGGGGAGCCTTGATTCGGCAGGAAGACCGAGTCGTACTTGCCGGCGAAGGCGTTGCCGAAGTTGTCCTCCAGCAGCGAACTCGACCGCACGATGAGCGGCGCCTGGCCGAAGTACTCCAACATCGCGAGGAATTGCCCGCGCATCGTCCGCGAGAATCGACCGGAGGCGATGAGCGGCTGCAGTTTCTGCGCCGCGCCGTAGTAGTCGTGCTGCTTATGTTCGCTCCACAGCGGCCACCAGCCGTTGATGATGAGGAAGCTCAAGAACGCGTCCGCGCCGAGGTAGTACGAATCGTGGGGCTCCAACACATCGGAGAAACGCTGCTCCGGATCGTGCTCGAGGATCGCGCGGGCTACCAGCATGCCGACGCTTTTGCCTCCGATCGCGCCCGTGCCCAACTGTCGGGACGCGACGGCGAGCAGGTCGGTGAGGGTCAGGTGGGTCTCGGCGAGTTCGGCCATGCGCCCGGCGGGCCCGACCAGCATCGCCCGCAGTTGATCGCGGGCCCGGCGCTGCGCGTCGTCGTCACCGTCGAGGGCCGCCCACGCCTCATCGATGCGCCGCAGCCACGGTTCGCGGGGCCGCACCGGCCGCGCCAGCGTCGAGAACAGCCGCGACGTGGCGTGGGAGGAGGTGATCGAGATCGCCTCGGAGTCGGCCAGCCGGTGCGGAAAGAACATCGTCGGCGAATGCCGCTCCCACACCTTCAACGGATGCACGTAGAGCTCGTCGTCGATGTGGTGCAGGTCGAGCAACAGCTGGGTGGTGTCGCGGACCCCCGCCACCGTCGCGGGGGTGTGCCGGTCGCGCAGCAGAGGAAAGTAGGCGATGGTGTCGAGCGAATACAGGTAGGGGCAGGTGGCCTTGAAGAAATTCATGACCATGAGGTCCGACTGCCAATGCTGGTGCAGGTCGGCCAGCGGGTCGAAGACGTAGAACCCCAGGGGGCCGATCTCCGTCAGGGCGTCGTGCACCGCCATCGCGCAGCGCTCGAAACCCAGCGACGGATCGATGAGCCGCGACTCCATCTCCGGTAACGGGTCACGGTGGCCGAAGCGCACGTGGACGATGCGGCGTCCGTCGGCGCGAGCCTGGGCGACGAACGGTGCGGCGACCGCGGCGAAATCCTCCAGCGAGTCGACCCGCCACACCACGTTGTCGCCCAGTCGCAGGCCGTCGATGATCGAGTCGAGACCGGGGTGGCCCGTGCTCACCGTCTCCATGAGCTCCAGCTAACCAGTGATGAAGGCCGACAACCCACGGCACGTGGCCGAATCGTGACCGCGCCTAGGTACTTGCCTCCTGGTGTCCGGCCGATCGCAGGCGTATGACTGCCATTGGGACACACCGCTGGTAATCCATCGGCGGGACAGGGGAAAAGGGGAAGTTCATGTCAGCTGTACGCGCGCGCCGCACGGCCGCGTCCGCCATCGTCGCCGCCGCCATCGCGGGCTCGGCCATCGGCGGAGCGGCCACCGCCCAAGCGGCCGCTCCGAGTCCGGTGTCGAGCGTCACCGCAGTCGCCGCCGGAGTCGGCACGGCACCGACGCGCACCTACCGCGCCGACGTCGACGGCGACGGGCGCGCCGATCAGGTCACCGTCGCCTCCACCCGCAATCACCAGTTGCGGGTGACCGTGCGCACCGCCACCAAGCGCACCGCGTCGATCCTCATCGACCAGTCGGACTTCGGCACCGCCGTGCCGGACACCCCCTACTACGGGGCCGCCGACTTCGACGGCGTGCGCGGGCAGGAGCTGTTCATCTTCTACGGATTCGGCGCCCACACCCCGTGGTTCAAGATGCTCACGTGGCGCGACGGCCGCCTCTTCGCCACCCGCGACCCGTACTCCGGGGAGCCGAGCTGGGCCCCCGACGCCGCCTACGGCTACGGCACCGGCTACACCCTCTCCGGCAAAGGCGCGAACAAGAAGCTCGTCGTCACCCAGGCCACCCACGTGCTCAACGGCGACGGCTACCGCGGCACCGACACCACCTACGCGTGGTCCACCGCCAAGAACCGCTGGCTCAAGAAGAGCACGCGGGCGGTGCGTTTCAGCGACGAACGGTCCATGCGCCACTTCGGTTGGCACGCACCGGGACTGAAGGCCATGCCCTGGATGTGAGGCGACGACGGCCCGGGCGCACCTCAGGTGGCCCGGGCCGTCGATAGCTCGCGTCGGTCAGTTGCGACGGTCAGGTGCGTCGATCAGTTCGCGGGGCCGAACCCGGCGTTCTGGGCGGCCTGCGCGTCGGTGAACCACACGTGCGGATCGGCGCCAACGTAGCCCGGGGCGCCCGGCGCCAGGAACGTCATCGTGTCGTTCCACGCCTTGACCGGGTGCCCCAGCGGCATCGCACCGTCCTCGATCGGGGCGGCCGAACCGACGCTGTAGCCGCCGTCGACCACCTCCTCCAGTTCGGAGACGCGGCGCCCGTCCGGGGCGGCGTCGCCCTGGGTGGATGCAGCCTCAGCAGCGCCGTCACCGGCCGCGTCACCGGCATCTTCGCCAGCGTGTGTGCCCGCATCCGCGTCGGCGTCGGCGACATCCTCAGGCGACAGGGTGCCGGCGCTCTCGGAGCCCTCGACGAGGTTGCCCTCGGAGTCCCACACCTGCGGCTGTCCGGCCTTGTCGGCGGTCCAGTCGCCCCGTTGCCGGAACTCCTCGCCCGCGCTCAGGTCGTGGTTGGCCGGGTCATGCTCGGCGGCGAACTCCTCCGCGGCCTGCTGCCGCTCCTCGCTCTCCTGCTGCTGGATCTCTGCATCCGCGGTCTCGTCGGTCTGGCTCTGCTCGTCGGTCTGGTCGGCCATGGTGATCCTCCTTGACTCAAGCCCGCACCCCGGGTGTGCTCAATCAACCAGCTTCCCCACGGGACCGAAACTCCTAACCGGACATATCGGGCGGCAGCTCGCATTGCGGTCGCCAGGTGCGCAAGCCGTGGAGGGTGAAGGGTTGCCCGGCTCCGCACCCTCCCGATATCGTGCTAATAGGAGACGAGTAGTTCCATTATTTGCAACGATGCGAGGAGTCCTCCGTGCCGTACTACCGGAACATCGGCAATGTGCCGCCCAAGCGGCACACGCAGCACCGCGACGAGAACGGCAAGCTCTACTACGAAGAGCTCATGGGTGAGGAGGGCTTCAGCTCCTCCAGTTCGCTGCTCTACCACCGCAACCACCCCTCCTCCGTCGGCCGCGCCCGCGCCTGGGAGGTCGGCGACCTGAGTACGACCCCCAACCACCCGCTCAAGCCGCTGCACTTCAAGCTGCACGAGCTGTTCGAGCCGGGCGCGCAGATCGATGCAGTGCACGGCCGCCGACTGTTGCTCGGTAACGGCGACGTCCGGCTCTCCTATGCGCTGGTCACCACGACGAGCCCGTGGTACCGCAACGCGATCGGCGACGAGCTGGTCTATGTCGAGCGCGGCAACGCCCGCCTGGAGACGGTGTTCGGCGCCTTCGAGGTGCGCGAGGGTCACTACGCGCTCGTGCCGCGCTGCACGACGCACCGTTGGATCCCGCGGGTCGAGGGCGACGAGGGCTACGTCGAGCCGCTGCGCTTGTACTTCATCGAAGCCACAAGCCACATCCGCCCGCCCAAGCGCTTCCTCTCCAAGTACGGCCAGCTGCTTGAGCACGCGCCCTACTGCGAGCGCGACTTCGTCGTGCCCACGCAGGTGCTGCTCGCCGAGGACATCGGGGAGGACCCGAACCAGGTCACCGATGTCTACATCAAGCACCGCGGTCCGGGGCCGCTCGGCATCGGGGGCACCGTGCATACGCTGCCGTTCCACCCCCTCGACGTCGTCGGTTGGGACGGCGGCTTGTACCCGCTGCTGCTGCACATCGACGACTACGAGCCGATCACCGGCCGCATCCACCAGCCGCCGCCCGCGCACCAGGTGTGGGAGGGCAACAACTTCGTGGTCTGCAACTTCGTGCCGCGCAAGGTCGACTACCACCCGCTGGCGATCCCCGTGCCCTACGTGCACTCCAACGTCGACTCCGACGAGGTGATGTTCTACACCGCCGGCGACTACGAGGCCCGCAAGGGCTCCGGCATCGGGCGCGGGTCGGTGTCGCTGCACCCGGCCGGGCACCCACATGGCCCGCAACCCGGCGCCGCGGAGGCCTCGATCGGGCGCGACTACTTCGACGAGACCGCCGTCATGGTCGACACCTTCCGCCCGCTCGACCTCGGCGAGGCGGCCCTGGCCAGCGACGACGGCGTCTACCCCTACAGCTGGACCGGTGGTGCCCCGCTGCCGGAGGACGCCTCGTGAGCCGGCGCATCCCGCCGGCGCTGACCGGCCTGTGCGACGACGCCGCGATCTTCCCACCCGGGTCGCTGCCGCTGGAGCAGGCGATCCCGGCGCACCTGGCGCACCGGCGCAGCGAGTACGCCGAGCTCGTCGGGCCGCTCGTGCTCTCCGCGGCGGCGGTGGGGGAGCTGACCCCGCTGGTCGGTCACCTGGAGGCCGATTCGCTGCCGGTCGTCGTCACCGTGCCCGGCCCCGACGGTGTGCCCGCGGTGCTGGCCACCCTGGCGCACCTGCCGGCCGTGCGCCTGGCCGGCCTGGAGGTCGCGCTGCCCGACGACCTGGCCGCTGCCGACCTGCTGCCCGCCCTTGACGCGGCGCTGAGCCGCGGCGGCAGCGCGTCCGACGTGCCCATCGCCGTCGAGGTGCCCCGCGACCACCGTCGCGCCGACATCATCGCGGCGCTCAGCGCCCCATCCGCCCACGCCGGATCGCCGTACCGGGCGAAGTTCCGCACCGGCGGGGTGCGCGCCGACCTCTACCCCGACGAGGCCGAACTGGCCGCGGCCATCGTGGCCTGCGTCCAGTCGGGTCTGCCGTTCAAGGCGACCGCCGGACTGCACCACGCCATCCGCAACACCGACCCCGACACCGGGTTCGAGCAGCACGGCTTTCTCAACGTGCTGCTGGCCACCGACGCCGCCCTCGTCGGCGCCGACATCGACGAGGTCGAGCGCATCCTCACCGAACGCGACGGAGCGGCGCTCGCCGGCCGCGTCGCCGACCTGCCCGACGAGCGTGCCGCCGCCGCCCGCGCGGCCTTCGGTTCGTTCGGCACGTGCAGCGTGACCGACCCCCTCACCGAACTCACCGACCTCGGCCTCATCTGCTAGCTCGACGGCCACAGCTCGACTCCCGGCAACCAAGGAGCCGCCCGCATGACCCGCATCGACATCCCCACCGACTCCGGCTTCGGCCTCGACAACCTGCCCTACGGCGTCTACTCGCGTGCCGGCGGCGAACGTCGCTGCGCCACCCGCGTCGGCGACCACGTCGTCGACCTCGCGCTGGCGCTGGACCCGTCGCTGCCGCAGGCGCAGGAGTGGTTCGCCACCGGCTCCCTGAACGTGTTCATGGCCGCCGGGCCGCAGCAGTGGTCGGCGGTGCGCTCGCTGCTGCGCGAGAAGGTCACCGGCGACCTGCCCGACGACGCCGTCTTCGACGTCGCGGACGTAGCGATGCACCTGCCGTTCGAGGTGGCCGACTACGTCGACTTCTACGCCAGCGAGCACCACGCCAGCAATCTCGGGCGGCTGTTCCGCCCCGACAACCCGGACCCGCTGATGCCGAACTGGAAGCACCTGCCGGTCGGCTACCACGGCCGCAGCTCGACGATCATCCCCTCGGGCGTCGACGTCATGCGCCCGTGCGGCCAGCGCAAGGGCCCCGACGACCCGGAGCCGGTGTTCGGCCCGAGCGTGCGCCTCGACATCGAGGCCGAGCTGGGTTTCGTCGTCGGCGTCGGCAACGACATGGGGCGCCCGATCGGCACCCAGGAGGCCGACGAGCACCTGTTCGGCGCGGTGATCTTCAACGACTGGTCGGCCCGCGACATCCAGGCCTGGGAGTACGTGCCGCTCGGCCCGAACCTCGGCAAGAGCTTCGCCAGCTCGATCTCTTGCTGGGTGGTGCCGATGGAGGCGCTGCGCGCGGCCCGCGTGCCGACGCCCACGCAGGACCCACGGCCGCTGCCGTACCTGCGGATGGACACCCCGTGGGGCCTGGACATCGACCTGGAGGTCGAGTGGAACGGGCAGGTCGTCACCCGACCGCCGTACCGCGAGATGTACTGGAGCCCCGCGCAGATGCTCGCGCACACCACGGTCAACGGCGCCGCGACCCGCACCGGCGACCTCTTCGCCTCCGGCACCATCTCGGGCCCGGAGAAGGATCAGCGCGGGGCGTTCATCGAGCTCACCTGGGGCGGTAAGGAGCCCGTGACGGTCGCCGGGGAGCGCCGCACCTTCCTGCTCGACGGCGACACGATCACCATCCGGGCCACCGCCGTCGGCCCCCACGGCCGGCGCATCGACTTCGGCGACGTCACCACGACGATCCTCCCGTGCAGTTGCAGTTGAGTCTCATGAGCTGAGTCGTGTCGCGCTGCTGCCCACGGGTAGCCGGCGAGCCCTAGGGTGTGCCCTACCGATCGCCGCCCGCCCGACGGCGACCCCGTGAAGGGACTCGCATGAGCGCACCAATGGAACCCCGGGACACCAGCGACAGCAACGGCGCAGGCGGCACGAAGGCGGGCGCCGCGGCGCCGGTCAAGGCCACCGGCTCCGGCACGCTGATCGGCGCGATCTTCCTCATGGCCACCTCGGCCATCGGGCCGGGCTTCATCACCCAGACGACGAACTTCACGATCCGGATGGGCGCGGCGTTCGCGTGCGCGATCCTCATCTCGATCCTCGTCGACATCGCGGTGCAGATGAACGTGTGGCGCGTCATCGGCGTCTCCGGCAAACGCGCGAACACGCTCGGCAACGAGGTGCTGCCCGGGCTCGGCTGGGTGCTGGGCGCCTTGGTGGCCGTCGGCGGCCTGATCTTCAACATCGGCAATATCGCCGGTGGCGGCCTGGGCCTGAACGCCATGCTCGGCCTGGACGCCCGCATCGGCGCCCTGGTCACGGCCGCCGTCGGAATCGGCATCTTCCTGTGGAAGGCCGCCGGGCGGGTCATGGACGCCGTCGTGGTCTTCCTGGGCTTCCTCATGATGCTGCTGATGCTCTACGTCTCGATCCAGGCGCAGCCGCCGGTCGGCGAGGCCCTGCGGCAGACGGTGTTGCCCGACCAGTTCGACTTCTTTGTCGTGACCACCCTCATTGGCGGCACCGTCGGCGGCTACATCACCTACTCCGGTGCCCACCGCATGATCGACACCGGCGTCGTGGGGCGGGCCAACGTTCAGGTCATCACCCGCTCCTCGATCATCGGCATCATGGCCACCGGCGTCATGCGCGCCCTGCTGTTCCTGGCCATCCTCGGCGTCGTCGCCGCCGGCATCGACCTGTCGGCCTCGACCACGCAGGCCGCCGACGCCTTCCAGTACGCCGCCGGCACGGTGGGCGTACGGCTGTTCGGCATCATCCTGTTCGGCGCCGCGCTGACCTCGGTGATCGGCGCCGCGTTCACCTCGGTCTCCTTCATCACCCGCCAGGGCGCGTCGCAGAACCTGCGCAACGGCGTGACCGTCGGCTTCATCCTGTTCTCGGCGGCGGTGTTCTGGATGCTCGGCCAGGCCCCGCAGACGATCCTCATCGTGGTGGGCACCGTCAACGGGCTGATCCTGCCGATCGGCTTCACGCTGATCCTGTGGGTCGCGTGGCGCCGCCAGGACCTGCTGGACGGGTACGTCTACCCCAAGTGGCTGCTCGTCATCGGCGTGTTGTCGTGGCTCCTGACGATCTACCTGGGCGTCAACGCCATCGGTGGTCTGTCGGCGCTGTGGCAGGCGGGCTGAGTCGTGCGGGCGACGCCTTCGGAGGTCGCGGGCCTGACTCCCGCAGCGGCCCGCCGCCGGTTCCGCGACGGCCTCGTCGCGCCGACGGCGGGCTGGTGCGCGGGGTACGCGCAGGCGAATCTGCTCATCGTGCCGAAGGACATCGCGTTCGACGTGCTGCTCTTCGCCCAGCGCAATCCCAAACCGTGCCCGGTGCTCGGGGTGCTGGACGCGGGCCAGACCAGCGGGCCGCTGCTGGCGGGCGGGGACATCCGCACCGACGTGCCGGCCTACACCGTGTACCGCGACGGGCGGCTCGTCGAGACGCTCGACTCCCTGGCGGGGCACTGGCGCGACGACCTGGTGACGTTCCTGATCGGCTGCTCCTTCACGTTCGAGGCTCCGATGATGGCCGCCGGCATCCCCATCGCGCACGTCGACCAGGGCCGCAACGTGCCCATGTACCGCACCAGCGTGCGCGCGGAGTCGGCCGGGCGGATCGGCGGCCCGCTCGTGGTGTCGATGCGGCCGATCCCCGCGAGCCAGGTGGCCGACGCGGTCCGCATCACCTCGCGGTATCCGGCCGTGCACGGGGCTCCGGTGCACGTGGGCGACCCCGGCGCCCTCGGCATCACGGACCTCGCCGAACCCGACTTCGGTGAGGCCGTCGAGATCCCCGACGGCACGATCCCGGTGTTCTGGGCCTGCGGGGTCACGCCCCAGGCCGCCGTCATGGAGTCCCGCCCGCCGATCGCCTTCGGCCACGCGCCCGGCCACATGCTCATCACCGACGCGCGCGACGCCGACTACCAGGTGCCGTAGGCGGTCACGCGGGATCAGCCCTTGTCGGCGCGCTCGATGACGTCGAAGCGCACGGTCGCGCCGGGGGCCGCTTGCGCCAGGAGGTTCAGGTCGCGGCTGTCGACGACGCCGAGCACCGGGTAGCCGATGGTCACGGGGTGATCGCGCATGAACAGCACCGGCTGGCCGTCCGGGGGTATCTGGATGGCGCCGGCGACGGTGCCCTCGCTCGGCAGCTCACCCATGCCGTCGCGGCGCGTCACGGACTGCCCTTCGAGGCGCAAACCCACCCGGTTGGAGCGATCCGTGACGACCCATGCCTGGTCGAGGAAAGCGTCGATCGCCTCTGGGTCGAACCAGTCGTCGCGCGGGCCGAGGGTGATGCGGACGCTCAGTTCGTCGCCCGGTAGCTCGGGGGCGTCGTCGCGGGCGCCCACGATGTGCGCGCCGGCGATCGGCCGCACCGGGACGGCGCCGCCGGCCGACAGCGGCTCCGGTCCCTCTCCGGAGAGCAGATCGGAGGAAGCCGAGCCCAGCACTTCGAGCGCCTCCAGCCCGCCGCGGACCGCGAGGTAGACCCGCATGCCCGCCTGCGGCGTGCCGATCTCCAGCGTCTGCCCGTCGCGCAGGGCGAACGGCTCATCGAGGACCCGCTCGACCCGCCAGGGCGCGTCGTCGTCCTCCGGGTCGCTCAGCGTCGGATCGGTGACCAGCAACGGCGCGCTGGCACCGGTCACCGCGAGCACCTGGTCACCCACGGCCGTCACGCTCAGGCCGCCGAGCAGACACTCGACGACCGCGGCACCCGGATCGTTGCCGACCAGGCGATTCGCGCGGCGGGCGCTGTCGATGTCCATCGCGCCCGACTCCGAGACACCCAGGTCGGCGTAGCCGGGACGACCGAGGTCCTGGATGAGGGACTGCAGCCCGGGGCGCTCCACCCGCAGCGCGCTGCCGTGCGGCTCCGGCGCGCTGCGCTTGGGATCGGGCACCTCGATGAGCTCGCGGACCGCCCGGTACTGCACCCGGTTGCCCGGAGCGACGTACGCGGGCTTATCCGCGGTCGCGTCCCACATGACCTGCGCGGCCCGGCCGATGAGCTGCCAGCCGCCGGGAGACTTGCGGGGGTAGACGGCGGAAAAGTGACCCGCGAGACCCACCGAGCGCGCTGGCAGGGAGGTGCGCGGGGTGTCGCGGCGCGGCACGTCGAGGGTGTTGTTCTCGCCGACGCAGTACGTGAATCCGGGCGCGAAGCCGCCGAACGCCGCCGTCCAGATCTGCCCGGTGTGGGCCTCGATCACGGCCTCCTCGCTCATGCCGAGCAGCTGCGCGACCTCCGGCAGGTCTTCACCGTCGTAGAGCACGTCGATCTCGACCAGCGAGGAGTCCCGCTCGACCGTCTGGGTGATCTGCAGTGCCCGCACGTGCTGGGCCAGGCGCTGCGTGGCGCCGGCGCTGGCGGCGCGCACGAGCACGGTGCGGGCGGCCGCGACGACATCGACCTGCCCCGGCTGCGGATCCGCGGTGAGCAGCGCGTGCAGCGCGAACACCTCCTCCAGGTCGTCGAGCTCGACGAGAAAGGCAAGATTGCCGCAGGGCAGGATCCGCCGGCTCATGCGAACGGAGCCAGCTCGACCCCGGCGTCGGCCAGGGCGCCGCGGACGGTCCGCGCGATCTCCACCGCGCCCTGGGTGTCGCCGTGCACACAGATCGAACGGGCCGTCAGCTCGATGACGCCGCCGTCGACCGTCTCGACGGTGCCTTCGGTCGCCATCCGCACGACGCGCGCCGCGACCGCCTGCGGGTCGTGGATGACACTGCCCTCGATGCGGCGCGAGGCCAGCGTGCCCTCGGGCGTGTAGGCGCGGTCCGCGAACGCCTCGATGACCGTGGCCAGGCCGCGTTCGTTCGCGATGCGTTCGACGACCGTGTTCGGCATGCACAGGAGCGGGAGGCTCGGGTCGACCTCGACGATCGCCTGGACGACGGCCGCGGCGTGCGCCTCGTGGTGCCAGATGGTGTTGTACAGCGCGCCGTGCGGTTTGACGTAGGAGACCTTCGTGCCGCAGGCCTTCGTCATCGCCTGCAGGGCCCCGATCTGGTAGATCACCGCGTCGGTGAGCTCCGCCGGCGGGACGTCGACGAAGACGCGCCCGAAGTTCGGCAGGTCGCGGTAGGCCGGGTGGGCCCCGATCGAGACGCCGTTCGCAGCGGCCTGCGTGACCGTCGCCCGCATGACATGCGGATCGCCCGCGTGAAACCCGCAGGCGATGTTGGCGGAGGTGACGATGGTCATCATCGTCGCGTCGTCGCCCATCTTCCAGTTGCCGAAGGACTCCCCGGAGTCCGAATTGAGATCGATCGCCATGGCAGCCTCCTGAGGTTGTCGAGCCACGCTAGCGGCGAACGACCTCCGTTGGACAGCTCCGGACCCGGTCGCCTCAGCTCGACCGGCCCAGCTCGACCGGCTCAGCTCGACAGGCTCAGCTCAACCGGCTCAGCTCGACCGGCTCAGCTCGACAGGCTCAGATCGGGTCGATCGGGCTGACCGGCGTGACGATGTCGGAGCGGGAGCCGCGCAGCCGGGGGCAGTTGGCCGTCCAGTGCCCCACGACCAGGCAATGCCCGCAGCGCGGCGCGCGGGGCGGCGCCGGCAGCGGCAGCGGCTTGCGCACGGGCCGGCTGAAGCTGCCCGAGCCCGGCTGCGGCGCGGGCGGGGCCTTCGGTGGGATGAGGTCGTCGAAGTACGTGGGGATGCCCACCGAGGTCGCGACGGCCCGCAGGTGGCGAAGCTGAGCGGGGCCGATGCGCGCCTCCTCGAACGCGGCGATCCGCAGCGACTCCAGCAGGCGCTCCAGGATCGTGCGGATCCGCGACGCGGGATAGCCCGAGCGGGCCAGCATCCCGGCCAGCTCACCCGTCTCGGCGGTGACGATGCGCCCCCGCGAGACCACATCGGTCAGGCCCTCGAGGTACGCGGCCACCCGCGGGTCGTTCGTCTCGTGCGCGCTCGCGCTGACCCGGGTCATGAGGCCGGCCAGCCACGGCTCCACGGTGTCGGGGTGCACGGGGCGCGGCCGGGGCGCCGGCCGCGCTGCGCCGCGCGCCAGGTCGTGCACCGGCGTCGCCGGCACCGGGTACGTCAGCGAGTCGCCGCAGCGGGCCAGCAGCGTCGGCAGCAGCGCCGCGACGAGTTTTGCCTCGTCGATCGCAGCGCCGCCGCGCCGATAGCGCTGCCGCAGGTGTGCCGCGAGCGTCGGCAAACGGTAGTTGGGGGTCGCGATGACCTCGCGCGCCATCGCCGAGATGTCGAGCGCCGGGTGCGTCGGCACGAGGAGGCCGGCGACCAAGAATTCCGCAGCGAGAAACTGCTCCACCAGGCCGGCATTGTGCGCCACGACGACCCGGCCCTCCAGGGGAGCCAGCACCTGGCGCGCCAGATCGGCGAAGCTCGGGGCGAAGCGCACATCGGCCGGCTCCAGCCCGTGCAGGAACGTGGGGCCCACCTCGGCGTTCGGCGGCTCCAGGAGGCTGACCAGTGGTTTTCCGTCTGGCTGGGCGGTGCTGTCCAGCGGCAGCGCCGCGATCTCGATGATGCGGTCGCGCATCGGTGTCAGCCCGTTGGTGCGCACCGCCACCGCGACGTAGGGCCCCGGCACGCGGTGCCCGCCGGGGCGTCGGGTGCCGTACGCGAACAGCGCTGCCCGGCCCTTGCCGGGAGCCGGTGGCTTCGGAGCCGGTGCCGCCGGCGCGCCTGCTGGCCCGTCTGCGGG
>NZ_BAHD01000096.1 GCF_000298215.1 Kineosphaera limosa NBRC 100340 | reverse complement strand
GATGCCGGCGACGGGCCGGCCGGGACGCAGCCGCCACGAGCGGCGTCGTCGGATCGGCGGCGCCACCTCCAGCTGGCCGGCGCGCACGTCCCCGGCCAGCAGCGCGCCGATGAAGTGGTCGCCGGTCGCTGCCTGGGTGCGCAACTCCTCGACGCGCAACAGGCGTAGCGCCGCAGCCGTGCGAATCGGCACGGCCCGGCCCACCTGACCCCACAGGGCTGTGTGCGCCAGGAGTGCGCCGATGAGACCGCCGACGACACCGGCGACCGGCAGCGCGAGCGGACCGGTGACCTGCGATGCCCACAGGCTGCCGCCGAGCATCACCCCGAGCAGTCCCCCTCCGGTCGTGGTGCCGGCCAGGGTCAGGTGCCACCACGGCCGCACGGCCACCGCGCGGTCGATCGAGCTGCCGAGCACCTGGTCGGTCCACGCGACCGGTGGTACCACCGCCCCGCGCTGACGGCTGGCCCGCCACACGAAGCCCGCGGCCAGGGCGACGAGCACGGCCAGCACGCCGGCCGCCGCACCGGTCATGAGGTGAGCCGCGACCCACTCCGGGTTGCTCGCGACGAAGACGAACCGCGTGAACGTGAAGCCGTACGTCAGGGCGACGAGGATCGTCACGTACACCGGATAGGCCAGGCGTCGCAGCGTGCCCGCGCCCGCACCGTCGGTGGCGACCTCCAGGGCGTCGTCGAAGCGCGGGCGATCGTCGCCGAGCATCCCCGGCGGGGGCGGCGTGATCGGCATGGGTCGCCGGGTCACTGCGGTTCCGCGGGCTGGATGTCGAGCACCCGGGTGGCCGTCGCCTCCGTGACGGCGGGGTCGTGGCAGGCCATGACGATCGTTGCGCCCGCGGCTCGCCGCACGTCGATCAGCTCCGCGATGTGGGGGCGCATCCGGTCGTCGAGGCGCTGCTCCGGCTCGTCGAGCAGCAGGGTCGTGGCGGGCCGGAAGAACACGCAGGAGAGGCGGAACAGCTGCGTCTGCCCGGAGGACAGCTCGTGCGGAAAGCGGTCCGCCAAGTGCTGGATGCCGAACTCCTCGAGGCAGGCGCCGACGCGCTGCTCGCAGTCGTCGGCGTTGCGCCCCCACGTGGCGTCGATGAGGGTGAGGTGATCGTGCACCGTGAGGTCGCGGTAGGTCGCGGGGGCGCCGAGCAGCGACGCGATCGCCGCCCGGATGGCGGGGTCGCGCTCGTCGACGGGCCGTTCGTCGAGGCGCACGGTGCCGGTCGACGGCTCCGCCAGGCCGGCCAGCAGCCGCAGCAGCGTCGTCTTACCCGATCCGTTGGGGCCGCGCAGCACCACGCACTCGCCGGGATTGGCGCGCACGTCGATCGTGCGCAGCAGGGTCACCGTCGAGATGACCTTCGAGACTCCCGTCGCGACCAGCTGATTTCCCACGCCAGCCACCGTACGTCAGCGCTGCGGCCGCCAGCTCGCGCGTCGGCGAGCCTGCGGTGCGTAGGGTTGCAGGCACGCCGAACCGCAGACGGGAGCAGCGCCATGACGCCGACAGCGCAGCCGGGCGAGGCGGGATCGCGCGAACTGCGGATCCTGTCGCCGACCGCGATCCTTGGTTACGGCTTTCCGGAGTCTTCGTTCCGCGCCGGGCTGGACCGGCGTCCGCACCTCATCGCGGTCGATGCCGGCTCGGTCGACCCGGGCCCGTACTACCTGGGCGCGGGCGTCTCCTTTACGGATCGCGCGGCGGTCAAGCGCGACCTGCGGCTCATCCTGGTCGCGGGTCGCGAACTCGACATCCCGGTCGTCATCGGCACGGCCGGCGGCGCGGGTGCGCGGCCGCACGTCGCGTGGACCGAGAGCATCATCCGCGAGGTCGCCGCCGAGGAGGGCCTGACGTTCCGGCTCGCGGTCATCCACGCAGACCTCCCGCCGGGAATGTTGCGGCAGGCGTTGGCCACCGGCGATCTCCGCCCGCTGCCGCCAGGCCCGGAGGCGACCGCGGCGGACGTGCAGGAGAGCCGCCACATCGTGGCGCAGATGGGGGTCGAGCCGTTCGTCCGGGCGCTCGAGGCGGGCGCGCAGGTCGTCCTCGCCGGCCGCGCCTACGATCCGGCGGTGTTCGCGGCCGAACCGATCCGTCGAGGCTACGACGCCGGGCTGGCGCTGCACCTGGGCAAGATCCTCGAGTGCGCCGCGATCGCGGCGACGCCCGGCAGCGGCGGCGACTGCATGCTCGGCGTGCTGCGCGACGACCACTTTCTGCTCGAACCGCTGAACCCCGACCGGGCCTGCACGGTCACGTCGGTGGCCGCGCATTCGCTGTACGAGAAGACCAATCCGTATCTGCTGCCCGGGCCGGGCGGCCTGCTCGACCTCACCGAAACGCGCTTCCTGCCGGAGAGCGAGCGGGCCGTCCGCGTCGAAGGCTCGCGCTTCGTGCCCGCCGCCGAGCACACCGTCAAGCTCGAGGGCGCTCGCCGCGTCGGATTCCGCACGGTCTCTATCGCGGGTGCCCGCGATCCGGCGTTCATCGCGAGCCTCGACGACATTCTTGCGGCCGTCGAGACAAGGGTCCGCGACAACTTCGCGTCGGTCCCGGCCGGCGAATACCGCCTGCTGTTCCACGTGTACGGCAAGAACGCCGTCATGGGGCCCTTGGAGCCGCATCCCGTCCCCGGCCACGAGATCGGCATCGTCATCGAGGCCGTCGCCGACACGCAGGAGCTGGCCGACACGATCTGCGGCTTCGCCCGCTCGACGATGCTGCACCACGGATATCCGGGCCGGATCTCGACGGCGGGCAATCTCGCGTTTCCCTATTCACCGTCGGACTTCAAGGCCGGTGCGGTCTACCAATTCAGCCTCTACCACCTGCTGCGGGTCGATGACCCCGACGCGCTGTTCGACGTACAGCTGGTGCAGATCAGCGAGGACGCCCAATGAAACACCGCCTCACCGATATCGCGAGCGTCATCCGCAGCAAGAACGCGGGGCCGCATGAGTTGACCCTCGACATCCTGTTCACCGACGAGGCGATCTACCGGCGGGTGGTGGCGCGGCAGGCCATCGACAAAGAACTCATCTGCGGCCTGTACGGCCTCGACGAGGCCGACATCATCGAACTCATCGCCTTCGACCCGGCGCGGGCCGTCAAGATCACGATCCGGCGCCCCCGGGTGGCCGGTGACCTCGGTGAGACCGACGTCTATGGCGCCCAACAACACGCACCGTTGCTCGGCGTCACTCTCGACCTGTGATCTCGTTACGCCCGAGCGTGGAGTCCGCGGGAGTTCCCGCGTCGCACCCTGAGTTCACCCTGGGAATGGTCCGCGCGGGTAGGCGGGGTGCGCCCGCGTGCCTAGGCTGGTCGTTATGACGCAGAACTCAGGGGAGCACGGCCGGCCGTTGAACGGGACCTTCCCTCCGTCGGAGGTGCAGGACCGGGTCGGCGGGGGACAGGCGCAGATGCCGGTCATTCAGCCGAGCATGGGCCAGGTGCAGCCGCACCAGCAGGCCGCCCCGCCGCAGCCGGTGCACCCATCCGCCGTGTACCCGGCCGCGCAGCCGCCTGCCACCAGCGGGGCCAGCACGAGCGTCGTGCGGGTCTTCGGCGATTACAAGCGTCAAGGGCGCTTTCGAGTAGACGAGCGAACCTCCGCCGTGATGGTGTTCGGCGACTTGACCCTCGACCTGCGCGAGGCCGAGATCCCCGCGCAGGCCGAGTTGACCGTTTACACCCTGTTCGGCGACGTCAAGATCATCGTGCCGCCGGGCATGGCGGTCAGTACCAGCGGCTTCTCGGTCTTCGGCGACGACAAGATCGACGACTCGGGCAACGCCCCCGGCGGTCCCAGCCTGCGCATCCACCGCGTGGGCATCTTCGGCGACGTCAAGGTCAAGACCGCCCTCCCGGGCGAGAAGATCCCCAAGCGTTGGAAGTGGTTCTAGGAGCCCCGGCTCGGGCTCCCGGCTGGGTTGGCGGTCATTTCTGCTGGGCCGTGAGGTAGGCCAGCACGGCTCGGACGCGCCGGTTCTCCTCCCCGGTGGCCAGGCCGAGCTTGCCGAAGATGTTGGCGACGTGCTTGGAGACCGCTCCGGCCGACAACACGAGCTGCTCGGCGATCTGGGTGTTGCTCAGCCCGCGCGCCATGAGTTCGAGCACTTCGCGTTCACGGTGGGTCAGCGCATCGAGGGCCGTCCGTCGACCCGACACCAGCAGCGTCGCGATCTCCGGGTCGATGACGACCCCGCCGGCCACGACGATGCTCAGGCTGCGTAGGAAGTCGGCGACCCGAGCGACCCTCTCCTTGAGCAGGTAGCCGAGCCCGCCGACCTCGCCTTCCATCGCGCCGGACGAACCAGATCGCGCCCCGTCGCCGAAGAGTTCGGCCGCGTACCCGGGGGCGACGTACTGCGAGAGCACCATGATCGCGATCTGCGGGTGCCGCGCCCGGATCCGCACCGCGGCGTCGAGGCCGTCCGCGGTCATCGTCGGGGGCATCCGCACGTCGGTGACGATGACGTCGGGCGCCTCGCCCCCGGCGACGGTGCGGTCGACGACGGCTTCGAGTTCGGTGGCGCTCGCGGCCTGTGCCACGACCTCGTGGCCCTGCCGTTCGAGCAGTCCGACGAGCCCCTCGCGCAGCAGCGCCGAGTCCTCGGCGATGACGATCCTCATCGGGCCTGCCCTCCTGGCGTGCGATCCACGCCTCGCTCCTGCGCCAACTCCCCGATGCCCACCTCGCCGTCATCGAGCAGCAACGGGATGCGGGCGCTCAGCGATGTGGGGCCCCCGAGTGGGCTGCTGACCTGCAGCGCTCCACCGAAGGCGGCGAGTCGCTCGGTCATGCCGGCCAGGCCGTGCCCGGGCCGCACCTGCGCCCCGCCCAGGCCGTTGTCGACGATCGACACGCGCAGGTCGTCGTCGCAGGCCAGGAGCACCGTGGCGCGGGAATCGGGCGTGTGCTTGGCGACATTGGTCAGGGCCTCGGCGACGAGGAAGTAGGCCGCGGCGGCAACCGGCTCGGGCAACGGCGGGAGCGGATGCGGCACCCGCACGTCGACAGTCACCGGGGAGCGATCGGTTAGGTCGCGCACCGCCACTTCGAGTCCGAGGTCGGACAGGACTGCCGGATGGATTCCCGCGACCGTGGCGCGCAGCGCAGCGAGCGCCGCATCCGTGGCGTCCTGGGCTCGCTCGAGCAGACCGAGGGCGACGGCTCGGCGATCGCCCGGTTCCGAGCAATCGCCCTCCTGCCCCTTCTGGCCTTGCTCGGCCTGTGAGAGCAGCAGCACGGCCTCCCCGATCTGGAGTGACGAGGCGACGAGATGCTGTTGGGCGCCGTCGTGCAGATCCCGCTCGATGCGTCGGCGCTCGATCTCGAAGGCGTTGACGATCTCGAGCCGGGAGGAGCGTAGCTCGCGCACGTGCGCCGACCAGGCCGGCCCGGGAGCCGGCAGCGGCACGGGTTTTCGCCGTTCGAGGGCCCACAGTCCGGCGATGCCGAGGCCGACCCAGGCGAGGATCACCGGCGGCCACGCGACGACCGACCAGCCAATGGAGGCCGAGACCGCCAGGAGGGCGAGAAGGATGACGACGAGTCCGGCGCCGATCCCCACTCCGAGCAGCACCTGCCACCAGAAGAGCGCGCGGGCGCTGATCTCGCGTCGGGGTGGGGCGGGCGGCATGGCCTCCACGGTAGCCATGAGTACCGACAACATCGCCGATCCCGATGCCCGCCGAGAGAGTCAGAGCCGGCAGGAGGGCCTAGGCGACCGCGCAGGTGGAGCCAGCTCCACCCCAGGTCGGGCCCTGCCACCATAGGACCGGGGGCCGATCGGCGATGGGATGGACATCATGCGAACACAGCACACACCAGCTCCACTCGTTGCCCGCGGACTCACGAAGTCCTTCGGCCAGGTCCGCGCCCTCGCGGGCGTCGACCTGCAGATTCCCGCCGGGCAGTCGGTCGCGATCATGGGCCCCTCGGGCTCGGGCAAGTCGACCCTCCTGCACTGCCTCGCGGGCATCCTCGTGCCGGATGCCGGCGAGGTCCGCCTCGGCGATCTCGTCGTCTCGGGGCTGCGCGACGCGCAGCGCTCCCGGGTGCGGCGCGAGCGGCTCGGCTTCGTCTTCCAAGACGGCCAGCTCCTGCCCGAGCTGCCGGCCCGCGAGAACGTCGCCCTCCCACTCCTGCTGCGCGGGGTTCCCCGCGGCGAGGCGCTGCGCAGCGCGGACACGTGGCTCGAGCGCCTCGGCCTCGGGGCGGGCAGCGGACTCGCGGGCCGTCGTCCCGGAGAGATGTCCGGTGGCCAGGCCCAGCGCGTAGCGATCGCCCGCGCGATGGTGCACGACCCCGCGGTGGTCTTCGCCGACGAGCCCACCGGCGCGTTGGACCAGGCGACCGGCCACGAGGTGCTCCAGATTCTCACCACGACGACCGCCATGGCCGGGGCGACCCTCGTCGTCGTCACCCACGACGCCCAGGTCGCGCGCTGGTGCTCCCGACTCGTCGAGCTGCGCGACGCGATGGTCCATGCCGACCAGCTTCTCGCTGCCGACGAGCTGGCAGGAGAGCTGCGATGAACGCGGCCCTCGACCTCGCACCTCGCCTGGCCCTGGAGCGGCTGCGCGGCGCCCGCGGCGGCGCGACCCTCGACCTGCTCGCCATCGCCGCGTTCACGGTCTCGGCGTGGCTGACCCTGACGGTGACCGGCGGCACGTGGATGTTCGTGCAGCGCTGGCAGCACCCGGGGGCCGATATCGTCTCGCGCCTGGGGATGCCTGCTGGGTCCGTCGGCTCCTACCTCGAGTCCTATGTCGTGCTCGCGACGATCGCCTGCGCGCTGCTCGTGCTGCCCGTCCTCACCCTGGGTGCGGCGGCGGCGCGACTGGGTGCCCGCGGCCGGGCCCGGCGACTCGCTTCGCTGCGCCTCGTCGGCATGACGGGCGGCGAGGTCGTCGGCATGTCGGTCGTCGAGACCCTCGTGCAGGCGCTCATCGGCACGGTCCTTGGCGCCGCACTGTGGCTACTCACGCTGCCGCTATGGCAGTTCGTCTCCTTCCACGGCGGCCCGATCGGACCGGGCGAGATGCTCCTGCCGTGGTGGCTCGGGCTCGCCGTCGGCGCGGTCCTGCTCGGGCTCGCCGCGCTCTCCACGGTGCTCGGCCTCCAGCAGGTGCGGATCTCGCCGCTCGGGGTCGCGATGCAGCAGACGCCCCGGCGGCTGCGGGCGTGGCGGGTCGGTGTCTTCGTCGCCGCGATCGTCGCGTTCGGCTTCTTCAGCCAGGCCTTCTCGACTCGGGTCGGCCTGGTCAACCTGCAGATCTACGCCGTGATGGCGGGGATGATCCTGCTCGTGGTCGGCGCGGTCAACCTCGTCGGGCCGTGGGTGCTCCAGCTGCTCGCCCGTCCCGGTGTGCTCACCGGCAACGTGGCCCGGCTCATCGCGATGCGCCGGATCGTCGACGATCCCCGCGCCGCGTGGCGCAACGTCTCGGCGGTGGCGCTGCTCGGCATGATCGCGGCCTTCGTCGCCATGATGCCGTCGGACCGCGAGTTTCTCGGCGACGAGCCCGCCCGGCTCATTCTCGCCGCGGACATGCGCACCGGTGTCATCATCACGCTGGCGATCGGGCTCCTCGTCGGCGCGACGTCGACCCTGGTCAATCAGTCCGCGCTCGTCGTCGACCGCAGCGACGAGGCCGTGGCACTCGACCGGGCCGGCTACCCGCGCGCCCTTTTCGCCCGCATCCGACGCCATCACGTGCTCGCGCCACTCGTCATCACGCTCGCGGGATCGATCGGGGTCGGGCTGCTGCTCGCAACGCCCTTCATGGCGCTGTTCCCCTTCCAGGCGTCGGGGCTCGTCGTGGTGTTCGCCACGGTGGTGGCTGGGCTCGCGCTCACGGTCGGTGCCGCCGAGGCGTGCCGTCCCCTACAGCGCACCGTCCTCACGCAGGCGCATCGAAGGAACGACTGAGACGCAACGACTGACGGCCTATCTGGTCGCCGCCGACCGGCGCGGTCAAACCCTCGGTGCGGCGAAGAGCCGGAGGAAGTCGTGCACCGCCTGGTTGGCGATTGCCTCGCGGGCGTCCGGGCTGGGCAGGGCGTCGTCGCCGAGCATCATCACCGCGTTGATCGGCTCGGCCATGAGGAGCCAGTTGAGGCGCCGCGCCGCCCGCGCGGGATCGGCTTCGATGAGACCGCGCACCGCCGCCTCCGCACACACCTGCGTGAGGTGCTCGATCACTCGTCCCGCCCCCTGCGCTTGCATGACCGCCGCAAGTTCGGGGAAGCGCGGGACCTCGGCGATGACGAGGCGGCGCAGGCGCATGAGACGTGGCGTGAGCACGGCGTCGAGCTGCCCGCGGGAGTAGTCGCGCAGCCAGGTCCTGAACTGCTCGGGGCTGTCCAACCGAGGCGTGAGGACTTCGACGGCGTCGCCCGCCTCGTCCGTCATGGCCTTTACGAGGTCGACAAAGAGCTGTTCCTTCGTGCCGAAGTGCGCGTAGATCGTCTGTTTCGAGACCCGGGAGTCGGCGGCGACGCCGTCCATGCTCGTGCCGAGGTAGCCGTGCGTGAGGAAGGCTCGCTCTGCGGCTGCCAGGATCGCCGACCGCTTCGAGGCGGACCGGGCTGACAGTGGCTGGTCTGCAAGGGGCAATGGGGCCTCCCTTCATCGAGTGGGTGCGCCGCCCCAGACGCGGCCCGGAGAAAGGGCCTGCTCTTGCAGGAGCGATAAACGAACTGTACCGTGCAGTCTAACTGGACTATACAGTCCAGTCTTATGAGGAGGCGGACGTGGCTGACCTGACCATCGTGGAGAGCCTGAGTCTCGACGGCGTGATGCAGGCGCCGGGCCGGCCCGACGAGGACACCCGTGACGGTTTCGACGCCGGGGGCTGGGGAGTGGCCTACGGCGACGAGGTCGCCGCCCGTGAGATGGGGGCGGGCATGATGCGGCCGAGCGCGCTCCTCTTCGGGCGGCGTACGTACGAGGACTTCCACCGGGCGTGGGGCGGCCGCACGGACAACCCGTTCACCCCGGTCCTGGCCGCCAAGACGAAGTATGTGGTGACCAACACCCTGACCGATCCGCTCCCCTGGGAGAACTCGCACGCGCTGCGCGGGGACGCGATCGAGTCCGTCACGCGGCTCAAGAAGTCAGGCGGCGACGATCTCGTGCTGCTCGGCTGTGGTGAACTCGCGCGGACCCTCATCGATGCCGGACTCGTTGACGAATACACCCTGCTCATCCATCCGTTGGTGCTCGGGCAGGGGCAGCAGCTCTTCCCACGGACGGGGCTGAGGCGGGACCTGGCCCTGAAGCGATGCGTGCCGACGACGACGGGTGTCGTGGTCGCTACCTATGCCCCCGTCTGAGTCGCGACGCATTTAGTCCGCGACGGACTCCCAACGGCGCGAAGCCTGCTGGTCCGGCTCGTAGCGGCGCAGGCGGGTCGAGTTCGCGACGATCCGGCGAATTCCGGCGAGGTCCGGCGAGGTCCGTGTCGAGGGCCCTGACGGCCCGGGCCTGGACCAGGACGGCGACCTGTCGCACACGACCGGCCTGCACATCCCCGTGGACGCAGGAGTGGCGGCCGCCTTCCTGCGCTGACGACGCTAGGAGATCCGAACGCCCTGGTGCACCAACTGCGCCTGCACCGCGGCGACGTCGACGTCGGCGGCTTCGACCCCGCTGCGGACGGCCAGTGCTGCCGCCACCCCCGCGGCCTGCCCGGTCACCGCGCAGCACGACATGTTGCGGGTCGCCGCGTGCGCGATCTTGTCCCCTCCGATCGCGCGCCCGGCGACGAGCAGGTTCCGCACCCCGCGCGGGATCAGCGAACGGAACGGGATCTGTAGGTAGCGCCCCGTCGTGGGCAGGACGAGCACGCCGTAGCCGTCGATGAACTCGGGGTAGATGCCGATGCTGTCCTCGAACCGCCCCTGCCCACGAGTGTCGGTCTCGGTGAGGTTGTAGACCGCGTCGATCTTGCGGGTGTCGCGGATGCCGATCGTCGCCCCGAAGTTGCGCAGCCGGGCGTTCGCGCAGCCCGGCGTGAAGCGGCGCAGCGCGTCGATGGCGAGCAACGCCTGCCGGCGGCCCTCGATCTCGAAGCGGGTCATGCTGTCGGGGTCGGTGCCGTCGCATTCGGGCAGGTGGACGAGGTTCATGTACGTCAGCTCGCCAGTGTCGTGCAGTGCGCCCCACGTGCCGCCGATGGTGTGCAGGTCGGCTGGGATGACTCCGGCCTCGATGGCCTGCCGGGACGGCTTGCCGAGGTAGGGGGAGAAGAGCGCGTCCTCCTTGCCGTCCGTCGTCGTCACCCACTCCCCGGAGGACCAGTCCGCGTACGTCTGCGGATCCGCCGCGACCCCCGCGAGGAAGGCGGCCTTGTCGACCCCGGCGAGGTGGAACATCACCGAGGCCGCCAACATCTCCTCGACCGGAGTCTGGTGGACCGGCGCACCGGCGCGCATCGCGATATCGGCGTCGCCGCTCGCGTCGATGACGACCCGCCCGAGGATCGCCTCGCGACCCGCCTTGGACTCGGTGATGATGCCGATGATCCGATCCCCGTCCATGACCGGCGCGACGACCTGACGGTGCAGCATCGGGCGCACCCCGGCCTCCTGCACCAGCCGGTCCGCGACGACCTTGAAGCCCTCGGAATCCAGCTCGTACGAGAGCGACTGGCTCTCCGGGACCGCGGCGCCCATCGCCTTGGCGCGCTCCTCGAACTCCCACCCGATGCCGCCGGCCTCGACAGTCTGCTCCCGCCGGTACCAGGCGAAACCCTCGACGCCGACCACGGTGATGTTGCCGCCCATGCAGCCGAAGCGCTCGACCAGGGTGACCTCGACGCCCGCCCGGGCGGCCCCGAGCGCGGCGGCCAGGCCCCCCGGTCCCGCGCCGACGACCAGCACGTCGGTCTCATGGACGACATCGATCTCGCGGGCCGGCTCGGTCACGGTGGGTCGCATCCCGCGAGCCTTTCACAGGGGTGCGGCAGACCCCATGGGCGTGCGAACGAGCGGATTGCGCGTTCTGGTGGACGCCCGGTCGCGGGCCGCTTTCCTGCGCTGGAACGCCGACGGCCCGGCCCATTTCAGGACCGGGCCGTCGAGCCGTGCCAGCGTCAGCCGAGTCTCAGTTCACCGAGACCCGGAGGGTGGAGTGCTGCTCGCCGTTGGTGATCGGCTGCGCGGTCATGCCGACGGCCTGGAGGGCCTGGACCAGCTCGCGGTGCTCGGCGGGCACCTCCGGCAGGTACTGCGACTCGAAGGCGTCGAGGTCGACGTACAGCGCGGAGTTCGCCTTGGCCAAGTCGGGCAGCACCTTGGCGAAGCCGGGCGCCGCCGAAACCGACTGGCCCGAGTCGGCGACCGAGGCGAGCGCGGCGAAGGAGCCGCCGAGCAGCGAGATGTCGAAGTGGCCGTCGGAGGTCTGCGTCTGGATCGGCAGCATGGCGCCCTGCTCGTTGGCCAGGTCGGTGATCTTCTTCAAGACCGCCTCCGACTTGGCCGTGTCGCCCCACAACCGCATGCCGACCTGCGGCATGCCCTGGGCGTCCTTGAAGTCCTGCTTGGGCACGACGACATCGAACTGCTCACCCAGCAGCGTCTGCAGGTCCTGCGGCAGCACCAGCCCGGTCTGCTGCTCGATCTCCTTGAGCTGCGCCTCGAAGTCGGCCCCGGGGCCGACCGCCGCGGCCGCGAACTTCGTGATCGTCGGCCACAGCTCACCCAGGTAGGCCGAGCCGCCGCTGAACGAGTAGAACGCGCCCGTCGTCGCCGGCAGGTTAGCCACGTCCTTGAGCGCCGGTGCCTGCGTGCTCAACTTCACGTCGCGGTTGACCTGCGCGAACTCCAGGTAGTCCGCGGAGAAGCGCAGGGCGAACGCGCTGCGCCCACCAAGGGCCGCCAACTCCTCCATCGCCGCCGGAGTGGACGAACCACCCTGCAGGCTCATCGACTTCGGACCGTCGACCCAGCCGGAGGCCACACCCTTCTCACCGAGGGCGCTCATGTCCGCCTTGAACGTGTCGTTCGCCGACAGCGCCCCCGCGTCCATCGCCGACGTCACCCGCTGCTCGTTCGCCGCGTCGGTGACCACGAGGTAGCCGTTGCGGAAGATCTGCACGGGCTCCGAGTCCGACTTCGCGCCGGCGCTCGGGGACGCGCCCGGTCCCGTCGCGCTCTCCATCGCCTTGGCGGCCGTGTCCTTGGCCCCCGCGATGGCGTCCTTGCTCTGCGCCTCCAGCTTGGCGATGCCCTCGCGCGCCTTGGCCTCATCCTTCACCTGCACCGCAACGACCGGCACCGGCTCGGTCGAGGAGCCCTGCGGCGCCAAGATGGCCATGCCCACCCGATCACCGAGCCACGGCTCGACGTCGGCGGCGTAGTCGACCTTGACGTCCTTGTCGTTGGCGCTGATCCACTCGAACAGCGCCTTCTTCGGGTCGCCGGAGTTCAGCGCCTCCTTGGCCTGCGGCAGCTTGTCCATGAGGCGGAAGGCGCCGACCTTCTGCGCCACGCCGGGGTCGAGGTCGACCTTGACGAACACGATCGACTCGCCTGGCAGCACGTCTTCGGGTTGGGAGCCGCCGCCCCCGAGCATGCCGCTGCCCGCGATTGCCGCGGCTCCACCGGCGACAACCAGCGCCGCTGCGGCGCTGCCCGCGACGACCGTGCGGCGGCGCTTGCGTGACGAGGTGGCGTCGGCGAGGTCCCCGTCGCCGGACCGCACCGCTGAGGTGTTTTCGCCTTCAGGCGAATTCGTGTTTTCAGACATCTTCAGTTTCATCCCCTGTTGCCGATACGGACACCTAGATCCAGTGACCGACTGGTCTCCAAGAGACTAATCGACCGGCCGCCGTGGCTCACCACTGATCTGCGCACGTTCTACGCAGGAGGTGGGCGCGAGCGCAGGCCAGGGGTGTCGTGGCGGCCCGCCGACAGACGGCGCGGATCATGCCGGTCCGCCGCCGAAGGGACGAGAAAAACCTATGCGCCGTCGCGCTGCGACCCTCGCGCTCATCTGCGCGATGGTGACCCCCTCCCTGCCCGCCTTCGCAGTTCCCGACACCCCCGCCAGCCCCGCCCCGACGCCGTCACCCAGCGCCACGGCCTCCCCGAATGCCACCACGCCGCCGCGCGGACCGGTGCCCTCGCAAGCCCAGGTCGAGGCCGCCCGCGCCGCCGTCGCCCGCGCGCAGGCGCAGCAGGCTCGCGTCGAAGCACGGTGGACCGCCGCCCAGCGCGAACTGGACGACCTCGAAGCCGCCGCGCAGCTGGCCACCGAGCGCTACAACCAGGCGCGGGTGCAACTGGCGCAGCGGGCCGCCGCCGCGAAGAAGGCCCGGCAGGAGGCGGCCGCCGCCACCGAGCGGTCCGGGCAGGCGCGCACCGCCGTCGATAACCTCGCCGCCACCCTCTACATGCAGGGCGGCCCCCTGGCCGGGTTCGACGTGCTCTTCGGTCTGGCCGCCGGCTCGGATGCCGGTCGCACCGCCGGCGACCTCGACGCCATCAGCGCCTACCGGGGCCGCACCTTCGACGACGCCCAGGCCGCCGCCGCCAAGGCCCAGGAGGCCCGTCGGGTCGCCGCCCAGGCCGAACTTCAGCAGAAGGCCGCCCAGGCCCGCGCCAAGGAGGCCCACGACGCAGCCCAGGCCGCCGTGGCGCAGGGCGAGGCCCGTCAGCAGGCCATCGGGCAACAGATGCAGGCGGCCATCGACGAACTCGCGACCCTGCGCGACTCCAGCGCCGCCGTCGAGCGGGCCCGCCTCGACGGTCTCGCGGCCCAGTCCGTGCGCCAGCAGATGCTGCGCAGCCAGAGCGCGACGCTCGCCGCCGACGGCTTCGACCCCGGCAGTCTGCCCGCCGCAGACAGCGACGCAGCCGCCGCCGCCATCGCCTACGCGCAGGAGCAGCTCGGCAAGCCCTACCGGTGGGGCGGCGAAGGGCCCGACAGCTTCGACTGCTCCGGCCTGACGATGCGGGCGTGGCAGGCGGCCGGCAAGAACCTCATCCACTACACCGGCTCGCAGTACCAGCAGACCGCGCGCGTACCGATCTCCGACCTGGCCCCCGGTGACCTGGTGTTCTTCGGTAAGGACGCCGCCTCGATCCACCACGTCGGGCTCTACGTGGGCGACGGGCGGATGATCGAGGCGCCGCGCACCGGCCTCAACATCCGTTACTCCTCGATCTACCGCTCCAGCCTGCTGCCCTACGGCGGCCGCGTCTGACGGGCGAGCCGAAACGCAGCTGAGGGCGCCGGATCGCTCCGGCGCCCTCAGTCGCTCTCAGTAGTTCTCGCGGCTGTTGCTCGCGATCAGCGGTCCGATCAGTGGTTCGGCTTGGGCCAGCGGCTGGTGGTGACGCCGTGCTCGTCGGCGCGCGCGATGGCCTCGAGGATCACCTGGTTGGCGGTCTCGCGACCCGCCCAGTGGGCGCCCTCGACCGACTTGCCGGGCTCGAGGTCCTTGTAGGTCTCGAAGAAGTGCTGGATCTCCAGCCGGTCGAACTCGCTGACGTCCTCGAGGTCCTGGATGGCCGTGACCCGCGGGTCCTTCGCCGGTACGCACAGGATCTTGTCGTCGCCGCCGGCCTCGTCGCGCATGTGGAACATGCCGATCGCGCGGCACATGATGAGCACGCCGGGGAAGGTCGGCTGGTCGAGCAGCACCAGGGCGTCGAGCGGGTCGCCGTCCTCACCGAGAGTGTCCTCGATGTAGCCGTAGTCGCTCGGGTACTGCGTCGAGGTGAAGAGCATCCGGTCCAGGCGGATCCGACCGCTCTCGTGGTCGACCTCGTACTTGTTGCGCTGTCCCTTTGGAATCTCGATGGTCACATCGAAGAACAGCGGCCCGTCGCCCTCCCGCGTGCTCGTCATTCCGGCAGGCCTCCTCGTGATCACGCCATTGTCATAAGTTGTGCGTCCACAGCGTGTCATGCCCGCGCGGATCATGTGGCCCAAGCCTACGGAATGCCTTCGCCGCCACGTTCTTCCCGCCCCGGCAAGCCACGATGCGACGCCGCCGCGGGGCACGTGCGCTCGATCGGGGCCGCGCCGGGTCATCATGGAGCGGGGGCACCACGGGGAACCGGGCAGATCAGGGGCCGGGAGGTCGACATGCGGGAGCGGTCAGCGCGCCGACGGCAGATCGCCGTCGCGGCGCTCGTCGTCGCGCTGCCGCTGGGCTACCTGAGCCTCGACGCCCTCGATGTCGTGCCCGGATTCGTCACCAGCGACCTGGGCCGGGAGGACCGCACGCAGGTACCGGAGAGTGAGGCGCCGGCCGGTCAGGCCGGTGCGGCGGGTGCGCGGCAAGACAACAACGCGGTCCCGCGGGTGCCGCCGCCCTTGGCCGCGGCAACTCCGGCTCCCTTGCCGACGCAGATCCCAGCAGAAGCCGCGAGCCCCGCGCTCACGACCGCTGGGCTGACCGCGGCCCTGCGGCCGCAGCTGACAAATCCCGCGCTCGGGCCGTCGGTCGGCATGGAGGTGCGCGACGCCTCCGGGGCGGTGCTTTTCGCGCACGACGCCGGCCGCGCTCGCACTCCTGCTTCGACGACCAAGGTGCTCACGGCCGTCGCGCTGGCCCAAGCGCAGGACCTCACCCAGCGCTTCGAGACCCGCGCCGTGCTCGTCGCAGGGGCCGAGGCAACCCCAGCGACAGCAGCGACAACAGCGACAACAGCGACGACAGGGGCATCCGCCGGTGTCTCAGCAGCACCGGCGCAGACGACCATCGCGCTCGTCGCGGGGGGCGACAACCTGCTGGCCCCCGACCGCGGCGACCCCGGCTCCGTCATCGGCCAGGCCGGCCTCGGCGACCTCGCCCGCGCCACCGCCGCGGCCCTCGAG
>NZ_BAHD01000097.1 GCF_000298215.1 Kineosphaera limosa NBRC 100340 | reverse complement strand
AATGGGGGTGTGGCTGTCGGTGCCGAGCATGACGTCGGGCGCAGCCCACGTCGCGCCGTCGCGCTGCTGCGTGGTCACGACGGTGGCCAACTGCTCGAGGTTGATGGTGTGCATGATGCCGCTGCCCGGCGGGTTGAGCCGCACGGTCGGCATGACCTGCGCGGCCCACTTCAAGAAGGCGAAGCGCTCGGCGTTGCGCCGCATCTCGTGCCCGAGGTTCTGTGCGGCGGCGTCGGCGTGGCCGTACGCCTCGACGGCGGTCGAGTGGTCGATGGACACATCGACCGGTAGCAGCGGGCTCAGCGCCGCGGGGTCGTGGCCGGCCTCGGCCAGCGCGTCGCGCATGGCGGCGATGTCGACGAGGGCGGGGGTGCTCGTCGTGTCGTGCATGAGTAGGCGCCCGGGCGTGAGGTCAAGCTCGGCGTCGCCCGCGGCACCGTGTGGCCAGGCGCGAAGGGCGGCCAGCGCCCGGTCGGCCCGGTCGCCGGCTGCGGTGCGGGCGACGTTCTCGGCCAGGATCCGCAGCACGTAGGGGATGGCGTCGATGTGCTGGCCGAGCACGGCGGGCAGGTCGATGCGGGTGTACTCGCGGCCGCCGTGGCGCAACGGGGCGGTGGCCTGGCGGGCGTCGAGGGTGTGCGCGGTGGTCATGGCGCATCCTTCCGATGGGCAGCGCCGGCGGTGCAGCCGGCCTTGGCACCCTTCAATTCTGCTCGTTATAACCTATATCGTCAAGGCTCAATCTTGGCCAACTGGGGAAGCCAGGTGCACTCCAGGCGGTCTTGGCGACTCCGTCGCCGGTCAGGGCGTTGCGGCTTGTGTCGAAGAAGGGGTCGGGTCATGCTGAGGGTTTCCGCGAGTTATAGCCGACGCGGCGCAGGCGTCCCGGCCGTCCCGGGACGTCGGCCGGCCACAGCGATCAGAGGTGACGATGAGCCAGGCGACCGGCTCCCTGTTCGAAACCAAGAGCGACTTCGCCTACCGCCTGGTGCGCGATCGCATCCTGTCGGGGCAATTCGAGCCTGGGGCGGTCATGCAGCAGCGGGACCTGGCGGCCGAGCTCGGCATCAGCACGACACCCCTGCGGGAGGCGCTGCGCCGCCTCAAGAGCGAGGGGCTGGTGGAGCTCGACTCGCACCGCGACGCCCGCGTGACGCCGCTGCGGGCGGAAGAGGCCCGCGACCTGTTGGAGTTGCGTCGCGCCCTGGAGCCGGTGGCGGTGGGTCTGGCCGCCGACCGGCGCACGAGCGCGGACATCGAGGCGATGCGAGCGGCCTTGGCAGCCCTGGAGCCGCTGCCGGCAGACCCCTCGGTCGAGCAGTTGGTGCGGCATCGGGAGTTCCACGGAGCCCTCTACCGTGCCTCCCACAATCAGGCGATCATCGAGGCCCTCGACCAGCTCTGGGACAAACAGGACCGTTACCGGCGGCTTGCTCTTCAGACCGATCCGGACGCCCGAGTGCTGGTCGCCAAGGCGCAGGAACATCGAGACCTGCTCGACCACGTCGTCGCCGGTGATGCCGGAGCCGCGGCCGACCTCATGGCCCGCCACATCGAATCGAGCCACGGTGCGCACGCCCTGCGCCGCCTGGGCGGCGCCCAAGCTCGCTGATCGCCGTCCTCAAGCGGTGCGGCGCGGCCCACCCCCCGGCCTCGTCGGCTGGGCGCGGCGGACGTAGCGGATTCTCGACGTACTCGCGGACCCTGTCCGTCGGTGCCCAAGCGCCTGACCTGCACGTTGAGAAATCGGCCCGCGCCGAAGTACGTCAAGAATCCGCTACGTCCGCGCTGACCGGATACGCCCGACCGGACCGGGCGCCTGCGCCGCAGGCTCAACGCGTTGCTGTTCGCCGACCTGCGGTACTCGTGCGGGCAGTGACCGAACCACCCGGGTCCGGCGGGTCACGCTCGAGTGCGGGCGCTCCCCGCGCCTCGGTACTCCCGTGGTGACTGAGTGTTGGCACCCAATCGTGATCTGACTGTAAGGAACTGGCTATGACAGGGGAGTCTGTGCGGGCGTAGGTTCAGCGCGGGGAATCACGCCGGGCCGTTCGACAAGGGGTAGTTCGGTCGGCACCCCCTCAATGAGGAGGGTTCTATGTTTCTACGCCAGCGCACACTTGTGACGATCACGGCGGCGGGCCTGCTGGCCAGCGGTTTGACGGGGTTGTCGGGCACAGCGCACGCCGCGGTGAGCGGCCCGCCGGCCCGCGACGGGGACTACTCGCTGTCCTGTGAGGACGGCACGTCGGTGGCCCGCGCCACCACCCGCCACACGCGGGTGCAACTCGACGGCGGATCGATGGGCCGCAGTTCGAGTGTGAAGTCGAGGGCGCACACGTTGGGCCTGAAGGTCGTCACCAAGCGCTCCGAGAAGACCTACAAGGTCGACAACCCGTGCCGCGACCGTCGGGATCGGCAGCGGCCCGTGTCGGCGGCCAAGCCGACGTTCACCGACAAGTGCGGCGTCGAGAACGACAAGGTGCGCTTCGCCTGGACCAAGGGCGTCGACTACTACCTGAACGACAAGAAGGTCACGTCGTTCGACGCCGACCTCGCGGCCAAGCCCGGCGACAAGATCCGCGTCGAGACCTGGCGCGGCTACCGGCTCGCGCGCGACTCCTACCGCGGCGGAAACGTCGAGCTCAGCGACGTCCGGTGCGAGCGTCCGCGCCACCACCGCGTCGTCAAGGCCGTCGCCCCCAATGTCACCGACAAGTGTGGCGTCGACAAGGACACTGTGCGGTTCGCGTGGGCCAAGGGTGTCGACTACTACCTGAACGGCACCAAGGTGAACACCTTCGACAAGGAGCTGGCCGCCAAGCCCGGTGACCGCGTCGTCGTCGAGCCCTGGCGCGGCTACCGCCTCGCGCGCGACTCCTACCGTGGCGGCAACCTCGACCTGACCGACAAGCCCTGCGAGCCCAAGCGCGGCCACGGCCACCGCTGACCAGCGGGCGATCAAACAGAGCTGGCTCCGTCCCAATGCGGGACGGAGCCAGGTCTGCATTCTGAGTAGTGCCCCACGCAGGGACTCGAACCAGCGAGAACCGCTTTAGGAGCCTCGTCGGACCTGGCCGTCGGTAGCCCTTTCCGCGCGCTGAACTGGGCAGTTGCTTTTCGTTGGGTCGGAGGCGGAAGATGACTCTTCGCACTCAGACGTGGCGGTGTTCGTCGACGGCGAAGCGTCTCCGAGCTCCTTGATCTGGGGCGTCTTCGTCGTGCGCCAGCGGAGCCGAAGGCCGGCCAGCTGCGCGCGAAGCGCGCCTTCGAACCCGTAAGGAAAATCCTCACGATCTGACATGCAGGCGAGGTGGCGGCTTTGGTGAAACGCTCCGTCAACCTTCTGCGTTCGGAAAGTTGGACCGCACGCTCAAGTGCGAGCTAGCGTGCAGTCCATTTCTGGTAGGATCCGCCGTTACAATCAAGTGTGTAGACCTTCCTCCCGGCGTTGCTGTCTAGGCAGAAGCTTGTTGCGAGGTTCTTCAACACGCGCGCGCCATCCACATTCGAGACGCGCCAGCGCTGGTTGGAGCCACTGTTGCATTTGTGGGTGTAGACCTTCTTGCCGTCATTGCTATCTAAGCAGTAACCAGTGGCCAGGTTCTTGAAGGTGAAGATACTGCGTCCCGGTCGCTGAATTACTTGCCACTTCTGATATGAGCCCCCGTTGCAGGCGTGACTGTAGACCTGCTTCTTTGCATTGCTATCCAAGCAGAAGCCGGTCGCCGCGTTCTTGTAGGTGCGGTAGGTGGCGATGGGTCGGGCTGGCGCACCCGACGCCTTGCTGGCTGCCGAAGCCGAACTCGCGCTGGGTGCCGGCATGGCCGTCTCAACGGGTGCGAGCGAGGTGGACGGTACCGCCAGGGGAGCGGCGACTAATAGGGAGAGTAGCGCCATTTGGGACGTGAGCATAGATCCTCCAAAACGGTTGGGAGAGAAGGTAGTTAAAGCTACCGCCGTGAGCTGGGGCCAGCAAGGGTTGTGAGGTGAGAAGCGAGGGGCCAAATGTGTGACGTACCCCACGACCTGCGAGTCCATCGCCGAGGCCCTTCCCGAAACTTCGGATTACAACAGCTTTCGATTCGGGATCTCCGAAGAGTAGGCGGACTCTGGCGCCCTTTCCCACGCGGTCGGCGACGATGCCGAAGAAGTCGTCGAGGCTGTCGTGTTGGAAGTTGTCGGCGGAAGCCCAGAGGTCGATGTTCTCCTTGGCGTTGCGGCGACATCGAGCCGGCGCTGGGCGGGGATAGAGTTGCGGTTGGGGTGAAAGGCGGCGAACGTCCGTTTCGTCGCAGTCTCGACCTGGTGATCGGGTGTTGCCGCCGGCCATAAGTAGGGCTCGCCGAGGTGCAGCGCGGCGGCAACGCAGCAAAGTGCGTGGAGAGCGGCGTCAACCGACCCGGGCGCGTCGATGGGGAACTCGACCGCCGGTGATCCATCGCTCGACGGTGTTGATGTCGACCTTGACCGGGGGCGTGGTAGCCCGGATTCAGCGTCGGATGAAGGCGATGGGGTCGACGAGAGCGGCGCGGGCGCCGGCTGCTGCTCCGGCGAGGCCGCCGACGAGGCTGGCGCCGGTGACTGCGGCGATGGGGACCCAGGGCGCGATGTAGGCGGTGCCTGCGGTGGCAGTTGCGATGGTGGTGAGGCCGAGGGCTGCTGCGGTGAGGCCGAGGAGGCCACCGGTGAGTCCGATGATCGCGGAGTGGAGAAAGAGTTCGGTGAACAGTTGCCGGCTCGTGGCGCCGAGAGACTTCTTCAGCGCGTAGGTACCGAGCTTTTCGATGACCGACGAGTATTGGATGATGCCGACCATCAGTGCCCCGAGAAGGGCTGCGGAAAGGCCGATATAGCGGGTGCCGGAGAGGATGTCTTGTCCGATGAGGGCTACGGCTCCGCGGGCGTCCTCGACCGCTTGTGATTGGACGGCCTCTTCGTGGTGGGGTGCGAGGACCCGTGGGAGTGCTGCGGCGTATTTGGGTGCGCCGGCTGGGGGTGCGTAGCCGGAGAAGGTGACGCTTTCGGGCGGGCCGAAGGCTGCTGTGGAGGTCTCGTCGGAGACGACCACGGACAGGAGCAGGTCGGGGCGTGAGCTGCTGTCGGTGATGGTGCCGACGACGGTGACGTGGTGCCCGTCGATGGTGAGGGTCTCGCCGGGGCGGATGTTCTCGGTGCGGACCAGTCCTGATCCGACGAGGGCGGTGCGGGGGCTGCTGAACAGGAGAGGCCAGGGGCGGTCGGTGGTGATGTCGGTGCGGTCTTGGACGTCGGGGGTGAGGGCGACGACGGGCCAGGCCCGGACGGTGGTTGTTCCGTCGGGTCTTGCCCTTTGGACCTGGGGTTCGGACATGCGCCATGAGACGAATCCTTGGGCGAGGCCTAGGGAGTCGCCGGAGGCTGCGATGCCTCGGGGGTCGCGCAGTGTCGCGGGAAGCCGGTGCAGCTCGACAGTTGCTTCGACTTGGTTGGAGGATGCGGCGTCGAGGCGTTGGACGAGAGCGGCGTCGTTCATGCCTTGCATGCCAGCGAGCATGACGAAGGCGGCGACTCCGATCGCGACGCCGATGGCCGCCAGGAGCGCTTTGAACGGGCTACGAGCGATGGGACGCCATGCCTCGGCCAGGACGCTCCATGGGCCGGGGTTCCGCGCTCTGGTGACGGCCACCATGTCAGGGGGCCGGCGATTCGATGAGCGCGCCGGCCTCGACGGTCCATCGGCGCTGGGCGGCCAGGGCGACCTCGGGTGAGTGGGTGACGACGATGACCGTGGTTCCGCTGGTGTGGGCGGTGGCGAGGATGTCCATGACCAGCTGCGCGCTGGCGGGGTCGAGGCTGCCGGTGGGTTCGTCGCACAGGAGGAGGTCGGGCTTGGAGACCAGTGCTCTGGCGAGTGCGATGCGTTGGCGTTGCCCGCCGGAGAGTTCCAGGACCGAGGTGTCGGCGTATTCGTCTAGGCCGACGGCGCTCAGTTCCTCCAATGCGCGCTGGTTCCGGATTGGGCCGGGGACGCCGCGGTAGACGAGGGACAGGGCGACGTTGTCCAGGGTGGAGATGTCATCGATGAGGTAGAACTCCTGGAACACGAACGCGATGCGCCGGCGCGTGAGAGCTTCCTTGCCTCGGGATAGGTCTTCGAGGGTAACGCCGTCGAAGGTCCGCGTGCCGGTGGTGGGTCGGTCGACCATGCCGAGCAGGTTGAGCAGGGTGGTCTTGCCCGAGCCGCTGGCACCGCGGATGGAGATGTAGTCGCCGCGTTCGACGGTGAGATCGATGCCGTTGAGCACGTCACGCCCGTCCGGACGGTACCGCTTGGTCACCTGGTTCCAGGTGACGAGTGCTGTCACGGTCCCTCCACGACGACCGCGTCACCGACGGTGAGCTGTCCATCGATGGGGGATACGACGACGAGTCGCGAACTCGATAGCCCAGTGCGGACGGTGACCTCGCGGGAGATGTCGCCGTCGAGGACGTGGACGCACGCCGCGGCGCCGCAAGAGGTGAGGGCCGCTAGTGGGACGGCCAGGCTGGACGCAGGAGAGTCGGCGACGACGATTGTGGCGGAGATCGGCGCGTCGTCCGTCGAGGGTGATGGAAGGGTGATCTCGAGGCGGGACTGACCCGGGGGGACCGTGGCGGGGTCCTGACGCCCGTCGGCCGCCGGCTCCGCAGCATCGCCGGCGTTGGGGTCCGGCGCGGCTTGGGGTGCGCTGATCGCGTGAATCGTCCCTTGGACCTCCTTGCCGGAGGTCAACGTGACCGGGACCGTCTGCCCCTTGCGGAGAGCTGTTGCAGTGCTGGGGCTTGTGCCGCCTACGGCGATCTGCGTACCCGCGCTCAGGCTGATGAGTGGCTCGTTCGCCCCGACGGTGGCGCCAGCCGACGGCACCTGGGCCACGGTCGCCTGCGTGATACCGGCGGGGAGCATGACGACTTGGCGCCAGCCGACGACCTCGGCCGGATTGGCGCCGCTCCTGGCGAGTTTGTTCCAGGCATCGAGGGTGCTGCGGCCCAAAGTACCCGCAGGGTCGCTCACCTGCAGGCCGCAGGCCTTCAAGCCTGCCTGCAGGCCGGCGACATCCGTGCCTCTGTTCCCGACGCTCATGTCCCGAAACAGTGGTGTCGAGCCGTTCATGAGGACTATCGGGACGTCATTGACTGCGACCGGCGAGGTGCACACCCTCACGGGCTGACCCTCGGAGGCGTCGACGCGGGTCGCGACGTGGCGCGGTCCTTGCGCGGGGGAGGTCACCGTGGTGGTCCAGGCAGATGTCATGGCCAGCGGCACGTCGACCGTCTGAGTGACCTGGCCCTGGACGACCTTCGCGGTGACCGGCGGGACGTTCTCGGAGCGAGCCGCCTCGGGTGTCCCGACCGCTAGCCGGCCCGTGAGGAATCCCGCCGTGGCCGCTACCAGGCACGCGGCGACGCCTATCGCTGCCTGTGACCTCTTCATGGAGTCGTGGCCGTGGTTCCACCGGCGAGCACGATCGCACGGGCGCGTTCGACGGACTGCCTGCGTAGGAGGATGACTCCGGCAGCATCCAGACCCGAGGACGACTTCAACGTCGTCGCATTCTCTTGGAGAAGGCGCGCGCGCAGCTCGTGGATGCCCGTAGCGCGCTGGCACGCAGCATCAGCCGGGGCCAGTCGAGCCGCGTAGGCATCGGCCTCGGCTCGAGGGAGCAAACCGTACTGCCGCAACGCCTCGTCCAACCCGATGTCCGCCTGGGGGGAGACGTCGACGCCCTTGCGGGCCAGACACTGCTGCCAGTTCGTGACGACCGAGCGGTAGTCACTGCGCTGCATCAACGCGTTACGGGCTTTATCGCCGACGAGAAAAGCTGGCGCGTGATCAGAAACCAACGACGCCGGGACGCTGCCATAGATCTGCGCGCGTGCGTCGGCCAGGCACCCGTTCCCCCCGTCGGAGATGGTCGACCCGTCCGGGAACGTCACGGCGACCCGCTTCGAGGGATCACCGAAGAATGCCGCGTCCCACGCCTGACGCTGATCGCCGGTCAGCGCGTTCAGTCGTTCGGCATTGACGTCCTTGAGGTTGGTCTCCTTGGCGCTCTTGCTGATCTGGTACCCCTGCCGAAGCTGATCAGCTGTGGGGTCGCCGTTCGATTGAGCCCCACGCTGCTGCGTGGCTGTCGGCTGGTACGCCAGCCCCTGCTTCTTCATGCACTCACTCGCCAACACCTGGACCGACTGATCCAGGAAGAACTGCTCATCCGCCGTCAACGCAACCAGCGCCACACTCCCCGCGCCGCCTGAGGACGCCGGCAGAACCTGCGCCACCGTCTGAGTCACGGGCACTGTCTCGCTTGACTCCGGCGACCCACTTGCGCACCCGTTCATCAGCATCGCGAGCACGGCGGCAAGCGCCGGGAGCGTCATGCGACGCCCCCGGCCCTCGACCATCCAACCCGTCAGCACGCGGTGGTCCTCCAGTTGTTCGACTGCGCCAAACGCTGGCTCGTGTTGACTGCTTGATTCATGTTGAGACAAACGGCTCCACCAGCAGAATCCCCTCCGCTCGCACCCGGTATCGAGGGAATCAGAATCTCACCTCGACTCGGAGAGTCTCGTCAAGCGAGGGTAATGATTGAGTCAGGAATCGCAGGGCGGTGCTCGAGGCCTCGTGGAGTTGTGACCTGCGGTTTTGTGTGGTGCCCCCGGCAGGATTCGAACCTGCGACACCCGCTTTAGGAGAGCGGTGCTCTATCCCCTGAGCTACGAGGGCGTGGGGCCGTGCTGCCAGGGTAACCCGGAGGGCGCGGCCCCAACGTCGGCCTCCGATCGAGGATGGGCGGCCCGGCGCTCAGGCGTTCTGGGGCGCCTTCGCGGCGTCGTCGGTGTGCCTGTCATCGGCGGGGCGGTCGGTGCTGCGCCGAGCGCGCTCGGCGCGGGCGTAGGCGTCCTGCGAGCCGGCGGCCGAGGGGATGACCGGCGGCGTGCGCAGCGCCTTGTCGGCCAACGCCCCGCCGAGCACCGGCTCGGCCTCAGCGATCTCCTGGGCGGGGCGGTCGAAGCGCCGGGTGATCGCCTCGCCGATGTCGAGGAACGCCTCGCGCGTGTGCGGGCGCAGCAGGTCCCAGTCGAAGGTGCCACCGTCGGCCATGTGCGGGTCCGCCGGCACAACGACCAGGTCCGCCGCCTTACCCAGGTGCTCTAGCACCGCCTGCTTGTCGACGCTGCGGCTGACGATGTCCTTGGCCGTCAACACGCAGATGCTCGTGCGGGCCAGGTGCTCGAAGCCGTTGTTCTCCAGCCAGTCGATCGTCTCCGCGGCACGGCGCGCGCCGGTCACCGACCACGCCGCGGGCACCACGACCGTCGTCGCGTACTTGAGGATGCCGTGCATCAGCGGGTGCGTGACACCCGTGCCGCAGTCGACCTGAACATAGGAGTAGTAGCGCTGCACGACGCCGAGAATCTGCTCGAAGTCCGCCGAGCTCAGCGAGTCGCCGAGCACGGGGTTCGGCTCACCGGGCAGCACCGTCAGCCGACCCGCGGTCACCGTGAACTGCGACAAGTCCTCCAGCGAGCTGATCCGGTCGACGTTGCGGGACAGCGACGTGATGCCGGCCAGCTGCCGCCCCACGAGCCGCTCCGCCAGGTCACCGGCGTCCGGGTTGGCGTCGATCGCGAACACCGGGTCGGGTCGCAGATCGGCCAGCGCCACGGAGGTCGCGGCCGTCGTCGACGTCTTACTCACCCCGCCCTTGAGGCAGAAGAACGCCGTCACGTGCTTGCCGCGCAGCTGCGTCGCGATCTGGTCTTCGCGGTCGCGGTGTCGCTGCTCCTTCTCGCTGGGGCCGGGATTCCACAGCCCGCCGGTCGCCGAGTAGGCCATCGACCGCCACCCCATCCGCGGGCGGGTACGCCGGGGGCGCACCATCGGTCCCTCGGCAGGGATAGTACGGACGGACTTATTGGGGCGCTCGAGGTCGCTCATCAGCGGGTGAACCCTCCGGGGGCACAAGAGAATAGTTAATCGAGCCCACCTTTGCTGGGCGCTGCCGGTGAGTCAACTCACAACCGGACGAATGTCCACCAGGCGAGCGGGCGGGGTGTCCACTCCGCGGCCACGCCGCGACTACGGCGCGCCCCGGTGAACCCGGTGGCGCTCAACGATATTCGGCCCGGCCGCTGTGCCGCGGGCAGCTTCGGGCGATCAGGGCCTTGTCAGGGCCCCCTGCGGGCTACCCTCGACACTTGGTGCCGGGCCAGTCACGCCGGTGCTCCGACCGTCATCGCGCCGAACCCACGGATGGACCCGACCCATGACCGCACTGCGCCCCACCACCGACGACAAGCGCGCCCACGACAAGCGCGTCCAGTCGCACCGCGCATCGCACACCCCACCGCATCACCCGTCCCGCAGCCTGCCTCGGCTGACCATGGTCGGCGCCGTCGCGGCCGCCGTCGCCGCGCCGCTGATCGCGGCCCCGGCTCAGGCCCACAGCGGCGCCTCGGCAAGCACCGCCAGCACGGCAAGCACCGCCAGCAGTTTCGTGGCCGCCGGCGCTCCCGTCGCGGCGCTGCCCGCCGCACCCAGCCGCGACGAACTGCCCCTCGGCGACAAGGGATTGCCGGAGAAGCGGACGGTCACCGCCGTGGCGCCCGGCGTGGTGCGCCACTACATCGAGCGGGGCGAGACCACCGCCACCCCCGCGCGCATCGACCGCACCACGACCGGACCGTGGCGCGTCAACGCCATCACGATCGACCCCAAGCGCAGCAACCTCAAACTGCGCACCACCTACGGCCCGACGCTCATGGCGCCGGAGACGACCTCCGCGCTGTCCGCCTACGCCGGGGCGCGCGTCGCGATGAACGCCAGCTTCTTCAACATCAACGCCCCCGCGGGCCTGCGCGGCGACCCCGTCGGCCTGGCCGTCTCCGCGGGCACCGTCACCAGCGAACAGACCGGCACCGGCGCCGAACACAACGTGCTCATCGACGCCGACCGCGGCCGGCTGCGCATGGGGCAGTTCACGTGGCGCGGCTACGTGGAGGACCGTAAGACCGGCAAGCGCCGCACCCTCGCCGGCGTCAACCGCACCCCGCGGGTGCCGGCGGCCTGCACCGGCGAGAACCCCGACGCCGCCGCCTGCGCCGGCACCAAGGGCGAGCTCGTGCGCTTCTCACCGCGGTACGCCGCCGCCACCCCCGGCGGGCCCGGGGCGGAGGCCGTGTTCGGCCCCGACGGGTGCCTCGTGCGCGTCAGCTCGACCCGTGGAACTCGGCTGAGCAGCGCCCAGTTCTCCATCCAGGGCACGGGTGATCGCGCCGCGCAGATCCTGCGGGAGGCGCCGGGCAGCTGCGTCCGCTTCGACGAGGGCGTGTACACCTCCTCCGGGGAGAAGCTCGGGCTGAACAAGGACACCTACGGAGTCACCGGTCGCTACCGGCTGGTGCGCGACGGCAAAGTCATCAGCAACACCGGCACCGCCCAACTCTCCGGCCGCCACCCCCGCTCGATCATCGGCCGCAAGGCCGACGGGCGGATCATGCTCGTCACCATCGACGGGCGGCGCACCACGAGCGTCGGGGCCTCCCTCGTGGAGGCCGCTCGGGTCGCCCGCAGCCTCGGCATGGTCGACGCCGTCAACCTCGACGGGGGCGGCTCGACGACGATGGTCATCAACAACCGGGTGATCAACACGGTCTCGGGCAGCGCGCAGCGGGCCGTCGGCGACGCACTCGTGCTCAGCCGCTGAACCGGCTGGCCCCAGCCTGCTGCCAGGGCACGGCGCTGCCGCGCGCCGACTCGGAGCGGGTGCTGCGGCCGAGGTCGCGAGCGGTCTCGTGCGCGGACGATAGGATTCGCCGGTGAGCTCCACCCCCTCCCGCGACCGATCCGACTCCGCCGAGCGCACCGGCGGTCGGCAGCAGGAACCGCGCAGCGCGCAGACCCAGGAGTCGGTGGCGCGCGCCCTCAAGGGCTGGCAGCGGCGGCTCGTCGACGCCGGCGGGCCGAACACGCTGCTGTGGTTCGACGAGAACCCCGGCGGCTCCCTCGATCTGAGCACCGCGCACCCCGGTGGGGTGTCGATGCTCATGGCGGGCCGCGCGACCCGGTTGTCGGATCTCGTGCGGGAGCGCTCGGCGTTCGCGCACGCCCGGGAGCGCGCGGAGGCGATCCAGCACAAGACCGTCGAACTGGCCCAGGAGCGGGGCCTGTCGGCCGGGTTCATGGCGATCGGCATGGCCACGTGGAACGTCCCGGGGGCCCGGCGTGCGCCGTTGGCGCCGGTGTTGCTGCGAGGCTGCCGGCTGGCGCCCACCGACCCCAGCCACCGCGACTACGACATCGACCTGTCCGCGGCCGTGGAGATCAACCCGGTGCTGGCGCACTACCTCTCCTCCGAGCAGGGCATCGACATCGACCCGGAGGCGGTGGCGGCGCTCGCGCATTCGGCCCGCCGGTTCGACCCGATGCCGGTGTTCCGCGAGCTGACCCGCATGTGTCGTGGCGTGCCCGGCTTCCGCATCGCCGACCGCAAGATCGTCGCTCCGTTCTCCTACGCCAAGCTGCCGCTGGTCGCCGACCTCGTGGCGCACGGGTCGACCCTCGCGCAGAGCCGCCTCGTCGCGCAGCTAGCGGAGGCGAGTGGGGCGTTGGAGGCCGGCGCACTCAAGGCGGACCTCACGCCGGCGTCTGCGGCGCAGTCCCAGGAGCCGCAGCCGGTCACCGGGCGGGAGGTGCTCGTGCTGGGCACCGACCGCGCCCAGCGGCAGGTCGTCGCGGCGGTGCGCGCCGGGCGCGATGTCGCCCTGGATGCCCCGGCGGGCACCGGCCGCACCCAGACGGTCGCCACTGTCGCCGCCGCACTGGTCGCCGAGGGCAAGTCGGTGCTCGTCGTCAGCGAGGCCGCCAACCCCCTCGTCGACCTCGCCGAGCGGCTCACCGACCTGGGCCTGGAGCAGGTGCTCGTGCGTGTCGGCGAGGGCGGCCTCGACCGCGGGCAGGTGGCCGCCGCGGTCCGCGACGCGATCGACGACGCGCCCTCGACGCGCGAGCCGGATGTCGGGGAGGTCGCCGACGCCATCGGCGCCCGCCGCGTGCGCCTCGACGCCCATCGCGACGCGATGCACGAACTGCGTCAGCCCTGGGGGGTCAGCGTCTTCGACGGCCTGGCCGCCCTGGCCCGGCTGACCCGCCCGCGTCGCCCACCGACCTCCCGGGTTCGGCTGTCCGGCGACACCCTCAAGGCGCTGGATCCGGCCGCCGCCGCCCGCGCGGGCGAGCTGCTGACCAAGGCCGCGACGGCCGGCGCCTGGTCGGAGGACCGCCGCCGCGACCCCTGGTCCGGCGCCCGGATCACCGACGAGTCGGCCCGCGCTCGCGCGCTGCAGACCACCCAGGATCTCAGCGCGCACGAGCTGGAGGCCGATCGCGAGGCGCTGGACGGTCTCGTGGGTTCCGTGGGGCTGGCGCCCGCGCGGGTGCCCGCCGACTGGGGCACCGCGATCGGGCTGCTCGAGGGGGTGCGGGACACCCTGCAGGTGCTGCACCCCGAGGTGTTCTCCATCGACCTCCTACCGTTTCTCGGCGCGACCGGCGACGCCGACTACCGCGAGCGCAACGACCTGCGGCAGTCGTGGTGGAGCCGGTGGCGCCTGCGCCGACGCACCCGCGACTTCGTGCGCGACGGCGCGGCGATCGACGATCTGCACCTGGCGCTGGTGCGCGCCCACGAGCAGACCGTGACCTGGCGACGCCTGTCCGGCGGCGCGTCGACCCCGCGCGTGCCCAAAGAACTGGACCGGGGCCGCGAGCGCTGGAACGGGCTGGACGCCCAACTGCTCTGGCTCGCGCAGCGCCTCCCGGGCACCAGCGAGGGGGGCGACCTGCACGGCACTGCGCTGGAGGAGTTGCGGGCCCGGCTGGCCCGACTCGCCGGCCGCGGCGACCGGCTGGCGGTGCTGCCGCGGGTCGTGCCGATTCTCGATGAGCTCGCCGCGATGGGTCTGGGGCCGCTCGCCGACGACCTGGCCAACCGTCGGGTCGGCCCCGAGTTCACTGGCGCCGAAATGGAATTCGTGTGGTGGCGCTCGGTGCTCGACGAGGTGGCCCGCGACGACGAGCGGGTCGGTGGGCACGACGCGGTCAAGCTGCGGCAGGACGTCGGTGACTACGCCACCCTCGACACCGCCTGCCAGCGCACCAGCGTGGAGACCGTGTTGGCTCGCCATGCCCAGGCCACCCGCGCCGCGGCCGCCGAGCACCGCGAGCAGCTGCGCCTCGTGCAGGGCGAGGCGTCCCGCGCCTCCGGGCATCTGCCGGTCGACCGGCTGGTGCAGGGCGCCCCCGAGCTGGTGCTCGCCGCGCGGCCGGTCTGGCTGGCCAGCCCGCTCGTCGTCGCCTCGGCGCTGCCGCCCAAGGAGCTCTTCGACGTCGTCATCGTCGAGGACGCGGGTCGCCAGGACCCGGCGCATGTGGTCTCGGCGTTCGCCCGCGCCCGGCAGGTACTGATCGTCGGCGACTCGCGGCAGCTGTCGCCCCGACCGTTCACCACCAGCGTCGCCCGGCCGGGAGCTCCCGCGCCCAGCCACCAGGGGCAGCCGGCCGCGCCCGGGCTGCTCGACGTGCTCGGCCCGCACCTGGACCTGTTGACGCTGCGCCAGCATTACCGCGGGTTCGACGAGCGGCTCGTGGCGTTCGCCAACGACCACTTCTACGACGGTGCGGTGCAGGCGATGCCCGGAGCCGGATCGGCCGGCAGTCAGGCCGTGCGGCTCGTGCTCGTCGACCCGGGAGAGGACGAGGCCACCTCCGTCGTGCCCGGCGCCCGGGCCGGCTCCCGCGGCGCCGACCAGCCCCTGCCCGACCTGCGCGACGCCGAGGCCGACAAGGCCGTCGATCTCGTGCTCAACCACGCGGTCATGCGCCCCACCGAGAGCCTGGCCCTCGTCGGCGTCAGCACCGAACACGCGACCCGGCTGCGGGAGCGGCTGCGGGAGCGGCTCGACGCCGAGCGCGACCCGGATGTCGTCGACTTCTTCGACGAGCATCGCCGGGAGCCGGTGCTCGTCGTGCCGCTGGAGGAACTGGCGGGCTATTCGCGGGACGCGGTCATCCTCTCCGTCGGCATCGATCCGGTGTCGGCCGCGGGCGGCGACAGCCTCGGTGTGCTCTCCCGCGACGAGGGCGAACGGGCGCTGGCCGTGGCGCTCATGACGCCGCGGCGCCGCTTGACCGTGGTCTCCGCCGTGACCCCCGACGAACTGGACGGGCGGCTGCGCTCGCGGGGCGCGACCCTGCTGCGCGAGCTGCTGGAGTTCGCCGCTCGCGAAGGGCGGCCTGCGCTGCACGAGCGAGTCGAGGCCACCGTCGACTTCCGCGCCGACGCGCCCGACGCTGATGCCGGCGACGCCGCTGGTGTGGCAGACGGCGCCTCCGACGAGGGGGCTGCTGGCGCCGGCGGCGAGCCGGACGTGCTGGCCAAGGCCCCGGATCGTCCCGGATCCGACCCGGTGCTTGCGGAATTCGCGGTGCGACTGCGGCAGGAAGGGCTGGTCGTGCGCGAACGGTACGGCGAGGGCGGCCAGCCGATCGACCTCGTCGTCGAGGACCCGCACCACACCGGCCACGCCGTCGTCGCGGTCGAGTCCGACGGTCCCCGCTACGCCCGCACGGGCGACACCCGCGAGCGGGAGTTGCTGCGCGCGGCGCGTCTGCGCGAGCTGGGCTGGGAGTACGTCTCCGTGTGCAGCGCCGACATCTTCGCCGACCCCGTGCGCGATGTCGCGCGGGTGCTCGACGCCGTGCGCGCAGCCGACGCCCGCAGCTGGTCGACCCGGCCGCGGCCCCGC
>NZ_BAHD01000098.1 GCF_000298215.1 Kineosphaera limosa NBRC 100340 | reverse complement strand
GCCGACGACCGCGCGCTCCCCCGCCAGCCCGCCGCGCGGCCCCGCGGCCCCGGCCCCCATCTCCGCGCGGGTGCCAGGCGACCGCGAGCGCCCGCTGCGCGTCGGCGTCATCGGCCGCATCACCCCGGAGAAGCGGCACGAGCTGATCATCGACGCACTGAGTCAGGTGCGCTGCCCGGCCCAGCTCGTCGTGCGTGGCGGCGGAGACGGCTTTTCCGGCGATCTAGCGTCGCGGGTGCTGGCTCACGGCGCGCAGGTGCTCGGCGACCGGTTCGTCGACGAGGGGCGTGTCGAGCAGGAGTCGGCCCTGGCCGATCTCGACGTGCTCGTCGTCGGCAATCCGCGCGAACCGATGGGCCGCACGGTGCTGGAAGCCCAGGACCGGGGCGTCGTGGTCGTCGTCCCCGACAGCGGCGGCTCGCAGGAGCTCGTGCGCCACCGTGAAACGGGCCTCGTCTACGCCCATGACGATGCGGCCGACCTGGCCCGCACCATCGAGATCGTCGCCGCCGACCCGAGGCTGGCCGCCCAGATGGCGGTGGCGGCCCGGCGCGCGGTCCCCCGGCCGGGTCCCTACGCGCGGGAGTACCTTTCGCGGCTGGTCGTCGGCGCCCGCTCCCGCTGAGACCACACCCTCGCGACCTGGTCCGATCTGCCCACAAGAGGGCCGTCGCCACCGGCTCGCCACCGTCGCCGACAGCTTCGGGACCTTAGGCACCACTTCGGCCCGCGTCTCATATTGAGCCGACACCACCCGATCGAACTTGACAGAATGGGGTAACGGCGCGTAAAGGAGCGAGCCCTGATCGGAGGTGCCCGATGGCCATCACTCTCAGCACACACTGCGCCCGGCAGCACGTGCGCCCTGCGGCTCGGGCGCTCGCAGGGCCGCCGGCGCGCAGATCGCGGCTGCAGCAGGTCCGGCGGCTGCTGGTCCCCGTAGCCGTGCTGCTCTACCTCGTCGCCTTGCCGGGCATCATTCTCGTCGGAGCGGATGGGGCGGCGCACGCCTTCGCGATCCTCGCCGCCGTCGCCGCCACGATCTCGCTCATCGGCATCGGCTGCGCCGAACGCACCCGCGTCTCCCGCTGGTAACCGCCCTACTCGCAACGCCCTGATCGATACGGCCCCTCGCCGCATCGATCAGGGCGTCTGCCTGTCTGGGGGCGTCTGCCGATCAGGGTGACTGCTCGCCCTCGGCGACAATGACGCTGGAGTACCCGCCGGTGGGATCCATCCCGAAGCCCGTCGGGTCGTCCGGGTCGTCGCCGCCCCACGGGTCGCCGTCTTCGCTGCCGTCGCGCCCTTCGCCCAACAGGGCGCGGGTCAGGGCCTCGGCGTGCGACAGCAGGGCGTCCAGAGCAATGCGCAGATGCTTGTCGTCGGGCTCCACACCATCGAGCGCGGCCGCGAGCGCCGCGCGGCGCATGAGCTCCTTGGTGAACGACGCCGTCATGCCCTCGGTGCGCACCGCCGCGTCTTCGAGCGCCGCGGGGCTGTACTCGACGTTGGCCCGGTAGAGCTCGAGAAGTCGGCGGCGACCCTCCAGGTCGGGTAGCGGCACCTCGACCGCCAGGTCGACCCGTCCCGGGCGTTGCACGAGGGCCCGCTCGAGGGTGCGGACCCGGTTGGTGGTCAGCAGAAAGGTGACATCGGCGTCGGCGTCCAGGCCGTCCATCGCGTCGAGCACCTCGAACAGCAGCGGCCGGCCGGTCGGCGACATCCCCCGGTCCTCGGCGACGAGGTCGCAGTCCTCGAGCACGACGATCGCCGGTGAGAGGGCGCGCGCGAGTTTCGCCGCCATCGACACGTACGCCAGGGTCTCGCCGGCCAAGAGCACCACGGTGTGTTGCTCACAGCGACTGATGAGGTGCCGCACGGTGTGCGTCTTGCCGGTGCCCGGCGGGCCGTAGAGCAGCAGGCCTCGCTTGAGGTGCTGGCCGTAGCGGCGCAGCATGTCGGCGTGCTCGGCGACGCCGTTGACGTGACCGACGATCCGCTCCAGGGCGACCGGCGGCAGGATCACCTCCGTAGCCGTGACGTTGGGTCGGGGCACGAACGTGATGCCCTCGGCCTCCGCGCCGTAGCCGCTGCTCTCGAACGCGATGACCTGCCCGCGCAACGCGCTGTGCTCGATCGAGAGCTCGCGCGCCTCGTTCAGCAGCTTGGTCGCCACCGCACCGTCGGCGCAGACGACCTCGATGCTGGCGCGATCCTGCCCGTACCGGGGGTTGCCGGAGCGCTGGAAAACGCCCACCGGCGTGCCCTCGTACCGAAACAGCCGCATGCCGAAACCGATGGCCTGGCGATACTCCTCCGGGCCGACCGGCACCGACACGTAGTCGACCCGGGCCACCGGAAAGGTGCCGTGGGTGCCTGCGATGAAGTCCGCCAGCGTCTGGTGGTAGCGCATGTCGCCGCCGCCGATGCCGAGCTCACCCGCGTCGGGATCGCGCTGCGCGAGCATGGCCATCGCGATGTCCCAGTCGGCGAACCGATGGTTGCGCACGTTCTCGGTCACCACCGCGTGCTCGCCGGCGGGCGCGCCCAGATGCTCCGACAGGGCCTCCGCGAACGGCTTGCCGGTGCCGACCTGCGTCGACTGATGGGCGTACTCGACGACCTTGCGAAAGTCGGCGAAAAAATCCTGCAGGGCGGGGTCCCCGCCACCCTGGGGCTGATTCATGGGCCCACTGTAAGTGGATGTTGGCAACTCGTCGCTGGCATTTCTGGCCGCGTCGTCGACGCGCCCAGGCCGTCTCACGGCCCGCAGCCCGGGCGCCCGGTCCGCAGTCGCCGGCCGGGGGCCGACTAGCGTGTGCGGTGTGAGCGATCGTCCGGACCCGGAGCCCACCCCGCTACCCAACTTGCTGACGCTGCTGGCAGACCGCGACTACCTCGTCGAGGAGACTCTCGAGGGCGAGTTGCCGGAGGGGGCGACGGTGACCGGAGTCGAGTTCGAGGGCTGCACGTTCGAGGCTTGCCGGTTGGCCCAAGCCCGGTTCGTGCGGTGCACGTTCACCGACTGCCGCTTCAGCGGCTGCGACCTGTCGATGCTCACCCTGACCGACAGCCGCCTCATTGGCGGCGTCTTCGAGCACTGCAAGATGCTCGCGATCAACTTCGCCTCGCTCGGGGTCTCTCCCGTGGCGGTCGAACCGATCCGCTTCGAGGAGTGTCGCCTCCAATTCGCCGCCTTCGCAGGTGTCGCGCTGCCCGCAGCGACGTGGCGAGACTGCGACTTGCGCGAGACGGACTTCACGAACGCCGTGCTCACCGCAGCGAGCTTCGCGGGCTCAGACCTGCGCGGCGCGACCTTCTCGAACACCGACTTGCGGGACGCCTCCCTCATCGACGCCAACGGCTACGCCTTCGACGTACGCGACAACCGCGTCCGCGGCCTGCGCGTCGACGCGGGCGAGGGCGCCCGTCTCCTCGAGGTGCTCGGCCTCACCATCGAGTGACCCCCGCCGAACGCCCGTCCGCCGAACGCCCGCCCGCCGAGCGACGGCCGGTCGACTACATCTGGATGCCGACGTACTTGACCTCGAGGAACTCGTCGATGCCGATGCTGCCGCCTTCGCGGCCCAGGCCGGACTCCTTGACGCCGCCGAAGGGGGCGGCCGGGTTGGAGACGACGCCCTGGTTGAGGCCGACCATGCCGGACTCGATGGCCTCGGCGACGCGCAGGGCGCGACGCAGGTCGTTGGTGAAGACGTAGGCGACGAGGCCGAACTCGGTGTCGTTGGCCTTCTCGATCGCCTCGGCCTCGGTGCTGAACGGCGTGAGCGGTGCGACCGGGCCGAAGATCTCCTCGCGGGCCATCTTCGCCTCCGGGCTGACGCCGGTGAGCACCGTCGGGGTGAAGAAGTAGCCGGCCTCGTCGGGGGCTGAACCGCCGGTGAGCACCGTCGCACCCTTGTCCACGGCGTCGTCGACGAGCTCGGTGACCTTGGCCTGCGCGGCCTCGTCGATGAGCGGGCCGACCTTGGTCGCCGGGTCGAGGCCGTCGCCGACGGTGAGGGCGCCCATCTGCTCCGCGAGCTTGCGCCCGAACTCCTCGATGACCGACTCGTGCACGTAGATGCGGTTGGCCGCCGTGCACGCCTCGCCCATGTTGCGCATCTTCGCGGCCATGGCGCCCGCGACCGCCTCGTCGAGGTCGGCGTCCTCGAAGACGACGAAGGGCGCGTTGCCGCCGAGCTCCATCGACGTGCGCAGCACCTTGTCGGCGCACTGCTCCAGCAGGATTTTGCCGACCTTCGTCGAGCCCGTGAACGACAGCTTGCGGGCGAGCCCGGAGCGGATCAGCGGCTCCATCGTCTCCCCCGAGTGCGTCGAGGTGACCAGGTTGGCGACTCCCGCCGGCAGCCCCGCCTCGACGAGGATCTCGACCAGCGCGAGCATCGACAGCGGCGTCTGCTGCGCCGGCTTGATGACGCTGGTGCAGCCCGCCGCGATCGCCGGGCCGAGCTTGCGGGTGCCCATCGCCATGGGGAAGTTCCACGGCGTGATGAGGATGCACGGCCCGACGGGCTGCTTGGTCACGAGGAAGCGCGCGTTGCCCGCCGGCGACGTCATGAAGCCGCCCTCGATGCGCAGGGCCTCCGCGGCGAAGTGCCGGAAGAACTCGGCGGCGTAGACGATCTCGCCCTTGGCCTCGGCCAGCGGCTTGCCCATCTCCAGGGTCATCAACTCGGCGAGGGAGTCCTGGCGCTCGATGAGCAGCTCGAACGCGCGGGTGAGGATGTCGGCGCGCTCGCGCGGGCTCGTCTTGGCGAAGTCGGCCTGCGCCGCCACGGCCGCGTCGAGGGCGCGGCGGGCGTCGGCCGGGGAGGCGTCGGACACCGCACACAGCACCTCACCCGTCGCGGGATTGAGCACGTCGAAGGTCGCCCCGTCCTGCGCATCGACCCACTGCCCGTCGATGAAGAGCTGCTTGCTCACCGCGTCGACCACTGCCTTGCTCATGCTCACTCCAGACGTTGTCAGTGCTTGTGTCACCCTTGGCCGATCCTGCCAGACCGCTGCCTGACCGGCGCACCCCCTCGGGCATTGCCCTACCGGTTGACCGGTTGTCGCGGCTCCCACGAGTAGCCGCGATCGAAGAGGAAGCGAGCCTCCGCGTCCGGGCTGAGCACGAGTTGCTCGCCCGCCCCCGAGAGGCGCAGCGTGCCGTCGGCACCGCGCTCGTAGGTGAGCTGCACCTGCGTGCCGGACGTTCCCGGGTTCGCCGGCCCGCCCATCCGCGGCCCGAGGTCGGCCTCGATGGTGCCCCGTGAGCCGTCCGGCGCGGAGGGCGTCAGCCGGTACCAGCCGTAGCGCAGCCCGCCGTCGGCCGTGCGCACCGACATCGGCGAGCCCTGCTCACGCGCCAGCGAGCCGAAGGCGACCTGCGACCAGCGCGGATCCACCGCGAGCTGCCGCGCCGGAGGTCGCGCGTCCTGCGTCACGCGGTACACCCCCGACACCGGGGTCGGCTCGCGCGCCGGGATGCCGAGCGACTGGTAGATCGCCGCGCCGGAGCCCAGCACGAGAGCGAGCCCGAGGACCGGCCCGAGAATGCGGGTCACCCGATGGATGCGGGGCCACGGGATCGCCCGCGGCAGCGGCGCCGCCGGGGCCGCGCGACCCGCGACGATACGCACGAGTCGCGGCACGTCGGGGATGAGCAGCAGGAGGAAGCCGACGAAGAGCGCGAGGGCGAGCTGCTTGACCGGCACGTCGAAGAACAGGTTGAGCGCGAAGACGACCGCCATGTCCGCGGCGCCGAGCAGGGCCCCGAGCCACGCGGTGCGCCGCCACACGAGGAGCAGGCACGCGAGCACCTCTGCCGCGCCCGCCGCGATCTGCACCGGCTCCGAGTACTCCATGAACCGCCACAGCAGCCCCATCGGGCTCATCTCGCCGTAGCGCACGAGCGCGCTGGAGTAGTCCGCGACGCCCATCTGAACGAGAAAGACCTTCGTCCAGCCGTACACGATCAGCATTCCGATGAGCGCCATCCGCAGCACCCAGTGCGCCATCCACCCGATCGTGACGATGGGCCGCTGCGCGACGCTTCGCGGGTCGGGATTCGTGGTCGAGTCGATCCTCATGTCACATCTTTACGAGATGCGGGCCGCAGCGGGCATCACCCGAACGACCGAGATCGCGTCGATCCCCTCCGCCGAGTGGATGACCCGACCCCCTCCCAAAGATCCGCCCGGCACGTCGAGTGCCGCCCGACCAGTCAGCGACGTTCCGCGTCGGCGCCGGAGATGATCGGGATGGGTCCGGTGCCGGGGATCTGGGTCCCGCGCACGGACACGCCCTTGGTCTCGATCATCGTGACGGCTCCGATGAGGCCGACCACACACGCTCCGACCATGTAGTACGCCGGCCACATCGTGTTGCCGGTGGCGTCGATGAGTCCCTCGTTGACCAGCGGCGCCGTGCCACCAAAGAGTGACGTGGAGATGTTGTAGCCCATCGCCAATCCGGCATAGCGCACATGCGCGGGGAACATCGCCGGGAAAGTGGCCGAAATCGTCGCCAGCTGCGGCGTGTAGAGCAGACCCAGGATCGTGAAGGCGATCATGGCCTGCACGAAGCCCTGCGCCATGAAGTGGTACATCGGCACGGCCAGGACGATGAACGCCACGAGCGACCCGATCCACAGCGGCTTGCGCCCCACGCGGTCCGAGAGCGCCCCGACGAACGGCAGCACCGCCATCATCGCGAACTGACCGACAATCGGGATGATCAGCGCGTGGCTGTCAGCGAGATCGATCGTCGTCTGCAGGTAGGTCGGCATGTAGCTCAACAGCGTGTAATTGATGACGTTGAGCGCGATGACGAGAGCCCCGAGACGCAGCATGATCGGCAGGTAGGTGGTGAACAGGTCCTTGAACTTGTCCATGACCCGCTCGTCGGTGGTCTCGGTCATGGCCTCCAGCTCGCGGAAGACGGGGGTGTCCTCCATCTTGGCGCGCAGGTACAAGCCGACGATGCCGAGCGGTCCGGCGATGAGGAAGGGGATCCGCCAACCCCAGTCGAGCATCTGCGCCTCGGACAGATTCCACGTGAGGGTCAGCATGAGCAGCGCCCCGCCGTTGAAGCCGGCCAGCGTGCCGAACTCCAAGAAGCTGCCGTAGAAGCCCCGCTTCTTGTCGGGTGCGTATTCGGCCATGAAGGTCGCCGCGCCGCCGTACTCGCCGCCGGTCGAGAAGCCCTGAACCATGCGCAGCAGATAGAGCAGCACCGGGGCGGCGATACCGATCGCCGCGTAGCTGGGGATGAGGCCGATGCAGAAGGTTGCGGCGGCCATGAGCATGATCGTCAGGGCCAGCACCTTCTTGCGGCCGACCTTGTCACCGAGCGGCCCCCAGACCATGCCGCCGACGGGCCGCATGACGAAGGAGACGGCGAACGCGAGCAGCGTGAAGATGATCGCGTTGGTGGCCTCCTCCGGAAAGAGCACGCGCGAGATGATCACCGCGCCGTAGGCGAAGACGCCGTAGTCGAACCACTCGACGGCGTTGCCGATCGCCGAGGCGCCGATGGCCCGCCGCAACGTCGCTTTGTCCGCGTCGGCCGGGATGTCGGGGGTCTTGTCAGCAGGGTAGGCGGCCATCTGGGCTCCTCACATCGACGCCGGCGGGGTCGCCGGGGGCTGGATGGGATCGCGGCTGCACCGCGAGGCCACTGCACGCACGTGTCGACCACGCCACACAGACTCCTGTGTGCAGATTGTCGACAATCGGAGAGTAGTCCTGTCTGGGGGCCTGTCAACCCCTGACCGACCTCTTCCGGGCGCATTCCGGGCGCATTCCGGGCGCATTCCGGGCGCGTTCCGGGCGCACGAACGCCCTCCCCATCCCGACGCGCGGGAAGGGAAGGGCGTCGGCGCACAGAGCCGTAGCGACGGCCTACTCGAAGTTCGCCGTCGCGGGGTCGGGGCCGGTGCGCACATCGCGGTTCAGGCCGCTGACCTGCGCCAACTCGGCGTCGTCGAGTTCGACGAGCAGCGAGCCGAAGTTCTCGACGATGCGCTGCGGCGTCACCGACTTGGGGATGGCGACCAGGCCGTTCTGCCGGTGCCAGGCCAACACGACCTGAGCCGGCGTCGCGTCGTGCTTCGCCGCGAGCGAGACCAGCAGCGGGTCCTCCAGCAGGCCCTTGCCAGAACCCAAAGGCGACCACGACTGCGTGACGATCTCGTGCGATGCGTCCAGCTCCCGCAGCGGCTCCTGCGTCAGGTACGGCGAGAGCTCGATCTGGTGGATCACCGGCACGACGCCGGTCTCGTCGATGAGCCGGGTCAACTGCTCCTGCGGAAAGTTCGAAACGCCGATCGAGGTGATGCGCCCCTGCTGCTGCAGCTCGATGAACGCCTTCCAGGTCTCGATGAACGTGTTCTTGGCCGGCATGGCCCAGTGGATGAGGTACAGGTCCAGCACGTCGAGGCCGAGCTTGCCCATGGAGGCGTCGAAGGCGCGCAGCGTCGAGTCGTAGCCCTGTTCGGAGTTCCACAGCTTGGTCGTCACGAAGATGTCCTCGCGCGGCACGTCGGACTCGGCGAGTGCCCTGCCGACGCCGGCCTCGTTGCCGTAGATGGCCGCGGTGTCGATGTGTCGGTAACCCGCGTCCAGAGCCAGCCCGACCACGCGCTGGGCGACGTCGTCTTCGACCTGCCAGACGCCGTAGCCCAGTTGGGGGATGGAGTTGCCGTCACGGAAGGTGATGGTGGGTGAGGTGCTCATGCCCCTAGTCAAACACCGCCCCGCAGGCCGCCTCGCCGCCGGTGGCCGGCTGCACCTGCCGATGACAGGAGGCCGGTCGCGTCATAGGGTGGCCGGGCACGGCCTATCGACGTAATAAGGAGTGACGCAGTGAGCGAGTACGTCCTTCCCGACCTCCCCTACGATTACGCGGCCCTCGAGCCGGCCATCAGCGGCGAGATCATGCAGTTGCACCACGACAAGCACCACGCGACGTACGTCGCGGGCGCGAACCAGGCGGTCGAGAAGCTCGCCGCGGCGAGCGAGTCGGGCGACGTCGCGTCGATCAACCTCATCGCCCGCAACCTCGCGTTCAACCTCGGCGGCCACGTCAACCACTCGATCTTCTGGCAGAACCTGTCGCCGGACGGTGGCGACAAGCCCGTCGGCGAGACCGCCGCCCTCATCGACGAGTTCTTCGGCGGCTTCGACAAGTTCCAGGCCATCTGGAGCGCCAACGCCGCCGGCATCCAGGGCTCCGGCTGGTCGATCCTGGCCTGGGACACCCTCGGCAACCGGCCCATCCTGGCCCAGCTGTACGACCAGCAGGCACAGCTGCCGGCCACGCAGATCCCGATCCTCATGCTCGACATGTGGGAGCACGCGTTCTACCTGCAGTACAAGAACGTCAAGCCCGACTACATCAAGGCCTGGTGGAACGTCATCAACTGGGCCGACGTCGAGGCACGACTGAAGAACGCCAAGGCGAGCAAGCTCGTCAACCTCTGAGTTTCGCCACGCGGCTCCACGAACGGGCTCGGCCAGTGCGGCCGGGCCCGTTCGTCGTCCCGGCCAGCGCAGACCGGCCAGCGCCGACCGGCTAGCGCAGAGCGCCGGGCGCCGCGACGTAGACGAGCGCAGAGTCGGAGGCGATCGTGCAGGTCACCGCACCGTCGGCGGCGCTGACGAAGGCCGACCCGCCGCGGGTGATCGTCAGGTCGCGGGCCTGCCCACCGTCCCGAGCCGGCCGATCGAGGCGGGCGACGCCGTCGGCGACGAAGACGATCCGCGGGCCGAAGCCCGGCAGCGGCAGCGCCCCGCGGGAGCGTTCGATGCGGTGCAGGCTGAACTCGGGCACGTCGGTGTCGTAGGCGATGACCCCGTGGGCGTCGGCGCTGGGCCGCAGCACCGGCACGCCGACGCCGGGGTCGACGACGCGGCACAGCTCGTCGATGTCGATGGGTTTGCTCGTCAGCCCGGCGCGCAGCACGTTGTCGGAGTTGGCCAGGATCTCGATGCCGGCGCCCCGCAGGTAGGCGTGCAGCCCACCGGCCGCCAGGAAGATCGCCTCACCGGGTTGGAGCACCGTGTGGTTGAGCAGCAGAGACGCGACAGCACCCAGATCGCCCGGATGGTCGACGGCGATGCGCACGACCGCGTCGTAGGCGGCCGCGTGATCCCCCTCCCCCCAGGCACGCTCCCGACACGCCGCGACGACCTGCGCCAACAGCGACTCGCGCTGTTCGGGCGCCACCGCGAGCACCATCCGCAGCGCCTCGACGAGGCCCGCGTCGTCGCCGCGCTCCAAGCGCGCGACGACCGGGTCGAGTGCTGGCACCCCCAGATCACGCAGCAGGGCAGCGGCGGCCCCCGGTTCGCGCAGTCCCGCCAGGGCCTCGAACTCGGTGAGGGCGCACAGCACCTCGGGTTTGGGCCAGTCGTCGACGTAGGTGCCGGCGTCGCCACCCTGGGCGCGGAAGCCGCTGCGGGCGGTCTCGCGGTCGGGATGCACCTGGATCGACAGGGCCTTGTCGGCGGCGAGCACCTTGAGCAGGAACGGCAGCCGGCCCTCGAATCGGTCGGCGACATCGTCGCCGAGGGTCGCGCCGGGGTCGGCGGCAACGATCTCGTCGAGGCCGCGGGCGGCGCTCCCGTTGCGGACGATCGACGGGCCGGCGGGGTGGGCCCCCATCCACAACTCGGCCTGCGGACCCGGCGAGGGCGCAGGCGCCCCCAACAGCTCGGCGATGATGTGCCTCGACCCCCAGTCGTACGGTTTGACGACGGGTTCGAGCAAGTGCATAGATCCACGGTAGGCGATGCGCGCAAATCACAGCTTGCCCTGACCACTGTCATCGCCCAGGGTGAGACAGGAAAAGCGCACTGATAAGCGACGACGACAGGGTGGAAAGGCAGCGATGAGCGAGCACGACAGGGGCGGTGTCTACTCCGTGCCGGGCAAGGCGTTCACCCGCGACGAGCGCTATATCACCGACCGGATCACAGCCGATGGCTCCGGGGAGGGCGAATGGCCGGTGGCGGCGGGCCGCTACCGGCTCGTCGCGGCCCGCGCCTGCCCATGGGCCAATCGGACGATCATCGTGCGCCGCCTGCTGGGCCTGGAGGACGCCATCTCGTTGGGGACCCCAGGACCCGTGCACGACGCCGACTCGTGGACCTTCGACCTGGACCCCGGCGGAGCCGATCCCGTGCTCGGCATCCCCCGGATCAAGGACGCCTACCTGGCGCGCTTCGGCGACTACCAGCGCGGCATCACGGTGCCGGCGATCGTCGACATCGCCTCTGGGGAGGTCGTCACCAATGACTTCGCGCAGATCACCTTGGACTTCTCCACGCAGTGGGGCGCGCACCATCGCGAGGGGGCGCCCGACCTGTATCCGGAGCACCTGCGCGGCGAACTCGACGAACTGATGCGCTACATCTACACCGAGGTCAACAACGGGGTGTATCGGTGCGGTTTCGCCGGCAGCCAGCAGGCCTACGACGAGGCGTTCGCGCGGCTCTTCTCGGCGCTGGACCGCCTGGAGGATCGCCTGACCGGCCAGCGCTACCTCGTCGGCGACACGATCACCGAGGCCGACGTGCGACTGTTCACCACCCTCGTGCGCTTCGACCCCGTCTACCACGGCCACTTCAAGTGCAATCGCGCCAAGCTCATCGAGTTCGCGGCCCTGTGGGGGTACGCGCGCGACCTGTTCCAGACCCCCGGCTTCGGCGACACCGTCGATTTCGCCCAGATCAAGGCCCACTACTACGAGGTGCACCGCGACCTGAACCCCAGCGGCATCGTGCCCGCCGGGCCCGAGCTGTTGGGCTGGCTCACCGAGCACGGCCGCGAAGCGCTGGGCGGGCGACCGTTCGGCGACGGCACCGCTCCCCCTCCGGTCCGAGCCGGCGAGGTCGCCCCCACCTCGATCTGAGGCGAGGCCCGGCGGCCCTTATCGCCGCGCGTCGAGGCGGTCAGCCTGCCTGGCAGCGCGCGACCACGCGGGTTACCCTTGAGTAACAACGGGAGGTGAGGGGCGTTGCGGGAGAGTGAGCGGCTACCGCTGGAGCGGGCGTTGCTCGCGGCCGCCGACGCCCTGGACGCCGCCCTCGCTGACGCCCGAGCCGCGCACCGGCAGTACGGGCGACTCGTCGACGCCGACCGCACGTGGAGTCGCCTCGATGCCGCGGTCACCGACGAAATCCGGCGCCGCCGCGGTGATGTCGCCCTGAACGCCGCCGCCAGCCTGGCCACGGCGCTGCGGGAGGAGGCGCGCGCGGCCGCCACACGGTATCCGGATGTCGACGCCGACGGCGCCCGGCTACCGCCCCGCCCGGCCAGCGACGATCCGGTCGTCGTGCGCGACTGGTGGGCCGGGCTACCGCCGCAGTCGCGCGAGCAGGTGCTGGCGGAGGAGACCGCGTGGGTGGGCAGCGCCGACGGGCTGCCCGCGCCCGTGCGGCACGCCGCCAACCTGCAACTACTGGAGGCCGAGATCGAGCGGCGCACGGCCATCACCGCCGTGTTGGCAGCCCCCGCCGGACCCGAGCTGACCGCCGGACCCGAGCCGACCGGCGGACCCGAGGCAGCCGCCGAGGCGGGTGTGCTGCTGCCCGACGAGCCGCGCGACGCCGCCCGAGTGGAGGAGGAGCGCGATCTGCGGGGCCTGCTGCGGCTGCGGGAGTACTTGGCCGGCGCGCCGGATGGCTCCACACAGGACACCGCGGGCCGCCCGAACCCCGACGCCAGCGCGGATCAGCGGTGGCTCTACCTGCTCGACGCCACGGCCTATCCGCTGAAGGCGGCCGTCGTGCTCGGCGACCTGCAGACCGCCGACATCGTCGTGTTGCACGTGCCGGGGGCCACGACGAGCGTCGACCTGCGGCTGCGGCGCGAGGTGCAGTGGCTGTCGGCACTGCGCTCCGAGGCAGCGCGCCTGGCCCAGGGCGTGCACGCGGGACAAACGGTGGCGGTCGTCGACTGGATCGGCTACCACGCGCCCTACGACATCGCGACGCGTCGCGCGCTGGGCGACAGCGGGGTCAGCGTCTTCGTGCCCGGGGAGGCCAACGACCCGCGGTATGCGCGGGAGGCGGCGCCGGTGCTCGCGCGCTGCGCGCAGGGGCTGCGGGCGCTGTGTCCGCGACCGACCCGGCTGGTCGCCTCCGGGCATTCCTACGGGGCGTCGGTCGTCGGGCTGGCGCTGCGCCAGACCGACGCGTTCGACGCGGCCGTCGTGGCGGGCGCCCCGGGCCTGTTCACCGCGCGGGCCGCGGAGCTGCGCCTTCCGCCCGGGCGCCTGTACGCGGCCGTCGCGCCCGGCGACCTCATCGCCTGGCTCGGGGTGTTCGGCGGGCAGGTCGTCGCGGTCGAGGGCATCACGCTGCTCTCGCCGTTCGCGCGGCGCGTCGGCTACCCCGACGGCGGCAAGCAGTTGCTGCGCCCGGTGTGGGGGCACGAGTCGTATTACCAGCCGGGCAGCGCCACCCTGCACGCCATCGCCGCGGCGGTCGTCGGCGCCGACGACGCCCTGCGCACGATCTCCCGCCGCGCCATCGACCTGGCCCTGCGCCGCGGCAGCGCCTCCCCCGCCGACGCCACCGCCAACACGCCTGCCAACTCGCCCGCAAGTGCGGCCGATGACCCGACCGTTGACCCGAAGCTCACAGCGAGCGCCGAGTCCGGCCGCGGGGGCCGCGACGACTCCGCGGGCGCCAGGTAAGGTAACGCTCACCTTATGCCGGACGGGCCGCGACCAGGCTCGACCGGCACCTGACAGGCGCAGAGCGCAGCCGTTTCGAAGGAGTCCCGTGCCCGACCCCTGCCCCGCCCCCTCGGGGGACGGCGCCGCCGAGCAGCTCTCCGGGCTGCAGCTGCCGCGCGAGCGAGCGCTGCCGGCCAGCGCGCTGACGCAGGCCGGGGGCGCGGGAACGATGAAGATCGGCGAGGTCAGCGAGCGGGTCGGGTTGAGCCTGCGCAGCATGCGGCATTACGAGCATGAGGGGCTCATCACCCCGGCGGGCCGCACCCCCGGGGGGTTTCGGCTGTACTCGGAGTTCGACGTCCAGCGGCTGCTGCTCATCATGCAGATGAAGCCGCTGGGCTACACCCTGGAGCAAATGCGCGAGGTGCTGACCGACCTCGACACGATGGCGGGCCGCGGATCGAACGACCCGGCCTCTCGAGCTGCCGCCCGTGATCGGCTCGAGGAGCTCAGCCGTGACGTCGACGTGCGCTACGCCGTCGCCGAACGACGCCTGGCGATCGCCGGGATGTTCCGCGACCACCTCCAGGCCGAGTTCGAACCCCACCCGCCGCCGCCTCCCCAGCCCAGCCGATAGTCATCGTCTGCGGCCAGCGTCATAGCTCACGCTCTGAAGCTCGCCGCAGGTATGACCTTCGGCGGGAGGGTGCGCTGTCAGTGGCGGCGGCTGGTGCGCAGGTATTCGCGCAGGCCGGAGTACAGGGAGTCCGCCGGGTGCGCGGCGGCAATCCGCGCGGCCTCCTGGATCCACGGTTCGGTGGAGGCGGGCACGCGGGCCAGCATCGCGCGCAGGTGCGCCTGCGTCAGCGGCACGGCACTCTTGGCCGCGGCCGAGGCGGCGAGCGTGGTGAGCCACTCCAGGTCGGTGCACGAGTAGCCCTGCGACAGGAGCGCGACCTCGTGCAGCGGCAGGTCCTGGCTGCCGCCGACCGTACCGACGACGCGCGCCAACTCTTGCCGCAGGATCGTCTCGCGCGCCTGCTGATCGGGCGGCATGACCAGCAGCCCGCGACCCAGGCGGCCGGACTGCCGCAACGCGGGGTCGACGTCCCACGGTGCCGCGGTCGTGGCCAGCACGTACACGCCGGCATCGGTGGCATCGGAGTCGAGTTCGGCGGCGATCCGCTCGAGGGCCCGCGTGGCGTGTTCGCTGACGTCGCGGCGCCGGCTGAGCACGTCGACCTCCTCCAGCAGCACCAGCACCGGAGCCTGAGCGCGGGCCGCCTCGAAGATGCGCCCCAAGTCTGCGGAGTCGGTGCGGCTGCCTGGCTCGACGATCTCGCGCAGGCGCACGCCGACGAAACGCGCGCCGAGCTCGCCTGCGACGGCGCGGGCCAGAAACGCCTTGCCGCAACCCGGCGGGCCGTACAGCAGCACCCCGCCGGTCAGGCTCTGCCGGTAGAGCCGCCGCAATTCCGGATGCCGTGCCGGCGCCAGCACGGCCGCCTCGAGTCGCTCCTTGGCGATGTCCATGCCGCCCACGTCGGCGAGCGTCATCGTGACCGGCTCCACGTCCCAGGCCAGCCGCGTCGCTGCGTCGGGCGCGTCGGGCGCGTCGGGCGCGCCGGAACCCACCGGTTGCAGGGGCGGTTCGATCGAGGGGGCGGACGCCGGGCCCGCCGAGCGCGGCGGCGGGCCGGCGGACCCAGCCGGTGGTGGCGCGGCCCGCGACAAGGCGGCCAAGAGGTCGGCCCGCGCCTTGGAGCTGCGCCCACCGGGCTCACCGGGCTCTGCGGGCCCTCCGGGCACCCCGGGCACGACTCGTGCGACGGCAGCGGTCTTCGGATCGCCGGCGGCGGCCCAGCGGATGTCCGGAACGAAGTCCGCCTCGGAGCGCTCGAGTCCCGCGGCCCCCCGTGCGGTCCCGGGCTGATCCGCCGGACGAGCGGCCGTGGTGGCGCTGAGCTGGTCCTCTCGCATCGCCAGCAGCGCGTCGATCGGAGCGAGATCGGGGCCGCTGTCGGGGCCGGCGGGGCCGCTGTCGGGGCCGGCGGGGGCGCTCGGTGCATCGCCGGATGCGTTCCTACCCCCCGTGGGCGCTCCG
>NZ_BAHD01000099.1 GCF_000298215.1 Kineosphaera limosa NBRC 100340 | reverse complement strand
CGCGGGGGCCTGCGGGAGTGGCAACTCGGCCGCAAAAGTGAGTGTGCCAGTCTGAAGTGGCCCCACTTGGAGGCGTAGTGCTGGTCTGAAGTGGCCCCACCCTCGACCCCGAACTTCCCTCTATTGTCCGGATCGTCTGCCAAGGCGATCACGGAGGTGTGGAGGGTGAAGGAGAGATCGAGAGTGGAGCAGTTTGAACGTATCCGACGCGACCGGCGCGATGAAGGCCTGTCGGTCAGAGAGCTCGCCAGGAAGCACCGGGTGCACCGGCGCACGGTGCGTGCGGCGTTGGCTGACGCGGTCCCACCGCCCCGGAAGGTGCCCGAGCGTGAGGCGCCGGTCACGGGTGCGCACGTGGAGCTCGTGCGGTCCTGGTTGACGCAGGACCTGGACGCGCCGCGCAAGCAGCGGCACACCGCCCGCCGGGTGTGGCAGCGGCTGATGGAGGAGGAAGGAGCGGTGGTGGCCGAGTCCACGGTGCGCAACCTCGTGGCGGGTCTTCGTGCCGAGGTCGCCGGGTCTCGGGCCCAGGTGATGATCGTCCAGGAGCACCCGCCGGGTGAGGAGGCCGAGGTCGACTTCGGTGAGTTCCGCGCCAGCATAGGCGGGGTGATGCTGCGGCTGTGGATGTTCTGCATGCGCCTGTCGCACTCCGGCCGTGCGTTCCACTACGCCTACGCCAACCAGGCCCAGGAGTCTTTCCTGGACGGGCACGTGCGCGCGTTCGCCGCGTTCGGTGGGACACCGAGCGGGATGATCCGCTACGACAACCTCAAGCCCGCGGTGATCCGGTGCGCGTTGGGTCGGGAACGGTTCGAGCACCCTCGCTTCGTGGCGTTGCGGTCGCACTACGGCTTCGACTCCTTCTACTGCCAGCCCGGGATCGAGGGCGCGCACGAGAAGGGCGGGGTCGAGGGAGAGATCGGCCGGTTCCGCCGCCGGCACCTGACCCCGGTCCCGCACGTGGGCTCCCTGTCCGCGTTGAACGAGGCGATGGCCGCGGCCGACGCCCGTGACGACGCCCGCCGCATCGGTGCCCGCCCGGTCACGGTCGGGGCCATGTTCGCGGTCGAGGCGCCGCTGCTGCTGGCGTTGCCACCGACCCCGTTCGACGCTTCGGCGGCGCTGTCGGTGCGGGTGGACGCCAAGGCGAGGGTGTGTGTGCGCCAGTCGTACTACTCGGTCCCGGCCCGCTACGCCGGTCAACGGCTGGACGTCGCGCTCGGCGCCACCACCGTCCGGGTACTCCAGGGTGGCAGCCTGGTGGCCGAGCACGTCCGCTCCCTGCACAAGGGCTCCCAGGACCTGGTACTGGACCACTACCTGGAGGTCCTGACCCGCAAACCCGGCGCCCTGGCCGGCTCGAGCGCGTTGGCGACCGCCCGGGCGAACAAGACATTCACCCCGACCCACGAGGCGTACTGGAAGGCCGCCCGTGCACGCTTGGGTGACAGCGGCGGCACCAGGGCGTTGATCGAGGCGCTGCTGCTGCACCGCACCCTGCCCACCGGTGCCGTCCTGGCCGGGATCACCGAGGCCACGGCGGCTGGGGTCTTCGACGCCGACGTCATCGCCATGACCGCCCGGCGGTTCCTGCACGCGGCGACCAGCCCACCCAGCCCGCCGCCGGTGCCCGTGCCCGAGGGTGCCCCACCAGCGGCCCTGGTCCACCGGCCGGCGCCCTGCCTGGGTTCCTACGACCAGCTGCTCACCGGGGCCGGAGCATGAGCGCGGCCACGCCAGCGGTCACCGCGCTCGGTGCCGACGCGGCCCAGGCCGCGGTCACCGCGGCCGCCAAGGCCCTGGGGCTGCCGACCGTGCGGGAGGAAGCCGCCCGGTACGCGACCGCGGCGGCCAAGGCCCGCCTGACCCACCTGGCGTTCCTGGCCGAGGTGCTCTCCGCCGAGTGCGACGACCGTGAGCACCGGCGCCGGCAACGCCGGATCAACGAGGCCAAGTTCCCCCGCCACAAACGCCTGTCCGACTTCGACCCCGCCCGCCTGCCCGACCTGCCCGCAGCGACCCTGGCCCACCTGGGCGGCGGTGCCTGGATCGAGGCCGGGCAACCGCTGGTGCTGCTCGGCGACTCCGGAACCGGCAAGACGCATCTGCTCATCGCCCTGGGCATGGCCGCGGCCGAGCAGGGTCACCGGGTCCGCTACATCACCACCGCGGCCCTGGTCAACGAACTGACCGAGGCCGCCGACGACAAGCAGCTCACCCGGGTGGTGAACAGGTACGCACGACTGGACCTGCTGTGCCTGGACGAGATCGGCTACGTCCACCTCGACCCCCGCGGGGCCGAGCTGCTCTTCCAGATCATCACCGCCCGCGAGGAACGAGCCTCCATCGCCTGCGCTTCTAACGCCCCGTTCAGCGAGTGGGGCAACACCTTCACCGACCCCCGACTGGCCGCCGCCGTCGTCGACCGGCTCACCTTCAACGCCCACATCATCAACACCGGCACCCAGTCCTACCGACTCGCCACCACCCGCACCCGCCAGGAGGTGACCCCACCAAGCTGACCCCGCCCAACCCCGGCGACCGAGCAAAACCAACATGCCTCAGCAACCCCGAGGGTGGGGCCAAATCAAAACAGCACAGCGGGGCCAAATGGACTTGTCATTCTCACAAAAGTGACGACTCGGCGCGCCTGGCAGGCGCGGGGGCCTGCGGGAGTGGCAACTCGGCGCGCTCAGCCGTGTGCGGAGGTGCGGAACGCTGGGAAGCGCGCCACGTCGAGCACTGGGGCGGCGGGGTCGAAGCTCCACAGGGCGCCGATGCGCTCGTCATGCTCGGGGGAGGCGAAGCGCAGCCGGCCACCGGCGGGCGTGAACGTCAGCTCGCCGACGTACACGTGGTCCCCGACGGCGTAGCAGTCGACCCGGACGAACTCGAACGGCTCGGCCAAGGCGCGCGCGATCTCGAGGATGTCGGTCCACCTGGCGGGCCGCGGCACTCGCTCATCGCGAGCGCCGGGGCGGTAGACCTCGATCTGCCGGAAGTCGAGGTCTACGAAGTGGTTGATGTCGCGGGTGTGGTTGCGCAACTGCACCAGCTGCGGCCGCCCGTGGAAGCACCACACGCTGTAGTCCAGCGGGCCGTGCGGGATGCCGTCGCTCAGGAAGCCCTCGATCATGAGGCGCCGGGGCAGCCGGTAGTACTGGAACTCCCGGCCCGGCCAATAGAGGTCCTCGCGCAGCCAGCCCCGGGCGTCTCGGCGGGCCGCGGCGACGTTGAGCCCGTCATCGATGCGGATGACCCCGCCGGTCATGTGCGTGGGCTTGAGGATGCTCGGGTGCTCCACCGTCTCGAACGGGATGGCCTCGGCCTGGTCGCCGGACCACAGCAGCGGCACGAGGTGCTCGTCGCCGACGACCCGCCCGATGACCTCGCGCACGGTCAGCTTGTCGACGAGCGGTCGCGCAGAGGTGTCGTTGTGCCGATCCATGAGATACATGCGGGCGAAGACCTTCTCCGACATGGTCCGCGGCTGCAGCGGATCGAGCTCGCCGCCGGTGAACTCGCGGAAGCGCCGGCGCAGGATCGCCGGGGTCGCCCACCGCCCCTGCGCGCGGCGGCGCACCATCGTCGCCCGCCCGTGGAGGCGCGTGGCCAGGGAGCGAGTCGGCGGTCGGGCTGGGGACATAGGTAGGGCGCCTTTGGCGAGCGATCGAAGGGGGCGCCAGCGGCCAGACCGGCCAGGGACCGGCCGTGCCACCCGTGCGTTGCCGTCAGATTACCGCCGAACACCCTTGACCCGGAGGCGGATTCGCTCCCGGCGCGTCGGCCGGCCCGGTTCGTGTCGGGGGCGATCCGCCGCCGAACCCGCCGCCGAGTCCGCCGCCGAGCCCGCTGGCTGCACGACCCCCTCGACCCCCTGCACCCCCTGCACGCCGGCGATGAAGTCTCTGGCGGCCGCCGCCCCCGCTTCGAGGGTGAATCCGGCGAGCACCGCCTCCCGGGCGGCCTCACCCATGCGCTCACGCTTCGCCGGGTCCGACGCCAGGCCCGCGATGGCCGCGGCCAGCAGGTCGGCCCGGCCCGCGGCGACGATCCGCCCGTGCGTGCCGTCGGTCACCAGCTCGTTGACGCCGGCGATCTGAGTCGTCACGACCGGCAGGCCCGTCGCCATCGCCTCCATGAGCACGACCGGCAGCCCCTCGGCAAAGCTCGGCAGCACGAACAGATCGGCCTCGCGGTACAGCTGCGGCAGCCGGTCCTGACCCAGCGGCCCCGTCAACTCGACGCGCCCGCCCAGGTCGCGCCGCTGCACCTGCAGAGCCAGGTCGTCGGCCAGCGGCCCGGCACCGACGATGCGCGCGTGCACGTCGACCCCCTGCCGGCGCAGCAGGTCGATGGCATCGAGCAGCACCGAGGGCCCCTTCTGCGGCACGAGGCGACCGACGAACAGCAGCCGCAGCGGCCCAACGTGCGCCCGAGGCCGCGACGGGGGGTGGTAGGTGTGGGCGTCGACCGTCATGTGTACGACCCGCATCCGCTCCCAATGCGGCGGGTCGACCAACGCCATGAGCTGGCTGCGGCAATAGTCGGTGATGCACGACACGCCGTCGGCCTCGCGCGTCTTGGCCGCCAGATCGACGGCCTTGACCGACTCGAAGCCTGTCGGGCCGTGCATCGTGAACGACCAGCGCCAACCGGCCTGCGGGCCCTGCAGGTCACGACCCAATGCCGCCGTGTGCCGGGCGACGTCCGAGGCAACATTGACGAAGTGCGCGTGCACGTGCCGGATGCCGAGCCGGCGCAGGTGCTGTAGCAACACGACCGCCTCGGCGAAGTAGAACACCTGCCACAGTCGCGCCCGCGGCGACAGCGGCCCGGTGCGCAGCGCCCGCGACAGTCCCGCGCCCCACACCCCGGGATGGCGCACCGCCAAGGCCAGGTGTGCGCGCAGCCAGGTGCCGGCGCCCGCTCCGAGCAGCGGGCGGGTGCGCGCGGCCTGCTCGCGCAACTGCGGCGTCACCAGCGAGTCCGGTGGGGCCGGGCGCACGGTGAACGTCTCCACGCGCACTCCCTGGTCGCGCAACCCCTGCACCTCCCGTTCGATGAAGGTGTGGGAGAGGGCCGGATAACGGCTGGTGAGGTAGGCCACGGCGAGGCGGTCGGGTCGGCGCGCGATCATCGCAACTCCTGTCGGTGAATCGGCCTGGCAGGTGGGGCAGCTGGGCGCCACGCGAGTCCGTGAGCAGCGGCGATATGCTCTAACCCCCACGAATCGGACACCGGGCCCGGCTCAAGATGGCCCGGGTGCCGACGATGGGTGGGGCAGCGGGGTGAGTAAAGAAGTCGTAAAGACGGCTCGCTCTCGCCGGTGGTGTTCGCAGCGTCGCGAACGCCGCCTGTCACGGATGGCAGGTCCTGCGCACGTCTGTCCCATGGAGCCGAGGAACCGACGGCTCGTCGCGGGCGAGGACCTCGACTAAGGAATGGTGTTTCATGCGCTCGCGCGCCCGCACTTTGCTGACCACAGGCCTCGGGGCCTTGACGATCGCCGCCCTCGCGGCGGTGCCCCTCGTCCCCGCCCACGCCAACTCCCACACCGTCGTCAACGCCCGCATCAACGCTCGCTGGTCCGCGGTCGTGGACAGTGCCGGCCAGACCTGGTCGGCCCGCTCCGGCTTCGTCGGCGCCCTCGGCCGCTCCGACAACCTCAAGGACAAGCCGATCGCCGGCACGAACGACGACATCCTGTACCAGTCCAACGTGTGGGGGATGACCGGCTTCAAGCGGGCCGTGCCCAACGGCAACTACCAGGTCCGCCTGCTCATGGCGGAGGACTACCACAGCGCCCCGGGCAAGCGGGTGTTCAATGTGCTCTCCGAGGGCAAGCTGGCGCTGCAGAACATCGACATCTTCGCCGCGGTCGGGGCGCAGGCGACCGCCTACGAGCGCATCTTCACGACGACCGTCGCGGACGGCTCCCTCGACCTGTCCTTCGTCGCCCGAGTCAACCGCCCGCTCGTCAGCGCCATCGAGATCATTCAGGTGCCCACCGCCGGCGGGCCCGGCTACACCCCGCCGATCACCCCCACCGGCCCCACCGTCGGTCTGCTCGCCACCAATCCCGACGTGTCCGGCGGCGGCGAGCAGCCCGTCTCCGGCAACGGCATGCTGCGCTTCGCGGCCGGCGCCGGCAATTCTCGCTCCGAGGTGTTCTGGGGCAATTCGGTCGAGGGACGCTTCCGCCTGAGCCGCGGCACGACCGTGACGACGACCTTCCAGATGCGGCACAGCTTCTCCGACCCGGCCACCGGCACCAAGCCGAACCCCTCCACCTGGCACACCCTGTATCAGCTGCACGGGCCGACCTTGAAGAACGCCTGGCCCTCGCCGCCCATCACGATCGCCTGGCAGGACGGCACCTACCGCGTGGGCGGCGGCGTCAACGTGCCGACGAGCACGGGCGGGCAGGTCAACCACGGCACCTGGTACCAGCCGTACGCCCCGGCACCCGAGAATCAGTGGCGCACGTTCAAGGTCGAGACCTTCCTCGACGGGCCCGGCCGCGGCTGGGTGTCGGTGTGGATCGACGGCGAGCCGTACCTGCAGCGCTGGAAGCCCCGCGCCGGCACGATGTACACCGACTCTGGGGCGTACTCCCACAAGGAGATCTCGGTGAAGTCGGGCCTGTACACCGGCACCAACTCGCCGACGTGGAGTCGCTGGGTCGAGCAGCGGAGCCTGACGATGACGATCGCGTCGCCGACCGGCACGCGCACCGCCGTCTTCAACTGAGCAGGCCGACACGTGACGAGCTTGGGGGAGCTGCCCACACACTGATGTGTGGAGATGTGGGGGCGGAGTCGGGGTCACGAAGCGGACCCCGACTCCGTCGTTGCATCGGGCGAGGCCGGCGAGGTGGCCGCGGTGGTCGCCGGGTTGGCGCGGGTGATGTCGCAGGCCAGCGGCTGAATGCTGACGAAGCGGCGCTGGGTGGGCGGCTCCGAACCCTCGTCGACGCCGGTGTAGAGGCCGGACTTCATCGTCAGCCACTGCTGGCCTGGATAGCGAGTGCCCGACGGTGGGCGCCAATCTGCGACGACGTGCCGGCCGTCGAGCCACGCATCGACGCGGGCTGTGGCCGGATCGCTGGAGACGAGCACGTCGAGATCCCAGGTGACCGCCTGCCCTTCGACGAACTCTGGAAACGGCCGGTGGTAGGCGGCCTGTCCGCCGGCACGCCCCGCGCCCCCGCCGATGCGCCAGGTGCCGCCCCGCACGTGCAGATTCAGCGGCGGCTGGGGCCACGAACCGTCCTGCTGCGGGCCGTGCAGCTGCCACACCACCTGCCACACCTCGGAGTCCTGGCCGGCCGAGCCCAGATGCGGCGCGAGCTGGAGGCGGCAGCGCAGCCGATCGCCCTCGCCGACCCTGATCTGCGGGCCGCCGGGGGAGTTCCAGAAGAACTCGGAGCGATAGCGCTCCGCCGAATCCAGCCCGGCCGGCACCTCGGCCTGCACCGAGGTGCCGGTCCACCAGGGTTTGAGCGCCCCGTTCTGGCCCTCGCGCACGCCGACCGTCAACTCGGACGCCGCCCCGGGCGCCGCGCCGTGGCCACCATCGTCGCCCTGGTCGGTCGGGTCGCCCGAAGCGGAGCCGGCCGTGCTGTCGGTCGTGGTGTCGGTCGGTGCCGGGTCGCTGGAGCAGGCGGCCAGGGCCAGCGTGGCCGCGAGCATCACCGCGACTGCGGCCCCGAGCCGCCTGCGGGGTGCGCTGCGCGCGAAGGTCACGATCCCCTCCCATTGTCGATTTCGTCACGAAACACGCTCGCCCGACTCAGACGTGTGCTTGGAACTCGTTCCCCATCAACTACATTCGCACGGGGGGCAAGAAATCGTGCAAAGGAGACGCCGATGAGCGTGGATCTGTCGAGCCCCCCGACGACCCGACACCGCCTGAGTGTCCCGACGCTGTTGTTCTTTCTCGTGCTGGTCGTGGCGGGTGCGGCCGGCGGCGCCTACGCGGGCCTGCGCTACCTCGGCACGAGCGTCACCGCCGAGTCGCGGCTCGTCGTCGGAGACCAGAGCGTGCGGGCCCAGAGCGTGCCCGGTTACGCCCTGGCCACCCAGCAGCTCGCCTCCACGTACTCCCGGCTGATCGGCTCGGCCGCGGCCGACGACTCCATCACCGCCTCCCCGATCCCCGACTCGGCGATCATCCGAGTGCGGGCCACCGCGCCCGACGACGCGGCCGCGATCGCCGCGGCGAACGAGGCCGCCGTCAACCTCATCGAGACCGCCAACAAGGCGCGCGGACAGGAGGAGGACGACGCGCTGGCGCAGGCCTACCTGCGGGCCCAGACCGAGTTGCAGACCGCTCAAACCCGGGCCACCGCCGCGGCCACAGGGCCCGCGGCCGCGGCCGGAGAGGCCGCGGGGCAGGCCGCCCTGGCCCAGGTGCGGGTCGACGCCGCGGCCGAGTCGGTGCGCGACAACCTGCGGGCCTCGCTGAGCAATTCGGCTGGGGTCACGGTCGTCTCGGAGGCCGTGGTGACGGATACCGCGGCACCCAGGGCCGCCCTGCTGGGCGCCTTCGCCGGCGGGGCCGGGGTGGCGCTGCTGCTGGCAGCAGGTGTCGTGCTGGCGCGCGCCCGCCGCTGATGAGCAGCCGGGAGGTCGCCGGGGACTCGCTCGGCTCGCCGGCCGGGGAGTCGCCCGACGGCGCGGCCGCGGGCGACCCGCCCACCGGGGCGGCCGCGGCGAGCACCGATGCGGGCGTGCCGCTGTACGTGCACCTGGTCACGCTGGCGGTCGTGCTGCAGTTCATGTCCGGCAGCAGCGGGCTCTACGGCCTGCCCGTGCCCCCGGACCGGGTCGCGCTGGCCGCCGGGGTCGTGGCGCTGCTGCTGCACCCCGACCTGCGCCACAGCCGCCCCCACCTGGCCGGCATCCACGTGCTCATGGCGGCGGTCGTCGCCTGGTGCATCGGCTCGCTGATCTGGTTCGGGCCGCAGAACGACCCCACTGCCGTGTTCGCGCTGCTCGACGCGATCGGCATCGTGCCCTTCCTGCTCTTTCTGCTCGCCCCGCTGGTGTACGCGACCCGGGCGCGGCGGCACGTGCTGCTGCGCGCGCTGACGATCCTCGGCCTCTATCTGGGCTATATCTCCGTTGCCGAGGGGCTGCACCAGTACTGGCTCGTCGTGCCCGCTGGCATCGTCGACCCCTCCCACCCGCACTTCGGTCGCGCCCTGGGCCCTTCCCAACAGGTCGGCAGCAACGGGCTCGCGCTGCTGGCCTGCCTCTATCCGAGCGCGCTCTACGCGGCGCGCAGTCGCGGCCTGCGCCGGGGTCTGGGGGCCCTGGCGGCGCTGGCGTGCATCGGCGGAGTGTTCTTCACGCTGACCCGCTCGATGTGGCTGGCGCTCGTGCTCGGGGTGCTCGTCGTCATCGTCGCCGAGCCGCGGGTGCGGGGGCGCCTCATCGTCGCGACGGCCGTGGTGGGCCTGGCTACGGCCGGCTTCCTCTCGGTCTCCAGCACCATCGGCCAGGAGGTCAGCGCCCGGGCGCAGACCGCGCGTTCGGTCTACGACCGGTTCAACGCCAACGACGCGGCCGTCCGGGTCGTCCTGGCCCAGCCGGTTGCCGGAGTCGGGCTCAACCGCTTCCACCAGGTGCAGGAAGAGTGGGTCTGGCAGGACCCGGAGTACCCCATCACCAACATGGGCATCGACGTGCACAACGTGCTGCTCGGCTACGCCGCCGAACTCGGACTGCCCGGGGTGGGCCTGTGGCTGCTCACGCTGCTGTACGCCGGATGGGCGGCCTGGCACGGCCCGCGCACCCGCGACGGCCCGTTGCACGACTGGCGGGTCGCGGCCCTGGTCTACGTGGTCATGTGGTCGACCGTGGCGATGCTCGTGCCGATCAAGTACGCCTTCCCGACAGCCATCCTCTGGCTCGGCCTGGGGATCGTCGCCGACCACCGCCGGCTGGGGTATGCGCACCTTCCGGGGCAACCGCTGGCCTCGCCGCCCGGTGGGTCGCCGGCCCCGAACCCGCCGCGCGAGGGCCCCACCCCGTCCGGACGCCGGGTGCGGCGTCACGACCGTCGACGCCAAACCGTCTGATCCCACCGCGGAGGAATCCACCATGACCGGTCGCCGCTACGTCATCATCTCGCCCTGCCGCGACGAGGCGCGGTACCTGCAGCGCACGCTGGACTCGGTCGCCGCCCAGAGCGAGCCGCCCGCGCTGTGGGTCGTCGTCGACGACGGCTCCACCGACGCCACCCCGGCGATCCTCGCCGAGTTCGCCGCACAACACTCCTACCTGCGGGTGCTGACGCTGCCGCCGCGGGCCACCCGGGTGCTGGGGCCCGCCGTCGTGCACGCCTTCGACGCCGGCCTGGCCACCATCGACCTCGACGACTTCGACTTCGTCGTCAAGCTCGACATGGACCTCGACCTGCCGCCGACCTACTTCGCGGTGCTCATGGACAAGATGGCGGCCGACCCGCGGCTGGCCAGCGCCAGCGGCATCGCGTGCACCGAATCCGCCGAAGGCTTGGTCCCGGAGCGCGGCTCCTTCGAGATCACCGTCGGCATGAGCAAGTTCTACCGAGTCGCGGCGTTCCGCGACATCGGCGGCTTCGTGCCGGTGCTCATGTGGGACGGGATCGACTGCCACAGCGCGCGGGTCAAGGGCTGGCGCGCCCGGGCCTTCGACGAGCCGGCGCTGCGGTTCGTGCACCTGCGGCCCATGGGCTCCAGCGACCGAGGGATGCTGCGCGGTAAGCGGCGACACGGGCGCGGGCAGTATCTGATGGGCAGCCACCCGGTGTTCGTGGCGGCGAGCGTGCTGGCCCGCGCGCGCGACGAGCCGCGCGTCATCGGCGCCGCCAACGTGGCCGCGGGCTACCTGCGGGCGTTCGTCACCCGGGAACCGCGCTCGCAGGGCCCCGAGTTCCGTCGCCAGCTACGGCGCTTCCAGCTCGAATCGCTGGCCCTGGGCAAGGAGCGCGCCGTGCGGCGCTGGGAAGAGCGGCAGGAGCCGGCGTGGCGGCCGCCGGTGCCTCGACGCTGAGATGGGCGCCGAGCCGGGCGCTGAGATGGGCGCCGAGCCGGGCGCTGAGACTGGCGCCGAGACGGGCGCCGAGACTGACGGACCGGCGGTCAGCGCGGGGTGCGACCCAGGCGTTGATCGACCCCGCCCAGGCGGCGACGCCACAGCGCGGGCACCAGCGGACGGCGCATGAGCCAGGCCTTGGTCTGCAGGGTGCGGTTGGTGCTCCACAACTGGGCCGACCGGGTGAACAACTCTCGCGCCGCGGCATAGTCGCCGCTGCGCAGGGCGGACTCGGCGTCGTCGTGCAGAGCCCGCGGGGAGTCGGCGGCCAGGCGTCGGCGCAGGTAGTCGCGCTCGTCGGGGGCCAGGTCGGCCCTGGCCGCGATCGCGCGCAGCACGGCGCGCTCGCCCTCGAAGACGCGGGTGCGGTCGGAGGACTTCGTGGCGACGACCTGTCGGTACAGGGCGTGCGCGGCGTGGCTGCCCACGACCTCCCAGCCACCGAAGACCGCCCGCAGCCACAGGTCCCAGTCCTCCAGGTAGAGGTCGGTGTCGAAGCCGCCGAGCTCGGTGAACAGCTGCGCCGGCATGAGCGCGAAGATCGACACGTAGTTGGCCTCGAGCAGCCGCAGCCGCTGCTCGCGCGGCGAGGGGGTGCGCCCGTACATGATCGTGCGGCCGTGGCCCATGCCGGTGGGGGTCAAGAAGTAGGCGTCGGCGTGTGCGAAGCGACGCCCACCGCCCGCGTTCGTGTAGGCCGCCATGAGCGTGCTCACATGCGGCGGCAGCAGGATGTCGTCGGAGTCACACAAGGCAAAGAAATCGCCGCGAGCCAGCCCCGCTGCGATATTCCTCGCATTCGCTGTACCGGAGTTGGCAATGGACGCGAAAGTGATGAGATCGCCGTATGATTCGCAGATGTCACGGGTGCGATCGGTTGAGCCGTCGTCGACCACGACGACTTCGACGGACGCGTAGGTCTGGGTGAGGGCCCCCGTGATCGCCGCACCGATCGTGCGTTCGGCGTTGTAGGCGGGGATGAGGACACTGACCAGTGGGGGAGCGACAGACGACATGAATTCCTCTCATGCTCAACCGCATTGCCGTTCGAGCATACGCGCCGACCGGGCGGCTCGGCGATGACACGGCCGGGCGTAGAGCCGTGGGCGTGGGCCCAGCTGCCGATGCGTCGGCGCTTTTCGCCGCAGCGCCTCATCAAATACGCTGTCTACTACCTCGTGGCTTCCCGGATGCCGCGTAAACGGTCGCCGCTGGGTTTTATCGGGCGGTCGATGCGCACCTGGGCGTGCGCTTCGCTTTTCGATCATCTGGGCGTCGACACGAATGTCGACAAAGGCGTGTACTTCGGCTCCGGCGCGGGCGTGAGTTTGGGGGACCGCAGCGGCATCGGCGTGGAGTCGATGGTGCTGGGCACGGTGCGGATCGGCGACGACGTGATGATCGGCCCCCGCTGCGTCATCGTCAGTCACGAGCACATCTACGACGACGACAGCCGCCCGATGAACTCCCAGGGCATGGCCCCCGACCTGCCCGTGCTCATCGGCAACGACGTCTGGCTCGGGGTCGGCGTCACGCTGCTGCCGGGAGTGCGCATCGGAGACGGTGCGGTCGTCGCCGCCGGTGGCGTCGTGACTCACGACGTCGAGGCGGGCGACATCGTCGGTGGCGTTCCCGCCAAGCCCATCGGTCGCCGCTCCGGCGCGACCCGCCTGCCTCCGGGCCTCTGAGGGAGCAGCAGGAGTGGGTGGCGTGTCCGGCTCCTTCTGTTACGTCGTGCTGGCGCACACCGATCCGTCCGGCCTGCTGCGCATCGTGCGGCGCCTGCGCGAGTTGTCGCCGACCTGCGATGTCGTCGTTCGGTATCACCGCCCCGACTATCTCGACCCCGCGGCGGTGCGCGCGGCCGGTGCGGTGCCGCTGCGGTCCCGAGTCGACGTGCGGTGGGGCGATTGGACCCAGGTGCAGATGGTGTTGGGGGCCCTGGCGTTCGCCCGCGGGGTCAGCGATGCAGCGTGGTTCGTCGACATCTCCGGTCAGGACTATCCGATCCGCGATCTCGCGGCGTGGGAGGCGCAGGTGCGCGCCGCGCAGGTCGACGCGTTGCTCTCGCCGCTGCCCTCCCAGCCGTGGACCGTGACGAACCGGTGGTGGGTGCGGGATGCGCCCCGCACCCGCTGGCCCTTGCTCGATCGGGGCCTGCGCTTCGGCCTCAACCGGGCGGGGGAGGCGCTGGCCCCATGGCTTACGCACACAGTTCTGGGCAGCCCGACGACGACCGCTTCTGGGTGGGCCTGCCGCGGCGCACGCCACCGCCGCTGACGGTCACCAAATGCGCGCAGTGGATGACGTTGCGGGCCACCGCCGTCGACGCAGCGCTGGCCCGCGACCGCGACGACCGACGCACGCGCCGGTTCTTCGAGCGCGCCAAGCTGCCCGACGAGGTCTACCTGCCGTCGGTGCTGCACGACACCCCGGGGTTGCGCATCGGGCACGCCGAGACGAGCGCGCAGATCTTCCGACCTGGTCAGGGCCGGCCCGAGTGGCTCGACGCGCGGGTCCTCGACACCCTGGCGCGCCGCAGTCCCGCGCCGTTCGCCCGCAAACTGCCGCCCGACGTCCATCCGGACGTTCTGCGCGCCGCCGACTCCCTGGCCGAGCGCTCGCCCGCGCAGGTGCGCGCCGATGCCGTGGAGCCCGGTCGGCGCACCGACGCGCACGAGTGGCTGCCCCGAGTGCGTGCCCAGGTCATCTCACCCTGATCGCACACAAAGGTGGGCTATTTCAGGTCGCGGTGACCTCGCGGCGGCCGATGACCCGCGCGGGCACACCGCCGACGATGCAGCCGGGCGCCACGCTTCCGCGCACGACGGCGTTGGCCGCCACGACCGCCCCGGCGCCGATCCGCGCCCCCGGCAGCAGCACCGCACCGGCCCCCACCCACACGTCGTCGCCGACCACGACGCCGGAGCCCGTCCAGGGCTGGTCGACGATGAGGCTGCCCGGCGCCACCCCGTGATTCGTGCCGACGATCGTCACGTGCTGGCTGATCAGGCAGTCGGCACCGATGAGGATCGGAGCCCCGGCGCAGCGGATGTTGTTGAACTCGCCGATGTACGTGCGCGGCCCGATCTCCAGCCGCGCCTCCTGCGCGCCCGGGCCGTCGGTGACGGCGATGACCGTCGGGCCCTTGATCGCGACGGCGGCCCCGAGGCGGGCGCGCGCCGGGTCACCGCGAAAGAGCACCTCGCTGGTGATCCACGCCTCCCGGTGGGCGCGCCGCCAGCGTTCGCGGGCCAGCGGTCCGTCGCGCAGTCCCCGGACGAGATCCTTCAGCGGCATGGTCGGCTCCTGAGGGTCGGGCGGTGGTGGGCCGCCGCGCGGGCGAACTGCGGCAGACGGGGCGGCGCGAGCTCGCCCGGCTCGTCGCG
>NZ_BAHD01000100.1 GCF_000298215.1 Kineosphaera limosa NBRC 100340 | reverse complement strand
AACATAATTTGTATTTGCAATAATACTAATTAGTGAAATACGTTGCGACACAGTCGGCTTCAAACTCTTCAGATGCCGACGAGTTCCATTGGGACACAGTTGATCTCGAGACTCCACTCGGCGGCCACCGAGAGTGATGTGCATCACAGCCAGCCCGGGGCCCGCTACGCCACAGGAGATGCCGCGCGGCCGAGCAGGGCCAGGGTGCGGGCCTGCCGATCGGCGCCCTCGGGGACGGGGACGGGGCGCTTGCAGATGCCGTCGCCGTAGAGCGCGTCGCCGAAGCCCTCGACGGCGGCTTCGATGATGCCCAGCTCGTTGCCGTTGAACCGCTCGTCGCGCCCGGCGCTGCGGGCCAGATCCCAGCGGTGTACAAGCAGGTCGAAGCCGTAGAACCGGACGAGCGTGTCGCCGACGGTCGCGGGCCCGAAATGCCCCTCGAACTCGGTGGCGGCGACCGCAGGATCACCCAGCAACTCCCGAACTCGGGCGTCGTGCGAGCGCCAGCCGGCGCCAGAGTCGTCCCCCAGCTCGGGCGCCGCCCCCACGTCGACGTGCGCGCCGAGGAAGTCCCGCTGCGTGTCCACCACATGCGCGAGAACGTCGCGAGCGCTCCACCCCTCGCACGGTGACGCCGCCTCCCAGTCGTCGATCGTTTCGACGACCGCACCGAACGGTTCGGCCAGGCGCTCGTACTGCTGCAGATGGGTAGTCACTTCAAACCTCCGTGTTCGCAAGCCGGTTCGCGGGCTTGTCGCGCGCCGCGGATCGGCGTCGTGCGTACGACACTAGGGCGCGCACCGGCGGGCATTCTTGTCGTTTTCCGACACGTCGGCGCATCGCGGGTAGCGTGCCCAGCGTGACCGCCGCCGACGTCCCCGAGCAGATCCCGGACGACATCGAGCGCGCCCACCTGCGCGACCCGGCCGACCACGCATTCGCTATCGCACGCTTCGACGTGGCGCCCGAACTGGACGAACTGGCGCGGCGATTCTGGATCCCCGTGTGGCAGGTGCCGGCCGGGAAGGAGTCACCGCAGCGGGTGCTGCAGTACCCCGTGTGCCTGATGGTCATCTCCGGGCGCTACGCCCGCTTCTACGGGGTGATGTCGGGCCTGTCGACAACGACGCTGGCCGGCAATGGCTGGGCGGTCGGGGTCATGCTGCAGCCGGCCGCCGGGTCGCTGCTCACGGGCCACCCTGTCGACGTCTTCACCGACCGGCACGTCGATCTCGGGGAGATCGGCGATCTTGGCCGCCTCATCGAGCCGGTGCGCGCGGCGATGAGCAACGACCCCGCGGCGCCCGGATCGCAGGCCGCCGCGCGCGACCTCATCGAGGTGGCGCTGCACGACTACCTGCCGGTCGATGAAGAAGGTCGCCTGATCAACGCGATCGTCGACGCGGTCGAATCCGACCCCGAACTACTGCGGGTGAGCGCGCTGTGCGAGCGCTTCGACCTCACCGAGCGGTCGCTGCAGCGACTCACCCAACGACGCCTGGGCCTCTCCCCCAAGTGGCTGATCCGGCGCCGCCGCCTACACGAGGCCGCGGGCCGCCTCCGGGACCCGAAGATCGAGCTCGCCGCCCTCGCCGTCGACCTCGGCTACACCGACCAGGCCCACCTGACCCGCGACTTTCGCGCCGCCACCGGCCTGACGCCCGCCCGCTTCGCCCGCCGCTTCACCAGCGAAGAGCGGCCAGCCAGCAAGTAGCCGGCCACTGCCCCGTGCAGACTCAGTTCCTCGGACCCACCGTGTCCTGGATGTCGTCGGGGGCCTCGTCGTCGGCGAGGAGCCGATAGAGGTCGCGCCGCGCGGACGCCAGCACACCGGCGGCGGCCTTCGTGAGGCGCTCGTCGCCGGTCTCCAGCACGGCCCGAGTCGCGAGCCCGACCTGGCCGAGCGCGGCCCCGAGCTCCTCGTGTGCGCCGCCCTCATCGCCGTCGCTCTCCCAGGGGGCGCCGGACTCGCCGAGCCGCCGCGCCTCCTGCGTTCCGCCATCGGTGAGCCGGAACGCCTTGCGGCCTTCGTGCTCACAGGCCTCGATGAGGCCCTCGTCCTCCAGCTGCGCCAGCGCCGGGTAGATCGCGCCCGGGCTCGGCTTCCAGCGCCCACCGGATCGCTGCGCCAGCTCCTGGATGATCTGGTAACCGTTCAGCGGGCCGTCGAGCAGCAGCAGGAGGGCGCCGTTACGCACGTCGCCACGCCGGGCCCGACCGCCGCCACGACGACCCGGCCCACCGAAACCGCCCGGGCCGAACGGGCCACCGGGGCCGAACGGTCCACCCGGCCCGAACGGGCCGCCGGGGCCAAAGCCGCCGGGACCTGGGCCGAAGCCCGGCCGACCCCGCCGACCGCCACGCGAGCCTCGCCGCTCACGGCCGCTCGACTCACCCTCGCCGGGCGAGCCCATCGCCCACGGTCCGCGGCGCCCGCCCTCGGGGCGTTCACCACGTTCGCCGCGGGGTCCGCATCCCCAAGGCCCGGCGAAGGGGCCCTCCATCGGAAAGTTCATTGCTGCGCCCATGGCGCACCTCCAGTGCTCATGGGGCCCGTGTTCGGTCCCCGTTGACCACCAGCATGCGCCTATCTATCGAGATATGTCAACGATATATCGCTATTTGTCGCAAAGAAGGCAAGCGAACAGGCGGAAGGGCCGCCGCGGCTGCTGCCGCGACGGCCCTTCCGAAGAGTGAAACCCCTGACGGATCAGAGCATTTCGAAGATGACCGCGATGCCCTGGCCGCCACCGATGCACATGGTGGCCAGACCGTACTTGCCGCCGACGCGCTTGAGCTCGTGCAGCAGCTTGGTCGCGATGACGGCACCGGAGGCACCGATCGGGTGGCCGAGGGCGATCGCGCCACCGTTCGGGTTGACCTTGGCAAGGTCGAACTCCAGGCCGCGGGAGACGGCGATGGCCTGCGCGGCGAACGCCTCGTTGGACTCGATGACCTCCATCTGGTCCAGCGTCATGCCGGCCTTCTTGAGCGCCGCCTGGGTCGCCGGGATCGGGCCCTCACCCATGATGTCGTTCGGCACGCCGGCCACGGCGTAGCTGACGATGCGGGCGATCGGCTTGTGGCCGTCCTTCTCCGCGGTCGCCGCGTCGGCGAGCACGAAGAACGAGGCGCCGTCGTTGATGCCGGAGGCGTTACCGGCGGTGACGGTGCCCTCGCGGTCGAACGCCGGGCGCATCTTGGCCAGCGTCTCGAGGCTGGTGCCGGGCTTGATGTGCTCGTCCTGGTCGAAGGTCACCTCACCCTTGCGAGACTTCTTGATGATCGGGACGATCTCGTCGGCGAACTTGCCGGCCTCGCGGGCGGCGGCGGCGCGAGCGTGGGAGTCGACCGCGAGCTGGTCCTGCTCCTCGCGGCTGATGCCCCACTTCTTGGCCAGGTTCTCGGCCGTGACGCCCATGTGGCCGACACCGAACGGGTCGGTGAGGGTCTGCACCATCATGTCGAGCATCTGGGTGTCGCCCATGCGGGCGCCCGTGCGCATCGCCGTGGACAGGTAGCCGCCGCGGCTCATGACCTCGACGCCACCACCGATGCCGTAGTCGGCGTCGGAGAGCAGGATGTTCTGGGCCGTCGTGACGATGCCCTGCAGGCCCGAGGAACACAGGCGGTTGACCTGCATCGCGACGGACGACATCGGCAGGCCGGCGCCGATGGAGGCCAGTCGGGGCACGTAGGCGAACTTGCCATCGGTGGGGATGGTGTTTCCGACGGTCACGTAGGTGATGGCCTCGGGGTCGACGCCCGAGCGGTCGATCGCGCCCTTCATGACCTGGGTGGCCAGGTCCTGAGGGGATACGTCGGCGAGTGAGCCGTTGAACGTGCCGACGGCGGAGCGTGCGGCGGACAGGACGACGACTTCACGGTTCGTCATAGCGTTGATGCCTCAATTCCGATAGGGGGCCGGGCAGCGACACTGCTGCCGCACCCGGGTCGCGGTGTGCGCGCACTAGGCACGAACCTAACGCGTCCGACGCCGCGATGACAGGCGACCGCCAGATGACGACCGCATGAAGGCCCGAACACGCTCGGTCCGCGGCTCATTCCCCCGTGCCGAGTTATGCATAGCAGTGCCGCGCGTTATAAATGTGAGCCTGGGCGCCCACGCCTTGCGGCCTGCGGGCACCTCCTCGTCGACATTGGCAGGATGACCAGGTACGACCAACGGTCGGGGCGTCGCGACGTCGCTTCGAGCACCGGAGAGGGAGTCGATTGGACAGCGAACGTCTCAGCACCGCAGACCTGTTGGCCCAGGCCCGCGCGACCTACGAGCGGATCGACGCGCAGCGGGCGGCCCGCCTCGTCGCGCAGGGTGTGGCGCTGCTCGTCGACATCCGGCCGCAGGCACAACGCGACGAACACGGGGTGGTGGCGCCGGAGCTGCGCCCGCTGATCATCGACCGCAACGTGCTGGAGTGGCGGTTCGAACCAGGCGGCCCGGCGCGCCTCCCGGAGGCCGACCTGGGGCGCGCGGTGATCGTCCTGTGCCAGCAGGGCTACGCCTCTTCGCTGGCCGCGCACAATCTGGTGCGCCTGGGCGTGGCCGCCACCGACGTCATCGACGGCTTCGAGGCCTGGGTGGCCGCCGGCGCACCGACGCTGCGCTCGGAGGAGGTTGCCGGATAGCGTTGGGGCGTGAGCACCTTCGACGCGCCGACGGGGCCCACCGGGCAGCATGGCGAGCCTGGAGCTGGCCGGGGCGCTGAGTGCTGCTCATGCAGGGCCGCACTCACCTGTACGAGGGGCAGGGCGTCGCGGTACTGGGGCTGAGTCTCGTGACGAATCTGGCCGCCGGCATCGGTGGTCAGCCGCTGAGCCACGACGAGGTGCTGGAGTCCGGCGCCGGGCCGCGCAGCGGATAGGTCGGCTGCTGGCACAAGTCATCTCGCGCATGTAAGCGCTGCACACGAGTACGGGAGGCCGCCCCCTGCGTCAGGGGACGGCCTCCCGTCGTTCGCACTGGCTGCGGTCAGCGGCGCCCGGCGATGGCCTTGACGCCGAAGAGCAGGATGCAGGCGCCGACGATCGCGGTGAGCATGCTGAGGATGATGCCGAAGCCGGCGACGTCGACCCCGAGCAGCGACAGCAGGAAGCCGCCGAGCAGGCCACCGACGATGCCGACGACGATGTTCAGGCCGATGCCCTGCTGCGCATCGGTGCCCATGAATTTGCTGGCGATCCAACCGGCGATGCCGCCGAGGATGATCCAACTGAGGATGCCCCAGGTGAGCATGTCGAGTCCTTTCGGTTCGTGCGGAGCGATGAGGTCGAACCCCTGACCGACGCGATCCGTTTCCGCTGGTCAGCGGCTATCCAATTAGTTCAACACTTGAGCGGTACCCATTTGGCAGGCGCACGATGCACCCGGGCCTGCACCAAATCCGCCGACTACCGGTCGGCCTCGTTCTCCTCCCGGTGCTCGGGCCGGTGCGGCGGGTCGAGCACTCCCAGGCGCACGCCGTCGTCGATATCGGTGCCCCGGTGAAAGTGGTGGCGGCTGAGCACCATCGCGCGGGCGATGGCCATGGCCCCGACCACGGAGGTGAGCAACTGCAGGTGGATCGCGATGAAGCCCTTGACGAGGTTGACCCACGTCGGGTCGGCGAGCGCGACGCCGCCGACGATGCAGGCCGCCCCGACTCCCGCGGCGGTGCCGATCGCGGAAATGCGGGTGCACACGTCGGGTAGGCGGATCAGGCCGATGCCGGCGATGACGAACGTCAGGGTCCCGATGAGCACCAAGGCGTTGGACAGGATCGACAGCATCAGCGCGCTCCTCGGGTCAGTGCCCGCGCCAGGGAGACCGCGGCGAGGAACGCGACGAGGGTCGCGAGGATGACCAGGTCGAGGCTGCCCAGGCTGCCCACGCGCAGCCCGATGACGGCGATGAGGCCGATGAACGAGAACGTCAACAGGTCGGCGGCGGCGACACGGTCACCGTCGGAGGGCCCCACGGCGATCCGGTAGGAGCCGCAGAGGCCGGCGAACACCAGGCCGGCGATGGCGATGGCCGTGATCATCTCTCTCCCCCTTGCCGGTCGGCGGTCGTGCGGCGCGGGGCGCGGCCGGGCAGGGCCACCAGCATGCGCCGCTCCATCTCGACGAGGTCGTCGATCGCCTCCTGCTTGGTGTCGTGCTCCATCGAGTGCACCAGCAGGTAAGTGACGTCGTCCTGCGTGACGACCCCGATCGTGATGGTGCCCGGCGTCAACGTGATGAGCCCCCCGAAGATCGCCACCTGCCAGTCGCGGTGGGAGGCCAGCGGCACCTGCACGATCCGCAGCGGGTGCAGCAACTGTGGCGTGAGGATGTTTGTGATCACCGACCACGACGACTTCAACATCTGCCAGCCGAACCACAGCATGAAGCCGGGCAGCCGCAGTAGGGATGCGAAGGTCATGAGCCCAACACCGCCTCGACGTATCCGCTGGTGTCCATGAGTCCCTGCGCGGCGACGGCCGCAAGGTTGTAGAGCAGCTCACCGCCGAGGCCCAGGCCGAGCGTGATCGCGGCGAGCACGGCTCCGGGGATGACGAGGGCGACCGGCACGTGGGTGCGGCGCGCCACCTTGATCCGCTCCGAGGGCGGGTACTCCTCGTCGGAGCGGTGGCTGACGAAGACCGCGTTCCAGATCTTCAGCATCGACATCAGCGTGATGAGGCTGACCGCCAGCGCTGCCACGGCGACCCACAGGTGCCCCTCCTCCACGGTGGCGACGATGAGGGTCAGCTTGGCGACGAATCCGGAGAACGGCGGCAGCCCGGCCAGAGAGAGGGCCGCGATGATGAAGCTGAGCGCGATGAGCGGCTCACGTCGGATGCGGGCCTGCAGCTCCTGCAGTTTGTTCGTGCCGTAGTGCTCCTCGATCGCGCCGGTCGAGAGGAACAGCGAGGCTTTGACGATCATGTGGTGCAGCAGGTAGAAGATGCCCGCGGCCAGCCCGACCGGGGTGAACAGCGCGACCCCGAGCAGGATGTAGCCGATCTGGCTGACCATGTGGAAGGCCAGGATCGAGCGGGTCGTGTCCTCACCGACGGCGCCGAGCACACCGATGATCATCGTCAGCGTGAAGAACACGAGGCCGATCCACAGGTAGCGCTGGTCGCCGTCGAACATCACCGCGTAGATGCGGTAGATGGCGTAGATCGCGACCTTGGTGTGCAGCCCGGAGAAGAGCGCGGTGATGGCCGGGGAGGTCGAGGGGTAGGCCCGGGCCAGCCAGCCGTGGGTGGGGATGACCGCGGCCTTCATGCACAGCGCCGCCAGGGCGAGCCCGGCGCCGGCGGCCACGAGGGTGTCCTCCTTGGCGGTGCCGGCCAGCTCGGCGAGGTTCACGGTGCCAGCGACGCCGTAGACGAGCGCCACACCGGAGAGGAACAGCGTGGAGACGAACAGGTTGAACGGCACGTACAGGCGCGAGCCGGCGTGCGAGGCCAGCGTGCCCTGACCGCGTTTGGCCAGGATGAGCAGCCCGTACGAGGGCAGCAACATGACCTCGATGAAGACGAACATGTTGAAGATGTCGCCGGTGAGCAGCGCGCCGTTGACGCCGGCGACGAGCCCGGCGGTCAGCGGGGCGTAGAGCCGCACGTTGCCGGTGGTGCTCGCGATGGCGAACGCCGAACAGGTCACCGCCAGCAGGCTCGTGACCACGAGCATCAGCGCCGAGAGCAGGTCGGCGACGAACGGGATCGCGATGCCGGGCGCCCAGCCGCTGACCTGGTGGGCCAGCACCGAGCCGTCGCGAAGGTGCCAGACGAGCGCAATCGAGGCGACGAGCTGGAGGCTCAGGGTGACCATGAGCAACACCCGGGCCCAGTTCGCCCGCGCGGGTGCCGCCGCGGTGATGCCCGCCACCGTCAGCGGAATGGCGACGAACAGCGGCAGCAGGGAAGCCAACGTCATGCCCGCTCACCCCCGGCGCGCTCGACACCCTCCGCTTCGCCGTCCTCGCCGTCCTCGCCGACTTCGCCGTCCTCGCCGACTTCGCCGTCCTCGTCGTCCTCGCCGATGGAGTCGGCTTGACTGTCGGCGTCCCGCCGGGTGCCGGTGACCGACAGCACCAGCATGTAGATCGTGATGGCGAAGGCGATGACGATGGCCGTGAGCACGAACGCCTGGGGCAGCGGGTCGGCGGTCACCGCGGGGTCGGGATTGGCGCCCAGCGGTTCGCCGCGCCGCGCGATACCGCCCGCGCTGAACAGCAGCAGATTGGCGGCGTGGCTGAGCACGACGAACCCGAGGATCACGCGCAGGTAGTCGCGCTGCAGCATGAGGTAGATCGAACCGGCGGTCAGCACGCCGATGGTCAGTGCCAGGCCCATCAGCGCTCCTCCCCCTGCGTGTCGCCACTCTGCTTTTGCGCGCCCGACTTTTCAGCGCCAGGCTTTTCCGCAGCCTGCGCACCGATCGTCTGCATGCCGACCGTCTGCGGGTCAGACCACTCGTCGGTGCCGGACAGGTCGTCGTCGTCGTCGATGACCGGCAGCGACCCGGTGGGCGCGCCGTCGGGTGTCGGCGGACTGGCGGCGGCTCGTGGGGGCGGCTTGGTCAGGCCCAGCAGCCGCAAAGCCGCGAGGATCACGCCGAAGACCGCGAGGTAGACGCCGACGTCGAAGATCAGCGCGCTGGTCAGGTGCACGCCGAGCAGGTCGGCGTGCAGCGGCCGCAGGAAGGAGCCGTCGAAGTACCCCAGGAAGCCGCTACCGACCGCCACGAGGATGCCGCCGCCGGCGATCGCCAGGTACGGCAGGCGCATCCAGCGGGCCTCCTCGTTGGCGGAGGAGACGTACGCCAGCGCCAGCGCGGAGGCGCCGACGAGGGCGCCGATGAAGCCGCCGCCGGGGGCGTTGTGGCCGCGCAGCAGCACGTAGAACGAGCCGAAGATCATCACCGGCTGCAGGATGCGGCCGGCCCCGACGAGGAAGATCGCGTTGCGGACCGGGTTGGCCAGGCTCGAGCGGCGCATGAGCAGGCGCGGCGAGTCGACCAGCGCGCGCGCCTGCACGAGGGCGTACACCGAGAGCGCCGCGATCGCCAGCACGACGAGCTCACCGAAGGTGTCGAGCGCTCGGTAGTCCACGAGGATCGTGTTGACGACGTTGGTGCCGCCGGTGTCCTCCTGCGCGTTCGCCAGAAAGTACTCCCCGACCGGCGAGAGCCCGCGGTGACCGGTCAGCGTCAGGGCGGCCAGCGTCGCCGCCACCCCGGCGAGCAGGGAGATCGCGGCGGCCCCGTAGCGGCGCGGCCCGCCGGAGGTCAGCAGGAAGCGGCGCCCGAGGCGGCTGATGATGAGCACGAGGATGACGACGGTGAGGATGTCGACGAGCAGCTGCGTGAGCGCGACATCCGCCGCGCCGAGGCTGAAGTACCAGAGCGCCACGCTGAAGCCGACGATGCCGACCGCGATGATCGCCGTGAGCCGGTACTTGGCGCCGATGACGACGATGATGCCGCCGACGACCGCACCCAGCAGCACGACATCGAGCCAGTCGGTGGGGCTCTGGGTCGGCATCCCGTGCCACAGCAGCGGCAGCCCGAAGGCGGCCACGGCCAGGCCGGCCGACGGGATCGCCAGGTGGAAGGCGGGGGCGTCGGTGCGGGTGAGATCGCCGACCCGGCGCCCGAAGGCGATGGTGGCGTTCTGCCAGCCCTGCACGAGCTCGACTCCGGTGAACGGCAGCAGCGGCCGCTCTACCGCTTCGAGGTTGCGCCGCACGATGGCCGCCAACGTCAGGCCGAGCACGAGCGCGGTGATCGAGAGCAGCAGCGGGGCGTTGATGCCGTGCCACAGCGACAGGTACGGGATCTCGTCGGCGTTGACGCGCGCGACGCTCGCCGCTGACTGGCCGGCGATGGAGTCGAGCAGGAACACGGCCAGCCCGAACACCAGACTCCCGCCCGCGGCGACCGCGATGGCGAACTCCATCGGAAAGGTGCCCTTGCGCACCGGCGTGCTGATGACCGGCCCGGGCAGGGTGTTGAAGATCATGTGGGCGCTGTAGCCGACCGTGAAGATCGCTCCGAGGGTCACGATGCCGACGAGCAACCAGCCCGACCCGGCGCCGTCGAAGGGCGACCCGAGCATCCCCTCCAGGATCAGCTCCTTGCTGACGAAGCCCAGGGTGGGGATGACCCCGGCCATGCTCGCGGCGGCGATGGTGATCATCGCCGAGTCCCACGGGGTCGACTTGGCCAGGCCCGAGAGGTCGTTGATGTGCCGGCTGCCGAAGCGCTTCTCCAGCAGGCCGACGTGCATGAAGCCCGCGGCCTTGAACAACGCGTGCGCCAGGATGTGCACGCTGGCGGCGAGCATCGCCGTGGGGGTGCCGATGCCGATGACCGCGACAAGCAGACCGAGCTGGCTGACGGTCGAGTAGGCCAGCAGCTCCTTGAGGTCGTGGCGCTGCAGCGCGAACACCCCGCCCATGACCGTCGTGATGAGGCCGAACGTGATGAGCATCCAGGGCCACACCGGCGAGTGCGCACAGGCGGCGGCGAACAGCATGAGCAGGAAGATGCCGGCCTTGACCATCGCGGCCGCGTGCAGATAGGCGCTCACCGGGGCCGGGGCGACCATCGCGTCGGGGAGCCAGGAGTGGAACGGGAACTGCGCCGACTTGGTCATCGCGGCGATGGCGACGAGGAAGGCGACGACGCCGGCGAAGAAGGGGTCCTCGGCCCACACCGGGTGGACGAGTGCGGCGGAGAGGTGGGTCGTGCCGGTCTGCGCCCAGATCATCGCGACGGCGCCGAGCAGGCACAGGCCGCCGCCGGCCGTGATCAGCAGCGTGCGGGTGGCCGGCGGGCACGCCTTCGGCCCCGAGCGCAGGATGAGGAAGTAGGAGCACAGGGTCGTCAGTTCCCACGCCACGAACAGCACGACGAGGTCGTCGGCCAGCACCAAGAGCATCATCGCCGCGGCGAAGCCGGTCATCAGCGCGTAGAACGCCGCGGGCTTCTTCTCCTTGAGGTAGCCCGCGGAGTAGGCCATGACGACCGCGCCGATGAGCAGCACGACCATCGAGAAGAGGAACGACAGGCCGTCGAGGCGTAGGCGTAACTCGATGCCGGCCGACGGGATCCACGGCAGCACTTGCGACGTCGTCTCGCCCGGGGTGTGGATCGAGATGACCATCGCCGCGCAGGCGGCCAGGCCCGCGGCCAACACCCACCCCGCGGCGGGGCCCATGACCTTCGCCAGCACCGGGGAGGCCAGGACGACGATCGTCACCGCCACGAGGACGAGCGCAAGAGTCACAAGGGCTCCTTCCGACGGCGTGGCGGGGTGGGCCCGACCTGGCTCCTTGGCGTGATCGCAAGGAAGCGATCGGCGTTCGGCCATCTTTGTGCATAGCCGGGGCAACGTGCCACCTCCAGGCGGCTCCCCCAGCGGCGGCTACTTGTGCGGTTCGCGCAGGCTGGGTGGGCACACCCACCGGAACGCATACTCTCGCCTGACGGCGTTGCCTGTTTTGTCCGAACCTAGGGCGTTTGGCTGGGCCCTGGCGGCTCGTCCGCCGTCGCGCGCCGGTCACGTTCGCGCGTCAGTTCGCGCCGCGCTTGGCGCAGACCCGCCTCGTAGGCGACCAGTCCGACCACGATGACCAGCAGCAGCGGCGCCACGAACCACACCATGACCAGGGTGAATCCCTCGAGCGCGTCGTGGTCGGCGGCGGCGAGCACGACGTAGGCGAGGTACGCGCCGTAGAGGGCCACGAAGCACAGCCCCTCCCAGCGCGCGATGACGTAGCCGGTGAACGCGACGGGCGCCAGAGCCAGCATCGCCACGATCATCAGGGGCGCGTCGAGAGCCACGACCGCAGCCGGCACGGGCATGCCGGCCGGTCCGTCGAGCGGGCTGGGCAGCAGGGTCGGGATGCCGAGCACGAGGCCGATGTTCGCGATATTGCTGCCGATGACGTTGCCGAGCACGAGTTCGGGCTCACCGCGGCGCACCGCGACGATGCTGGACACGATCTCGGGCAACGACGTGCCGATCGCCACGATCGTCAGGCCGATGACCAGGCCGCTGACCCCGAAGGCAGCCGCGATCCCGACCGCGCCGGTGACCAGCACGTTCGCGCCGAGGATGAGCCCGCCGATACCGATGACCAGCCGCAACAGCGCCGGGCCGGTCGCCATCGGCGGCTCCTGCGCCTCCGCCTCCATCGCCGCTTCCGCCGCCGCTTCCGAGTCGGCCTCGCCGGCTGCCGGCGCGGCTGCTTGCGTCTTCGCGGCGCGCGACTCGCGCCGGCCGAGGACGACGGTCACGGCGAGGTGGGCGAGGAAGCAGCCGATGAGGATGAGCCCGTCGAGGGGGCTCAGGTGCCCGTCGAGGCTGAGCACCAGGAGCAGCACGCCGAGGAAGACCATGAACGGCACGTCGAGCTTGAGCAGGCGTCGCTGCACCGCGAGCGGCCCGACGACCGCGGCGAGGCCGACGACGAGCAGCGCATTGGCGGTGTTGCTGCCGACGACGTTGCCGAGCGCCAACTCGGGCTGGCCGGTGAGCACGGCGTCGACGGAGACGGCCAGCTCGGGCGCCGAGGTGGCCACCGCGACGATCGTCATGCCGACGATGAGCGTGGACATACCCATCCGCCGGGCCAGCGCGCTGGCTCCGGAGACGAGCAGTTCGCCGCCGACGACCAGCACGACGAGGCCGCCCACGACCCGCGCGACATCCAGCAACTCCACGGCGCGAGCCTAAGCGCGGCCGGTGAGCTTCAGTGCTTCTTGCTGGGGATGAGGTGCATGACGGCCACGACGACCGCGCCGACGATGAGGCCGACGACGGCGGAGGCCGCGGTGTTGACGAGCCAGCCCACGAAGGCGCCGCCGGTGGGGACCGCGGCGGCCACCCCCTCCTCCAGGTGGTGCACGAGGCCGTAGAGCCCGTGCCAGCCTAGCTCGTCGGTGCCGACCAGCAGGATGTGCCCACCGACCCACAGCATGGCCACGACGCCGACGACGGTCAGGGCCTGCAGGACCTTGGGCATGCCGGTGACGAGCCCACGACCGAGGGTGGCGACCGCCCCGGACTTCTTGTCGGCCAGGTAGAGGCCGACATCGTCCATCTTGACGATGAGCGCGACGACGCCGTAGACCAGCGCGGTGATGGCGATGGCGACGACGATGAGGATGATCGCGCGAGATAGGAGCGGCTCGTTGGCCACCTCGTTAAGGGAGATGACCATGATCTCGGCGGAGAGGATGAAGTCCGTGCGGATGGCGCCGTTGACCATCTGGTCTTCGCGCTCTTGGGTGCGTTCGCCCTCGACGGCCTCCTGCGCGGCCTGCTGCCCGGTGGTCTCGTGGCCGCGCAGCGAGTGCCAGATCTTCTCGGCTCCCTCGAAGCACAGGTAGGTGCCGCCGATCATGAGCAGCGGTGTGAGGAGCCACGGCAGGAACTGGCTCATGAGCAGGATCGCCGGGAGGATGAACAGCAGTTTGTTGCGCAGGCTGCCGACCGCGATCCGGCGGATCATCGGCAATTCGCGCTGCGGACTGAAGCCGGTGACGTAGCGCGGCGTGACCGCGGTGTCGTCGATGACCACGCCCGCGGCCTTCGCGCTGGCTCGCCCGGCGGCGGCCCCGATGTCGTCGAGGGAGGCGGCGGCCATGCGGGCCAGGGCGGCGATGTCGTCGAGGAGGGCGACGATCCCGGCGCTCATCGGGCGGCACTCGTTGTCAGCACCGGGTCAGGTTAACCGCGCCGCGGCCGGCCTGGCGGGCGAGCGCACACGGTGGACTGCAAAGCGGGACTGCAAAAGCGGCTGCAAAGCGCGGCTCTGGGCGGAACGCGACCCACAGGTGGGTTCGACGCGGCGAGGATGGGGGCATGGCTGTCACGTTGATCCGCATTGTCGGCGCCCGACCGCCTGCGGTGTGGGCTGCGGTCTGCGACTTCGCGGCTCACGCGCACGCGATGCCCCGCACGACGATCTGGTGTGACGCGGGGGCGCCCGGAGTCGATTGGCGGTTCGTCGCGCGCCGACGGGTCGGCCCGTTGCGGGTGGACGACACGATGCGCATCACCTACTGGTCGCCGCTGGGCGAGGGCGATGAGCCGGAGTCGGGGCATTTCGAGTTGGTCAGGGAGGGGCCGCAGCTGGCCGGTTGGGCACAGATCGCCGTCGAGCCGGGCCCCACCCGCAGTAGTACGCGGCTGACGTGGCGGGAGGAGGTCACGTCGGCGCGATTGCCGCTGTTGACTCGCCCCCGGGTGCTGCGCCGCGCAGCGGATGTGGCCACGGCTCGCTTCTTCGACCACGCCATCGACCATTTCAGCGCCGCCGCCCGTTCGATCGAGGCAGGTCGCTGACTACTTTGGGGTCATGCCTGGGCCGGATGGGACCGCTGATTCCGCTGTTTCGTTGGTGCGGCGTCGAGTTCGCGTGTCGAGGCGC
>NZ_BAHD01000101.1 GCF_000298215.1 Kineosphaera limosa NBRC 100340 | reverse complement strand
GCGACCGTCTCGGCCACGGCCTGCGCCTCGGCCGCGGCTGCCGTCGCCTCGCCGGGCGCGGCAACCTCGAGCGTCGCCAGGTCGCGGCCCTCGAGCAGGGCGTGCAGCTTGACCGTCAGCTCGTTGTATTCCTCGGTGCCCTCGTTGCCGTCCTGCTCGATGAGTCCGAGCAGGTTGCGGATGGCATCGACCATCTCCAGCAACACGGTGGCCATCGTCGGGTTGAGCATCAACTCGCCGTCGCGCAGTTTGCTCAGCAGGTTCTCGCCGGCGTGCGCCACCCGCTCAAGGGTGTGCAGCGCGAGAAATCCGCTGGTGCCCTTGATCGTGTGCAGGGTGCGGAAGATGCTCGAAAGCAACTCACGCGAATTCGGGTCGCGCTCCAGGGCCAACAGGTCCTGGTCGAGCTGATCGAGGTTTTCATGGGATTCGACCAAGAACTCTTGGACGATCTCCTCCATGCCTTCCATGGGCACGCTCCTTGACACCATCGGGACAATCGCTGGACCCATCGGCGGCAAGCCCGTTCATCTGAGCCAGAGTTCGTCCCGCCACACTGCATCGGCCCCCGACCGGCGCCCGGTCCGGACCGGCGAACCTCTCTCCTTCGCGCGCGCCCTCGCGGGGGCGCGCCCGCGAGGGCGTGGATCGGGGTCAGCCCCAACGGGGTTGGCAGACGCTTAGCTCAAGTTGCTACGCGGGCCGCCGATAAGGGGGTGTCCACCCAGGGTCGGGTCGAACGGGCGGTAGCGCCGCAGTTGCCGAACGAATTATCGAACGAACCTGCGGATGGTCCGTCGGCCCACGCAGTCGACGCACTGCCCGACGGACTTATCCGCGAAGGACTTCACGAAGGACCGAGCATGCACCTGTCCAGCGACGACGTCGCTCAGATCGTCCAAGAGGTTTGGACTTCGATGCTCGGCCTCGACGTCGAGCCCGTCGAGGTCGATATCGACGGCAACGTGCCGGCAGTGGCCGGTTCCGTCGGCGTCAGCGGCGCCACCGACTGTCTCATCAGCATGGAAATGCAAGAGGCAGCGGCCAAGGCGGTCGCGGCGGCAATGTTCGGACTCGACGGTGACGACATCTCCGACGACGACGTGGCGGACGCGGTCGGCGAGCTGACCAACATGGTCGGCGGCAATATCAAGAGCCTGCTGCCCGAGCCGAGCACGCTGTCGGTGCCGGTCGTCGCCCACGGGCGCATCCCGACCCTCAAGGTCGTCGGCGGCAAGATCCTCATGAGTCAGGCCTTCCTTTCCGGCGAGCACCCCGTGCTCGTGTCCGTGTGGAACCGTCCGCAGCGGGCCTGAGCCCGTGCCGACCTACGGTCCGCTCCCCAATCTGTAAATACGACTCCCAAACCCCCACCCAGCGAAAGAGAGAAGACCGTGAAGGTTGTAGTCGCCGACGACAGCCGCGCTATGCGCATGATCGTCGTCCGCACCCTGCGACAGGCCGGGTACGACAGCGCCGACATCACCGAATGTGAGGACGGCGCCGAGGGCCTGGCCAAGGTCAAGGAGCTCAACCCCGACCTGGTGCTTTCGGACTGGAATATGCCGAACATGAACGGCATCGATTTCCTGCAGGCGCTGCGCGCCGACGGCAACAATGTCACCTTCGGGTTCGTGACCTCCGAGGGTTCGGACGCGATGCGTCAGCAGGCTGCCGACTCCGGCGCCCTGTTCCTCATCGCCAAGCCGTTCACCGCGGACATGTTCTCCGAGGCGCTCAAGCCGGTCTTCGGCTGACCGCCGCGGCACCCGACTCCTCCGACCCGCCATGGTGACCCAGATCCCCGACCCAAAACCCATCAAGGACCTCTTCGAGAGCCTGCTCGGGCGTGATGTCGAGATCTCACCCATGAGTGAGCCGGTCGTCCCCACCGCACGACGCGCCTGCTGCGTCGGGCTCTACGTCGACGGGAACGCCGACGTCAAGGCCCTTGTCGCCGCCGACCTCGAGCTTTCCGCCCGGGCCGGCGCCGCCTTGGGTCTCGTGCCCAAGACGGGGGCCGACACGGCCATCGAAAATCGTGAGCTGCCAGCGGCGCTCTACGACAACTTCTACGAGGTGATGAACATCTTCAGCTCCCTGTTCAACGAGGGAGCCCCCGAAGATCACCTCAAACTCAGCTCCGTCTTCCAGCCCGGCTCGGTCATTCCGACCAACGCCGCCAAGATGCTGCGGGGCCTGGGTAAGCGGGCCGACTTCAACCTCGACGTCGACGGCTACGGTCGCGGCGCCATCGGCGTGGTCATCCCGTTCTGAACCACCTGCAAGACCTACGCCACCTCATCCCAACGCGTGTTCAAATCCGGTGCCCGCGGCAACCCGCGGGCATCGGTGCGTGGCCGACGATGCGGCCGGTCGGGATGCCGGTGCGGACTGCTTGAGAACCAAGCGCGCTCGGTCGATGAGCCAAGTGCCCCCCTATCTGTGCAGCGAAGAGGACGACATGCGAGCACTCGTGATCGACGATTCCCGAGCGATGCGCACCATCTTGACCCGGACGATGGAGCAGCTCGGTTTCGAGGTGTCGTCCGCGGGGGACGGCCAAGAGGCGCTGGACGCGGTCCAGGCCGGGCCCAAGCCGGATGTCTGCCTCATTGACTGGAACATGCCCGTGATGAACGGCCTCGAGTTCATCGTCGAGGTCCGCAAGCATCGCGAGTGGCGCGACATCACGCTCATGATGGTGACCACGGAGGCCGAGCAGGCCAATATCGTCCGCGCCTTGGCCGCCGGGGCGCACGAGTACGTCATCAAACCCTTCACGCCGGAGATCATCGAGGACAAGCTGGCCATGCTGGGGCTGCTCTGATGCCGGCCCCCATCCGCGTGCTGGTCACCGACGACTCGGTGGTGTTGCGGCGCCTCATCACCGACGTGCTCTCCGGTGACCCCGAGATCGAGGTCGTCGGCACGGCCGTCAACGGCAAGAACGCCATCGACAAGATCCCCACCCTCAAGCCCGACATCATGACGCTCGACATCGAGATGCCGATCATGGACGGCCTGCAGACCCTCGTCGAGCTGCGCAAGCGGCAGAGCAAGATGCCCATCATCATGTTCTCCACGCTGACCGAGCGCGGCGCCGGGGCCACCCTGGACGCCCTCGAGCGGGGCGCCAGCGACTACGTCACCAAGCCGGCCAACGTCGGCTCGATCGCCGAGTCGATGGAGGCGGTGCGCAGCCAGCTCATCCCCAAGATCAAGTCGCTGACCGGGCGCGCCCCGATCGCGCCGCGGGCCCGGCCCGCGTTCGGCGGTCCGCCTCCGCCTCCGGGCGCCAGTCGGCTCGCGGTGCCCGGGGCGGCCCCGCAGGCCGGCCCCACGCCCAGCGGCACGGCGGCCACCCCCACCGGCCGGGTCGACATCGTGGCCATCGGCATCTCCACCGGCGGGCCCGACGCGCTCACCCAGGTGCTCTCGAGCCTGCCCGGCGGCCTGTCGGTGCCGATCGTCGTCACGCAGCACATGCCGCCGGTCTTCACACAGTTGTTTGCGCAGCGGCTCGACAGCAAGTCGCGGCTGCGGGTCGTCGAGGCCAAGAACGGGGAGCCGGTGGAGCCGGGCAAGGTGCTCATCGCTCCCGGCGACTACCACATGCGCTTGGTCCGCAAGCAGGGCGGCGTCGTCGCCACCCTCGATCAGGGCCCGCAGGAAAACTACTGCCGGCCGGCGGTCGACCCGATGTTCCGCTCGGTCAACGAGGTCTACGGCGGCAACACCCTGGCCGTCATCATGACCGGCATGGGCGCCGACGGGCATCGCGGCGCCGAGCACATCATTCACGCGGGCGGTTCGCTCATCGTGCAGGACGAGGCCACCTCGGTGGTCTGGGGTATGCCCGGCGCCGCCGTCCACGCCGGCCTGAAGTGCGAAGTCCTGCCGCTGGGCAAGATCGCCGAAGCCATCGTCGCCCGGGTCGCCAGCCGCTCCGGGGGAGCCAGCAGTACGAGGAGCGTGCGCGCATGAGCATCAGTGGCAGCGATGTCGACTTCATCAGCGATGTCGTGCGACGACGTTCGGCCATCGTGCTGGACCGCAGCAAGGAGTACCTCATCGAGTCGCGCCTGGTGACCCTGGCGCGGCAACGCGGGGACGCCAGCGTCGAGGACCTCGTGCGGCAGTTGCGGGCGGCGCCCAACGGCGCCCTGCGCGACGAGGTCGTCGAGGCCATGACGACCAACGAGACGAGCTTCTTTCGCGACGGCCACCCGTTCATGGCGCTGTCGAACACGATCCTGCCCGACCTGCTCGTCTCTCGCGGCAAGGAGCGCTCGCTGAGCATCTGGTGCGCCGCGTGCAGCTCCGGGCAGGAGCCGTACACGGTGGCGATGCTCATCCAGGAGCTCATCGGTGCCGACCCCAGCTGGCGGGTGCGGTTGGTGGCCACGGACATCGACACCAAGATGCTGCAGCGCACCAAGGAGGGCATCTACAACCAGTTCGAGGTCAACCGCGGCCTGCCGGCCCCGTTGCTCGTGCGGTATTTCGCCCGGCACGGCATGAACTACCAGATCGACAGCCGGCTGCGGGCGATGATCGAGACCCGCTTCGTCAACCTCGCCGAGCCGATGCCGCCGATGCCGCAGATGGACATCGTCTTTCTGCGCAACGTGCTCATCTATTTCGATGTCGACGTCAAGCGCCGCATCCTGCAGGGGCTCAAGAAGGTCATTCGACCCGACGGCTACCTCTTCCTCGGCGGCGCTGAGACGACGATGAACATCGACGACGCCGGGTGGGAGCGTCAGACCATCGGGCGCGCCACCGTGTACCGCCCCCGCTGAGATCCGCGTAACACGATGCCCGTCGCCGGCCCCTGCACCAGGGGCCGGCGGCGCGCTGTCCAGCCGGATTTCGGTGCGCTGCAACAGCGCTCGACACCTAGGTCAAGAGATTGCAAGATTGCTGCGCTGACCTGCGACGAAGCACGGTCGGTATGCCCGGCGCAAGGCCCTCAGGAGGGGGCGGGGTCGGCCGATGAGGCAGGACGCCAGGGACGGCCCGCGCGGCGCGCACTTCGCCCGCATCTTCTGCCCAGTTCTACTCGCCCCGAGGGGACCCATCACATGGAGATCGCTTCCGACGTGACGACGCGGGTGTTGCAACAGGCCATGTCCGGCCTGGCCCTGCGGCAGCGCACGATCGCGGACAACCTCGCGAACATCGAGACCCCCGGCTTCCTGGCCGGCAAGGTCGATTTCGAGTCGGCCCTGCGCACCGCGGTGGCCAATGGCGAGAACCCGCTGGCGACCCAGGTGGCCACGGCCCGCTCCCTCGAGCCGACCCGGGTCAACGGCAGCAACGTCAACATCGACGAGGAGACCCTGGCGGGCCAGCAGACCGTGCTGAGCACCCAGGTGATCACCCTGGCGTTGACCAACAAGTTCAACGGCCTGCGCACCTCGATCACGGGTCAGTAGCCATGAGCATGTTCGATGCGATGAACATCGCGGACTCCGGGCTGACGACGAACCGCAAGTGGCTGGACGCGGTCGCCGACAACATCGCCAACATGAACAACGTCTCGCGCGTCGACGAGGCGGCCTTCCAGGAGCGCTACGTCATCGCCCGGGCCATCTCCTACGGCGAGCCCAAGGGCGCCTATGTCGCGGGCAACATGTGGGGCGACCCCAACGGCCAGATCGTCCTCATGCCCGGCCACCCGCTGGCCGACGCCGAGGGCCGCGTGCGCGTCCCCAAGATGAACCTCGGTGACCAGATGGCCGGCCTCATGCTCGCGCAGCGGGCGTACCAGGCGAACATCAACGTCGCCGAGCGGGCCAAGCAGACCTATGAAGCAGCGATCGGAATCGGTAAGTGAGCATCGCCCCTATCCCCAGCCCCTCCGGATTCGGCATCGCGCCCGGCTTCGGCATCAACCCCGCCTACGGTGTGGCCGCGAACGTCGCGCGCACCTCCCTGGACACCCCGAACGTCGGCGGCGCGCAGAGCGTGCAGTCGTTCGGACAGGTGCTGGCCGACAAGCTCATGGACCTGTCCGCGATGCAGCAGCGCACCGACGGCCTGGCCATCAAGGCCGCCACGGGCGACCTGCGCGACATCCACGAGTACACGATCGCCGCCAACCAGTCGGGCGTCGCCACGAGCCTTGTGGTCAACGTGCGTAACAAGATGGTCGAGTCGTTCAACGAGATCATGCGGATGCCGTTGTGAGGACCCAGCGGTTCCAGCAGGTCTTCACGCGGGTCCGCAGCTCCTTCACGGGGTTCACCCCGGGGCAGCGGGCCGTGACCGTCATCGCGATCGTCGTCGCGATCATCGGCGGCATCGTCTTCTTCAACTACGTCAGCCGGCCGGCCATGGCCCCGCTGTACGCCCAGCCGCTCTCGCAGTCCGACGCCAGCGCCGTCATGCAATCGCTGAACGGTCGCGGCGTGCGCACCGAGCTGAACGCCGAGGGCACGGTCATCCAGGTGCCGCGCGATCAAGCGCCCCGACTGCGCCTTGACCTGGCCGCCGAGGGGCTGCCGGCCTCGATCAACCAGCAGGACGGCTACGCGCTCGTCGAGAACGCCCCGATGACCACCTCCGACGCCCAGCAGCGCGTGCTCATCAAGCGCGCCACCGAGGGCGAACTGAAGAAGTCCATCGAGACCATCGAGGCGGTGCAGAGCGCCAACGTGCAGCTCGCCCTGCCCGAGCCCGACGTCTTCGTGCGCGACCAGGCCCCCACCACCGCCGCCGTGATGATCCAACCGCGACCCAACCAGGCCCTGACCGGCGGGCAGGTCGAGGCGATCACCCACCTCGTCTCCTCGTCGGTGCCCAAGCTGAGCCCCAACAACGTGACGGTCACCGACAGCACCGGCAAGCTGCTGTCGGCCCAGGGCATCAGCGGCTCCGGCATGAGCGAGCAGCGGGTCGCCCAGCAGGGCGCCTACCAGTCGGGCATCAGCTCCCAGATCCAGGGCCTGCTGGACAAGACTGTCGGCCCCGGCAACTCGACCGTCGCCGTGCGCGCGGACCTCGACTTCTCCAACACCAAGGAGTGGACGAACGAGTACATCCAGCCGCAGGCCGGCGCCCCGCCGCTGCAGACCGACACGACCCGGGAGCTGTACAACGGCACCGGTCAGACGCCCGTCGGGGGCGTGCTCGGCCCCGACAACATCCCGGTGTCCAACGTCAACGCCGGCGCCTCGAACAGCGAGTACGAGAAGACCGGCGAGAAGTCCATCAACCCCTACGGCACCCGCCAGAGCTACCGCGACGGCACCGCCGGGCAGGTGCAGCGACTCAACGTCTCGGTGCTGCTGGACTCCCGCACCACCGGAGCCACCCCGCTGGGGCCGATCCAGGCCGCCGTCTGCGGGGCCGCCGGTATCAACGCCGAACGCGGTGACGTGTGCTCGGTCGCCAAGATCCCGTTCGACACCGCCGCCGCCCAGGCCGCCGCCGCCTCCGCCGCGGAGGCGGAAGCCCAGGCCCGCCAGGACGAGCTGATCCAACTGGCCAAGAACATCGGTCTGGGTCTGCTGCTGCTGCTGGCGCTGCTCATCGGCTTCCGCACCAACCGCAAGCGCACCCGCACCGTCGAGATCGGCGAGCTGCAGTCCGTCGACGGGCCGATGCTGCCCGAGCTGCCCGGCGCCCCCGGCGCCGCGGCCATCGAGGCCGGCCCGTCGGGTCACCCGGCGGAGTTCGAACTCGACAGCGACGACGCGCTGCGGGTGCTCGAGGCCACCCCCGTCGATCCGCAGAGCCAGGCGCGGGTCGAGGCCCGCGCGGAGATCAGCAAGCTCGTCGAGGAGAACCCCGACGAGGTCGCCCGGCTGCTGCGCGGCTGGATCACGGAACGGAGCTGACCGGTGACCGCCGTCTCCACGATGACCGGCCTACGCAAGGCCGCCATCCTGCTCGTCCAGCTCGGCCGCGACCACAGCGCGGCCATCATGAAGACCCTGCGTGAGGCGGAGGTCGAGGCGTTGACCGCCGAGATCGCGCGCCTGGAGAGCGTGGACGTCGACACCCTCGACGACGTGCTGGAGGAGTTCCGCCAGCTCGCCAAGGCCCGCCAGTACTACGTGCAGGGCGGCATCGGCTTTGCCGAGGAGATCCTCGTCGCCACGATGGGGCAGGACAAGGCGAGCGAGGTCATGGGCCGCCTGTCGGCCTCCCTGGTCGACATGCCGTTCGAGTTCCTGCGGCACGTCGACGCCAAGCTGGTGCTGAGCTACCTGCAGGACGAGCACCCGCAGACGATCACCCTGGTGCTGGCCCACATGCCGGCCGAGCAGGCCGCGATCATCCTCTCCGGCCTCTCGCCCGACATGCAGGCCGAGGTCGCGCACCGGCTGGCGATCATGGACCGCACCAGCCCCGAGATCGTCAAGCAGGTCGAGGCCCACCTCGAGCGGCGCCTGTCGACGCTCGTGCAGGCCAACGACACCACGACCGTCGGCGGGCTCAAGCCGCTCGTCGAGATCATCAACCAGTCCGACCGCACCACCGAGCGGCTCATCCTCGAGGGTCTGGAGAAGCGCGACCTCGAGCTGGCCGAAGAGGTGCGCGCGCACATGTTCATGTTCGAGGACATCGTGGGCCTGGAGGATCGTGCGATCCAGGTCGTGCTGCGCAAGGTCGACTCCAAAGACCTGGCCGTCGCCCTCAAGGGGGTGCGCGACGACGTGCGGGAGAAGATCACCCGCAACATGTCCGAGCGGGCCGCCCTGTCGTTGGCCGACGAGATCAGCATCCTCGGCCCCGTGCGCCTCAAGCAGGTCGAGGAGGCCCAGGCCGTCGTCATCCGCCAGATCCGCATGCTGGAGGAGGCCGGCGAGATCGTCGTGGCCCGCGGCGGTGGAGATGAGTTCGTTGCCTAACTCGATGCGCAGCGCCGTCGCCCCCGGCTACGTGCTGCGGGCCGACGACCTGGCCGGGCGGGTGCGTCCGGCGCGGATGACCGGCGACCTGAGCACCAACCACCTCGCCGCCTTCGGCGTCGCCGACCCGCGCCTGGTCGATCCGCACATGCAGGCCGTCGTCGAGCATGCCTGCGAGGAGGCCCGCAAGGCGGGCTACGCCGACGGGCACGCCGCGGGCTTCGAGGACGGGCGCCGCGAGGGACTGGAGCTGCTCGAGGCGCAGAAGGAGGCGCTGCTCGAGCTCGACGCGCAGGAGCGCGGCGCTCGGCAGGAGCGGCTCGTCGAGCTGCTCGGCGCGCTGGAGATCGCCGTCGCCGCGGCCCTGGACTACCAGGCCCCGCGCGTGGACGAGATGCGCGACCTCATCTCGGGCATGGCCGTCGACATCGCCGAGGAGCTGGTGGGGCACCACCTGGAGGTGGCGGACTGCGCCGCCAAGGACGCCGTGCTGCGCGCCCTGGGCTGCATCCCGCGCAACGTGCGGGTGTCGCTGCGGATGAACCCCGCCGACGTCGCGCTCGTCACCGAGTTCACCGACGGCCTCACCGACTGGCAGGTCACGCGCCTGCTGCCCGACCCGGCCATCGCCCGCGGCGACGCGACCGCCGAGGCCGACAACCTGGAGGTCGAGGCCTCGATCACCGGTGGCCTGGAGCGCGTGCGCGCGGTGCTGAACCCGTGAACGGCCTGCTCGAGCAGCTGCGCACCGCCGCCCGGCCGCTGGTCAGCGGCCGGGTCGTCAGCGCTGTCGGCCTGAGCATCGACGTCGCCGGCCTCGAGCTCGCGGTCGGCGAGGCCGTGCAGATTCTCGGTGACGACGGGCCCGTGATGGCCGAGGTCGTCGCCCTGCACGCCCACCACGCCTCCTGCATGCCGATCTCGGACCTGCGCGGCATCCGCGCCGGCAACCCCGTGCGAGCCACCGGCGGCGCGCTGCGAGTGCCGGTGGGCCACGGGATGCTCGGCCGCGTCGTCGACGCGCTCGGGCGGCCGATGGACGGCGCCGGGCCGCTGCGCAACGTCTCCCTCGTGACCACCGACGGCACCCCGCCGCGGGCCATGGAGCGCGAACGCATCGGCACCCCGATGCCGCTGGGGGTGCGCGCCATCGACACCCTCGTGCCGTGCGGGCGCGGCCAGCGTCTGGGCATCTTCGCCGGCTCCGGCGTCGGCAAGTCGAGCCTGCTGTCGATGATCGTGCGCGGCTGCGAGGCGCCCGTCTGCGTGCTCGCCCTCGTCGGCGAGCGCGGCCGCGAGGTGCGCGAATTCGTCGAGGGCGACCTGGGACCGGAGGGGCTGGCCCGCTCCGTCGTCGTCGTCGCCACCTCCGACGAGCCGGCGCTCGTGCGGCTGCGCGCGGCCTCGACCGCCACCCGGATCGCCGAGTGGTTCCGCGACCAGGGCCTGGACGTCGTGCTGTGTATGGACTCGGTGACGCGTGTTGCGATGGCCCAGCGCGAGGTCGGCCTGGCCTCGGGGGAGCCGCCGGCGACGCGCGGCTATCCGCCGAGCGTCTTCGGGCTCATGCCGCGGCTGCTGGAGCGGGCCGGCATGGCCAAGACCGGCTCGATCACCGGTCTGTACACAGTGCTGGTCGACGGTGACGACCTCAACGACCCCATCGCCGACAACGTCCGCTCGATCCTCGACGGACACATCGTGCTCTCCCGCAAGCTCGCCACCCAGGGCCACTTTCCGGCCATCGACGTGCTCGAGTCGATCAGCCGCGCCAACAACGCCCTCACCTCCCGCGAGCAGCGCGGCGACGCGATCACGGTGCGCCGGCTCATGGCGGCCCGACGCGACGCCAAGGACCTCATCGACATCGGTGCCTACGTCGCCGGCTCCAACCCCCTGGTGGACCGGTCGCTGCGCCAGGCCGACGTCATCGACGGCTTCCTGCGCCAAGACATGGAAGACCTGACCCCCGCGCAACTGAGCTGGGCCGCGTTGCACGCCATCGCCGCCGACGGCTCGCTGCCGGGCTGACGCGGGACCGGCTCATGGCGCGCTTTCGCACCCCCTACGACACCCTCCTGCGGGTCCGCCGCATCGAGGAGGACAAGGCCAAGGCCGCCCTCGCCGGCGCCAACCACGCGCACCGCGCCGCGCAGACCGACCTGGAGTCGCGCCACGAGCACTTCAGCCAGACCGTCGCGGTACCGGATGGCGAGATGGACGTGTCCGCGTTCCAGCGTCGCCTGGCTCACACCCAGTTCGCCGCGCAGGGCGTGGGCTGGGGTCGCGCGGAGGTCGAAAAGACCGGGGAAGCAAGGACGGTCGCGGTGGAGGCCACCCGCCTGGCCTCGATGCGCACCCAGGGTTTGGAGAAGCTCGTCGACCGAGCCAAGGAGGCGCGGGAGGCCGAAATGCTTGCCGCCGATCAGCGCACTGCCGAAGAGAGCATGGCAGGTAAGCGCGTACGAGCACTGGGAGATCGATGACTGTCGAGGTAACCGGGATCGCGTCTGCCCAGGCGCGGGTCCAGGAGCTGCAGGCCCGGTTCGCCGGGGCCTCTGGGGCCTCCGCGGCGTCCTCCAACGGTGTCTCCGGCGGCTCGAACACCGCCATGTCGACGGCGACCTCGGCCTCGAGCTCCGGCAGCTCGGCCGGATCGTTCGGGGCGTCCCTGGCCAAGGCCTCCGCCATCGCCGCCGTCAACGCCGCGCCCGCCACCTTGGACGCCCCGTTCGTGTGGTCGCCGCAGTCCGGGCCCGGCGACATCGAGTGGAAGCCCGGGGGCCAGCAGGCCGTGGCCGAACCGCCGCCCGTGCCCGCCTCGACCCGCACGCCCGCATCCTCTTCCGAGGGCGTCGCGCCGGTGGCGCCCGTCTCGGGGCCGGCGCCGACCGGCTCCGTCGATCCCGTCGACTCGGTCGCCGGGGTCGCTCGCACCGACCGCCTCATCGCGACCGCCAAGAAGTACCTCGGCATCCCCTACGTCTGGGGCGGCACCAACCCCAACGTCGGCCTCGACTGCTCCGGATTCACCCAACTCGTCTACCGCCAGCACGGCGTCGACCTGCCGCGAGTTGCCCGAGACCAGCAGAAGGTCGGCACGCGCATCGGCTCCCTGGCCGACGCCAAGCCCGGTGACCTGCTGTTCTTCGGCGAGCCCGCGACCCACGTGACGATGTACCTGGGCGACAACAAGATGATCCACGCGCCCCGGCGCGGCCGGAACGTCAGTATCGACTCGGTGTACCGCACGCCCACGACCATCCGGCGCTACCTGCCCGAGGGCAGCGACGTCGCGGCCTCCTCCGTGGCGTCACCCGCGTCCGCACGCGCCGCCACCCAGTCCACAACCTCGGCTGCGCAGGCCGCCGAGGCGTTGCAGGCGGCGCGCAGCGCTCAGTTCGCCTCCGCCTCAGCGGCCCTGGGCACCGGCTCCTCCCTCGGTGGCTGGGCCGGCGCCACCCCGGCACCGGACACCTGGGGTGCCGCGGTGGCCGCCGCCGCCGCTCAGGGCGTCGACGGCCTGCTGCCGAGCCCGGCCGTGGCGACCCCGGCCGTCGCGAGCACCGCCGGATTCACCGCTCCCGCGGCGACCCGGGCGGTCTCGGGTGCCGGACCGCTGGCCAAGTCGCCCGCCTACCTGCAGCCGATGTTCGAGCAGGCGGAGCGCAAGTACGGGGTCTCCGCCGAGCTGCTGGCGGCCATCGCCAAGCAGGAGAGCAACTTCAAGACCCGCGCGGTCAGCCACGCCGGGGCGCGCGGCCTCATGCAGCTGATGCCGGGCACCGCCCGCGGTCTCGGCGTGCGCGACTCCTTCGACCCGGCCCAGGCCATCGACGGCGCCGCTCGGTTGATGCGCGACCATCTGCGGACCTTCGGTTCCACCGAGCTGGCCCTCGCCGCCTACAACGCGGGTCCGGGGGCGGTGCGCCGCTTCAACGGCATTCCGCCGTACGCCGAGACCCAGAACTACGTACGGAAGATCACGGCCAACCTTTCGAGTGCGGGAGTCACAGCATGAGCGGACTGAACGTCAATCCCGTCGCCGGTGACGTCATCGCCGCCGCGGGCTCGCGGCGCCGCGGCGGGCTCGGCGCCGACTCCGGCGCGTTCAACGCCAACCTCGACCGGGCTCTCGACGGGGCCCGCGCCCCGCGCACCCCGCACGCTCGCGG
>NZ_BAHD01000102.1 GCF_000298215.1 Kineosphaera limosa NBRC 100340 | reverse complement strand
CGCCGCGCGAGACGACTCGCCGGTCCTCGCCGCACTCCTGACCGCCAACGCGATCGGCGCGGCCCACGAAACCGGCCTGACGCGCCCCGGCGACGGCGACCGGTTGGCCGCCGCCGCGGCCGTGCTCACCGACACCGACCTGACGACGCCGCTGGCGCAGATCCACCTCCTGCTGGGCCAGCTCGCGCACGAGCACGCCGCAGCCACCGGCCAGCCGCTGCGCGCGGCGATGCACCACTACTACTCGGCGCTGCAACTCGTCACCGAGGCGAGCGAGCCCCTGGTGTGGGCGCGGGCGCAGGTCGCGCTCGCCACCGCCCAGTTGGCGACGCCGATGAGCAGCGCCGGCGACCAACTGCGGTTCGGCATCGCCACCCAGGCCCTGCGCGCGGCGCTGCGGGTGCTGACCCTGCAGGACCACCCGCACCAGTGGGCCGGCGCCACCCTCAACCTAGCGAACGCGCTGATCTACGCACCGTCGCTGCATCAGGGCGACAACCTCGTCGAGGCCGTCGAGCTGTACGACCAGGTGCTCGCGCAGCGCCCCGTCGGCAGCGACCCCCTGGCCCGGGCCCGGGTGCTGGCCAACCAGGGCAATGCCCTGGCCCACCTGGGGATCTTCGACCACGCCCGGGCCAACCTCGTCGAGGCCCGGTACCTCTTCGAGTCCGCCGGCGAGGGCGCCTCCGCGGCCGCAGTGCGCGGGCTGCTCGACGAGATCGTGCGCGCCCAGTCCGCCGCCAAGGGCACCGACCCGATCGCCGACGCAGCACAGCAGCAGCGGCGCGAACGGCAAATGGACCGGATGCCGGTGACGCCCGGCCCGATGACCTCCGGGATGGGCGTCACCATGGGCGCCGACGTGCCGCCGCGCCCGAAGGTGGTCGTCGTGCCCGCGTCTTCGCGCCCGACCTCCGCCTCCTCGACCTCCGCTTCCTCGACCTCATCTCCCTCGACCTCCTCTCCCCCGTCGGCCTCGAATGGGGCGCAGCCGCCGCAGGGAGAGACGTGATGGACCTTCACGAGCGGGTGGCGTTCGACGCGCTGCTGGGTCAGGCGGGCGAGGCGTTCGTCGAGCGCATCGTGCAGCGTTGCGCCGGTCAGGACCGAGCCATCGAGGCGCTGGAACGGGACCCCGACAGCGAGGGCGTGTGGCTCACCGACTTCGTCGACGCGGTCTTCGACGAGTGGTGCCTGGCCGACGCCGACGGCGCCGCGTTCGTGCTGCGGGCGCTGAAATCCCGACCGGTGCCGGCAGGCCCGACCACCGCGCCGACCACCGGGACACCTAGCACCATCGAGCACCTGCTGGTGAGCACGGCGAAGGCCGCGTTCGCGACGCTGCTGCGCGCGAAGGTACTGGAGTCGATGCGGCGCGCGAGCGTCTACGGAGCGTGAGAGTGATGAGCGAGCAGACGGCCATCCGACCCCCCACAACAGTGGGCGATGAGACCACCGCGCAGGCCCCGGTCGACGAGGGCGCCCTGGAGGCGCTGGCCCGCACCCTCGACGAGGGCGAGCCGGCGCAGCAGCTCGCGGCCTTCACAACCCTGCACCGGCAGGCCCTCGTGACGATCGTGCGCCGACTGCGAGAGGACCCCAGCGGTAAGGAGCTGCTGTTCGAGCTCGTCGACGATCCGCACGTGCACATGATGCTGGCCGTGCACGGCATCGTGCGGGCCGACCCGACGACGCGGGCCCGACAGATCCTCGAAGCCGCCAAGCCCGTGCTGACCGAGCAGAAGTGCTCCGCCGAGTTGCTGACCATCGACGAGGGCGTCATCCGGCTGCGGTTCGACGGCCCGAGCGGCTGCGACTCCCCGACCGGGCGGCTCAAGCCGGAGCTGGAGGCCGCACTGCTCGCGGGCATCCCCGCTGTGCGCTCGGTGGTCTACGTCGACCCGCCGCGCGCGCCGGTGCTGCTCGGCGGCATCGGGCTGCGACCCGACGCCACACCGAGCGCGCCGGCCGACCCCGGGCCGGGGTGGGTGCGCACGTTCCCCGTCGAGCGGATCACCCCCGGCAGCCTGGAGGCGGTGTCGCTGCGCCGCGACGCCGAGCAGGCCGCCCTGAGTGGATCGCCGGGCAGCGAGTCGACCGAGGCGATCATCGTCAACGCCGCCGGCCGCTTCACCGCCTACGTCAATTCGTGCGCCCACCAGGGGCTGCCGCTCGACGAGGCCGAGGTCGACGCCGCGCGGGGCACGATCACCTGCCCGTGGCACGGCCTGTGTTTCGACGCGGTCGAGGGCGAGTGCCTGACGTTGCCGGGCGCCCGGCTGCAACCGCTGGACCTGCAGGTGCTCGACGGGCACATCTGGGTGAAGGTGGCCTGACATGCGGGTGCGCATCCTCACCGACGCCGAGCGGGCCGGACCTGGCGGACCGGCCGGCGATCTCGCCAGCGGTTTCGCCGTGCGCGCCGGCGCGGCCGTGCCGGGGATGCCGCCGCTGCACCCTGCTGCTGATTCTCACCCCAGCGGGTCCGCCGACAGCGGTGGCCCGGATGCCGCGTTGCCCGCCGGCTACGGCGGGTGGCGGCCGCGCGCGGTGCTCGGGGCTCCCGCTCCGGGGGGCCTGGCACTACCGGCCGCCCAACCCACCGCCTCCTGGCTGTACGCGCCGCGCGGGGTCTACGTGGGAGCCGATCTGCTCGTCGCCGCCGACACGGGCAACCACCGAGTGCTGATCTGGCGCGACCTGCCGAGCGCCGACGGCACCCCGGCGGACGTCGTGCTCGGCCAGCCCGACGCGACGAGCGAGGGGCCCCAGGCGGGTGGCCGCGGCCCGCGGAACGGAATGAACCTACCGACCGGGGTGCTCGTCACCGCAGCCGGCGAGCTCGTCGTGGCCGACGCCTGGAACCACCGGATCCTCGTCTGGCAGAGGCTACCCACGGCCACGGACACCCCGCCTGATGTCGTGCTCGGGCAACCCGATGCCACGGGCATCGCCCCCAACGCCGGCGACGACGCGATCGCCCGCGGCGACACCTTCTACTGGCCGTTCGGCATCGGGATGGTCGACGGCGCTTTCGTCGTTGCCGACACCGGCAACCGTCGGGTGCTGCTGTGGCGCGACGGGCTGCCTGCGCCCGGACAGCCCGCCGATGTCGTGCTCGGGCAGTCCGACCCGCACGCCCGGGAGGAGAACCGCGGCGGCCCCGTCGGGCCGGCCTCGTTCCGCTGGCCGCACGCCGTCGGCTCCGACGGGCGCGGCGGGCTGCTCGTCACGGACGCCGGCAATCACCGGGTGTTGTGCTGGTCGACGCTGCCGACGCAGGACCGCCCGGCCGATGCGGTACTCGGTCAACCCGACCTGACCAGCGGCGATGAGTTTCCCTACGTCCCCCAGGTGGGGCGGCTGCGGTTTCCCTACGGCCTGGCGACCGGCGCCGGCCAGCAAGGGCCGCTCGTCGCCCTCGCCGACACCGCCAACAATCGTGTGTTGTTGTGGGACGCCTTGGCGGCGCCGGCCGGGCCGGTGATCGGGGCGCCCGCCGATGCTGTGCTGGGCCAGCCCGACCCGGCCGCCAACGGCGAGAACCGCTGGAGCAGCGTCGTCGCGGACTCCCTGTGCTGGCCCTACGGCCTGGGGCTGCACCGCGGGCCGGCCGGCGACGTGCTGGCCGTGGCCGACTCCGGCAACAACCGGGTCGTGCTGTGGGAGCGTCCGACGTGAACACCACCGCCGTCCAGCTCGCTCCCGCCCACGGTGAACGCCCGACGCGGGAGCGGATCGTCGTGACCGGGGTCGTGCAGGGCGTGGGCTTCCGCCCGCACGTTGCGCGGCTGGCCCGCACCCATCACCTGGTCGGATCGTGCCGCAACTCCACGACGTGCGTGACGATCGAGGTGCAGGGACCATCGGAGTCCGTGGCGGCCTTCGCGCAGGAGGTCGTGGCGCAGGCGCCGCCGATGGCTCGCGTGCTGTCGGTCGCCCGCGAGGTACTGCCGGTGGCCCGTGAGCGCGATTTTCGGATCGAGGCCAGCGCCCCGGAGGTCGGGGGCCGCACCCTCGTGCCGCCGGACGTCGCCGTGTGCGAGGCGTGCGTGCGCGAGCTGACCGACCCCGCGGACCGGCGGTATCTGCATCCGTTCATCACGTGCACCGACTGCGGGCCACGGCTGACGATCGTCACCGGCCTGCCGTACGACCGACCCGCCACGTCGATGGCGGCTTTTGCGATGTGCGAACGGTGCGCCGCCGAGTACGGCGATCCGCAGGACCGCCGCTACCACGCCCAGCCGGTGGCCTGCCCCGACTGCGGTCCGCAGCTGCGGCTGCTGGGCGCCGACGGTCGACTGCTGGCCGCCGGGCGCGACCGGCACACGGTGCCGGGCATCGTCGAGCAGACGCGGGCGGCGCTGCTGGCCGGCCAGGTCGTCGCCATCAAGGGCATCGGCGGCTTCCACCTGGCCGTCGACGCCCGCCGCCCCGACGCCGTGGCGCTGCTGCGCGAGCGCAAGCACCGACCCGATCAGCCGTTCGCGCTGCTGGCCCGCGACGTGAGCACCGCGCAGCTGCTCGCGCACGTCGATGCGGCAGCTCGCGGTGCCCTGACCGACCCGGCGCGGCCGATCGTCGTGCTGCGGGCCAGGACCGAGCACACCCGCCCGATCAGGGTGGCGCCCGGCGTCGCGCCCGGCCTCGACGACCTCGGCATCATGCTGCCGTACGCGCCGATCCACTACCTGTTGACCGACGCGCAACTGCCGGTCCTCGTCATGACCTCCGGCAACGTCAGCGGCGAGCCTCTGGTCACCGACGAGGCCGACGCCGTGGCGCGCCTGGGCCCGATGGCCGACCTCATCCTCAGCCACGACCGGCCCATCGTCGTGCCCTGCGAGGACTCCGTCGTCACCATCGACGATCAGGGCGAGGTGCTGCCGATCCGCCGGTCGCGCGGCTACGCGCCGCTGCCTGTGGCGCTCTCGTCGGAGGTCGACGAGCGGGGTCCCGAGGCCGTGCAGGGCGCGCCGGTCGTGCTCGCGGCGGGCGCCGAGGTGAAGAACACGGCGGCGCTGACCCGCGACGGTTGGGCCTTCGTCTCCGCGCACGTCGGCGACCTGGAGAACCTGCGCACCCGCCGCACCCTGGCGGCGGTCACCGCGGACCTCGTCGACTTTCACGACGCGCGCCCGCAGCTCGTCGTCGCCGACGCCCACCCCGGCTACGCCTCCCGCGCCTGGGCGGAGGATGCCGCGCAGCAGTACGACGTGCCGCTGCTGTCCGTGCAACATCACCACGCGCACCTGGCCGCGCTCGCCGCCGAGCACGGCCGGCTGGCGCGACCGCTGCTGGGGCTCGTGCTCGACGGCACCGGCTACGGCTGCGACGAGACCATCTGGGGCGGCGAACTCCTCCTCCTGACGGACGGCGGGGCCGCCGCGCACCGGCTCGGGCACCTGTCGACGTGGCCGCTCCCCGGCGGCGACGCCGCGGTGCGATCACCGGCGCGACTCGCGCTGGCCGCCCTGCTGCACGCCGGCATCGATCCGGCCGGACTGGCACCACGGGACGCCCTCGACCCCACAGAAGTGCGGGTGATCGAGTCAGTCGTGCGGGGCCGGACCGGCTGGGTCGCCACTTCGAGCGCCGGTCGACTGTTCGACGTCGTCTCCTCACTCCTCGGGGTGCGCCACCGCATCACGTACGAGGCGCAGGCCGCCATCGAGCTGGAGGCGCTCGCCCGCCGGGCCGACCGCCCGACTCGGCTGCCCCGACCCACCGTCGCACCGCATCCGGACGACGCGGACCGATTGGTGCTCGACACCGCGCCGCTGCTGCACGCCATCGCCGAGCACGTCACCGGACGCCTGCCCGAGCACGCCGCCGGACGGGCGCTTGAGCACCGGACGGGACGCCCGCCCGAGCACGACAAGCTCCGCACCCGGGAGAACGCCTCCTTGGCGCTCGCGACGCACACGTGGCTGGCTCAGGGACTGGCCGAGCTGACCCTGCACTCCGCCCGCCGCCACAAGCTGCCGACCCGCGGCCTCGACGTGGGTTTGACCGGCGGCTGCTTCCAGAACCGCGCGCTGCTCGCGGCCACCCGCCGCGCCCTGGCCCAGCGTGGCCTGCGCACCCTCACGCACCGCGTGGTACCACCCAACGACGGCGGTCTGAGCCTGGGGCAGGCCGCGATCGGGCTGGCCCACCTCGCTCGGGCCGGCCGCTCGCCGGGCGCCCCCACGCCCTCAACATTTGCACAGAACACTGTGTTGTCATGTGGCCAGACCGCCCAGCCCGCTGACTCGAACGGAGGGCACTGACATGTGTCTCGGCATCCCCGGGCAGATCACCCGCACCTGGATCGAGCCCGACGGCCAACGCCTCGCGCAGGCCGACTTCGTCGGTGAGCTGCGCACGATCCGCATCGACTACCTGCCCGACCTGGCCGTCGGCGACTGGACGATCCTGCACGCCGGGTTCGCGCTGACCAAGCTCGACGAGGCGCAGGCGCTGCAGACCCTGGCCACGATGCGCGAGGTGGGGCTGCTCGATGCGGAGCCCGGCAGTGCGCACGACGCCCCTGACTTTGCCCCTGACTTTCCCGCGAGTCCGCAGTTGCCAGCCACCCAGGAGGCCTCATGAACCGGCCCCAGACGACCGAGCCCATCGGTCGCGCCCCTGACCCGACCGCTCCGGTCACCGACCCCGCGGCCACCCTGGACGCCGCCGCCCTGGCCGCCTCGGCACAGCCCGCGATCGTGATCCCGCAGTGCGTCGACGACGTGTGCGTGACCTGCAGCGACGAGGGTCGCCCCGGCGTCGTCGAGCAGGCCCCCGGCGCCGCCTTCGAGCCGGCGCTGGTCCGCACCGACTCCGGACTCGAGGAGGTCGACATGACACTGGTGGGCCAGGTGCACCCCGGCGACCGCGTGCTCATCCACGCGGGTCTGGCGCTGACGATCCTGGACGGGGTGGCGTGATGGCGCGCCCCCGCACCCAGGAGGAGGTCAACGAGCGGATCGAGCGGGTCCGGCGGCGCCGCCCCAGGCTGCTGGAGCAGGTCGTGACGCTCGCGCACGGCGCCGGCGGCAAGTCCTCTGCCGCATTGACGGCCAACGTCTTTCTCGAGGCGTTCGGCAATCCCGCGCTCGACGCGCTCGGCGACGCGGCCGTTCTCGACCTGCCCGACGGCCAGCGCCTCGCCTTCTCGACCGACTCCTACGTCGTCAACCCCATCCAATTTCCCGGAGGCTCGATCGGCGACCTCGCGGTCAACGGCACCATCAACGACCTTGCGGTGAGCGGCGCTATTCCCCAGTGGATCTCGGCCGGCTTCGTCATCGAGGAGGGGTTACCGATGGAGACGCTGCGGGCGCTCGTGCAGGACATGGCCAACGCCGCCGTGGCCGCCGGAGTGCAGATCGTCACGGGCGACACGAAGGTGGTGGCCAAGGGCGCCGCCGACCAGGTGTTCATCAACACGGCCGGCATCGGACTCGTCCCGGCGGGCCGGCGCCTCTCGTCCGCGCTCGTGCGCCCGGGAGATCGCATCGTGCTCTCCGGGCCGATGGGCGCTCACGGCATGGCGGTCATGCTCGCCCGCGGCGACCTGGACATCGAGGCCGACTTCGTCTCCGACACGCGGGCCGTCAACGGGCTCGTCGAGGCCGTGCTGGCCGCTGCCCCCGACACCCGCTGGCTGCGCGACGCGACCCGCGGCGGCGTCGGCACGGTCGTCAACGAGCTCGCCGCCGACACCGACCTGGGGGTCGTGCTGGACGAGGACACCCTGCCCGTGGAATCCGCCGTCGGTGGCGCCTGCGAGCTGTTGGGCATCGATCCGCTGTACGTCGCCAACGAGGGCGCCTTCGTCGCGGTCGTACCGGAGGCGCAGGCCCCCGCAGCGGTCACCGCGCTGCGGTCGCTGCCCGGCGGCGAACAGGCCTGCGTCATCGGCGTCGTCGCCGACGACCCACCCGGCCTGGTCGTGATGCAGACCCGCTTCGGCGGCACCCGGGTCGTCGACATGCTCGTCGGCGACCCGCTCCCACGGATCTGCTGACCGCGCCACTACCGCTCGACCCTGATTCATCCCACGGAAGGAGCACCCACCATGTGCCTGGGAATCCCCGGTCGCGTCGTCGACATCGTCGACGCCGACAACCACCTGGCCAAGGTCGACGTCTCGGGTGTGCAACGCACGATCAGCGTGCGACTGCTGGCCGACAGCGGCGTCTGCGTCGACGACTGGGTACTCGTGCACGTCGGCTTCGCCCTCGCCAAGGTCGACGAGGACGAGGCCGCGATGACCCTCGACCAACTCAAACGCCTGGGGCGCGAGTACGACGACGAACTCGAGTCGTTCGCCTCCTCCTCCGTGCTTTGACGCCGTGCTGTATCGAATGCCGTGCTGTATCGAATAAGGGACCGTTCATGAACTTCGTCGACGAATTCCGCGACCCGGTCGCGGCGCGGGCGCTGGTCGCCTCGATCACCGAACTGCTGGGCGACGACGAGGTCGCCTACATGGAGGTGTGCGGCGGGCACACGCACACGATCTACCGCCACGGCCTGGAGCACGTTCTGCCGCCCGGCATCGAGCTGGTGCACGGCCCCGGCTGCCCGGTGTGCGTCATCCCGATGGGCCGGGTCGACGACGCCGTGTGGCTCGCCGAGCAGCCCGACGTCATCTTCACGACGTTCGGCGACATGATGCGCGTGCCGGGCACGAACGGCTCGCTGCTGGAGGCCAAGGCGCGCGGCGCGGACTGCCGGTTCGTCTACTCGCCGCTGGACGCGCTGAAGATCGCGCAGGCCAATCCCACCAAACACATCGTGTTCTTTGCTGTCGGCTTCGAGACCACGACCCCCTCGACCGCCGTCACCCTGCACCGGGCCAAGGCGCTGGGCGTCGAGAACTTCTCGGTGTTCGCCAACCATGTGACGATCGAGCCGCCGATGCGGGCGATCCTTGCCGACCCGGCGCTGCGCCTCGACGGCTTCATCGGCCCCGGGCACGTCTCCACGATCGTCGGCACCGGGATTTACGACTTCTCCCCGCGCGAGTTCGGCAAGCCGCTGGTCGTCACGGGTTTCGAGCCGCTCGACATCCTGCAGTCGGTGCAGATGCTGCTGAAGCAGCGCCGCGAGGGACGCTGCGAGGTGGAGAACCAGTACAGCCGCGTGGTACGCCCCGAGGGCAACGTGGCGGCCCAGCAGCTCGTCGCGCAGACCTTCGTGACCCGCGAGACCTTCGAATGGCGCGGCCTGGGGTGGATCCCGCACAGCGCCCTTGAGGTGCACCCGGACTTCGCGCAGTACGACGCCGAGCGGCGGTTCAGCCTGCCGGGGCAGCGGGTGGAGGACCCCAAGGCGTGCGAGTGCGGCGACGTGCTCCGCGGCGTCATCAAGCCGTGGGAGTGCGGCGTGTTCGGCACCGCCTGCACCCCGGAGACACCGATCGGCACCTGCATGGTGTCGCCGGAGGGCGCCTGCGCGGCCTACTACAACTTTGGTCGGCTGCAGCGGCGGACCGTTGAGGTCGGCGCACGCGGGTGACGAAGGCGCACCATCTCGACGCGGCCAGCCCTGCCGATGTCGCCGATGTCGCCGGTGTCGCCGATGGCGCCGGTCGAGCCGCTGGCGTCCCGGCCGGACACCGCTTGTTCGCTCGCTACGCTCATGCGCCCAACGCCCGCGGGTTCTGCGGACCCGAGCTCGGCGCTGCCTTGCAGCGCCTCGCGGCCGGCCACACCGTCTCCGGGCTGGACGTGCCCGCCGCAGCCAGACGATTCTCCGGGGCCTGGCCCTACCAAGCGCTGCTCGCCGAGCACGCAGGTCGAGTCGGGCACGGCGGTCACGTCGGAGGCTGCGGGGGCAGCGGGGGCAGCGGGGGCGGAGCGCTGGACCCCCTGGAGGAGCGGGTGGTCCGCGCGTACTGGACCGGCAACGACCTCACCGAGCTGGTCGACGCGCGCGCCTACGGCACCGAGCTACTCGCGCGCTTCGGCGCGCAGGCGGGGCACTACTGGCAGCACCTGACGCCGGAGCTGTTGCCGGAGGTAACGCCGACGCACGCCTTTCACGTGTTCGGCGTGTACCCGTGGTCGCGGCTGCTGGGGCGGGGCGCACCCGAGCCGGTCGGCGTGCTCGACGACTGCCGCATCAGGGTGGGGCGGGTCCTGGATGTCGGTGGCGACGAGCTGCTCGTGGAGATCGACCGGCTCGTCGACGAGAGTCCGGGCCTGCGGCTGTCGACGCCGCGGCCGGAGCGGGTCATCTGGCGGACGCAGGACGGACCGTTCATCGACGCCGCGACCCTGCGGCCTGGGGCGTGCGTCGCCGTGCACTGGAACTTCGCGTGCGACGAGCTGACCGCCGCCGAGGCCGCCACCTGCCAGCGGCTCACCGTACGACAGGTCGAGCACACCGACTCCCGGCTACGCCGCGCGGCCGCGGACTGAGCGGTCGGGTGGGCTGAGCGGTCGGGCTGGCTGAGGGGTCGGGCTGGCTGAGGGATCGGGTGGGCTGAGCGGTCGGGTGGGCTGAGCGGTCGGGCTGGCTGAGCGGTCGGGCTGGCTGGGCGGTCGCCGGCCGATCTGTCTCCCGTTAGCCTGCCGGGATGGTGATGGGCTTGGTTTCAGGGGTGAGCCTCATCGGGGTGAGCGTGCTGCTCTGGTGGGTGACGGCGTCGGCGGCGCGCGGCGATCTTGGCCGCAACGGGGCGGTGGGGATCCGCACGGCGGCCACCACGGCCTCCGATGCGGCGTGGGTCGCAGGCCACCGGGCGGCCCTGCCGACCGCGAAGATCACCGGCATCGTCGGGGCCATCATCGGCGGCAACCTCGTGGGGGCCGGCCTGTGGTCCCCGTCGGAGGAGCCGAGTGGCGCGGTCCTCGTGCTCTTCGCCGTCGGCTATTCCGTCATCATCGTCGCCGCGCTCGTCGCGGCGCGTATCGCCAGCCAGGCCGCCCGCGAGGCGGAGCGCTGACAAGGGCGCGCCGTCGCCGCACGTGGGGCCACCCGCGCGACACCTGGCCGTCACCCGCGATTGGGTTCTGACCGGGGCGCTCAGGTACGATCCCCCACGGAGGATTCGCATAGTGGCCTAGTGCGCACGATTGGAAATCGTGTTGGGTTAATCACCCTCAGGGGTTCAAATCCCCTATCCTCCGCCACCTGCACGACCAGGGCGGGAGCAGCCGAACAGGCGCTCCCGCCCTCGTCATGTCACGGGCGGCCGAGCGCGGGCCGGGCGGACTCGACCGCCAGGTCGCGCAGCAGGGTCCGGAGCATCGCCGTCCCCTGGTAGATCGCCACGGAGCTGGCGCGGCGCGACCCGTCGGAGTACTCCACGACCCAACGGCCGGAGGGGCCTTGGTCCACGTCGACGATGACGGCCACCGGCGCCGCGTGGTCACGCACGCGGTCCTGCACCGGGAAGGCGATGCGCGGGCCGGTCAGGGGGTCGGTCGAGTAGGTCAGCCCCGCGTGCGTCACGGGCGCCGATTGCTGCACCGCCCCGGGCTTGAGGTCGAAGTACTGCTCGGCGATCCTCTCGGCCGCCGCGATGCCCCGCCGTCGCTCGACCGCCCGGTCGGCGCGCTGGCGGCGGGCCTTCAGGTGCGCGGGGTCCGCGGGCTGTTCGAGGGCGGCGTACTCCGCGAAGGCCGGGTTGTCGGGCGCGAAGAGCACGAGGTCGGCCCACGGGCAGCTGCCGAACCGCTGGGAGCCGACGGTGATGACGGCCCGATCGCCGTCGTCACTGACGGTTAGGGCGCCGGGGTCCTGTTCCGCGTACTGGGCGAGCGACTCGCGCCAGGGCTCGTTCGGATGCGGATCGGTGACCTCGAGGCGCCCCGCCTGGTCCGCCGCCACGGCGCAGTCGAGGGCCCAGGCGTCGAACTCCGCCACGGTCTGCTGATCAGCTGCCAGCGCCTGCCACTCCTTGACGTCGACGGCGCCCTCGACTGGCTCGGTCGGCGCAACCCGATCGAAGACCTCCCGCAGCAACGCCCTCCGCTCGTACTCCCCGGCGGGATCCAACGCGACGGCCACCACCGGCACCCGCACCTCCTGCGGCTCGGTGGCTCCGCGCCGGACTGCCTCCGCCGACACCCATTCGTCGCCCACTCGTAGCGATTCGGGCACCACCTGCTCCCAGATCCGGTCTTGCGGCGCGCCGTCGTCACCCCGCCCGGAGTCGAGAGCCTCGAGTACCAGCGCAGCCAGCCGCGGCGCCAGATGGGCCAGCTCCGTCTGTGCCCGCCGAACCTCCTCCACCCGCTGCATCCCGACGTTCCCCAGCTCCTCCCGGAGTCGGCGGGCCGCGTCGCGCGGGGCGCCCGCTGCCATCCCCTGACTCATGACGCTCAGAGTCCCACGCAGGAGGCAGCCGCGGGCCCAGCGCTTC
>NZ_BAHD01000103.1 GCF_000298215.1 Kineosphaera limosa NBRC 100340 | reverse complement strand
AGCCGCGCCGGCGCACCCAGCCGTTCTGCTGCGCTTGCCGGTGCGCGCGCACAGCTGAAGCGGGCCGTGCGGGGCGCGCTGGCGGCGGACTCGCCAGTCCGCCGGGTGCTGCCGGACGACGTGGGGGAGCGGCTGCGGCAGGTGCGCCGGCACCTACCGGTTCGAGCGGCGCGGGTCCTTGATCGGCAACTCGGGGGGGCTGGCGACCGGCTGTCGCCCGAAGAGTTCGCGGCCGCCTTCGCCCAGGCTTCGCGCCGCCCGCAGCCACCGGCGGACGACGTTCGCGTGTGGATCGCCCCCGCGAATTTCGCCGGTCAGGGGTATGCCTGGGCGCGTGCCCTCGACGCGCACGCCCCTGGGGTGGGCGCCCGCAACATGGCGGTCACCGGCCGGATCGCGTTCGAGGCCGACCAGCTCGTCGCGCCTCAGATCTACCGCGATCTCGCCTGGCAGCGGGCGCAGGAACGGTACGTGCTGGGCGGCTACACGCACGTGCTCGTGGAGTCGGAGCGGCCGGTGTTCGGCCCCCTCTACGGGCGCACGTGCGTCGAGGACGTCCGGCGGCTGCGCGCCGCGGGGCTGGCGGTGGCACTCCTCTCGCACGGCTCTGACCTGCGGGTACCCAGCGACCACGCGCGCCGCCACCCGCACTCGCCGTTCGCCGATGCGTCCGATCCGACGACCGTGAAGCTGGAGCGGCAGGCGCGCCGCAACCGCGACCTGCTGGCCCGCTTCGACGGACCTGTCTTCGTCTCCACCCCCGACCTGCTCGACGATGCGCCGCACGCGACGTGGTGCCCGACCGTCGTCGACGTGCACACCTGGAGCTCGGCCGCGCCCGTCCTGGAGCGCCCCGTGCCGCGGGTCGTGCACATCCCCAGCAGCGCGGGCCTCAAGGGGTCCGCGCACATCGACGCCGCGCTGGCGCCGCTCGCCGCAGCCGGTGTCATCGAGTACCGCCGACTGCAGGGGGTGGATCGCGCCACGTTGCAAGCGGAGTACGAGGCGGCCGACCTCGTCATCGACCAGGTGGCGATAGGCCTCTACGGCGTCGCGGCGATCGAAGCGCTGACCGCCGGCCGCGTCGTGCTCGCCTACCTCGGCGACACGGTCCGCACGCGCATCCACGAGGCCACCGGCCGAGCAGTGCCGATCATCGAGACCACCGCCGACACCGTGCGCGCAGACGTCGAAGCCGTCCTCGCGGACCGCGACTCCGCCCGCGCTGTGGCTGCCTCCGGCCCCGCCTACGCCGCCGCAGTCCACGACGGCCGGAGATCCGCGGCCGCGCTCATGCCCTGGCTGCGGCAGGCCTGAAAGATAGTGTTCGCTTTTACACGGTCAGGCCTGCAAAAGCGAACACTATCTTTCACGTCGCCGAGCGTGGCTGGGCAGTTCGCGGCGACATGCGCGGCTATGTCTCTGAACTTCGACCCAAAGCATGGCTTTCGGCAGGTTGGGGGGTGCGCTCGCGGGCGGCGGCCCACCAGGAGGCGGCGGCGCTGGCCTGCAGGAGCCACCAGCCGGGGATGGTCAGGGACGAGCTGGCGACGATGCCGAAGGCGAAGAACGCGGTGAGGTATCCGAGGATCTCGACTCGGTTGTCGCGGGGCAGGTATCGCGGGGAAGCCGCTACGGCGAGGAGGGCGATCAAGGAAAGGGCGTGGGTGGCGCCGACGACCAGGCCGTACTGGCTCAGCAGCTCGATGAACGCGTTGTGCAGGTTGGTCAGCTTGACGACGCCCGGCTCCGGGTCGGCCCACAGGAGCGGTTCGAAGGAGCCCGCTCCTGAGCCGGTCCAGCCGGATTCGCGCAGGTAGCGCAGGGCGGCTCGGATGAGTTGGAGCCGCAGGCCGTCGGAGCGGGCGGTCTCGTCGTCGAAGAGCATCCCGACCATCTCGACCACCGGGTTGCGGCGGGCGAGCGCCGGGATCGTCACAGAGGCGACCGCCAGCGCCGCCAGCGCACCCCCAGCTCCCAGGGTCCACCGGCGTGACCAGCGCGGTCCCTTGGCGGCGGCCCCGGCATCGCCCGCCTCGGTCTCGGTTCCGTCTTCGCGCTCGTGCCCGGGGCCGGGTTCGCCGTTGCCGTCACTGCTCGCCCCACCCCCTGCGGCGGCGCGCTCGCGGTGGCCCGCGTGCCACAGGGGCCAGCGACGCCACAGCTCCAGGGCGTAGACGACGGCCAGGGCGAGGAGGCCGGCGCGGCTCTGGGTGAAGACGACGACGACCGACCCCAGCACCACCACGACATCGAGGGCCACCCGCGCCCACAACCAGCGCAGGCCAGAGCGCAGGGCCCAGGCGCCGGCGATCATGCCGATGAGCATGGCGGCCAGATTGTTGGGGTTGAGGAACGTCGCGGCGGGCATCCGGGGGCCGAAGACCCAACCCCGCACGGGGTCGAGAAACAGCAGGTGGTTGGCGGTCAGCACCTCCCACAGGCCGATCCCGCCGCAGGTCAGCAGTGCGAGCAGCCAGCCGACCCGCACCCCGGCCAACCCCAGCCGAGCCCCCCGCGCGCACGCCAGCAACGCCGCCGAGTAGATGAGGCACTGCACGAAACGGCGCAGCTCGATGTCGGCGGCGCGGGCATCCGGGGCGACGGCCAGCGCGTGCGGCATCCACGCGAACAACACCGCCCACACGGCGATGAACGTCCACGGCGCCCACGCCGCCCACCGGCGCGGCGGCATCGTCAACACCGCGAACACACCGAGGGCCACGACGGTCCACTGCGCGGTCCACAGGTGCCCGGCGCGGTTCAGCGGCAGCAGCACCACGCCGCCGAGGCAGACGAACACGATGATCGCGGCGGCGACCAGAGCGGCGCACAGGTCCAAAGCCCGCGTGAGGGGGAACCTGCTGCGGCTCATGGGGATTAAGTCTAGGTCGGCGGTCGCGGCCGCCCCGGCAGCGACGGGCCGCGCGGCGTTAGGCTCTGCGGCGTGACTGCGATCCTCATGATGGTCGGCAACGACATCAAGCACGACACCCGCGTGTACAAGAGCGCCCTCGCGCTCGCCGACGGCGGCCTGGAGGTGACCGTGCTGGGCTGGTCGCCCTCGGGCTACCGCGAGGAGACGCAGTTCGGGCCGGTGCGCATCATCCGGGTCCCGGTGGCGTGGCGGCTGCGTGACAAGGCCCTCGCCAAGCGCGCCGCGCGCCGCACCAAGCGCCGCATCCCCGCCCCGCCGACGTCGCGGGACAAGCGGATCCGCGCCCTGCACGACGGCCTACGCCGCGCCGAGGCCAAGGAGTTCGGCGGCCGCTCCCTCGACGCCCGGGTCAAGCTCGGCCGACTCGGGCGCATCGCCCAGGGCAAGACCGACGCGGTGCTGGCGCGCCTGGCTCCCAAGGAGGAGCAGTGGCGGGAGGCGTTCGCGGAGTGGATGGGTGAGCAGACGCGCTTCGCCTCCTGGCGCCGCGACCTGCCGGAGATCGACGACTTCGAACTCGCCTACGCCCCAGTCATCGACGCGCAGGAGTGGGAGATCCTGCACGCCCACGACGTGCACCACGTCGGCACCGCCGCCCGCGCCGTGCACCGCCGCCGCGCCCAGGGCCGCCCGGCCAAGTGGGTGTACGACTCGCACGAGTACGTCGAGGGGCTGCCGATCTACCCGCCGCGCACCAAGCGGTTCGTCGCCGCCTACGTCGACCTCGAGCAGGAGTACATCCACCGCGCCGACGCCGTCATCACCGTCACCCCCGACCTCGCCGAGCACCTGCGCGCCCAGTACCAGCTGCCGGTCACGCCGACCGTCGTCATGAACTCCCCACAGCTCGCGACCCAGGTCACGCTCGACCGGCCCGACGTCCGCGCCACCTGCGGCCTGGCCCCCGACGTCCCGCTCGTCGTCTACTCCGGCGGCGTCACCCCCGCCCGCGGCATCCAGACCGTCGTGTCGGCGCTGCCCGAGCTGCCCGAGGTGCATCTGGCCGTCGTCTGCGTGCCGCACAACAAGACCCGCAACGTCAAGGCGCTGCGTGAGCAGGCGGAGGAGCTGGGCGTGGCCGATCGGCTGCATCTGCTCGATCCGGTGGGCCCGGCGCAGGTCTCGGCGTTCTTGGCGACCGCCGACATCGGGGTGCACCCCCTCGTGCACTTCGGCGGGCACGAGTTTTCCCTGCCCAACAAGTTGTTCGAGTACCTGCACGCGGGGCTCCCGCTCGTGGTCAGCGACTGCCGGGCGCTCGCGCGATTCGTGCGCGAGAACGAGGTGGGGGCGGTCTTCACGGCCGAAGACCCTGCCTCCTGCGCGGCGGCGTTGCGCGACGTGCTCGAGCGCGAGGCGGCGCTGCGGGAGCGGATCGCAGGCGACTCCGGGCTGTTGGAGCCGTACGGGTGGGAGCGGCAGGCCGCGAGCCTGCGCGGGTTGTATCGCGAGTTGCTCGGCTCGCCGGAGTCCGTCGCCGAGCCCACCGTCGAGACCGCGTTGCAGGATGTGCACGAGGAGCCGGCGTGGCGCGACGACCGGCCCAGCGTCGTCGGCATCGGCCCGGCGAACATGGCCGGTCAGGCGTGGGCCTGGGCCAAGGCGATCGAGCGCAACGTGCCGGGAGTGGCGACGCGGGTCATCACCGTCGACCGCGGGCTGGCGCTCACCTTCGAGACCGACGAGACCGTCGACCTCGCGACGTATCGCCGCGACAAGTCGTGGGGCGAGCGGCTCGCGGCGCGGGCCTTCGCCGACTGGACCCACCTGCTGCTGGAGGCCGGCCGGCCGCTCTTCGGCATCCGGCACGGCCGCGACTTCGAGGGCGACGCGAAGCTCGCGCGCGCGCTCGGCCTGCGCGTGGGGCTGCTCATGCACGGCTCCGAGATCCGCGACCCGGCGCGGCACGCCACGACGACGCCGTGGTCGCCGTTCACCGACCCGACCGAGGAGCTGACCGCGCGGCTGCAGTCCCAGTTCGATGTGCTCTCGGTCAAGATCCGGGCGTTCGCGGCCGACGGGTTGGGGCCGGTGTTCGCCTCCACGCCCGATCTGCTGCCGGACGTGCCGGGCTCGATCTGGTTGCCGGTGGTCGTCGACACGCAGCGTTGGCGGCCCGGGCCGCTCGTGCTGGAGCGGGAGCGGCCGGTGGTCGTGCACGCGCCGAGCCGAGCGAGCCTCAAGGGCAGCATGGCCGTGGACGCGCGGATGGCGCGGCTGCACGAGGAGGGCGTCATCGAGTACCGCCGCCTGGAGAACGTGCCGCCCGCCCAGATGCCGCAGCGGATCGCCGAGGCCGACATCGTGCTCGACCAGTTCGCCATCGGCACCTACGGGGTGTTGGCGTGCGAGGCGATGGCCTCCCAGCGGGTGCTGATTTCGCATGTGTCGCAGCCGACCCGGGAGTTCGCGGGGGCGGCCGGAGCCGGTGAGCTGCCGATTTTGGAGGCGACCCCGGACACCGTCGGGGACGTCATCGCCGCGGTGCTCGCCGACCGCGACGCCGCCCGCGAGCGCGCCGCCGCCGGTCGCCGGTTCGTGGAGGCCCTGCACGACGGCCGCCGCTCCGCGCAGGTGCTCGCCGAGCACCTGCACCTGCACGGCTAGGCCTCGCTAGCGGGGGAGGCCGGGGGTGGGCAGGTAGGAGGCGACGCGGCGGGCGGCGAGTTTGCCGGAGATGAGCACCATCGGGACGCCGACGCCGGGGATCGTGCCCGAGCCGGCGAAGAACAGGCCGGGGCGGCGGCGCTCGACGTTGCTGGGGCGGAACGGGCCGGTCTGGGCGAACGTGTGCGCCAGCGCGAACGGGGTGCCCGCGGCCATGCCGGCGCGCGCCCAGTCCGTGGGGTCCACGAGGTGCTCGGCGACGACGTGCGTGGGGTAGCCGTTGGCGTCGAGAAAGGCCTCCAGCTCGGCGCGCATCGCCGGTCGTTCGGTTGCCCAATCGACGTGGCCGACCGCGAGGTTCGGCACGGGCTCCAGCACGTAGAGCGTCGAATGCCCGGCGGGCGCGGCGCTCGGATCGTCCAGCGACGGCACGCTGACCAGCCGCGACGGATCCCGCATGCGGGTGCCCGCGACGAGCAGATCCTCGAAACACTGCGCCCACTGCCGCCCGAAGTGGATGTTGTGGTGCGCCGCCTGCGGCATCGCCTCCGGGCCGCCGCGCACCCCGACGTGCCACACCACCGCCGACGGCGAGTACCGCGGCCGCTGCACCGCCACCGGAGGGGTCAGGTCGGGCAGCAGCCGGTCGTAGGCGGTCGGCACATCGATCGTGCACACCACGGCATCGCACGCGAGTCGCTCGCCGGCGCCCGCCCAATCGTCACCCGCCCGCTCCGCACCCGAAACCCGGGCGATATGCACGCCGGCGACGGCCCCATCGGGGCGGGTCAGAATCCGGGTCACCGGTGCGCCGTAACGGAACTCGACGCCCGCCTCCTGCAGAACCGCCGCCAACAGCTCCGGCACGGCGCGCATCCCGCCGCGCGGAAACCAGACGCCCTCGATGGAGTCCATGTACGTGATGACCGCGTAGATCGCCAGCGCCTGCTCGGGCGCCAGGCCCGCGTACATCGCCTGAAAAGAGAAGATGCGGTGCAGCCGCTCGTCCCGAAAGCGCCGGCGGATCGCCGGGCCGAGCCGCCCGAAGCCGCCGAGTCGCACGAGCCGCGCCATCGCGCCGGGGTTGCGCAGCAGGTCGGCGGGGGAGTCGAAGTTGACGTCGATGAAGTGCGGCACCTCGACCTCGTACAGGGCCCGCAGCCACGTGACGAACTCGTCGAAGGCGGCCGCATCCTCCGAGCCGCACTCGCGGGCGATCTCGGCGCGCATCGCCTCGTGCCCGTGCCGAATGTGCAGCGTCGATCCGTCGGCGAAGCACGCCCGGTACGCCGGGTCGAGCAGGTGCAGGTCGAAGGTGTCGGCCGCGGTCCGCCCCAGCGGCGCCAGCGTGTCGTCGAGCAGGTTGGTCATCGTCAGCACCGTCGGTCCGGTGTCGAACGTGAACCCGTTGCGCTGCACCGCGATCCCGCGCCCGCCCGGACCGGCCTGCGCCTCGACGACACTCACCTCGTGCCCCTGCCCCTGCAGGTGGGCGGCGGCCGACAGGCCCGCCAGCCCCGCTCCGATGACGACGACGTGGGCCATCAGCGGACTCCTCGACGAATGCGCCGACGAGGACGGCCGTGACTACTAGGCCGACGCGATGACATGGGCCTCCTTGTCGAACGCCGCGACGACGTTCTTCAGCACCGCGGCCTCGATCATCGACCCGAGCAGCGGGATCGCGACGTCGAGGTCGAGTTGGTAGGTCAGGGCGCTGCGGTCCGGACCGGCGGGCGCGAGGCGAGCGGAGCCGGTCATCGTCGTCGCGGGGACGCCCTGAAACGCGAAACGCACGTCGGCGAACGCGCTGCCATCGTCGGCGAGGTACCAGGCCTCGCGGCGCGTGATGCTCGGGCCGCCCCCGTGCTCGCCCATCTTGTCGGCCACCCGGGACGGCAGCCAGCCACTGGGGATCTGGCCGACCATCGTCACGATCAGCGCCGCCCCGTCGGGGGAGTCGGTGAGAAGTTCGGTGACCTCCGCCTGGAGGTTCGGGTCGGCGGTCGCGCGGGCCGCGGCGATCCGCGGGTCGGCGCAGCGGGTCAGCACCTGCTGCGGCGACCCGTCGAACTCCCAGGACAGTGTGCGGTGCGAGCTCATGTGGGCCTCCCGGAGGCCGTCGTAACGGGGTCGGTCAGAGTGTGGTCGGTCGGGTTTGGGCCCGTCGGATCGGGACCGGCCGGAGTGGGATCGGTCGGCGTGGGATCGGTCGGGGTGGATTCAGTCGCGGCGGCAGGCGCCGCTCGGCGGGGCAGTCGGCCCAGGGCGCGGCGCAGTCCGCCGAGGGCGGGGCCGAACCGCCCGGAGGTCGGGGGGCTCCACACGTCGTGCCCGGGGCGACCCCAGCCGGCCAGTAGGTGGTTCGCGGCCTGCAGGCCGGTGGTCGCGGCGCGCTCCATGAGGGCGACCGGCAACTCGCAGCGGATGCCGTCGCCGGCCAGCACGACGCGCGGATCGGGGGTGACGACCCCCGGCCGCGCGGCCCAGACGTCGGTGCCGGCCAGCGGGCAGTCGCCCCGCACGAGCACCTCCTCGTGCAGCACCCGCGCGTGGTCCAACTCGGGATGCAGCCGGGACAGTTGTGCCCGCAGGTCGGCGACCACGTCCGCGTCGGCGACGTTCTCGGGCAGGGCATAGGCGTGCAGTTCGACGACGCTGCCGCCGTGCTCGCGCGCCCAGTCGGCGGCGCCCTCCTCGAGCAGGTGCATCGCCGAGACGTTGTCGAGCCGCCCGAAGCCGGCCGTCCCCAGAAAGGCCGGAGTGCCCGGGCGCATCGGGGCATCGAACCACAGCCGGTGCACGAGGAAGCGCGGGGCCATGCGGCCGGCCGCGATCGCCGCCCGCCACCGCTCGTCGCCCAGCCAGGGTGCCTGCGCGACGAGCCGCTGCAGCACGTCGCGCTCCGTGGCGAGCACGACCGCGTCGACGGTCACGTGTGAGCCGTCCGAGACCGTCACCGCCAACCTGCTCCGGCCGCTGCCGCCGTTGCCGGCGCCGTTGCTGCCGGCGCCGCCGCTGCCGGCGCCGCCGCTGCCAGCGCCGTTCTTGCCGCCGCGCGATCCGGCGCCGTGCGGCCCCGCGGTTGGCGGCCCGTCGTGATCCGGCACATGGGCCTCCTGGATCCCGGTAACCGTTGTCCCGCAACGAATCTCGACGCCTAGATCGCTCAGGTAGCGGGCCAGCGGGCCCCACCAGAGGGTGTCGAACTCGTCGGCGGAGACGTCGAAGAGCAACCCCTCGGCACTCCCCAGAAAGTACGTGTGGAACATCGCGACGAGTTCGCCGCCGGAGAACTCCCGCGGGTCTGCGAAGAAGCTGCGCGCGAAGACCTCCAGCGCCAGGTCGCGCATGCCCTGCGGAAACCGCAGCCGGTCGAGCACGTCCTGCGCCGACACGCCGTCGAGCTCCACGAACGTGCGCGGGAAGTCGACGTCCAGCAACCCCAGCGCCGCCGCCACGTCGACCCGCGCGAGGTCGCGCAGGCCGAAGGACGGGCTCGATGCGACAAAACCCATGACGTTGAACGGTGGTCGCCGCGGGACGCGGGTGAAGGAGTCGCGGGTGCCGTCGGCGTGCACGAGTGGGTAGTCGAGCACCGGCCGCAGGCCGGACAGGTCCGGGTCGACGCGCCGCAGCAGTCCGCGCAAGTTGTAGTACTGCCGGAAGAACGCGTGGAAGCCCCGGCTCATCGTCGCGCCCCCGCTCGCGCGGGTCGCCGCATCGAACCGTTCGTCGGCGGTCGAGCCTGGCACCTCGCCTGGCACCTCGCCGGGCACCTCGCCGGGCACCTCGCCGGGCACCTCGCCGGGCAGGTCGCCGGGCAGGTCACCGGGCACCTGGCCGGGCAGATCGACCGGCCAGCTGCGCACGCGACCCCCCAGGGAGTCCTCGCGCTCCAGGAGTGTCACGGCGACCCCCCGCTCGGCGAGTGCGAGCGCGGCGGCGATCCCGGCGATCCCGCCACCGACGACCGCCACGCGCGGGTCCTCTGCACACTGTTGTGTGGGCTTCGGCGGGGCGAAGCGCTCGGCTCGCGAGTCCCGTCCGGGGGTCCAGCGACTCCGGGTCAGCCCGGTGCGAGCCGCGATCACGCGCCCGGTCTCGATCGTCGCGCCGCCGAGCGCGCCGGCCAGATCCCGCGCGCCGCCCAGCGCGCCGAGCCCCGCGCCGCCACTGCCGCGCCCGTTCTGCTGCCCGCCCTCACGCCCGCCCTCACGTCTGCTTGGGCCGGTGCGCGCACCACCTCCCCTGCCCGGCATCACACCACCCCCCAGGTGGCGCGGACCATCCCGCGCTGCCAGCCGGGTACGGGGCGCTGCCCGACATCCCGGAAGCCGGCGTCGATGAGCCGCCCCCGCAGCTGCTCGTCGGAGTCGAACTCCAACACGCTGCGCCACAGGTAGGAGAACAACTGCGGCCGCCGCGTGACCACCCACGCCGACGGAATGATGACGCCCCAGGAGAGGGCCGTCCACGCCAGCGTGTCGAGGGGCCGCCCGGCCACGCCGTAGTCGTGCACGACGAGCACTCCACCGGGTGCCAGCAGCCGCCGCGCGGTGGCGAGAAAGGAGTCCTTGTCGGGCACGTTGCGCACGAGGTAGGCCGCGAAAATCGCGTCGTACCGGGGCTCGTCCGCGACGAGGTCTTGGGCCTGCGCGTGCCGAAACCGCACCGACGCCTCGGGCGAGCCGGGCCACGACTTGGTCCGCGCCTGCGCCAGCATCCCGGCCGATCCGTCGATGCCCTCGATCTCGAACGGGGCACCCGTCTCGGTCAGCGCCCGCACGAGCGCCTGCGTCGAGGTCCCCGAGCCGCAGCCGACGTCGGCCACCCGCAACGGCGACCCACCCGGCTCCGGCGCGCCACCGCCGGCCGCTGACCCAGCCGGCCGCACAAGCGAGCCCAACCCCTGCGGCCGACCGGACAGCACTCCGGTCAACAACCGCGCGGAGCTGTACAACTGCTGCGCGTATCCCGGCGACATGCCGGTCAGCCGGTCGTAGTACGCGCCGATTTCGTCGAACTCCGGGGTGACCGTGGCCCCCCGCGCGTCGATCGACCGCCCGTTAGCCACGCCGACCACCTTCCGTCAACGGTTGCGAATCTGACTGGTGGGCAGCGGCGCCCGGCCCGAAGCCCGGCGGCTGCCCGTCGTCGTGCCGGTAGGTCCACGACGTCAACGCGGTCGCCAGCATCGCGATGAGGATGCCGAAGAAGATGTGGATCGCCCGCACTCCCGCCTCGCCCAGCGCGTACTGGACGCCGACGGCCGCCGCCAGCGACACGGCCAACGTCACATTGACCGGGCCCGCGTTGCGACGCAGCAGCACGTACAACCCGGCGCCGAGCACACACACCCCACTGGTGAACAGCGCGCCGAGCGAGTGGTTGCGCCAGTAGTGCTCCTCGCCCCCGAGCGCCGCTGCCGCCCAACCAGACTGGGCGATGATCGCCGACAGTTGCACGGTCACCATCGTGCGCAGCGCCATGAGCTGCCGCGAGGGGATCCTCACAGCCGCACCTGCCCGGTGCGCACGAGGTAGCGCCGTTGCGCGTACTCGAGGTCGTCGACCCACAGCTGCGCCTGCGTGCGCACCATGAGCGGCCGGATCAGCGGCGCGAACGCCCGCGCCACCGCGAAGCCCGGCCGCGGGGAGAAGCCGATCGTCGCCTCCGTCATCACGGTCACCGGGTGTCCTTCGGGGTCGGTGCCCAGCGGCGTCGCGTGCGTCTCGACGACGGAGCCGGCGCCCTCACCCTCCGTGATGTGCATGACGATCGTGCGCGCGTCGGGGCATGTGAACTGCGCCCGCACCGGCACCCCCCAGGTGTGGTTCAGCCGGAACGTGACGTCGGTGACGAGGCAGTCGTCGGTGCTCGCGTCGTCGTCGACCACCAGGTGGCTGAACGCGTACGGGTGAAACCAGGCCCCGTGCCACGGGTCCAGCCGATTGGCGATGATGTCCTGCGGCTCGCAGCGCGCCGACTTCGCGAAGACCGAGGTCAGGGAGGTGGTGGGGTCCGGTCGGACGGGCAGCGTGGGCGAGTCGGTGGGGTCCTCATCGGCCGTCGGGAGCCGCACCCACAACAGCGCGCCGTCGTCGTGCGCGGGCAGCGTGCGCCACGACCCCGGCCATTCGGACGGCAGCCGCAGCCCGTGCCAGCGGCACATGAGGTCGGCGCCGGCCACGTCGCACCGGTCCAACCGCGCGCCCATGTGCGGACAGGCGCCGGGCCCCGCGTGCACCCGGGCGTTCTCGTCGCGCCACAGGGCCACCTCCCGCCCGGCCACGGTGCGCACGATCGACGTGGCGCCCAGGTCGGTGCTGGCCCCGACGACGTACCAGCCGCCGGGGTTGCGCGCCTGGCTGGCGCGCAGCGCGCGCTCGATGCGCGGGATCGCCGCCTGCCGCCACGTCGAGCGGATCACCTCCGGGGCCGGCTGCGGCACCCGGCGGATCGGCACCCGC
>NZ_BAHD01000104.1 GCF_000298215.1 Kineosphaera limosa NBRC 100340 | reverse complement strand
GGGCGTTCCCGGAGGGACTGCCGGCGCCGGGGGTCCGGCCGGCTCGGCCGCGAGACCGACCCCTTCGTCACAGGCTGCTGCCGCGCCGTCCGGTGCGTCCCGAACCGGTGGCGCTCGCACGCGGGCTACCGGCGCGCCCGCACCCGCGGACCAGTGGGGCCCGCCGAGTTGGCATGAGGTGGAGCCTCCCGACGAGGAGCCCGGCTGGGGTCCCGACCCCGACTACGGCCCACCGGCGGGCGTCGACCAACGCTCGGGCTCGGCGTCGGCACCCCGGCCCCACCGCGGGGGCGCGCCATCACCTGCAGCCACCGCCGGCCCGGGGGACTCGCCTCGGGGTGGGCCGGGCGCCGCTGACCGAGCCCGCGAGGGCGCGCGCCCGGGGGCATCAAGCCAGGCGTTGACCGGCGCTCAGGTGTCGACCGGCGCTCAGGTGTCGACCGGCGCTCAGGAACAGACCGGCGCTCAGGAACAGGCCGGCGGCCCGGCGCAGGCGCTGGGTGCACCGAAGCGGACTGACCCATCGAACGATGCTGGGGCACCTGGCGGATCGCAGGCCCCGCCGCCGGCCACGCCCGCGCGTGCGGTGAGCGAGGCAACCCGCAACGACTCAGACCATGCCCTCCCCGCCCCCGACAACCGACCCGCCGGTGACAACCGACCCGCACCCGATGCGGCCACCGCGCAGGGCGCAGCTCCGTCGTCCCCAGCTCCGTCGTCCCCAGCACCGTCGTCCCCAGCGCCCTCCTCCCCAGCACCGTCGTCTCCAGCTTCGGCGGCCGACGCCGAGCGCGCCGCTCAGCCGAACGCTGCCGGGAGGGCGCAGCAGCAGGCGCGCCCGCAGCCGGCGCGCCCGCAGTCGGGGG
>NZ_BAHD01000105.1 GCF_000298215.1 Kineosphaera limosa NBRC 100340 | reverse complement strand
TTTAGGGGTCGTAGGGGCGCAGCCCCACGCCCCCTAAACCACGAACATGTCTTCCTTGGACCACTGCGGGGCCGCGATGCGGGCTGCGGCGGCGTGGGCCATGTAGGTGATGTGGTCGACGCCTTCGGGCACTTCCTTGGGGATCGTGCCGCTGACTTTCTGCGTCTTGAAGACCGTGCCGGGGGCCAGGTCGAAGAACGGGAATTCCGGCTCGGTGCAGCCGGTGCACGGCATTCCGGCGCGGGTCTTGGAGGACTGCCGGTTCCACAGAATGCGGTTGCAGGGGCTGTGCGTCATCGGGCCGCGGCAGCCGTATTCGTAGAAGAGGCAGCCGGTGCGGGTGCCCTCGCCGAAGCTCGTGGTCGACTGTTTGTATTCGAAGAACTGCACCCGGGTGCAGCCGGTTTGGGTGAACGTCTTGAAGAACGTCTGGGGGCGGTGCAGGTCGTCGAGGGCGATGTCGCCGGCGCGGCCGGTGGCCAGCGCGACGAGGATCTGGGTGATCCAGTCGGGGTGGGCCGGGCAGCCGGGGATGTTGATGACCGGCAGCCCCGATTTGCTGCGCCAGTCGGAGCCGAGGAAGCCGCCGCGCTCGCGTTTGTGGAACTGCAGACCGGTGGAGTCCGAGGGGTTGGGCTCCATGGCCGGAATGCCACCCCAGCAGGCGCAGTCGCCGATGGCGACGACGATGCTGGCGGCGTTGGCCAGTTCGGTGACCCACTCGATCATCGGCCGGTCGGCGAACATGTCCATTCGGCCCGAGCCGTCGGGGCCTTGGATGACCGTGCCCTCCAGCACGAAGATGTCCAGCGGCCGCTGCCCGGAGGCGCAGTCGGTGAACAGCTTCTTGGCGTGTTCGCCCAGTTCCATGCCCAGGCTGGGGTGCCAGATCAGCTCGAGTCCGAAGTCGACGATGAGGTCGACGACATTGGGCTCCTCGGCGTTGAGGAACGACATGGTGTTGCCCGAACAGGCTCCGGCCTGGAACCACAGCACTGATGACATGGGTGCTCCTTACCTGAGCCCAGGGCTCGCGGCGTTGCGGGAAGTGGGCGGTGTGGCGGGTGCGTTCAGTTCGCGCCCGATGGCTTTGGCGACGGTGAGCAGGTAGCTCAGCGCGCGGGTGACGTCGGGGTCGCGCATCGCCTTGAACATCGCGCGTGGCCCGTCGATGCGGTGGGGGTCGGCGCGGTAGTCGGCGGAGCCGCGCACCACGCCGCGGGAGAGTCGGGAGACTTCGTCGACGGCCGCGGGGGAGAGGATCTCGGAGTCGATGAGCCGGTCGATGATGCCGGAGTCGACGAAGGCGAGCATGCCCGGCACCGCCTTGGGCGCCGCGCCGGCGAGCAAGACGGCAGACTCGGTGAGTTCGCGGATGTCGAGGTCGTCGGCTCCCGGGGTGGACTCGACGGTCGTGCGCAGTTCCGTCAGCCCCTCCGCGAGCGTTTCGGTGATGGTGTCGCCGCGTTCGGCGAGCCCGTTGATGCCCTCCACGAGCAGCGCGAGTAGGTCGGCGTGCGCCAGCAGGGTGTCGAGGGCATCGACGATCTCCGGGTCCTCGAGCCGATGTGCCAATTTCTCGGGTACGGCCGAGGTGCTGGTTTTCAGTTCGCGGATCGGTGTCACGCTCATGTCGCTCCCTAGGCGTCGCTGCGTAGTCGCCTTGCCGCCGTCCCCCACGGCGAGCAAGAACCTGGTCGTGTCTGCCGCTAGCCCCCTATCGGCAGCCGAGCCGCCACTCGCACGGCCCGGTCGCATGACCATAGGTCGGCATGTCCGATTCGCCTATCGCCAGCACGCAGGGGCTATCGCAAATGCGCAACGTTCTTGCCATGTGCGCGCAATCGTGCCGATAGTTGCCAGGAGGCGGTTCGTCGGCCGACCGCGGCAGGGTGCCATCAAGAGGCCTCTGACCTGCTGAAATGCCGTGCAGTGCAACGAAGGACGCGAATGTTGGCCGAAGGGGGTGGACCGGTGCCGAGGCTGTCGCGACTGGGCTTCATGAACGTCGATCGCACCCGCATGCCGGTGCGTAGCCGACTGCGCTCGCGCGGGGTGCCGACGGTCCTGCAGGGTCACGAAGTGCTGTGCACGACAGACATTGTCGAGGCCGCCGAGACCATCTCCGAGTTCTTCGGGCACACCCGCATCGCGACCACGCAACAGGCCCGCGCCGACTTTCAAGCGACCTTCAACGCCTTGCGCTTCGTCGACGTGACGATGGCCTATCTGGATTTCCGCGGTCCGGCGCGGATGAGCGTGCCGCAGGCCAGCGACGACGCGTTCACCGTCCACATGACGACCGCCGGTACGGCGTCGGTCTCACTGGACGGACGCGAGCATCCGATCACCGCGTTCTTCGCGCTCGTGGTCTCGCCCGGCACCGGCTACACGCTGCGGCTGGGCGCCGACAGCCCGCAGCTGGTCATCCGCATCGAGCGCCCCGCGCTGGAGCGTCAGCTCTCCCGAATGCTCGGCAAGAGCCTCGACGCCCCGGTCGTCTTCGAGCCGCTGGGCGACCTGACCACCGACGAGGCCGTCCGCTGGCACGGGGCGCTGCAGCTACTCTCCAGCGAGGTCATCTCCCCGAACAGCCTGACCCAGCAGGGCATCGGCGCCGACGCCATCGAGGAGTTGCTCGTCTCCACTCTGCTCTACCTGCAGGGGTCGAACTACACCACGCTCGTGCGCACCCAGCACCGGCGCAGCGGCCGGGCCGCGGTGCGGCGCTCGGTGGAGTACATCGAGATGCACCTGGCCGAGCCGATCACCCTGGCCGACCTCGTCGAGGCCTCCGGGATGAGCGCCCGCTCGATCCAGGCGGGCTTCCGCGAGGACCTGGGCACGACCCCCGTCGGCTACATCCGAGACCGGCGCCTCGACCGGGTGCGGGCCGAACTCATGCAAGCCCTGCCCGGAGACGGCGTGACGGTCACCGCCATCGCCGAACAGTGGGGCTTCGGGCACCTCGGCGGCTTCGCGGCCCTGTACAAGCGCCGCTTCGGCGAGCCCCCATCCCAGACCCTGAGGCGTTGAGATGCACGAACTGTCACTCTGCCGATCACTGTTCGAGATCGTCACCCGGGCCGCCGCCGGCCGCGAGGTCGAGACGGTGCACCTGCGCGTCGGGCAATTGCGCCAGGTGATCCCGGCGACCCTGGAGTACTGCTGGGAGATGACGTGTGCGCACGGGCCGCTCGCCGGGTCGAGGCTGGCGGTGGAGTCGGTGCCGGTGCGCCTGGAGTGCCACGACTGCCACGCCACGACGCTCATCGAGCACGCGCTCGTGCTCGTGTGCGGGCAGTGCGGATCGGGCCGGGTGCGGCCCATCGAGGGGGAGGAGTTCATCGTGACCACGATCGACGTCCGCACACAAGAGTGTGCTGATGAGGCTGCGGACCGCGAGCACAAGGTATCCGGCGCGAGCGCTGGAATGGCACAGACGGCACAGGATGGAGACAACTGATGGGTCGCTTTCACCGCCACGACGACGGCACAGAGCATGCGCACGAGCACGGCGATCACGACCACTCGCACGACCACTCCCAGGGAAGCGATCACCTCGGTGACCACTCCGGCTACGCGACGGGCACCGAGCGGATCACGGTGCTGGAGCGGATCTTCGACGAGAACGACGCCGCGGCGGCGGCCAACCGCCGGGCCTTCGACGAGCACGGCGTGCGGGTCGTCAACCTGATGAGCGCTCCGGGGGCGGGCAAGACGACCGTTCTCGCGGCCACGCTCGCCTGGTGCCGCGACCAGGGCATTCGCGCCGGCGTCGTGGAGGGCGACATCGAGACCTCCCTGGACGCTGACCGGCTCGCCGGCTTCGGCGCCCAGGTGGCGCTGCTCAACACCGGCGACGGCTTCGGCGGCGAGTGTCACCTCGATGCGCCGATGGTCGCCAAGGCGCTGGGTGACCTCGACCTGGCCGGCCTCGACCTCCTCTTCGTCGAGAACGTCGGCAACCTCGTGTGCCCGGCCGAGTTCGACGTCGGCGCGCACCACAGGGTCATGGTGTACGCGATCACCGAGGGCGAGGAGAAGCCGCTGAAGTACCCGGTGATGTTCCGCGCCTGCGAGGTCGTGCTGCTCAACAAGGTCGACCTCGTGCCCTACCTCGACGCCGACCCGGCCGACTTCGCGACCAACCTGGCTCAGGTCAACCCCGCGGCGACCGTGCTGCCCGTGAGCAGCCGCGACTCCGACTCCTATACGGGGTGGTTCGACTGGCTGGCCGGCAGCGTGCTGGCCCGGTGAGCGCGGGCAGGCGGTGGCTGTCTGCCGCCACCGGGGTGGGGGTAGAGTGGTGCTCAGGTCCCCCGTGTGGTGGTACCTCGCCGAACTCCCCCAGGGCAGGAATGCAGCAAGGGTAGGCGAGCTCTTCCAGGTGCGCGGGGGACCCTTTGCATGCCCGCGCGGCTCCGGCTCGGCTACAGGTGGCTGTGGCCGCGGCGGCCCTGCAGGTAGGCGATGGAGTCGTCGACGAGTTCGTCGACGCTGCGGCGTAGGTCCAACGTGATGCCGGCCTCGTCGTCTTGCAGCCCCTCGAGCGTGGCGTACTGCGACTCCAGCAGGGTCACCGGCATGAAGTGGTCCGTGGTGGCCGAACGCAGCGACATCCGCTCCAGCACGAGCGAGGCCTTGCCGTAGGGATGCAGGAACGGGACTTCGGGCACGAACCGGCGCAAGGTGTCGCGGTAGGCGCGCTTGAGCGCCGAGCAGGTGACGATCGCGCCGTCGGGGTGGTCGACGAGCCAGCGCCCGATGATCTCCAGCCACGGTTCGCGGTCTGCGTCGGTCAGGGGGATGCCCTCGCGCATCTTGGCGACGTTCGCAGGGGGATGGAAGGTGTCGGCGTCCTCGAACGGCAGCCCGAGTCGGGCCGCGAGCGCCTCCCCGACGCTCGTTTTGCCGCTGCCTGCCACCCCCATGACCACGGCGCGATACGGGGCCTGCGGGGGCTGCTGGCTGGACATTGTCGGCTCCTTCGCGGCTGCTGGCGGGTGTGGCCATGATGCCGGAGTACCGGCGGGCGCGGGTCGTTCGGTCCCGGAACGGCCGTGAATCTTGTCGGTGCAGCCGTCTAGGGTCTGATCCATGGCAACCGAGGGTGGGGCAGATCGCGCCATGGCGCTCTATCGGCGCTACCGGCCGCAGACGTTCGAAGACGTCATCGGCCAGGAGCACGTCACGGGCCCGCTCATGCAGGCGTTGCGCTCGGGGCGCATCGGTCACGCCTACCTGTTCAGCGGGCCGCGCGGGTGCGGTAAGACGACGAGCGCGCGCATCCTGGCGCGCTGCCTGAACTGCGCGCAGGGGCCGACCGCCACACCGTGCGGCGAGTGCGATTCGTGTGTGGCGCTGGCGCGTGGGGGAGCAGGTTCGGTCGATGTCATCGAGATCGACGCGGCCAGCCACGGCGGCGTCGACGACGCCCGTGACCTGCGCGAAAAAGCCTCCTACGGGCCGGCGCAGTCGCGCTACAAGATCTACATCATCGACGAGGCGCACATGGTGACGCCGCAGGGCTTCAACGCCCTGCTCAAGATCGTCGAGGAGCCGCCGGAACACGTGAAGTTCGTGTTCGCGACGACGGAGCCGGAGAAGGTCATCGGCACCATCCGCTCGCGCACGCATCACTATCCGTTCCGGCTCGTGCCGCCCGCGCGGCTCACCGAGTATCTGGCGCAGCTGTGCGAGGCCGAGGGCATCGCTGTGGAGCCGGGGGTGCTCTCGTTCGTTGTGCGCGCCGGCGGCGGATCGGTGCGGGACTCGCTGTCGGTGCTCGACCAGTTGATGGCGGGGTCGACGCAGGAGGGACTGACGTACGCGGGGGCCGCGGCGCTGCTCGGGTTCACCGAGGGAGAGTTGCTCGACGCGACGATCGACGCGCTCGGCGCCCGCGACGGAGCCGGGGTGTTCCGCCAGGTCGACCGGACCATCGAGACGGGGCAGGATCCGCGGCGCTTCGTCGAAGACCTGCTCGAGCGGCTCCGCGACCTCATCGTGGTCTCCGCTGTCGGGGCCAGCGGCGGCGACATCGATGCGCTGTTCCGCGGCCTGCCCGCCGACCAGGTAGACCGGATGCGGCAGCAGGCCTCCGCGTTCGGCCCCGGTGAGCTGTCGCACGCCGCCGACGTCGTCAATGCCGGGCTGACCGAGATGACCGGGGCGACCTCGCCGCGCCTGCAGCTCGAACTCATTTGTGCGCGGTTGCTGCTGCCCGGCATCGCCGGTGAGCACGGTCTGGTCGCCCGGGTCGACCGCATGGAACGGCGACTCGACCTCTCCGGCGCGCCGCAGACCGGCTCGGGCGAGGCGGCGGGCCGTGCGTCGTTGCCTCTTAGGCAGCAGGGCCGAGGCGATCAGCGGTACTCCGGGCCGGAGGCCGAGGGGGGCCCGGTGGGCCAGGCCAGGGTGCACGAGGAGGCGCCTGGCGATGGCCAGGCCCGAGGTCGGGCGCAGGGTGGTCTGACGCAGGGTGGTCTGACGCAGGGTGGCGCTGAGGGTGGCCCGGCGCCGGCCGACGCCATGCACGCCGGTCCGCCGCGTGGCGGGCAGGGGTCTTCGGATGAAGCTCGTGAGTCTGGGTCTGGCGGGCGCAGCGGCCAGGGCGAGCAGGAGGGCGCCCGGCGCGCTGGTCATCAAGAGGTCGGTCGACATGGTGCTCACGACCAAGCCGGTCGACCCGGTGGCGGTCCAGTGGCTGGCGGTCACGTGGCTGGTGGCCAGGGTTCGGGCCAGGGCTCCGGCCCCGCGCAGGGTGGGACGCAGGCTCCGGGGCGGCAGCAGGCGCAGGGTGGGCAGCAGGCGCAGGGTGGGCAGCAGGCGGCTGCGCCTCCACCGGCACGAGGGCCGGGTGGTCTCGACACCGAGGCGATCCGACGCAGCTGGCCTGACGTGCTCGGAAAGGTCTTCACGATTCGACGGGTGACCTGGACGTTTCTCTCCGAGCACGCCCAGGTGCTCGACTACGACGGGCAGCGGCTGCTGCTAGGTATCGCGACCCGCGGGCTCGCCCAGACGTTCCGCAGCGGGCAGCACGGCGAGGTCGTGCGCCAGGCCCTCATCGACGCCATCGGCCTCGATGCCCAGGTCGACGCCATCCCTATTGAGGACGCCCGTGCGGGCGGCCCTGGTCAACCCGGTCAACCCGGCTCGGGTGGCCCTGGCAGCCCGGGTGGCTCTGGCCGCCAGGGCGGGCCGGGTGGTGGGCAGTCCCAGGGCGGTGGACCCGGGGGCACGCGGGCAGGCCAGAGTGCCGGGCCAGGCCAGGGCGGTGGGCCGGGCCAGAGTGGAGGACCCGGCCAGAGTGGAGGACCAGGCAGCGCTGGCGGCGGCGGTCCCGCGCGGCAGCGGGGCGCCTCCGGCGGCCATGCAGGCCCCGGAGGGCTGCGTGGGCCAGGAGCCCAAGGCGACCAGAGCGGCCAGTCGGGACCGGGGGCCCATGCTGGCTCGGCCGGCCAGACGGGACAGGGAGCCCACGCTGGCTCGGTTGGCCGGGCAGGAGCGGGAGATCAAGGTGCCTCGGCGGCACCGGGGCCATCGGTAAGCCAAGGCGGCCGGTCCGGGCCGGGCGCCCAGGGCGTTCCCGGAGGGACTGCCGGCGCCGGGGGTCCGGCC
>NZ_BAHD01000106.1 GCF_000298215.1 Kineosphaera limosa NBRC 100340 | reverse complement strand
GCCCGCCTCGGTGGCCGCCCCCGCCAGCGCGGCGAGCACGACGGCCCGCACCTCGGGGGCCGCGGCCTCGTCCACCGGGGGCGGTGTGTCGGCCAAGCCGACCGTGTACAGAACGACGTCGACGAGGACGGCCACGGACCTCGGCAGGCCGGCCCGGATGGCGCTCGGATCGGCCGTCGGGTCGAGCACGAAGGCGTTGTAGGCGGCCACCGCGTCCAGGCCCTGGTCGGCACCGGCCTCGCCGTCGGCCGACGGCTCGCGGACGCTGCCCGCGAGCAAGGCCGCGCGGTCCGTCTCATCGACGATGAGTCGCAGCCCCAACGGAAAGGCGTGAATGCCCACCGGCTGCGGATGCCGCACGCCGGCGGCTGGTGCGGTCGGCCCTGTTGCGGTCGGCCCTGTCTCTGTTGGCCCTGTCTCTGTCGTCGCCTGTGGCGGGTGCGTTGCCTGTGTCACTGGCGATCTCCTTCCGGCCCAAGCGGATCGGTGTCGGCCTGCGTTGTTCGTCTCATCGGCGCGCCGGAGGGGTCCGGCAAGCTCCGGCGGTAAGCGGATCGGCGGGCGGCGTCGGCGAACACCTCGGCCTCCCGCTGCGAGCGGAAGCAGCGCAGCAGGTCGCGCCCGGCCCCGGCTTCGTCGACCCGCACGAGGTACACGGCCCACTGGCCGTGTTCGGCGACGACCTGCAGGTCGACCGCGGTCACGGCACCGCCTCGGCGCCCGCCAGCCGCACCCGCAGCATCCCGCCCCGCTCGTCGACCTCCAGCGGGTAGCTGCCGGCCAGTGCCTCGAGGTCGACGAACCCGAGCACCTCCGACAACAGCACCGATCGGTCTCCGGCCGGGGTGCGCTGCTTGAGCACCAGCCCGCCGTGGCCGGCGTCGACCAGGGGCAGGAGCGTCAGCACTCCGTCGGTGTAGGAGGCGACGCACGCGTTCGAGGGCAGGTGCGCGGCGGCGGTCTGCGCGTCGAGGTGCAGCGATCCGGCGGCGGTGAGCTCTACCCGCGGGACGTGCGGCGGGGTCCCCACAGCCCCGTCCGCAGCGCCCCGCGGGTACTCATCTCGCACCACAAGCTCCACAACCTCTTCCATCGCCTTCGCGACCGGCTCGCTCAGCGGCTCGCCGGGCTCGAAGTCCTGACCCTCGATGAGGTAGACGACGATGTCGCTGGGCCGTGCCGGCCCGAGCAGCCACGCCGAGAACGCCAGCGCGTGATCCCACCGGAACGAGTGGGTGTTCAGCCCGTCCAGCGGCGGCAGCTCGCTGACCTCCTGCGCCGGGATGCGGTACACCGTGCCGGGTTCGGCTCCGGTGCGCGCCGCGTCGACGATGACAACTCGTTGGGCCCCCCGCATTTGGAAGGCGATGTCGAGCCCGGCGGTGCCGCCGTCGACCAGCCGCACGGCCTCCGGCACGCCCCGCTCCCACAGTCGGCGCATGAGTAGCGGGCCGACGGCGTCGTCCCCGCGCAGGAGGTTGCCGCAGCCGACGACCAGCAGGTCACACGCCGGCGGCGGGAAGCCGTCGTCGAGCAACTCGTGCGGCGCCTGCGCCGTCTGCGGGCCCGCGCTGGAGTCGGCCGTCGGCACGGCTCACACCATCCCGTTGATGACGAACTTGTTCAGTTCTTTGCCGGACTTGCCGTCGTAGGCGTGCACGGTGCACACGAGGCAGGAGTCGAACGACCGGGCGACGTGCCCCAACTCGACCGGGTCGTGCATGTCGACGATCGGGGTGCCGATGAGGGCCTGCTCGATCGGACCCAGGGCGCCCTCGCTGTCGCGGGGCCCGATGTTCCAGGCGGTCGGGGTGATGACCTGGTAGTTCTCGATCTTGCCGTTCTCCAGCACGATCCAGTCCATCAGCGCGCCCCGGGCGGCCTCTGTGGCGCCCCAGCCCTTGCCGGACTCGTGCTCGATCGGCTTGTCGTAGAACGAGTCGTGCAGGTCGATGCGCGACAGCCAGTCCAGGCACCACTTGAAGTACTTGGGCGCCTCGTGCATGCGGGCCAGCTGGCGGGTGAACACCGACGGGCCGATGCGCGCCATGATGTCGGCGAACAGCGGGTCGGAGTCCATGTGCGGCGCCGGGTCGGGCGCGGCGGCGGCGATCCGCCGGGCCAGGGGGCCCGCCTCGAGCGGGATCCGGCCCAGGCCGGGCACGTCGTACCGCGGCGCCTTGGCCCAGGTGTACTTGCCCTGGTCGCGGCCCACCGCCGGGTCGATCGGGTCGGTCTGGCCCTCCCACGGGTGCAGCGGCCGGTCGCCCTTGTAGAAGGCGTGGGTCACGTCTTCGCTGACGCGCGCCTGGTCGAACTCGTGGTACTTGCCGTCGGCGTAGACCGCGCCGCGCCCAATGAGGGCACTCTGGCGCCCGGCGACGGTCGGGTGGTCGTACAGCGACGGCTCGAAGTAGGTGCCGGAGGCGAGGTAGTTGCCGCAGCCGGCCCCGTATTTGTCGAGCCCGATGTCAAGGGCGTAGCGGATGAAGAAGCCGCAGTCGGAGTTGTAGTGCGACTCGTTCTCGTCGACCCACGCGAGCACGTCGTCCCACGTCTTGTTCTCCAGCCAGCGGTCGATCGAGCAGCCGAGCCACTCTTTCTCCAGCCAGTTGTCCTTCCAGTGGTGCAGGATCGCCGTCGCGCGCGTGATGTCGGACAGGTTGGGGGCGCACATGACGCCGCCGGGCACCATGAACGAACTGTGCGGCCACTGCCCGCCGAAGATCGCATACACCTCGACCGGCTTGCCCGAGAGCACGACGCCCTTCTGATAGGCCGTTCCGACATAGGGCGCGAACCGGCGGACGGCCTCGTCGAACAGGGCCGACTTGGCGTAGTTCTTGTTGACGAAGTCGATGGCGAACAACGCGTAGAAGTAGCGCGGGATGGACTGCAGCGTCTCGCAGGCCTGCGCGATATTGCGAATGAGCGTGGCATTCGTCGGTACGTGCGTGCGCCAGGCGGTATCCAGGGCGTAGCACGCCTTGTAGAGGTGGCTGCCGCCGCAGATCCCGCAGATGCGGGGCGTGACGATGAGCCCGGCCTGCGGGTCCTTGCCGCGCAGAATGATCTCGAAGCCGCGGAACATCGCCGCCTCGGTCCACGCCGAGGTGACGACCCCGTCCTCAATGGTCACCCGCACATCAAGGTCACCCTCGACCCGCCCGAGCGGACTGACAAACAAATCGACAGACTCGGACCCGGTCCTGGTGTCTTCGGTAGCGGTCATCGGATAGTCCTTTCCTACGCCCCGAGAGGGGCTCGCCCAACCGCGAGCGCAGC
>NZ_BAHD01000107.1 GCF_000298215.1 Kineosphaera limosa NBRC 100340 | reverse complement strand
ACTTGACCCCAGCCCCCTAGTTGTGATGCATTTCACACTCGATCGAGGTTCGGAGCGTGCGCGAAATTGCCTGGGACTCAGGGGAATTCGGACGACCAACGAACACTCTTCAATTCCTTTGTCTCGCAGCATAATTCATCTATTAGTTCACATGTTGCCCAAATATTTGTTCGATAGACTCAGGACATGAACCTCACCGCGGCGGACCTCGTGAACTGGCTCGATGCCGGGTCCGGGACGCTGCTCAGTGAAGCGGCTGACCTGACCCGCCTCCGAAGCGACGACCTGGCCGGGCTGGCCGCGGGCGCGGCAAAGATCGTCAATGCGGCGAGGGCGTTTCAGGCGGCCGTGGTGATGGAAGCCCGGCAACGCGGGGTCATCGCGGCCTCGGACAACCCGAAGACGTCGGCTTGGGTCGAGCAGTCGTGTCGCGACGGCGAGGTGCCGCTGGCTCCGGCGCAGGCCCGCGGGCTCGATGAGGTCTCCCGGACCTGCTCCACTCCGGATGTCGCCCGGCTCAAGGATGCCGTTGTGGCCGGGGAGTGCACGGTCGAGTCGGCGGCGATCATCGCCTCGACCTACCGGCGGTTGTCGCCCAAGGTCGACGTCCGCGGCTGGGACACCGTGCTGGACCAGCTCATCGGCTGGCTCGGCGAGGGCGCGACCCGTAAAGAGATCGCGGAGTTCGAGGACGTGCTGCTGTCCCAGTACGGCACCCAAACGACCCTCGAAGACGAGCACGAACAGAAGCGCGCCAACCGGACCATGTCCGCGCTGAGCTTGAACTCCAAGACCGGGATGTTCGAGTCCAAGATCGTGATGGACCCCGTCAACGAGGCCGTGTTCAGCGCCGCCCTCCACGCCTTGTCCAAGCCGCACGTCGACCCAGACACCGGCGAACACGACCCCCGCACCCCCGGCACCCGGCGGTTGGACGCGCTGGTCACGATGGCCACGCACGCCACGAACCCCGACAAGACCGTCCGCGGGTCCGGCGCCGCCGCGCGGATCATCGTGACGATCCCGCTGGCCGACCTCGTCGGCGGGATCCGCAAGACCAGCCTCGCCGAACAGTTGGGATTGTTCCCCACAGACGGTGAGCCGACGGGTGGCGACGACCTCGGCGTTCCCCACGCCTGCGGCGAGGGCTCTTGCTGCGGCGAGGCGAGTGACTCGGCGGCCAACGGGACCCGGGCTGGCGTGCTCGGCTCCGGCGTGCTGGGGCACGACACGATCCGCTCCAGCATCGCTGGGTGCGGGACCACGCGGTACGGGCAGGTCCTCTCGCCGGCGGACGTGCGGATGCTGGCCTGCGACGCACAGATCATCCCCGCCGTCCTCGGCACCCGCAGTGAGCTCCTCGACCTGGGCCACGCCCACCGGCTCGCCAAGCCGGGATTGGTGACCGCGCTTGAGTTGCGCGACAAGACGTGCACCTACCCGGGGTGTCGAATACCGGCCGCCTGGACCGACAAACACCACATCAAACACTGGGCCAACGGCGGACCAACGACCAGAGGCAACATGTGTTGCCTCTGCCGACACCATCACACCGTGGTGCACCGACACGGCCACATCGCGACCGTCACGCCCTACGGGGTCACCTGGACGCGCGCCGACGGCACACCCATCGGCAACCAACCCCGCCCCGACGACGACGGCGGCAACGGCAGCAAGAGCTGCGACGTGCCCGGCCACGACCGCCACACCACGGATGAGCGCGACGGTCACCGCCTCACCGGCGGCGGCAGCGGACGCGACGGCAGCGGACGCGACGCGGCTGGTGGTGACGACGAGACAGGCAGCCGCGGGAGCGAACCGCTACCGGCAGCGCTGCTCCTCGAACGCAGAGCCCTACCCAGCGAACAGTTCACCTTCGTCACGTAGCTGCAGCCAGCCGCGCGTTCTGGCGCGACTCGACTACGCGTGGCGGCGACGACAGGGCACGATGCTGCAGGTGAGCACTGACGACGCCCGCACTGGTGAACCGCTGCGCCGCGATGTACGGGCCCGCCGCGATGCCATCGAGGCGATCCGCGCGACGCTTCAGGCCGAGGCCGATGCGGATCGGGGGGCGCAGCAGCAGCGGTACATGAAGTCGAGCATGCCGTTCTACGGGCTGCCGATGCCGCTGCTGCGGCGCCGCCTCAAGCCGATCCTGCGCGACCCGGCGCTCCTGCCAGCCGACCGCGACGAGTGGGAGGCGACCGTCCGGGCGCTGTGGGACGAGGCCGGCCACCGCGAAGAGCGCTATGCCGCCATCGAACTCGCCGGCGTCCGCGCGGCCCGCGACTGGCAGGACCCGCAGACCCGCCCCCTCTACGAACACCTCATCCGCACCGGCGCCTGGTGGGACTTCGTCGACGCGATCGCCTCCGGTCTCATCGGGCCCATCGTCCGCGCCTACCCCGCCGAAGCCGACCAGATGCGCGAATGGGCCCACGCCGACGACCTCTGGGTCCGCCGCACCGCGATCATCTGCCAACTCGGCTCCGGCCCCGCCACCGACCTCGACCTCCTCGAAGACGCCATCGACGCCAACGTCGAAGGCACCCCCTTCGGCTCCGAGTTCTTCATCCGCAAGGCCATCGGCTGGGCCCTACGCCAGCACGCCCGCATCGACCCCGGCTGGGTCCGCGCTGCCGTCGACGGCCGCCGCGACGTGCTCTCCGGCCTCAGCATCCGCGAAGCCACCAAACACCTCGCCGACGCATCGTCGTAGGCGCGAGCCGCTGGTTACGGACCAGTCGAGGCGTGACCGCGTTACCGTGAAGGCAAGGTTCGGGCCAAGGCCGCAGGTGGGGAGGGGCTGTGAGCGACGCCGATCTCCGGGCGGCACAAGCCGCGGATGTCCGGGCGGCACAGACCGCGGACGAACGTTGACCGCGCGTCGGCGTCTGCCTCTCATCGCCTCGACGTGGGCAACCATCACCCTGCTCGCCGCGTGCACGCTCGAGTCGGATGTGCCCGAGTTGCGCTTCGAGGTCGACCCGCCACCCAACGGAGCCTCCGGGATCGTGCGGGACGCCGCGGCGACGTGGACCTTCGGCATTCCCAACCTGTGCCTGAACACCCCGGGCAGCATTACGATCCGCGAGGTGCGGCTCGCCCCGCCGAACGAACTCGTGCTCGTGCGCTTCGGAGTGCGGGAGATTGCCGCCGACATGGGCGTCGGTGCTGTTCAAGAGCCCATGGCCGACTACGGCTATCGCACCGCGCCCGAGCCCGCCACGATCACCGGCACCTGCCCCACCATCAGTTCGCCCCGCCCGAGCGAACCCCAGGGCGACACGCGCGAGGGCAGCACGAGCAAGATCTCGACCTGGTCGCTGGCCGTCGAACTGAAACCGACCGGGGCGCACCTCTCGGGCCGGATCACCGAACTCACCGTGATCTACGGCGCCGCCAACAGCGACAACGCGGGCCCGACGCGCAAGATGACGATCCCGATGACCCTGCGCCTGTGCACGCCCACCGAGGGCGGGCCTGAGTGCTTGGAGCCGGGAGCGGCCAGAGCGTTGGGCTGACCCGCGAGAGTAGGGGCACACGGCAAAGGCCCCGAACCGGTTGCTCTACGGTCTCGGGGCCTTTGCGCTGGCGGTGGCGGTGGGATTCGAACCCACGGTGGAGTTGCCCCCACACACGCTTTCGAGGCGTGCTCCTTTGGCCGCTCGGACACGCCACCGCCGTACAGGTTACCTAAGGGCTGGTGCGCGGCGGAAATCGGTTCCGGAGAGGAGGTCGCTGGAGCGGGTGGAAGGGCCGCGTCGGGGCGGGTGGGTCGCGTCAGCCGAGCCGCACCCGGAGGATCGTGCGGTCGAGTTGCTCGCGCTTGAAGAGGCGCTCGGCGCGCAGCATCACTGCGTACTGCCAGCCGTACTTGCGCCGCAGCACCGCCGAGCCGCGGGCCACCTCCGCCGCACCGGCAGCGAGGGTCGCCTGGCCATCCGCCGCGAGCGCGCCCGGCTGGATCTTGCCCAGGCGCGAGCACACCTGCACCCGCACGCGGGGGTCGCGGCGCAGCCGCTTGATCTTGCCGCTGTCCGTCGGCGTCGTGAACACCAGCTCGTCGCCGTCGCGCGCCACCCACATCGGCGTCGTCACCGGCTCGCCCGAACGGCGGAACGTCGTCAGCGCCACGAACTCCGCCGCACCCAGTCGTTCGAGCACCGAGAGGTTCCCCGACGGCGTGCCCACCGGCTCAGCAGCGGCCGGCTCAGCAGCGGGCGGCTCAGCAGCGGCCGGCCCACCGGAGGCGCCCCGCACCCGCGCCAGCACCTCGTCGACAACGAGCCGGGGCTCGATCTCGGGCAGCCAATGCCCGGCCCGCACGGGTACGAATCGGTAGTCCGCGCCGACGAACTCGCTCGTCTTGAGCGCCGCCGCCCGGCCCAGATAGGGGTCCTGCTCGCCCCACACGTAGGTCGTCGGCACGGTGACGACGCCCAAGCCGAGCCGGGCTCCCCCACGCACCATGGCCCGGTACCAGTTGATCGGACCGCGCAGGCGCTCGGGCTCGGCGAACCGATCCGCGTACCGCCGCACCTCCGCCGGCGGCAGACCCGCGCCGCGCAGCGCCCGGGGCAGCTGCCGGGCGAGCAGCCGTTCGGGCAACCGCGGCACCTGGAACGCCCCCATGTACCAACTGCGTAGTACTTGGCCGTGCAGCATCGCGGCACCCATCGCCGCCGGATGCGGGGTCGACAGCACCGTCAGGCTCGCGACCCGCTCCGGGTGCGTTGCGGCCAACGCCCAGGCCACCCCGCCGCCCCAGTCGTGCCCGACAAGGTGCGCCCGCTGCACGTGCGCCGCGTCGAGCAGCGCCACCACATCACCGACGAGGTGCTCCATGGCGTAGTCGCTCACCGCCGGTGGGCAGGCACCCGGCGAGTAGCCGCGCTGATCCGGAGCCAGCGTGCGCAGCCCCGCCTCGTTGAGCTGCCGCGCGACCGCCTGCCAGCAGTGCCGGTCCTGCGGGAAACCGTGCAGCAACACGACCGCCTCGGCGCTGCCGAGGTGGGAGTGCCCGGGGTCGGCCTCCCTAGGTACAGCGTTGCCGGGCGCGGCGTCGCTGACGTCGAACGTCAGGCCGTCGTGGCGGTAGGAGTCCATGGGCTCATCCGATCACGAGCGCGCCGCCGACGCGCACTCGCTCTAGCCGCCGATGAGGCCGTCGATCAGCCGGAGGGTCGGGGGCGGCGTGCGGCGAAGAACTCCCGTAGGAGGGCGGCCGAGTCGCCCTCCCGCAGACCGCCGACGACCTCCGCGCGGTGCGACGCGAAGCGGTCGCGCGGCAGGTCCCACACCGAGCCGCAGGCCCCCGCCTTGTCGTCCCATGCACCGAACACGATCCGGCCGACCCGAGCCTGGAGCGCCGCCCCGGCGCACATGGCGCACGGCTCCAGCGTGACCAGGAGGGTCGTTTCGTCCAGGCGCCATCGGCCCCGACCCTGCGCCGGCGCCTCGGTCGCAGACGCGGCCGCCTCCCTGACGTCCGCTGCGCCCCTCTGGGCAGCAGCAGCGCGCAAGGCCAGCACCTCGGCGTGCGCAGTCGGATCGCCGTCGCGCTCCCGCCGGTTCACACCCCAGCCGAGCACGTTCCCCTCCGGACCCAGGACGGCCGCCGCGACCGGCACCTCACCGGCCCGGCCGGCCCGCGCCGCATCGGCGAGCAGCCGCTCCATCACCGACTCCAACCCCGGCTCGACCCGCACGTCGGCCCGCTCCTCCCCCGCCGGCGGCAACCACACCTCATCCGGGTTCGAACCGGCCCCCGCAACGGCGTCACCGGCGGGCGATCGGCCGGGCCTTGGGTCATCGACGCCGCTCACGCGCTAAGTTTCCCCCATGCGCGTCCACGTGGTCGACCACCCGCTCATCGCCCACAAGCTCACGTACTTGCGCGACAAGCGCACCGACTCACCGACGTTCCGGCGTCTGGCGGAGGAGCTGGTGACGCTGCTCGCGTACGAGGCGACCCGTGAAGTGCGCGTCGAGCCGTTCGACATCGAGACCCCGGTCGCCCCGACGTGCGGCATCAAGCTGGCCACCCCCAAACCGCTCATCGTGCCGATTCTGCGCGCCGGCCTCGGCATGCTGGAGGGCATGGTGCGGCTGCTGCCGACCGCGGAGGTCGGCTTTCTTGGCATGGTCCGCGACGAGGAGACCCTCGAGGTCAGCGCCTACGCCAACCGCCTGCCCGACGACCTGTCGGGCCGGCAGTGCTTCATCGTCGACCCGATGCTGGCCACGGGGCACACCCTCGTCATGGCCATCGACTACCTCGTCGGTCTCGGCGCCCGCGACATCACCGCCGTGTGCCTGCTCGGGGCCCCGGAGGGGATCGACCACCTGCAGGCCCACCTCGCCGACGTGGAACCGCCGGTGACCCTCGTGCTCGGAGCGATCGACGAGAAGCTCAACGACCAGGGGTACATCGTGCCCGGCCTCGGCGACGCCGGAGACCGCCTCTACGGCGTCGTCTGAGCCGAGCCCCGTCATCCCGCTCGGCGCAACGAGCAACACTGTGCTCCTGCGACCTAGCGAGCTCCTTTGACCTAGCGAGGCGGGGCAGACCTAGTCGAGAATCCGGCCCAGCTGCAGGTCGCCGCGAGCCCCCAGCTGCGACACCTGCGCGAGGTACAGCTCCGCGCAGGCCAAGGCGTCGGTCAAAGCGTCGTGCGCCCGGTACCGCGGCAGTCCGAAGTGCTCGCGCGCGGCGCCCAGCCGCAGCTTGCCCGGCCGGAACCCGGCGCCCTCCGGCCCGGCCACGATGAGGCGCTGCAGTTCGAGGGTGTCGACCGTCGTCAACGGCAGGTCGATGCCGTGCAGCGCGCGCGAGGCGGCGGCGAGGAAGTCGCGCTCGATGGCCGCGTAGTGGGCCAGCAGGATGCGTCCGGGCAGGGCGGTGAGCAGCAGGTCCAGGGCCTCGTCCAGGGGCAGCCCCGCGGCCACCACGTCGTCGGTCAGGCCGTGCACGGCGGCGCTCTGTCCCACGTCACCAGAAGCCCGCGCCCCCTGGCTGCCGGCCGCGCGACGGCCCTTGCTCGACGGCGGCCGCACCAGGCACCCACCGGCTCCGGCGAGCCGAATCGTCAAGCCGTCCACAGGAACCCACCCCATCGACAGCACGAGGTCGGTGCGCGGATTCAGCCCCGTGGTCTCGATGTCGACCGCGAGCAGCTTGGCCTTGCGCAGCGGCGTGTCCGGCCCGTTGACGCGGCGGCTCAGCACCTCCAGCAGGGGCCCCGGCGGTGCCGACCGAGCCAGCCTGCCGCGCCGCCGGGCCGCCCGGGCGGCGGGACTGAACGGCGTGGTGAACATCCGCATCAGCGCACCACCTCAGACCCGGGCCGCGGGGTAACGCTGCGCCAGCTGCGCCTGGACCGAGCGCAGCACCCCGAAGGCGTCGCGCAGGTGGCGGCGCTCCAGGCTCGTCAGATGCGCGGGGTGAACGTGGTTGTCGGGGGCCCGCTCGTCCTGAATGTTGCGCACCATGTGCTCCAGCCGCACGTAGGAGATGAACTCGTAGGCGTCGCGCAGTTCCGCCGCGCTCTCTGGGCTCAGAAGGTTGGCGTTCGCGGCGTCGGTGATCCGCTCGTGGGTACGCATCGCCGGCGAACCGGCCGCCAGGGCGTACACGCGCGCGGTCTCTTGCACGACACCGATGCCACCCCACTTGAGGTTGAGGGTGTCCTTGTGTTCGCCCTCCTTCTGCAGCACGAAACCGCGGAAGAACCCCAGCGGAGGTTCGTGCCGCACCGCCTGCGCGGCCATGAGCCCCAGAAACCGCGGCGACTCCTTGGCCTGCGCCTGCACCCCCTTGTACAGCTCGGTGAACAGGCTGGTGTCGCCGTAGAGGGCACGGGCGTCGAAGAAGATACCGGCGTTGAGCAGGGCCGCCGGAGTCGGTTCGTGCAGCCAGCGGGCGAACTCCCGCCGCCAGCCGGTGAGATTCTGCCGCCACCGCGGGTTGGTCGCCATGACATCGCCGTCGCACAGCGGGTAGCCGCACTGCTCCAGCCCGGCGACGACCTTTTCGGCCAGCGCCGCGACGTACCGCTCCCCCTCCGGTCCGGCGTCGTCGGCCAGGATGATCGCGTTGTCCTGGTCGCTGCCGAGCGCCGACTCGCCGCGGGCCTGCGACCCGAGCACCATCCAGCAGTAGGGCGCGGGCGGGCGGCCCAACTCCGCCTCCGCCAAAGCGATGACCTTGCGGCCGACCGAGTCGGCGACCGCCGTGACGACCTTGCCGATGTCGTCGGCCGTCGCGTCCTGACTGACCAGCCGCGCGACCGTGCGCGGCAGCCGCGCGGCGACCTTGGCGACGCCCGCGACGCTCGACTGCGCGGCGATATCGCGCACCAGGTAGACGGGGTTGGCATGCTCGAGGCGCACCAGGTCGGTGCTGGTGATGACGCCGACGGGGCGGCCGGCCTCGACGATCGGCAGGTGGTGGATCGCGCCGTCCATCATGTGCAGCAGCACCTCGAAGGCCAGCGCCTCCCCCGAGACGACGATCGGGTCGGGCGTCATCACCGAGGCAATGGAGGCGGAGGTGTCGGCGCCGGCTGCGACGACCCGTTTACGCAGGTCACGGTCGGTGACAATGCCCAAGATGCGGTTGCCCGACATCACCAGGACCGACGAGACATCGCGGTTGGCCATCATCCGCGCGGCATCGCGGATGGACAGCTCCTGGGTGGCCTCGACGACCGCGTGCCGGATCATGTCCTTGGCGCGGGTGCGCAGCACCGCCATGCCCGAATCTGCCACGTGCGCGCTGGCGATCGCGCCGTGCATCCGCTCCCGCCGCTGCCCTAAGAAGAACTCGCGAAACTTGGGGTTGGCGCCCGCGATGCGGTGCCAGTCGTTACCGGCGATGACGTACAGCAGCGAGTCCTCGATGGCCACGGCGCGGAACTTCGACGGATCGCCCTCGACCAGGGTCATCGTGCCCAGGGACGAGCCCTCGGCGGCGCGCTCGATGAGCGTGTTTGTGGCGTCGCGGATGTCGAGCGCCCCGCTGCGCACGGTGTAGAAGTCCGTGTTGTCGCGCCCGACGGACAGGATCTCCTCCCCGCGCCGCGCGTACCGGACGGTGATGACCGAGACGACCTCCTCGAGCACCGCAGCGGGCAAGTCACCGAAGGGCGGGTACTGGGCGAGAAAGTCGCGCACTTCGTGGAGTTCAACGTCCATGCGCATAGTGAACACGCGCCGACCCGCCCGCGTGGCGATGCGCAACGAATTGCGTGGATCCACCCAGATGGGGCGCGCCCGGCGTGTGCGTGCACGTCCCCGCAGATCCCTGTGATTCGATAGAACTCGCGGTCTGTCTCCAACCCCCCGACCACGGCTGCGCCGCACGAATCCCCCAGCGGGTCAACTCAACCCGTCACGATCCCAACGCCACGAGGAGCATCAGATGCCTGGACAGGTGAAGAGGATCTTCGTGTGGATCTTCTGGATCTTCGTCATCTACGCGATCTTCACCAGCCCCGACCGGGCGGCCGACCTCGTCATGACCGTGTGGGACATCATCGTCAACGGCTTCGCCTCCATCGGCATCTTCTTCGACCGACTTCTGGGGCGGTAGGCGCAGGTTCGCCCCTCCGCCTACGCTGAACGGCATGCCGGCCCGCAACCTCGATCACCTGGAGCGCTACCTGCTGCGCGGAGAGAAGATCGTCGTTGCTGTGCACCGGCACTGGGGCGTGGTCGCCGAACCCGTCGCCCTGGCGATCCTCGGTTTGATCGCCGCGGTGTGGCTGTCGGCGACGCTCGACCCGTCGGCCGGGCAGCTCGCAGATCTCGTGTGGTGGCTCGCGTTCGCGCTCGTCGGCCGCGCCCTGTTCTACCTGTGGGAGTGGCACCGGGAGTGGTTCATCGCCACCGACCGGCGGCTGCTGCTGATCTACGGATTCATCGTGCGCAAGGTCGACATGATGCCGCTCGGCAAGGTCACCGACATGACCTATCACCGCACGGTGCTGGGCCGGCTGCTCGGCTACGGCACCTTCGTGCTGGAGAGTGCCGGGCAGGACCAGGCACTGTCGAACCTCGCCTACATGCCGCGACCCGACGCGACGTACAAGGCGATCATCGCCCAGATCTTCCACCGCGACGGCGACGAGCCGGTCGACGGTCCCGACGAGGACTACGAGGACGAGGTCTACGAGGAAGAGGACCCCACCCGGCGCAGCCGCTTCGCCCAGCACCTGCAGCGATTCTCGGGGCGGCGCGGCGGCCGGGACGAGCGGCAGGTCGGCCCGATCCGCGAGGTACGCGACCCCCGGCACACCGCAAGCTTCTACGGCGACGGCGAAGTGTCCCGGGCTCGCGGCGAGGTTCGTCGACACCCGCACGGTCGCGGCGGCGAGCCGGACGATTACGAAGACGACGACACTGCCGGGCTGGACCTTCGCGAGCTGCGCCAGCACTCACGCGGGCACACGATCTACCGCAGCACCGACGGCGACGGCACCGAAGATCCGGGCCACAACAGCTCCTACGACGACCCGACCCGTTCGTGGCGGTGGCGCTGAGCTAGGCCCGCGCGCGCCTCAGCGGTGGGGGCGGTCCGGCTCCCAGGGGCCCAGGCGCAGGGCGTCCGCAATGTCGTCGACGATCCGGTCGACCTCCTGCAGCGTGTGACTCGCCTCCTGCACCGGCTGCGGGCGGGAGCTGCCGCCCGCACCCACCGCCTCTGCCTCCTCGGGGCGCCGCTGGCCCAAGGCGTCGGGGGGCCCGGTGGGCAGAGCGAGCGGGCCGGTGGTCGGGTCACCGAGCACGATGCGCGGCAGAAACTCGGTCGGGGCGTCATCGGCCGCCGGCGCGTGAGGCGTCGCTGGGGAGTCGGCGAGCGTGCCGGCCACGAACGTGCCGCTGGCACCGGCCGGGACGACGAGGCCGGTCACGGGGTTCGCGACCGGGGCATCCGCCGGGCGCACCGGCGTCGCCGGGTCCCCCTCCGGGTAGGGCGTGGGTGGCAGCACCGGCTTGCCCTTGCGCACCGGCCGTGGTGGTGCGACCGCGCGCCGGGCGCCGACGCGGGC
>NZ_BAHD01000108.1 GCF_000298215.1 Kineosphaera limosa NBRC 100340 | reverse complement strand
GGGCGACATCACCGCTATTGACTGGAGCCAGGTCGAGCCCGTGGACATCCTCATCGGCGGCTTCCCCTGCCAGGACGTGTCCACCGTCGGCAAGCGCGCCGGCATCGCGCCAGGCACCCGCTCGGGACTGTGGGCACACATGGCCGCAGCGATCGACGCGCTCCAGCCTGATTGGGTCGTCATCGAGAACGTCCGCGGCCTGCTGTCCTCACCCGCCACGCGGCCCGCCGCAGTAGGAGACGACCATGAACAACGCAACCCCCGTGACGCAACCCCCGACGGCGCAACCCCTGGCTCATGACACTTGAGCTGTTTTCGGGGTTGTCGTCGGTGTTCGTGCTGGTCACTGGCTTGGGTTGGGTGGAATTGACGTACCCCGCTGCTGGGTATGGTGGCGCTCGTGGTGTTCATCCGCCGATCCGCTGGCCGCTCGGGCGCCACGAAGGTCCAGATCGCTGAGCGTCGCGCTGGCCGCAACGTGATCCTGGAGCACATCGGCACCGCGCACGACGAGGCGGAGCTCGCTGTGCTGATGCAGATCGCTCGTGAGCGGATACGGCCCGGGCAGGAGGCCCTCGATCTTGGCCTGGACGACGCGCCGGCCGGGACGGGTCGGGCTCGCGGAGTCATCACGAGCAAGCGGTGCGCGCTGTTGTGGGATGTGCTGACCAGCGCCTACGCCCGGCTCGGGTTCGACGTTCTGGGCGATGACGCGTTCATGCAGCTGGTCCTGGCCCGGCTGGTGGAGCCGACGAGCAAAGCCGACAGCGTGCGCGTGTTGGAGGAGATCGGGGTGCCTCATGTGGATGTGCGGACCTTCTTCCGCGCTCTGGACCGCGCCGTCCACCGTGACTATCGGGGACAGATCGCCGCAGCGTGCTTCGCGCACGCTGCCCGCCACGGCGACCTCACCCTTGTGCTCTACGACGTGACCACGCTCTACTTCGAGGCCGAGTATGAGGACGAGCTGCGCAAGGTCGGGTACTCCAAGGAACGCCGGGTCGACCCGCAGGTCGTGGTCGGGCTGCTGGTCGACCGGGGCGGGTTCCCGTTGGAGATCACCTGCTGGGAGGGCAACAAGGCCGAGACCGCCACCATCCTGCCGACCATCCGCGCGTTCCAGGAACGCCACGGTGTGGCGGACATGGTCGTGGTCGCCGACGCCGGGATGCTCTCCTCGAGCAACCTGAAAGCGCTCGACGAGGCCAACGTGCGGTTCATCGTCGGGTCCCGCCAGACCAAAGCGCCTGCCGATCTGGCGTCCCACTTCCGCTGGCACGGCGACGCGTTCACCGACGGGCAGATCATCGACACCATCACCCCGCGGCATGCCGGCGCGACCAGCGAAAACGACACGCACCTGCGGGACGAGCCGGTCTGGGCGCCGCAGACGCATCCGAAGTCGTGGCGGGCGGTATGGGCGTACTCGAGCAAGCGGTCCGCCCGGGACAACAAGACGTTGACGGCGCAGGAGAACCGTGCCCGAGCCGTCGTCGCGGGTGAGCGACCGGCCCGCAAGCCGCGGTTCGTCATGATCAAGGGCGATGCGGCGGTCCTGAACGAGAAGGACCTCGCCAGGGCTCGCAGCCTGGTCGGGTTGAAGGGCTATGTCACCAACATCCCCGCCGACGTGATGCCCGCGAGCGAGGTCATCGCCAGCTACCACGACCTGTGGCGGGTCGAGCAGTCGTTCCGGATGTCGAAGTCCGACCTGCGGGCGCGGCCGATATTTCATCACGAGCGCGACGCGATCGAAGCCCACCTGACCGTCGTCGTCACCGCGCTGGCCGTCGCCCGTCACCTACAAGAACTCACCGGGCTCAGCCTGAAGAAGATCATCCGGGCCTTACGGCCCCTGCAGGAGATCACGGTCAGCATTGCCGGCCACGAACACCTCGCCGCCGACCCCCTCACCCCAGCCGCGAAACACATCCTGAAGTCCACCGCCCACCCGCAGGAAAAATGACGTACCCCGGTGTCATGACTCGGGTGGATCAGGTACGCGGCTGGTTCACCGCCGAGGCGACTCTCTGGACTGACGTTGACCGCTTCCTGGCACGTGAGGCAGTAAGGCTCGCCCGTCAGTTCAGTGGAACTCACACCGTGCGGAGACGAACAAGCGCCTGGGTGGAGCGGACGCCGTTCATTTGGCCGCAGCCGTGCGGCTTGGGTGCGACTACTTGATGACCAATGACGGAGGGTTTCCGATTGGCCACGATGTGGACGGAGTGCGCGTCGTGCGGCCAACCGAAGTGTGGGAGCGGCACCTGCTAGACGATCTCGATGCGTGAGCCGCCTCCTCAACCGCAGCACATCGCCTGCGCTCCGAGCGGATGGGTCGAAGAGTCGAAGAAGTGGATGTCATCGCGCTTCACTCGGTCTCCCTTTCCGACACGAAGTGCGACGCGATAACGCTCGCACTCGGCATGGAGTCCATCAACATCCAAAGCGCCGACGTGCACGCCGATCGCCACGTGCGATCCAGCCATGTTTGCCGCAATGGCGCGTGCAATGTGACTGTCCGTCTCTTGGAGCGAGGCACCGAGAATGACGGTCGGCGTCGTGTTGGTGACAAGCCTCTGGAAGGCGAACGACAGTAGCGCCGACTGCTGGATGAGGCTCATCTTCTCTGTCGCGCTTCCCCCGCTGACCAGCAGAGGCGCTCGCGTTCCGGAGGCCGAGAGTCCATCCTCCGCCTGAACCAGGATGTTCCCGGAACCGTAGCGGTACTTGCCCGCGATGCCCGTGCGAACGTCCTGCCACAAGTGCAAGCCCCCGTGAGGGTAGAAGACCTCCGTGTAACCGCTCCACACGTCGGTGTCCGCGGGGTTGAAGTGCTCGCCATCGAACATGAAGTCCACCATCCTGGTCTCCGCGACACGGGCCATATGAGACCAGTAAGCCACCAAGTCGTAGTTCAGAACGTAGACCGACGAGCAGTCGTTCATCGCAGCCGCATAATCCGCTTTGACGCTGTCCCGGAGACGCTCGTAGGGGACGTGCACCGATCTGACCGCCTCGAACAGCGCGGCGCGAACCCCCTCGTAGAGAGGTTCGGTCCAGGCGGCATCGCGCTCGACGGCTTCGAGGAACTCTCGCGCCTCGACCAGCCGCCCGAGCACGAACTCGAAGTTCTTGGTGTCCAGACGGTCAAACAAGTCGGCGGCAGCCGCACCAAGCGTCGCTTGGTCGAAGAGGGACGAGTACGAGAAGTCAGGCCATATGTTGATGCTGGCACCGTTACCGATAACGAGAGTCCGGTAGTCGGCACTATTCTTGATCTCGTCCCAGGCAGGAAGTGCCGACTCCTCCTCCGTCGCTGTCATGCGGCATCGTGACCGATGGTCTCGGCCTGCTTCAGGATCAACTCAGTGGCTTGGGGCGTCTTGTCGGGCGGGTAGCCGTGCTTCAGCAGGAGCCGCTTGATCGTGGTGCGCAACTTGGCGCGGACCTGCTCCTTGACGCTCCAGTCGGTCTTGGCGTCGCGGCGCACGATGTCGGTGAGTTCGTGGGCGATCTTCTTCAGCGTCTCATCCTGCATCGCTTCGCGGGCGGAGTCGTTGTCGCGGAGGGCGTCGTAGAAGGCGAGTTCGTTCTCCGTCAGCCCGGTCTCTCGGCCTCGCGCCTGCTCGGCCTTCAGCGCCTGGGCGAGGCGGACGAGTTCGGCCACGACGGCGGCGGTGTCGAGGCTGCGGTTCTGGTAGCGCAGCAGGGAGGCGTTGAGCATCTCGGAGAACTGTTTGCCCTTGACCAGGTTCCGCCCAGCGATGGCCCTGATCTCGGCGTTCAGCAGCCGCTTCAGCGCTTCCATCTGGATGTTGGGCCGGTCGGACTCGGTGATCTTCTTGACGAACGCATCGTCGATCAGCGAGATGTCGGGGTTGGCGATCCCGGCCTCGGCGTAGATGTCCACCACCCCGGTGCCGGTCATGTTCTCCGAGACGATCTGGCGGATCGCGGTGTCCAACTCTGCCCCAGCGTCGGTCGCTCCACGGCCTGCATTCTCGATCTTCGCGATGGCAGTGCGCACGGCATCGAAGAACGCCACGTCGTCGCGGATCGCCGTCGCCGCATCCGAAGCGGGGACCAGGGAGAAGATCGAGCGCAGCCGGGCCACGTGCGCGACGAACCGCTGCTTAACCGTCAGTTCCTTGCTCTTGCCGTCTTCGGTCTCGCCTTCGACGCCCTCAAAGGCGTCCTCGACGTGCTCCTGCTCCAGCAGCCACTCGACGGTGGCCATGACGGCGTTGATGTACGCCTTCGGGGTCTTCTCAGCCACCAGTGGTCGCCAATCGAAGCCGGACAGGATCGAGCACACGATGTCGTGCTCGGTCTCCATCTCCGGGATCGCGGTGGCTTCGATGTCGGCCCCGACCTGGCCGTTGTCGCGGTCACGCTGCGTGTAGTCGCCCAGGGCGGTCTTCAGGTCCTCGGCAATGCCGATGTAGTCCACGATCAGGCCAGCGGGTTTGTCGCGGAAGGTGCGGTTCACGCGGGTGATCGCCTGCATCAGCGACACCCCGCGCATCGGCTTGTCCACATACATGGTGGTCATCGCCGGGGAATCGAACCCGGTCAGCCACATGTCGCGAACGATCACCACATCCAGCGGATCGTCCGGGTCCGAAGCCCGCGCCTTCAGCGCCCGCATCCGCGCCTTGTTGCGGAGGTGGTCCTGCCAGTGCTCGGGGTCGGTCGCGGAGCCGGTCATCACGACCTTCATCCGCCCGGTCGCGTCGTCGTCGGTCGCCCAGTCGGGGCGTAGGGCGGCGATCTTGTCGTGCAGTTCGACGGCGATCCGCCGCGACATGGTGACGATCATGCACTTGGCGTCGGGCATGACCTCCTTGCGCTTGTCCCAGTGGGCCACGATGTCGCGGGCCAACTCCTCCAACCGCTCGTCAGCACCAACGATGGCCTCCACCCGTGACCAGCGCGACTTCAACCGCTCCTGAGCGTCTTCCTCGCTGCCGGAGACGGCCTCGGTGAACGCTGAGTCGATGTCGTGCAGCGCATCCTCGGGCAGGCGCACCTTCGCCAGTCGCGCCTCGTAGAGCACCTTGACCGTCGCGCCGTCCTCGACGGCCTGGGTGAGGTCGTAGGTGTCGATCACGTCCCCGAAGACCGCTGTGGTGGAGCGGTCCTTGGCCTCGATGGGGGTGCCGGTAAACCCGATGAACGTCGCGTTCGGCAGGCCGTCGCGCAGGTGGCGGGCGAACCCGTCGATGAAGTCGTAGTTCGAGCGGTGAGCCTCATCGACCATCACCACGATGTTCGTGCGCTCCGACAGCGTGGGGAACGGGATGCCCGCGTCACGCTCGTCCTTGGACAGGCCGAACTTCTGGATCGTGGTGAACACGATCCCGCCCGACTGCCGCCCCGACAACAGCGTCTTCAACTCCGCCCGTGTCTCGGCCTGCACCGGGGCTTCCGGTAGCGGAGCGCCGATCTTGGTAGCGGCGAAGGTGTCCTCGAACAACTGGTTGTCGAGGTCGTTGCGGTCAGTCAGCACCAGCAGCGTCGGGTTGTCCATCGCCTGGTGCCGCATCAACGCACCGGCGGTCCAGGCCATCTCGAACGACTTGCCCGAGCCCTGCGTGTGCCAGACGATCCCTGCGCGACCGTCGCTCTCGACAGCCTCGATGGTCTCGAACAGGGCTTTGCGGACCGCCCAGTACTGGTGGTACTTCGCGCCGATCTTCGTCATCTTCGCGCCGTCACCGGAGTAGGCGAGGAAGTTGCGTGTCCAGTCCAAGAACACCTCCGGGTTGAGGAACCCGGCGACCATTACCTCGATCTCGGGCCGGAACTTCGTCGCCAGGCTCTGCCCGTCGATGGTCTTCCACGCCTGGAAATGGTTCGCCTGCGCCGTGAGCGTGCCCATCCGCGCCAGGAACCCGTCCGAAAGCACCACTCCGGCGTTCCAGGTGAACAGGTCGGGAATCTGCGCCTTGTAGGTCTGAATCTGCACGTACGCACTGGCGATGGTGGCGTTCTGCGCACCCGGCTTCTTCAACTCCAGCAGCCCCAGCGGCAGCCCGTTGACGAACAACACCACATCCGGACGGCGCTCCTTCTTGGCCCCCTGGATCGTGAACTGGTTCACCGCCAACAGGTCGTTGCGGAGCGGCTCATCCCAGTCGACCAGCCGCGCCCGGACATTGCGCAGCACGCCCGCGCTGTCGCGGTACTCGACGGGCACACCCTGGGTGACTAGTTCGTACGCCCGCCAGTTCTCCGACTGAATGACCGGCGACTCGGGACGCAGCGCCGTCTTGATCGCATCCTCGACTGCATCGTCGGGAAGGTGCGGGTTCAGTCGGTAGATCGCATCCCGCAGACGACCAACGAGGACGACCTCGCGGTAGTCGGAGCGTTCCGCATCGAGCATGCCCGGTGCGATGTCCGGCCCGCGTACCGTGTGCCAGCCCTGCTCGGCCAGCATCTCCAGCACCCAGCCCTCAAACTCCGACTCCGCGACACTCACGAGGCTCCCGCCTCCACATCGCGCACCCGCACCTTGCCCGACATCAACAGCGGAAGAAGTTCGTCGCGCTGTCTGGTCAGGGCCGAGTTCTTCTCGTGGCAGTCAAGGACGAGTTCGTCCAGTGCTTCCAGTGCTCGCGCAAGATCAGGGTCGCTCGTCCACCGAATCCGCTGATCGCTGATCACCTTGCGATTGATCGAGGAGAAGACTGTTCCTTCATCCTCGTAGGCTGCCCAGAGGTCGGCCTTTGCCGTTAGCGACTGAAGCGCTATCGCTGGAAGCCCCGAGCGGAGTATCGCCAACCCTCGGCCAGTTGCACACCGCTCAGTTGCGACATTGACTCGACCGATGGGCGCACGCACAGCGAGGAGGAGGTCACCGGGTTCCGCAATACGGCGAGGTTGCGAGCAGTAGACACGGGTTGCCGGGTATCGGTCGCTGAAGTCCTTCACTCCCTGAAAGAAGGGCAGTCCGTCCCCGTCGAAGTTGTAGGTGTCTCCAGGCGGCGACTGACCCATCTCAACCTGCATGACTTCGGAGATTGGGACACGGGGTAGACCTTCCGTCGCACGCAGGAAGGCTGCCCGCTGAAGGCCAATAGCAGCCTGCGCGAGGCGGCGGTTCGTCTCGATGAGGTCATCGAAGGCCCCGAGCACACCCGCGATCCGCTCCTGCTCCTCCAGCGGTGGGAGCCGAACCATCTCCACCTGAGTGAAGACCTTCATCTGGAAGTTGGCGATCCCTGTGGATTGATTCTGGTACGACCAGACGCGACCGCTGGAGTACATCTCTTGTAGCCAGTAGTAGAGGTAGCGAGGATGTACTTGACTCCGGTCAGGGCGCAGCAAGCGGCAAAAACTGGCCGGGATAACTGGATGCTTGCTCCGGTCCAGAAGTTGCTGAGTAACGAGCGCGGTTCGCCCAGTTGGCTGTCCCTTCGAGCCGCCCGATATCTCCAAGATGATGTCGCCCTCCTGGAGTGCGCGGCTTGCCATCTTCTTCGGAGTCTCGTAGCGGAGTGGCACACTGTCGAGCGAGCCGCCCCTCACGGACATCAGGTCAGTGCCGCGGACCACGAGGCAGGGAGTCGTCTCCGCCGATGCTTCTTCGTCGCCCCATCCCCCACCAACAGCGAAGGTCAACAAGGACCCAGCGGGTGCCACTGTCGTCATTGGCCGCCCTCCAGATCGGCGAGAGACGCCTCGATCTGACTTTGAAGTGCCGCACGCCTCGCGAAGCCCTCGCGAATCTCGTCGCTGAGCCGCGCGATCTTCTCATCCACGGGTTCGCCGTCGTCTTCGGCTTCTTCGGTGCCGACGTAGCGCCCGGGGCTGAGTGCGTAGCCCGCGTCCGCAACCTGCTCCTTGGTCACCGACGCACAGAAACCTGGAACGTCTTCATAGGCGGGGAGGTCGGCGTCGCCGCGCCAGGCGTTGTAGGTGTCCGCGATCCGTGCAACGTCCTTTTCTGGGTCGAGGTTGCGGTGGGTGCGGTTCTCCATGTAGCCGAGGTCGCGGGCGTCGATGAAGAGCACTTCACCGAACCGGGGGCGGCGGGTCTGGCCGCTCTTGGTCTTCTTGCCTGACTTGTCCTTGGTGCACAGCCACAGCGACACCGGAATCTGCACGCCGTAGAACAACTGCGAGGGCATGGCGACGACGCACTCCACCACGTCGGCATCGACCATCCGCTGCCTGATCTCACCTTGGCCGGACGAGTTCACTGTCAGCGACCCGTTGGCCAACACCACGCCCATCGTGCCAGTAGGGGATAGGTGGGCCAGCATGTGCTGGAGCCAGGCGTAGTTCGCGTTGCCGGGGGGAGGAGCGCCGTAGGTCCAGCGCGGGTCATCAGTCAGGCGTTCGCCGCCCCAGGTGGAGATATTGAATGGGGGATTGGCCATGATGTAGTCGGCTCGCAGATCGGGGTGCTGGTCGTCGTGGAACGAGTCGGCCCACTCCGGGCCGAGGTTGGCCTCGATGCCGCGAATGGCAAGGTTCATCTTCGCCAGCCGCCACGTGGTCGGGTTGGACTCCTGGCCGAAGACGGAGATGTCGTTGCGAGAGCCGCCGTGCGACTCCACGAAGTGCTCGGCCTGCACGAACATGCCACCCGAGCCGCAGCACGGGTCGAACACCCGCCCGTTGTAGGGACGCAGCATGTCGGCCAGCAGCGACACCACCGAGCGGGGTGTGTAGAACTCGCCCGCGTTCTTGCCCTCGTTGGAGGCGAACTGCGCCAAGAAGTACTCGTACACCCTGCCCAGTACATCGAGCCCTGAGTGTTCGGCGGCGGCGAGGTCGTCACGGGAAAAGGTGTCGATCAGCCCACCGAGGGTGGCAGCGGTGAGTTCGCGGCGCGCATAGGTCTTGGGGAGCACACCCTTCAGCGAGGGGTTCTCCTTCTCGATGGCCTCCATCGCGGCGTCGATCCGCTGCCCGATGTCGGTCTGCTTCGCGGCCTTGCGCAAGTCGGACCAGCGATGCCCTGCCGGGACCCAGAACACGCCCTCGGCGGTGTACTCGTCCCGGTCCTCCAGCACAGCCTGGCGGGCGTCCTCAGTGGGCATGAAGTAGTCGCTGGACTCGTCAGCCACCAACTGCGCCAGCCGCTGCTGGCGGAACTCGAACTTGTCCGAGACGTACTTCAGGAACAGCAGCCCGAGCACGACGTGCTTGTACTCAGCGGCATCCATGGAGGAACGCAATCGGTTCGCGGACTCCCAGAGCGCATCTTCCAGACCCAGCGCGCTGGTCTTCGTTCCCCGTGCTGCCACTCGCATCTCCTCGTCAGGCGACGCCCCGCCTCGACGCGGGGACCGTCACAACCAATGAGGTGATCGTATGGGCTGAGACCGATGGGTGAGCGGCGGCCTCGCCGTTTGCGGCGATGATCTGCCGCCTCACGACGTGGGGTGCCACCGACTCCGGCGAACCCGTCGAAGGTGACGATCTCGGGGCGCTCGGCACCGATTGGCGATGCCGCGTCTTCGGCTTCCTCGCGGGCGATCCGTGCTTCGAGCCGGTCGAGCGCGCTATCGCTGTCGCGATCAGGCATCGTCATCGAGCGGGAGCCGGAACGAGGAGAGCCAGCCCAGCACTGCACGTGGGTCGCGACCTCCGCTTCGCAGTACGTGCATGGCTTCGCTGCGCTCCTGCCAGTAGGTGACGAACTCGCTCACGACTACCGACTCGGCGCGTTTGACGTTCTCACGGCTGGCAAAGATCGCGAACAGCACCAGGGGGCCTGACCCCGGTTCTTGGACACGCTGAATCCAGCACGTGGTGCTGGGGAAGCGAGATGATCCGAGAACCATGGCCAGGAAGAACTACTCCGAGGAGTTTCGTCGTCAGGCCGTCGACTTGTACGAGTCCACCCCGGGCGCCACGGTCCGCGGCATCGCCGAGGACCTCGGCATCGTGCGCGGCACGCTGCGGGGCTGGCTCGAGGTCTACGGGACCGGCAAGAAGACCGCCGCCGACGGAACGCTGACCTCCAGCCCGTTGCAGTCCAAGCCTCCAGGGCCGAGCCCCGCGGTACCCGAGGGTGAGGCGCCCGAGCAGAGGATCGCCCGACTCGAGGCCGAGAACGCGGCGCTACGTGCCGAGACGACCAAGCTCACCACCGAGCGGGAGATTCTCCAGCGGGCGGCCAAGTATTTCGCCGGGGAGACGCGCTGGTGAGTCGCTTCCAGTTCGTCGCCGACAACTCCGCCACCTTCGAGGTGAAGCGACTGTGCGCGCTCGTCGAGATCGAGCGCTCGTCCTACTACGCCTGGCTCAACGCCGCCCCCGCTCGCGCAGAGCGCGCCCGGGCAGATGCTGAGCTCGCGACGCGGATCAGGGCCGTTCATGCCGAGGACGACACCCAGGGGGCGCCGCGGATCACCGCCGAGCTCAACGACAACGCCCCTGCCGGTGAGCGCGTGAACCACAAGCGCGTGGCCAGGGTGATGCGGCTCGAGGGCATCCGTGGCTACGCGAAGAAGCGGCGGGTGCGGACCACGATCCCCGAGCCGTCGGGGCAGAAGTATTTGGATCTGCTCAAGCGGGCCTTCACCGCCGAGCGCCCGAACCGGCGCTACGTCGGGGACATCACCTACCTGCCGTTGGCCGACGGGACGAACCTGTACCTGGCGACCGTGATCGACTGCTACTCACGTCGGCTCGCCGGCTGGGCGATCGCCGACCACATGCGCACCGAGCTCGTGGAGGACGCCCTCAACGCAGCGGCCGCGACCCGGGGCAGCCTCAAGGGCGCGATCTTCCACAGCGACCACGGGTCGGTCTACTGCTCCAAGGCCTACGCCAAGCTGTGCAGGAAGCTCGGTGTCACCCAATCCATGGGCGGCATCGGATCGTCCGCC
>NZ_BAHD01000109.1 GCF_000298215.1 Kineosphaera limosa NBRC 100340 | reverse complement strand
GCCCCGCACGCCCCGCACGCCCCGCACGCCCCGCACGCCCCGCACGCCCCGCACGCCCCGGCGCAGCATCCCAGACATCGCCGCATCTTTTGTCTTTGTGGTGAACTAAGTACGTGCCTCACTTGGGGCGCTCCACGTCGGCGACATCGCCGCAGGTCAGAGCCTTGTACCAAGCCGTGAATACACGGGCACGTACTTAGTTCACCACAAAGACAAATCTGTCGAGGCGAACGAGGCACGACTTTCGGCGAGGCGGGGTTCAGAGGAGGGCGGCCACAGTGTCGGCGAAGTCCTCGTAGACGCTGCTCCCGCGCTGCTGGTGGGCGGCGTACTGGACCGCAGCTTGCGCCTTGGCGTCGCGCGACTCGCGGCCCTCGGCGGACCACGAGCGCAGGACCTCAGCCACGGCGGCGCCCACCTGCTCGTCGTCGCCGGCGGGCACTACCTCGCCGGCGCCGCAGGCGCGGACGACTTCGGCTTGGCGGCGCAGGTCGGTCGTGATGACGGGCAGGCCGCAGGCCAGGTACTCCCCCAGTTTGCTGGGCAGCGCCTCGGCGAAGGCGGGCGTGTCGGCGAGCAGCAGCAGGCCGCACCAGGCGCCGCGGGCCTGCTGCCACGCCTGGGTCGGGGGGCGACGGTCGTACATGTGCACGCGCTCGGCGAGCGACGGGTCGGCGGTCAGCACCTCCCGGAGGCGGTCGGTGTCGGCGGGGGCGACGGGCCCGACGACGTCGAGGTGCCAGTCCGGGGCGAGGCGCAGCGCCTCGAGCATCGCGAACAGGCCGCGGGTCGCGCGGACGTCACCGATGTAGAGCGCCCGCGGGGTCGGCCCGGGCGGGGTCGGGTCGGGCAGCATCGCCGCGACCGGCTCGTTGGGCAGCACGAATCGGCGTCGGGCCTTGAGCGGCGGCACATGCTCGTCGGCGACCACCGTCAGCGCCGCCCGCGAGGCCACCAGCAGAAACGCCTTGACGAGCCCCTGCGCACCGACTCCCGCCAGGCCCGCCAGGGAGCGCGCCCACGGCCGGTCCGCCAGCAGCGCCGCGAAATCTTCGTGCACGTCGACGACCAGCGAACGCCCGCTCGTCAGCACCGCGGCGTTGGCGGCGAGCGCGGAGTCGGGATCGAGCGTCATCACGATGCGCCCGTTCGCGCGGGCCGCCATCCGCGCCGCGAGCCGCGCCCGCCCCAGCGCACCCTGCCGCGGCCAGGTGCGCACGATCGCACCAGGCGGGGCGTCGGCGGCGTGCCCCAGGCCGAAGACCTCGACCCGTAGCCCCCGCGCGAGCAGCGCCGCGACCTCCCGGTGCAGCCGGGCGTCGGCGACGTCGTGCCCGGACGTCATCACGGTGACGTCGACGGGCGCGCGCAGGTCACTCACTTACAACTCCTCCATCGTCGAGGGCGTCTTGCCGACCTTGACGAATTGGGTGTAGGCGTCGATGCACTCGGCCGGTTCGGCGTGCATCATGATGCGGCCTTTGTGCAGCCAGATGGCGTCGTCGCACATTTCTTTGATGCTGCCCAGCGCGTGGCTGACGAGGAAGACGGCGCGCGCCGAGGAGCGCAACTCCTCCATCTTGGTCTGCGCCTTCTCGCGGAACTTGGCGTCACCGGCGGACAGTGCCTCGTCGACCATGAGGATGTCGGGCTTCATGTGCACCGCGACCGAGAACGCGAGCCGCTGGAACATACCCGAGGAGTAGGTGCGCATGGGTGCGTCGATGAAGTCGCCGAGTTCGGCCCATTGCGCGACGTCGTTGGCGCGCTCTTCGACCTCTTTGCGGGACAGGCCCGCGGCCAGGCCACCGAGAATGACGTTCTCGCGGCCCGAGAGCATCGCGTTGAACCCGACGCCGAGGGCCAGGAGGGTGCTGGCTCGCCCCCACACTTCGACGCGCCCGTGAGTGGGCGGCAGGATGCCAGCGAGCGAGCGCATGATCGTCGACTTGCCGGCACCGTTGGAGCCGATGATGCCCAGCGCGGTGCCGTTCTTGACGTCGAAACTCACGTCGTTGACGGCGTTGATCTCGACGACGGCACGCTCGCCGCGCCCGGCGCGAACGATGGCGTTCTTGAACGTCGGCACCCGCTCGAACGTCGTGCGGTACGTGATCGACAGGTGCTGCACGGAGACGGCCAGATCTGTGCGCCCGGAGTTGTCCCGGAACACATGCTCGGACTTCTTCGACACCGGGGCCTTGTCGCGCGCCTTGCGTCCGGTGCGCATCGAGAAGATGCCACCGACGTGCTGGGCGCCGCCGTTGCCAGAGCCGGAGGTGGGGCCCGGTTGCGACGGCTGCGGGTTGGTGGGTTTAGAGGCGGACAGCGAAATCACGCTCCCTGGACATGAAGTAGCCGAAGCCGATGACGCAGGCCAGCACGGCCCAGCCGATCGCGGCGAGCCAGATGTGCAGGCTCGGCATAGCCCCGTTCTGCAGCGCCTCGCCGTAGCCGCCGATCAACGGATAGAGGGGGTTGAAGGGGGCTAGCGCCCGAGCGCCGGCGTGTCCCTGGATCATGTCGATCGTCCACAGAACAGGTGAGCAGTAGAGCCAGATGCGCATTACGTAGGGCAGGAAGCTCGCAGCGTCTCGGAAGTACACCTGCAGTGCCGCAAAGAGGGCAGCAAGACCAGCCGCGAACATCGCAATGAGCAACGCGAAGATCGGCGCGACAATGAAGGTAACCCAATTCCAGGGGTTGCCGGCCAGAATGTGGAAGATGATGTAGACGGGAACTGTTGGTAGGAACCGGAAAAATCCTGTGCGCACGGCCGACAGCGGCATCAGAAGGCGCGGGAAAGCTGTGTTTAGAACCAGCTTTCCGGCGCCGACTACCGAGTTAGCTCCGGTGCCCACCGCACCCTGGAAGAAGTAGAAGATGAAGAGGCCGCCGGTGAGGTGGCTGAATCGCTCGGCGTCGAACCCGCCGCCTCGTGGCGGATTGAGCACCTGCAGCAGAAAGTAGTAGACCAGCGCCAAGAGCAGCGGATTGATGACCAGCCACGCCTGCCCGAAGAACGTCATCGAGTTGGCGCCGCGCATGCTGGCCTTGGACATCTCCGTCGCGAATTCGCGACGCTTCCACAACTCTTTGAAGTAAGTGCCGAGTTTGGGGATGCCGGCGCGGTGCGGCTCGTACCGGTGGTACACGGATTCGTACGGGTCGGTCGCCCCCGTCTGCGTGCTCATGACCCGCTCCTTCGTCCTTGCGGCCCCTCGGCCGCTCCGGTGTGCTCTGATGGCGCGTCACCGGTCGTCGGGACCGCCGCCGCAAGCCGCTCGTACAGCTCGAGCAGCACGGCCGCGTCGCGATCCCAGGAGAGCTCAGGCGTCGCCCGGGCCACCGCAGCGCACAGCGCTGGATAGTCTGCCACGGCTGTGGACACCGCCCGGCGCAGGTCGCGCGGGTCGCCGGCGCGGTACAGCGTGCCGATGCCGTGGCGCCGCACGACTGCGGCGAGCTCCCCGAGGTCCGTGGCCACCACGGGCACCCCGGCCGCAACGGCGTGAAACAGCTTGTTCGGCAGGGCCAGCGTGTGGTTCTCGAAGCCGGGCGCCAACGCGACGAGCACCAGCCCCGCCTCCCGCAGCCGCGCGTCGACCTCCCCGGTCGGCACCGGCGGCTCCACCTGGCAGGCCCCGGCGTCGAAGCCCGCCAGCCACGTCGAGTCCGCCGGGCCCATGAGCTGCACGGTCAACCCCAGATCCCGCTGCAGGTCGAGGCTCGCGGCGGCCACGGTCTCCAGCTCGCGATGCGCCCCCAGCCGCCCGGCGTAGATGAGCGCGGCCGGCCGCGGCGACCCCTCCCGCTTAGCGACGCGCCCGGCGGGAGCCTCGAAGGTGTTGCGCACGACCCGCACATGCCGCCAGCCGTAGCGCGCGGCCAGGGTGTCGGCGATGCCCTGCCCCACGGTGATGACGGCGACGGCCCGATCCCCGAGCCGCTTCTCCAGGGCGCGTTCGCGCCGGTCCTGCAGGGGGGTCGGCCGGTACTCCCGCGAGCGCCCGGACCACAGTTCGTGGGTGTCGTAGACGAGCGGAACTCCGGCTGCGACCGCGATGTCGTGGCCGACGGCGAGCGCGGTGAAGTCGTGCGCGTGCACGACATCGAACGGCAGGTCGGCGGCCTGCTCGGCGACCCCGTCGGCCCACCGCCGGAACGTCGAGTTGCGGTGCGTCGGCAGCATCGCCCACCGCGCGGCCCGCACCGGCGGCGGCAGCGCCTTCTTGCTCAGCGACGCGCCACCCTCACGGCGCAGCACCGACGACGCCCCCACGGAGGAGACGCTCACCCCGGCCGGCGGCACGAAATCCGCAGGCACCGACTTGCCGATCACGTGCACCGAATGCCCCGCCCCGGCAAGGGTTTTCGCCTCCTTGAGCACGCGCGCATCGGTCGCCACGGACGTCGCGACGAGCATCAGTACCTTCACCGCGCTGCCTCCCCCTCGCCGGCATCGGCTCCGGTCGCGGCGCCCCTGTCGGCGGCGGCGTGGTCGGCGTCAACCGCCCCCCGCAGCGGAGGCGGATCGGGCAGGTCCGCGCGCACGTCGCGCAGCTTCTTCGGACTCGTCAAGAACCCCAGCCCCCAACACCAGTGCATGGTGGCGAGCACGACGGGCATGCGCGCCCGCACCCCCGGCGCCTCCCCGCGACTGGACGCCAATCCACCCGCGACGACCCCGGCGCCGTACGCCAGGGGCACCGCCAGCGCGGGCCGCCACACCGCACCCAGCAGGGTCGCGGCGCACGTGCCGGCCACCATCGCGGGCGGCGCGAGATAGCGCAGGTTGATCGTCCCCTCGTGCCGCGCGGCGACGACCCGCCGCCACCGCCCGTAATTGAAGTACTGCCTGGCCAGGGCCTTGAGCGTGCCCCGCGGCCGGTACGTGACGGTCAGGTCGGGAGTGAACCACACGAGCCCGCCCGCCTGCCGGATGCGGTGGTTCATCTCCCAGTCCTGCGCGCGGGCGAAGTGCGAGTCGTAGCCGCCGACGGCCACCAGCGTCGAGCGTTTGAAGACGCCGAGGTAGACGGTGTCGGCCGGTCCGGCGCCGCCGCCGACATGGAAGCGCGCGTTGCCGACGCCGATCTTCGATCGCATCGCGCATGCGACGGCCTTCTCGAAGTCGGTGACGCCCTGGGCGTCCATGATGCCGCCGACGTTGTCCGCGTCGACCGCCAGCAGCTCGGCGACGGCGGTGCGGACGTACCCGTCGGCGAGTTCGGCGTGCCCGTCGACCCGCACGACGATCTGCGAATCGCTGCCGGCGATCGCGGCGTTCAACCCGTCCGGAGTGCGCCCCGAAGGGTTGGCCACGACCCGCACCCGCGGATCGGCGGCCGCCAACCCGTCGGCGACCTCCTGCGTGTGGTCCCGCCCCGGCCCGACCGCCAAGACCACCTGCAACGAGCCCGGATAGTCCTGCGCCAGAACGCGGCCCACCGCCGCCGCCAGGTGCCGTTCCTCGTTGAGCACGGGCATGACGACGCTGACCGACGGCCACGTCTGCTCACTCACCACGCTGCTCCTTCGACCTGCGACCTTGGGCCCTGCGTCCATCTCACGCGGCGGAGCAGACGGACGCCAGGTCACCGGTCTCCGCACTCTCCTTCTCCGCCGTGCCGCTGCCCGACCCCGTCGACCGGGGCGTGCTCGTCGAGCCGGAGCCCGAACCGGAGCCGTTGGTCGGACTGGTCGTGGCCCGCGGCGCGGCGGTCGGGGCCTTCTTGGAGGTCTCGATCGTCTGCTGAACGGTTCGGTGGATCACCTGGGGATCGTAGTTCCACGGGTTGATCAGCGGTGGGACGAAGTTGACGCTCTTGATCGGCTGCGACCGCGCCTTCATGGCCAAATCACCCAAGGTGCCCAGATCCGACTCCGGAATGTCGGTCTGCAGAATGCTGCCGGAGACCGAGGCGATCTTCTGGAAATTGACGAACACCTTCTCCGGGGTCAGCTGGTTGACCATCGCGGTGACGACGCAGCGCTGCCGGGCCATCCGCTCGTAGTTGCTGGCGCCCTCGCGCGAACGGGCATACCAGAGCGCGTGATAGCCGTCGAGGGTCTGCACGCCCGGCTCGATCCAGCCGCGGATCGGGGAGGTGCCGCCGCCGATCGGCACGCGGGTCTTGACGTCGATGGTGATCCCGCCGACGGCGTCGATGAACCGCTGGAAGCCCCGCAGGTCGACCATGCCGTAGTACTGGATGTCGAGTCCGGAGAGCGCTTCGACGGCCTCCTTGGTGGCCACCGCGCCGGGGTCCTGCGTGCCGGCGGGGAACTGGTCTTTGTGCTCGGTGCCCCACTGGTAGAGGCCGTTGAGCAGGCACTGGTCGCCGCAGTTCCAGCCCTCGGGCATGAGCTGGGCCATCGTGGAGCCGGGGCGGAAGTTGATGTTCTCGGTGTCGCGGGCGAAGCCGAAGAGCACGCTGCGGCCGGTGTCGGCGTCGACGCTGGCGAGCATGATCGTGTCGGGGCGGATGCCGGTGCGGTCGGCTCCGGAGTCGGCGCCGAGCAGCAGGATGTTGTACCGCCCATCGGACGGCGGCACGCTCGCGTGGTTGCCGAAGACCGTGCCGACGAGGTCGCGGCCGGCCAGCACATTGCGGGCGCCGAGCGTCAGCGGGACGGCCGTGATCGCGACGAGCGCGGCGGTCAGGGCCGCGACACCGCGACGGGTTCCCTTGGGCAGCAGACGAAGCCGCGCCAGTCGCAGCGCGTCGAGAAAGAGCACCGCCCAGCCGATGGCGCCCAACCCCAGCACGACCGCCAGGCCCGTGAGCGCCAACCGGTTGGTGGCCGCGTCGATGATGAGGCTGCGATCGAGGAAGAACACGGCGACGGCCAGCGCCACCATCGCCAGCAGACCGAACCAGATGCGCAGCGCGATCCCGCCGACCCGGCGGTTGCCCGCCACGAGCTGCGCGCTGCCGGGCGCCACGAGCGTCAGCAGCGGCAGCGTGAACGCCCGGCGGCGACGCAGCCGGCCGCTGAGCAACTCCGGGTCGGCCGCGAGCACCCGCGAATCCAGGCTGCGCAGGTCGACGTAGTCGGCGTCCTCGTCGAGGTGGGATGCGCGGGCGTCGCGCCCGCCGTCACGACCACCACCGCGCGGGTCGCGCGGGTCGCGTGACCCGCGCGACCTGGAGGAGCGGTCGTCTCCGTAGCGCTGGCCGTCCGGCCTGGAGGGGGAGTTCATGATGCTCAAGTATCGGCCAGCACCCTGGCCGACTCCTGAACCTGCACCGGGCATGTCCCACAACGACCCCCGATCATCTCCGGCTCAGCGCTAGACCCGCCCCCGACAGGCCGCAGGGCCCGGCCCGGCATCCCTGCCGAACCGGGCCCCGAGCATTCGGGCAAACCCGCACCTACTTCACGAGCATCCGGCCCATCACGAGGCGCTGGATCTGGTTGGTGCCCTCGTAGATCTGGGTGATCTTGGCGTCGCGCATCATCCGCTCCACCGGGTAGTCCTGCACGTAGCCGTACCCGCCGAGCAGCTGCACGGCGTCGACCGTGACCTTCATCGCGACATCCGAGGCGAAGCACTTGGCGGCGGCGCCGAAGAACGACAGGTCGTCGTCGGCCCGCTCCGACTTGCTGGCGGCGACATAGACGAGCTGCCGCGCGGCCTCCAACTGCATCGCCATGTCGGCGAGCATGAACTGGATGGCCTGGAAGTCGGCGATGTGCTTGCCGAACTGCTGGCGGTCCTTGACGAACGCGATGGCGTTCTCGAGGGCGCCCTGCGCGATGCCGACGGCCTGCGCGCCGATCGTCACGCGGGTGTGGTCGAGGGTGCGCAGCGCGATCTTCAGGCCCTCGCCGGGCTGCCCGATGATGCGGTCGCCGGGGATGCGGCAGTTGTCGAAGTGCAGCTCCCGCGTCGGGGAGCCCTTGATGCCGAGCTTGCGCTCCTTCTCCCCGAAGCCGAAGCCCTCGTCGCCCTTCTCCACGACGAACGCCGAGACGTTCGCGCCGCGCCGCCCGTCGGGGTCGGTCACCGCGAGCACCGTGTAGAACTGCGACTCCCCCGCGTTGGTGATCCACGACTTCTGCCCGTGCAGGATCCAGTCGTCGCCGTCGGGCGTGGCGCGGCACTTCATGGAGGCTGTGTCGGAGCCGGCCTCACGCTCGGACAGGCCGTAGCTGAACATCGCCTCACCGCGGGCGATCGGCGGCAGGTACTTGGCCTTGAGCTCCTCGGAGGCGCCCAGGATCACCGGCATCGATCCCAACTTGTTGACCGCGGGGATGAGGCTGCTGCTCGCGCAGGCGCGAGCCACCTCCTCGATGACGATGCAGGTCGCGAGCGCGTCGGCGCCGACCCCGTCGTACTGCTCGGGGATGTGCGGGGCGTGGAAGTCAGCGGCCCGCAGCGCGTCGTAGGCCTGCTGGGGGAACTCGGAATTCTGATCCACCTCCGCGGCGTGCGGGGCGATCTGCTCGTCGGCGATCTCGCGGATCGCGGCGCGGATCTCCTCGTGTTCGTCGGTCGTGCGGAAGAGGTCGAAGTCACTGTTGCCCGTCATACGGTGGAGCGTATAGAGCATGGGCGCGCTTGTCCGCTGACCGGATGAGGCGTTCGCGACGAGTCGGCGGCGGGGCCGGCTCCCAGAGCGCCGCCGCCGACTCGTTTTGGGCCGGTGGGCGACCCGCGAGCGTGACCGCCAGGCGCGGTTGCACGCCCAGTCAGCCACTTCAGGTGGCGGCCGTGGGCCGCCTTGGGACAGGTCTCGAGGCTCCGGGATCGCTCCGCACAGACTCCTCGTGACACCCAACTCATCGGCGGCGACCGAGGGAACGCAAGCGTTTCTCCGGCGACATAGATGAACATTCAACCGTTTGGCGGACGGTAAGTTACGCGGCGCGACCCCGGTGCGCGCATGTCAGGATGAAGGCGCACGTCGCCGCACCGTTCGTCACGTCGAAGGAGAGGTCCGCCCCATGAAGTTCGGTCTGTTCATCCCGCAGGGCTGGCGGTTCGACCTGGCAGGCATCGACCCGGCCCAACACTGGGGCGTCATGGCGGGCCTGGCCCGACGTGCCGACGAGAACGAGGCGTGGACCTCCATCTGGGTGTACGACCACTTCCACACCTACCCGGTGCCCAGCGACGAGGCGACCCACGAGGCGTGGACGCTGATGGCCGCCCTGGCCGCCGCCACCGGCCGGGTGCGGCTCGGACAGATGTGCACCTGTGTGGCGTATCGCAATCCGGCGTACCTGGCGAAGGTTGCCGCGACCGTCGACATCGTCTCCGAGGGGCGCGTGGAGATGGGGATCGGCGCGGGTTGGTACGAGGACGAGTGGCGGGCCTACGGCTACGGCTTCCCCTCCGCAGGTAACCGATTGGGGGCGCTGCGCGAGGGCGTCGACATCATGCGGCAGATGTGGACGCAGGGCCAGGCCACGCTGGACGGCAAGCACTACCAGGTCGACGGGGCGATCTGCGCGCCGCGACCGCTGCAGGGCACGTCGCTGGAGGGCTCGGCGGACAACGGCATTCCCGTGTGGGTGGCGGGGGGCGGCGAGCGCAAGACGCTGCGAATCGCCGCCGAGTACGCGGACTACACGAACTTCGACGGCACTCCCGAGGTCTTTGCGCACAAGAGCGCCGTGCTGCGCGGGCACTGCGAAGACATCGGGCGGGACTTCTCGACCATCACCCGGTCGGCGGACTACAACGTGATCATCGGCGGCGACGAGCGCGAGGTGCAGGACCGGCTGGCGGGCATCCGCGAGCACTTCGTGAACTTCGGCGTGCCCGAGCGAGTGGCAGACGCGCAGGTCGAGGGCCTGCGGCGCGGGCCGCTCGTCGGGACCCCCGAGCAGATCGTGGAAACCCTGCGCGCGCTGCAGCGCGATGGGATGACGTACGCGATCACGTACTTTCCCGAGGTGGCCTTCGACACCAGCGGGCTGGAGGCCTTTGAGCAGTCGGTACTGCCCGAGCTGACCGAACACCACCACCATCGGCGCGGCTGGCTGGGGTGATTCGCCCGTTTTAGGCGCCTGTCTCTGCGTCTGCAGGTGCCGCGCAGAAAGATAGTGTTCGTTTTTGCTCAGCTGACCGCGTAAAAGCGAACACTATCTTTTGGGCGGAGGACTCGGCTGGGGCGCCCCGCGCCCCCCGGGTCTGGGGGTGCAGACGGGGGCGCGGACGGGCCATTTTCATCCACATGTTTATCAACAGCGAAATCCGCGAGGCGCCAACGGCATTCGGAGGCCCTGTGGATAACCCCGGGAGAGGGTCTCGCGCGCGCCACGATGTGCCTCATGAACCCGCGCAAACAACCCCTCCCCGACGCCGGCTCCAACTCCGACTCGACGGACCGCGACCAGGTCCTCGAGACCTCTGGCCCGCAGCCCGGCACCGACGATCCCGCGCCACGGCGGCGCCATCTGCGGCTCGCCTCCGGCGGCCCGGCGGCCTCGAAGCCGCC
>NZ_BAHD01000110.1 GCF_000298215.1 Kineosphaera limosa NBRC 100340 | reverse complement strand
TGTGGCGCCCGCCGTATCCGCGCCGGCCGACGCGCTGGAGCGCCGCCCGGGTCGCCGCGGCCCGGCCATCGCCGCCCGCTACTCCTGGGAGCAGGCGGCCCCGGCCAGGCTGCCGGACGGCTCACCGAACACGCTGGCCTCCAAGGCCGTCGGCATCGACGATGCCGGCCATGTCGCGGGCAACAGCCTTGACGCTGCGGGCACGGCGGTTGGGTCGTTCCTCGGCGCGGGACGCGACTCCAACTGGCTGCCCTCAGCGGCGGGTAGCTTCGCCGGCACAGTGATGGCTATGGCCGTGGCGGCGAACGGCACGGTCGTCGGCGGAGCCAACTCCATCGAGGCCTCCTTCCCACTGTGGGACCGACGCGGCCGACTGCGGCTGGTTCTTACGCCGGGGTCCCACTACGGGCCGGTCCCGGGGGCCGTGAACAGCAGCGGCGTCACTGCCGGGGTACTGGTGGGGGTGAAGGTGGGCCAGCTGTTCTACGGCCGTCCCGACCGGCTCCGCGCCCTACCTTCCCTGCGCGAAGGAAACTACCGAGTCACTGGCATCTCCGAGACCGGCACGGCCGTCGGCTCGCGGCACCACCCGTTCATGCGTAATGACGGGCACTATCCAGAGGGGATTGTGTTCACGGCCGCTGGGACCGAGAACATCAAGACGACCCAGACGTCCACGGTGGACGCCATCTCGCCGAACGGGCGCTATCTCATCGGCCGAGTCGGCCCGGACCTGTGGGAGGCCGATCGCGGCCGGCTGGCGTGGGTCTCGACCTCGCGTGAGCCGGTCTACCTGCGCGGCGTCGGTCAGCTCAAGGCGCGAGCCGTCACCGACTCCGGGCTCGTTGTCGGCAGCAACGGCGAGCGCGCAGCACTCTGGCAGGACGGCCGGCTGGTCGACCTCAACGACCGGCTGCGGGGGCTGCCGCGCGGTTGGGCTCTCACGGATGTCGTCGCGGTCGCCAAGAGCGGCGCCCTCGCGGTCAACGCCACCGACGCCTCGGGTCGCTCCATCGCCCTGAAGGTCTCCCCCAGCCGTTGAGGCCGCGGGGCCACCACGTCGGCGGCGACCCTCGCCGGTCGCCGCCGACGTCTCCCCTCCCGATCGGAGACTTCTGACTCGAGCGGGAGACGACGCCGGCTCGGGCGGACACGCGGCCGGCCCTAGCCTCTCGCAGCGAGGCCGGCAGCCGGCGGCACGTAGCCGAGTTGCTTGTCGACGATGTTCTCCAACGGCTCGCCATCGAGCCAGCGCTGCGCGTTGGCGACGAACTGGCGGGCCAGGGTGTCGCGCCACCCGACCACGTCTCCGGACATGTGAGCGCTGATGACGACCCCGGGCGCGTCCCACAGCGGGGAGTCCGGCGGCAGCGGCTCGGTGACGAACACGTCGAGGCTGGCGCCGTCGAGGCGGCCCGAGGTCACGGCGGCGAGCAGTGCAGGCTCGTCGACCGTGGGGCCTCGGCCGATGTTCACCAGGTGCGCGCCCGGCTTCAGCGCCGCAAAGACGTCGGCGCCGATGAGCCCGCGGGTCGCCTCCGTCAGCGGCGCGGCGTTGATGAGGTAGTCGGCCTCACCCACGTGCTCGGCCAGGTGCGCGGAGTCGACGATCGTCGCGAAATCGGGGTCGCCTCCGGCCAGGTAGCCGGCCCGCGCCCGACTGCCCGCGCCGTCGACGCGCAGTCCGAGCGCCGCCAGCACGCGGGCGATCGCGCGACCGATGGCGCCCGTGCCGACGACGAGCGCCCGGGCCCCGGTCAGACTCCGGGTTTCGCGGTGCCGCCAGGTGCGCTCCCGCTGTAGCGCCGCGCTTTCGTGCAGGAGCTTGGCGTGCGCCAACACGCTCGCCGCGACGAACTCGGCGATCGGCCGATCGAAGGTGCCGCGCGCGTTCGTCACGATCACCTCCGAGGCCCGCAGCTCCGCAAAGAGGAGTGTGTCGACACCGGCGGCCGCGACGTGCACCCATTGCAGCCGGTCGCAGCGCTCCCACACGTCCGCCAGGGCGGAGGAGAAGAAGTCCCACAGCAGCACCGCGTCGGCGCCCCGCACCGCCTGCGCGAAGCCCGCCGCGTCGGTGAACCGCCACGCCACCCGCCCGTCCAGAGGCTCGAGATGACGCGGCCGATCGTCCGGCGCCGCACCGTCGGCAAGGAGCACCGCCACGACGGGACGAGCGTCGTGCGCCGCGGCGGGACGGCTGGGCTCGGCGGACTCACGGGACTCGATGGGGTTCGGCGCAGTCACCGCCTCAACGTACCGAACGCGATCTTCTGATTGTCAACAATCACCCGGGGGCGGCAGTATGGCCGGACGAGTACCGGCAGGGCAGGAGCAGCATCATGAGCGATGAGCAAGAACGCAGCGAGTGGCACGACTGGTCCGACGCTGTCCCGACGGTCAGCGACGACGGCCCGAGCCGCCTGCCGCGCGCCTTCTCCGCCGCCGAGCACACCGCGCGGGTCGAGGCGGTCCAGCAACGGATGGCGCAGCGAGAGCTCGCGGCACTGATCGTCGTCGACCCGGCCAACCTCTACTACCTCACCGGCTACAACGCGTGGTCGTTCTACGTGCCGCAGTGCCTCGTCGTACCCGCGCAGGGACCCGTGCACCTCTTCGGGCGGCCGATGGACATGCTCGGCGCGCACTACACCGCTCACATCAGCCCCGACCGCGTGCACGCCTACCCCGAAGACCTCATCCAGCGCGCGGACGCCCATCCGTTCGAGTGGATGACGCAGCGCGCCAAGGACCTCGGGCTGCTCCCCGACCGCCCTGGCACGCGGGTCGCCGCGGAGACCGACGCCCACTACTTCTCCCCCCGCGGCTACCTCGCGGTGGTCGCGGGCCTGCAGCACGCCACCGTCGTCGACGCCCACGAGCTCGTCAACTGGGTGCGGTTGATCAAGTCGCCGGCGGAGCGGGAGATGCTGCGAGCCGCGGGGCTCATCGCCGACTCCGTCATGCAGGCGGCCCTGTTCGCCATGGCCCCGGGACGGCGCCAGTGCGACGTCGTCGCCGACATCCTGGCCGCGCAGGCCGCCGGCACCGGCGGCGACCGGCCCGTCGGGCCGGCCGGGCCGGTCAGTTCCGACGCCGAGGGCATTCTCGAGCAGATTGGCGGCGATTACCCGGCGATCATGCCGATGCTGCCCACCGGGCGCCGCGCCGGCACCCCGCACCTGACCTGGAGCGAGGAGGAGTTCGTGCTCGGCGAGGCGACCTGCCTCGAACTGGCCGGCGCCTACCACCGCTACCACGCCCCACTGGCTCGCACGGTCAGCCTCGGTCCGCCGGCGCCCCAGCTCGCCCGCTGCGCCGAGATTGTCGCCGACGGCATGGCCGCGGCCCTGGAGGCGATGCGCCCCGGCGCCGAGGCGCGGGCCGCCCACGCGGCGTTCACCTCCGTCATCGCCCGCCACGGGATGACCAAGGAGGCGCGGATCGGCTACTCCATCGGCATCGGGTACCCGCCCGACTGGGGCGAGCGCACGGTCAGTCTGCGATCGTCGGAGGAGACGGTGCTGCAGGCCGGCATGGCGTTCCACGTGATCCTGGGGATGTGGGACACGGACTGGGGCTACGAGTTGTCCGAGTCGGTCCTCATCAGCAACTCCGGCGCCGAGCGCCTCACCCATCAGCCGCAGGAGCTGACCGTCATCAGCTAGAACCGCCAGGCGCTTGCCGGGCCGCACGACAACCGCACCCCTAGACGAGACGAGGACTCCATGAGCCCTATCCAGACGCCCAGCCCCGCTGCGTCGCCGTCGACCGACACGGCGACGCGGCTCCCCCTGGCCCACCGCACCGACTATCTCGTCGGCTCCGTCATCGACTCGAGCACGGCGCTGCTGGCGGCCCAGCGGCACGACATCGTGCGCTTCGCGATGGGCAGCCCCGCCCCCGAGGCGATCCCTACCCACACCCTCGCGCAGGTCGGAGTCGCCGAGATCGGCGCGGAAGCACCCGACGCCTTCGACTACGCCGCCACCCACGGCGACCCCGCCCTCATTGCCGCCCTCTTGTCGCAACTCGAAGGCACAAGCGACGCGACGACGCAGGACCGGCTGACCATCACCTCCGGGGGCATGCAAGGCCTGGATCTCGTGTGCAAGCTCTTCGTCGACCCCGGGGACCTCGTCGTGGTGGAGTCCCCGACGTACACCAACGGGTCGGCCACGGCACTGTCGTACCAGGCCGAGCTGCTCGAGGTGCCTGTCGACGAAGAGGGCATGGACATCGACGCGCTCGTGGCTGCCGTCGACCGGGCCGGGCGAGCGCCGAAGGTCATCTACACGATCCCGACGTTCCAGAACCCCTCCGGCGTCACGATGACCCTGCCGCGGCGCCGACGCCTGCTGGAGCTCGCGTGCCGCTGGGGCAGCGTCGTGCTCGACGACGACCCCTACGGCATGCTCGATTTCGGCGGGCCGCAAGAGCCCACGCTGCACGAACTCGCCGACGGCGACCCGCTGGTGGTCTCGGTGCGCACGTTCAGCAAGATCGTCGCCCCAGGCCTACGGGTCGGCTGGATGGACACCGACCCGAGCCTGCAGCCGCTGCTCATCGCGGCCAAACAGGCGATGGATACTTGTACCAACCTTCCGGCACAACGGCTCATCGCGGCATTCCTGCGCGAGGGCCACCTCGACGCCCACCTGACGACGCAGCGACTGCGCTACGCCGAACGCAAGACCGCCATGCAGACCGCGCTGGCCGAGCACTTCGGCGGGCGGGCCCACTGGACCGACCCGGGCGGCGGCTTCTTCCTGTGGCTGACGTTCGACGAGCCGGTCGACACCCAGGCCCTCTTCCCCGTCGCCCTCGCCGAGGGGGTCGCCTACATCCCCGGCAACGCCTTCTCGCCCGCCGGGGCCTTCCCGCACGCGCTGCGGCTGTGCTTCGCCTCCAGCGCCCCGGCGCGCATCGCCGAAGGTGTTTCGCGGCTGGCCCGCGCCGTCGACGTACTCCAAGGTCGCGCCGAGGCGACGCCACGCTGAGGCGCCACCGGCGCCGACTCCGCTGAAAGACTTCGAGCACTACGAGCCTGGGAGCAAGGGGAGCACCATGAGCACTGGACACTTCGAGCCGGCCGATGTGCTGGCGCACATCGATCCCGACGAGGTCGTGACGGTGACGCAACGGCTCTTGCGTTGTGCGGGCACCAACCCGCCGGGGCAGGAGGAGGCGACCGCGCGCGAACTCGCCTCCGTGGCGGGCGAGCTGGGCCTGCAGGTCGACCTTGTCGAGGTGCTCCCCGGGCGCCCGAACGTCGTCGTCACCCTGCCGGGCGGCGAGGGCGGCACGCTGCTGCTGCTGGGCCACACCGATGTAGTGCCGGTCGGCGACGGTTGGACCCGCGACCCCTTCGGCGGGGAGCTGGCGCACGGGCGGATCTACGGGCGCGGCGCTACCGACATGAAGGGCGGGCTGGCCGCCAGCCTCGTCGCGATGGCCGCGGTGCGGCGAGCCGGAGTGACGCCGAGCGGGCCGGTGGTGCTGGTGGCCGCCGTCGACGAGGAGGAGAACGGCGCCGGCATCCGGGCCTGGATCGCCGGGCAGGTGCCGTCGCTGCGCGGGTGCATCGTCGCCGAGCCGACGGAACTGCAGCCGATCATCGCGGCCCGCGGCGACTCCTACCTCACCGTGCGGGTCACCGGTGTCGCCTCCCACGCGGGCAATCCCGGCGACGGGCGCAACGCCATCGGTGGCGCCGCCGCGATCGTCGCCGACTTCGAGCGCTGGCACGCCGAACTCGCGCAGGCCCCAGCGGTGCTCGACGGTCTCGTCGGACCGGCGACGCTGAGCGTCGGGACGATCCACGGCGGGCAGAGCACCTCGATGGTGGCCCCCGAGTGCGTGCTGGAGGTCGACCGGCGGCTGCTGCCCGGCGACGACCCGGCCCAGGTGCTCGCCGCGGCCCGCGCCCGAGTCGAGGCCCTCGACCTGAGCGCCCGCGGGCTGTCCGCCGACGTCGAGATGACGATGGACATGCCGGGCTTCGCCACCCCCGCCGACGACCCGTTCGTGCGCGCCACCCTGGCCGCTCTCGTCGATGCCGGCACCCCGCACCAGGAGCCCGGCGGCTGGACCGCGGCTTGCGACGGCGGCTTCGTCGCCCGCGACACCGACTGCCCTGTCGTCGTCCTCGGCCCCGGCTCGGTCACCGGTCAGGCCCACCGCCCCGACGAGTCGGTCGGCGTGCAGGAGCTCGTCCACGCCACCCGCACCTACGCCCTCCTGGCCGCCCACTGACGTCCCTGTTACCCCGCCCGCCGCCCACCCCCTCGTCGGCGTTCCCCCGCCTGGAGGGGTGGCGCGGCTAGGGTTGTCGACAATCGCCGGGAGGGGCCGGCGAGACAGGAGGCAGGCCGATGATCGCCAAGAGCGCGCTGGCGCCGCTACTGCAGGAATCGACGCCCAGTCTCGTGGCGCGGCAGGTGCGCGAGGCCATCGCCACGGGAGAGTTCGCGCCAGGTAGCCAGGTCAGCGAGGCCGCGCTGGCCGCCCAGCTCGGCGTGAGCCGCGGTCCGCTGCGCGAGGGGCTGCAGCGCCTGACGGCGGAGGGGCTGCTCATCGGCATCCGCAACCGCGGGCTGTTCGTCATCGAGATGACCCCCGAAAACGTCGTCGACATGTACATCGCGCGGGAGGCCGTCGAGCGCGCCGCAGCCCGTCGCATCCATGAGCGCGACCCGCGGGCCGCGGGCGAGAGCCTGCTGGAGATCTGCGTTCGCATGGCGCAGGCCGCCGCCGCCCAGCAACCCGAGGCGGTCGGGGCGGCCGATATCGCCTTTCACGAGACCCTCGTCGGCGCGTCGGCCAGCCCTCGGCTGATCCGCATGAACGAAACCCTGCTCACCGAGACCCGACTGTGCATCCAGGCGCTCGAGGCGACCTACGCCTCCGGCGAGGTGCGCGTCGAGGAGCACACGGCCATCGCGCGTTCGTTCGTGGCCGGCGACGCCGCCCGCACCGATCAGCTGCTCATCGAGCACATGCGCGATGCGGTGCGTCGGCTCTGCACGTCCGACTGAGCAGCCGGCGGGCGCACGGCGGGCGCACGGCGGGCGCACGGCGGGCGCACGGCGGGCGCACGGCGCAGCCTTCAACGCCTGCGACAGCGCGGCCGTCATGCGCAAGAGGGGCGATTGGGGCCCAACGACCTGGACAACGGTGACACCGACTGGCAAGGCTGGGGGTGTCCGGCAAACCGACGCGATCCGCCCAGCGAACACACCCCCGTCCGACGAACGGAGTCGATGTGCCCACCCTCCTCCTCATCCGCCACGCGAAGTCCGTCTGGCCGCACGACGAGCCCGACGACCAGCGCCGCGACCTGGCGCCGCGGGGCCGCCGCCAGGCCCCCGAGGTCGGCCGCTGGCTCCACGGCAGCGGCCTCGCCCCTGCGCTCGCAGTCGTCTCCCCGGCCACCCGGGCGCAGAAGACGTGGGAGCTCATCGCCCCCGAGCTCGACGCCGAGGTGGAGGTGCGCACCGAACCCGCCGCCTACGCCTTCTCCGGCGAGCAGATTATCGACCTGGTGCGGGCGCTTCCCGCGGATGTCGAGTGCGCCGCGATCGTCGGGCACAACCCGGCCCTCGAAGAGCTCGCCGAGCTGCTCACCGGAGAGTCGGTGCGGCTCGTGACGTCGGCCCTGGCGGTCGTGCAGGTGCCCGAGTTCGCGACGGCCGGCGACGGTGGCGGCACCCTGCGCTCCGCCGGACGCCCCGCCTCCGAAGACCTGCAGCTGCGCCCGTTCTGACCGGGCGCCCTCCCCCGGTTCGACCGGTGCGGCCGCTGCCGACGGTTGCGGTCGCAACCACGACGGTCGGCAGGGGGCGCGACGGTCGCGCTGGGTGCGCGCAGGCCTACCCGACCGGAGCGGGATCGGCTCGGCGGGTGCGTCGGCGCCACACCAGCGCCGCGGCCCCGAGCAGCACGACCCCGACCCCGGCGACCGTCAGCACGGCCGGCCAGGGCGCCAAGACCGCTGCGATGCCACGGATGGCCGCGTAGGCGAGCGCCGCCACAACAAGCAGCGCCACCATCGGCCGCAGCGGATACGGGGAGGCGCCGATCACTCGCGTCGCGGCGACGACGTAGGCGGGCGCGAACAGGGCGGCGACCACGCTCATCGCGACGACGATGCCCAGCAGCGAGCCGGTGCGCGTCGCCATCCAGACGGCACCGATCGTCAGCACGCAGACGGCCAGGTGCAACAGCGAGACGACCACGGGGCGCCCGCGCAGGTTGACGACCAGCGCGCTCGGCTTGACGACGGCATCGGCCACCATCGCGACGGCCAACGCGGCCAGCGCCGGCCCGGCGAATGCGAACTGCTGGCCCAGCCACGCGACCAGCAGTTCGTCGGCCAGCCCGGCGCACACGACGGCAATCGCGGTGCCCGCCACCGCCGTGGCCACGAAGCAGGTGCGGGCCCGACCGGCCAACTCGTGCGGTTCCGCCGACGACAGCTGGTGGATAAAGGGATTCGCGGTCCACGAGTTGATCATCCGGGCGCTCTGGTACACCCGCATGAGCGCGCCGTAGGCCGTGGCCGCGACGAGGCCGAGGGTGCTGCCGACGACGAACAGCGGCAGTTGGAAGGTCAGCAGCGCGGCGAGGCTGCCGACGAAGAGCACCGATCCCAGGCGCAGCAACGGCCCGCCGTACCGGCCGATCGCCGCCCTGGTGAGGGTGGGAGCGCCGAAGCGGGCGGCCACGGCGGTGCCGCACACGACCGGCGAGACGGCAGCGCTGACCACCTCGGCGACGACGACCCCGTGCAGCCCGCCGCCGTTGGCAGCGACCACGGCGAACCCGGCGACCCGCAGGGCCATGCCGGCCATCGTCGCCTTGCGCTCGATGTCTTGCCGATCCTGAGCCCACAGCACGGCGTTGGTGGCGCGCGCCATGAGAGCAAGGAAGAGAGCAAGGGCCCCGGCCACCACGACGACGTGGTGATCGCGGGCGGTCAGGGCGTCGGTCGGCACCGTCCGCAGGTACAGCGGCACGGCCACGGCGTAGAGACCGGCCAGGGCCAGGGCCACGGCGATGAACAGAGTGAGGGCGACGCTGACGAAGCGGCGCAGCTCCAGGTGGCCGGCGCCGCCGCGCGTCATGGCGCCCATCTGGCGCACGATGCCGTCGCCGATGCCGAAGTCGGCCATGACCAGCAGCTGCGCGGCTCCGAACGCCAACACCCACAGTCCATACGGGGCGGCGCCGGCGAGCGCCACCGCCCACGGGTACAGCAGCACCAGCCCCAGGATGCTCGTCAGCCCGGCCCCGTAGTTCCACGACATATTGCGCAGGAGGCGTCGGCGGCGGCCCCCATCCGCCCGCGTCTGTGAAGACCCCCGCGGTCCTCGCGATCCCCCCGCCATCCCGCACCTTCCCGCCGGGCAGGTGCGCGCGAGCCTCGCGCGGCGAACCCACCGGCCAGAGCAGAGTAGAGGTCGCGGCGGTCCCTGCGCACCCCGGACGGCGCTTCCACGCAGGCCGCCCGTCCCGTCTTGCCTAGCGGCGCGTCCAGGCGTAACTCCCCTGCAGCACAGCCGGATTAGGCGTTCGAGGGTTCGCGACGTACCGTACGCGAGGGGCACAGAACAGTGGGGTTTTCGTCCCTTACAGACTCAATTATCACTTTTGCGTTGTTCGGCCATGCCCATCGCTTCGCGGTGCACGCCCCCCGGGGACTGGCAGCAGGATGGAAAGGAGCACCAGCATGCGGGTCGTCTTTCTCTCGGCCGCACGGCAGGTCTGGGGGGCCGAGGTCAGCCTGCTGACCCTCTCCCGCGGCCTGGCCGACGCCGGTGTCACGCAGGCCATCGTGTGCCCCGAGGGTGAGCTCGCCACCTCCGCCACCGCGGCGGGCATCGAAGGGGTCCATCCCGTCACCCCGCGATCCGAGGCCGTCGACCAAGGCCGGATGCGGGAGAGCCTGCGGCTGTGGCAACGCTGCCTGCAGGTCGTGCGCCCCGGCGACACGCTGGTGATCTTCAGCTACTACCTGCTCGCGCTGCTACCCGCGGTACGCCCCGTGCTGCGTCGTCGCGGCGTGCACGTGGCGCTCGACCTGCACGACGACTTCACCAGCCCGAAGGCCCGCGCCGTGCTGCGCGCCGGCAGCACCGCCGTCGACACCGTGATCGCGTGCAGCCGATTCACCGCGGCGCAGCTGCCCCACCACCCGCGCATCTCCTCGCTGCACCGCCCGGTCGGCCTGTCGACGCCGCCAGAGGTGCGCGCCGACGGCAGCCTCGACACGACCTCCAGCCTCGACGCGTCGGCCGAGCTCGACCCGGTCGCGCGAGCGCGGGTCGAGCGGTCGGCGCGGGCTCACGCGGCCACCCGCCAGCGTGCACGCGCCACCGACGCGGCGGGGCGGCAGCCGACGACCGCGC
>NZ_BAHD01000111.1 GCF_000298215.1 Kineosphaera limosa NBRC 100340 | reverse complement strand
CGAGGGGCGGGGCCCGCGGGGGGCGGCGCCCGCAGGGGCGGCCCGCGCGGGTTACTCCTCGTCGGCGCCGGAGAGGAAGAGGGCGAAGAGCACGGGGTGCACGCGCACGAGCTCCAGGCGGCCGCCGTAGCCCTCGGCGAGGTCGCGGGCCAGGCCCAACCCCAGGCCGGTGCTCTTGGAACTCTGCCCGCGGTCGAACACGAACGGCGCCATCTCGGGCGGCACGCCGGGTCCGTCGTCGCTGACCTCGATGACCACCGAGATTCCGGAGTGCCGCACGTCGACCCGGCAGGCCCCCTCCCCGTGGGCCAGCGAGTTCTCGATGAGCGTGCCGAGGATCTGCGCGAGCGCCGCATCGGTGGCCACCACCGACACTCCCCGCTCGCCGGTCACGTGGATCGAGCGAGCCGCCGCCTCGTACGCCGGCTGCCACAGCCGCTGCAGCTCGGCCAGCACCCGGTCGACCCGTACCGCGTGCGGCGTCTGGGTCGTGTGCCGCGTGCGGGAGAGCAGCGTGGCGACGGTGTCGTTGAGCCGCTCGACCTGCTCGATGGCGATCGTCGCCTCCTCCCGCACCGCGTCGAGGTCGTCCAGCATGGTGATCTCCTCCAGCCGCATGAGCAGCGCGGTCAGCGGGGTGCGCAGCTGGTGGGAGGCGTCGGCGGCGAATTCGCGTTCGCTGCTGAGCGTGCTGAGCAGCTTGCGGCCGCTGCGGGTCAGCTCGTTGGAGACGGCGTCGATCTCGGCGATGCCGCTGGTCGGCGGCGTGAACCGGGTGTCGCCGGCGCCGAGGCGTTCGGCCTGTTCGGCCAGCCGCGCGAGCGGGTCGGCGACGCGCCGGGATTGGTCCCGCACGACCCCCCACACGCCCAGGCCGAGCAACACGACCATCCCCAACACGAGCGGCACCGCAATCTCCGCCTGGCCCAGGGTCGGGTCGCTACCGACCGCACGCATCCCCAGCAGCACCACGACAGGCACCAGCAGCACCGCGATCGACAGCGCCACGGCCAGCAGTGTCGAGCGCAGCAGAGCGGCGCGCACGGCTCAGACCTGATCGGTGCGTTCGAACCGGAAGCCCACCCCGCGCACCGTCGTGATGAACCGCGGCCGGGCGACGTCCTCTCCGAGCTTGCGGCGCAACACGGAGACGTGCATGTCGAGGGTTTTGGTCGAGCCGTACCAGTGGGTGGCCCACACCTCGCGCATGAGCTGCTCGCGGGAGACGACCTTGCCCTGCTCGCGCAGCAACACCCGCAGCAGGTCGAACTCCTTGGCGGTCAGCTGCATCTCTTCCTCGCCGAGGAAGGCGCGGCGCGCCTGCGGGTCGATGCGCACGACGTCCTTGTCGGGCACGTCGCCGGGGCCGGTGCGCCGCAGCAGAGCCCGCACCCGCGCGAGCAGCTCCGCGAGTCGAAACGGCTTGGTGACGTAGTCGTCGGCGCCGGCATCCAGGCCGACGACGGTGTCGACCTCGTCGGCCCTGGCGGTGAGCATGAGGATCGGCGCGGTGCGCCCGTCGGCCCGCAGCTTGCGGCAGACCTCGAGACCGTCCATGCGCGGCAGGCCCAAGTCGAGCACCACCAGGTCTGGTCCGGAACGCCCGGCCTCGTATGCCTGCAAGCCGTCGCCGCACACGACGACGTCGTAACCCTCCCGCCGCAACGCCCGCGCAAGAGGCTCAGAGATTGCGGAATCGTCTTCCGCCAGTAGCACTCTCGCCATGGCGACATCGTAGGGCTAGGTGCGGAATCCGCACAGCCGACCCCGCCGTGAGGTGTCACGCATCTGCGGCGCAGCGGTTCGTAAGGCGCGAAACCCGGCCGACCCTAGACCCCGGGCCAGTCGGGAGTGCGCTTCTCGTTGAACGCGGCGACTCCCTCGTGGCGGTCGCCGGAGAAGGCGGTGGCGCGCCAGCAGCCGTCCTCGATCTCCAGCCCGGCGGCCAGGTCGACGTCGAAGCCCAGCCGCATGGCCTTCTTGGCGTTGCGGACGCCGACCGGTGAGTGAGCAGCGATGCCGTGAGCAAGGTCCAGCGCCCGCTCCCGCGCCGACCCCGCGGCCACGACCTCGTCGATGAGCCCCAGCTCAGCCGCCTGCTGGGCGCGCAGACGGGCGGCCGTGAAGATCACCCGCGCGGCACGCGACCACCCCACGCGACGGGTCAACAGCTGGGTGCCGCCACCGCCGGGGATGACGCCGACGGACACCTCCGGCAAGCCGATCGTCACCGCGTCACCCGCGACGATGAGGTCGCACGACAGCGCCAACTCGCAGCCTCCGCCGAGGGCGAACCCCTCGACGGCCGCGATCGCCGGCACCGGCAGCGTCAGCACCCCGGTGTACGCGGCGCGCGCGATGGGCCGCTGGGCCATGAGGTCGGCGTCGGTGAAGGTCTTGCGCTCCTTGAGGTCGGCGCCCACACAGAACGCCTTGGGGTTGCTGGTCGACAGCACGACCGCCCGCACGCCCCCCGTCAGCGCCTCGGCAGCGAGGTCGGCGCACGTAGCGCCGAGTTCGCGCGCGAGTTGGGTCGAGACCGCGTTCATCGCCTGCGGCCGGTCGAGCACGATTTCGGCGACATAGGCCCGTCCGGCATCGTCGACGCCCGGCGCGCTGTGCCGCACCAGGCGCACAAACTCCCGCCCCGAGCTCGCGCCGGCGGCGGCCGCGGCGGCCGCGTCGGTCGGCTGGGTCGTGGTCGGCTGGGCCTCGGTCGGCTCGGTCACGGGCGGGTCCTTCCGGAGTCTGGTGCGGCACCGCCGCCCGGGCCTGCGCCCGCCAAGCTCTCGAAGACTCTCGAAGGCCTCGGCGAACCTCAGGACCCGGGCTGGACCTGCGGGGCCCGCCACAGGTGCCAGACCACCGTCATCCCCAGACCGCGCAGCGCGCGCGGCGGAAGCCGGCTCATCTCCACACCCGGCGCCCCCTGCAGGTGCGACGCCATGCTGTCGTCAACGACCACCGTATGGGGCTGGGCCAGGTTCGTCAGGCGACTGGCCCGATTGACGGTGGTGCCGAACACGTCGCCCAGGTGCGCGAGCACGGGCCCGTGGGCCATGCCGATGCGCAGGTCGGGCATGGCGGCGTCCTGCGCGACCGCCTCGAGCAGGTCGAGCGCGATCGCGGCGGCGCAGCCGGGGGTGTCGGCGACGTAGACGACCTCGTCGCCGAGCATCTTGACGATCTGCCCGCCGTGCGAGGCGACGATCTCGGAGGCGAGCACCTCGAACTGCCCCACGAGCCGGGCCAACTGCCGCTCGGACAGGCGCCGCACGAGCGTCGTGAACCCGACCATGTCGGCGAACCCGACGGACCGCTGCGCGCCGTCCGCTTCGCTCTCCGCGTCGTTGGTCATGAGCCGTCCGATCGTGGCGGCGAGGTGGCGCTTCCAGGCGTAGATGATCATCGGTTCGATGTCGTCGACCATCCCCAGCAGCCGCTCGCCCGCGGCCCGGGAGAGCTCCGGCGAGACCTTCCGGTTCCACAGCGCCTCGTCGGCCTCCCGCTCCCGCGCCAGCGTCGCCGACAGGTTGCCCGGCAAGGCGCCCCCCGGTTCGGAGGTCGCGTCGCCGGCGGCCTGGTCGGTCGGGTTGTCGGCGTCGGGCTCCTCGTCCGCCATGACCTGGCTGCGCACCGCCTCCTCCATGACCAGCGAGGCCTGCCAGGAGGCGAGTCGGCCGACGCTGCGGGCGATGGCCCTGGTCATCGCGAGCGCCATCTCCTCGTCGATGTCGCCGGTGGCCAGGTACGCGATGACCTGCTTGATCGCGGCCTCGTCGGCGGGGGTGTAGCGCGCGTCGGTGTCGGTCGGCGCGGCGGCGAATCCGAGGGCCTGCCAGAAGCGCAGGGTGCGTTCGGGGGGGATGCCGGTGTTGGCGGCGATGTCGGTGCGGTCCAGGCAGGCGGGCCCGAGCAGCCGCGCGACAGCGTCGGCGGCCTCCACCGCGTCGGCCGGGGTGTCGGCGGCAGCATCGACGACCGGTGCCGCGTCTTCCGGCTGGCACAGCGCCTCGTCGGACTCGTGACTCACTCTCACCTCGGCCATCGGTGATGCGACTCCCGTCGGTTCGTCGAACAGTTCGTCGGGCACCTCGCCCCGAGCGGTTTCGATGCGGCCTCCCAGGTGCGCGCTACGACGGCGCCGCAGCGCTGACGGTCGTTCGTGCTCTCGTGTCGGGTGCGCCTCTGGCCCCCCAGAACGCACGCCCTCCCCACTCCTCATCTCTCGATCATGCACTGTTTCGGGGTCGAATGTGAAATACATCACCAGCAGCGAACGCATATATTTCCCCGGAGCCGGCCTCACGAACCACGAGTTTTCCCTCGCTGTCGACCGATTCGGCCGTCCCGACGGTGTGCCGACCGTTGGGCAGATAGATGTCGACAACACGACCCACAGAGACGCAGGCGGCGCTGTATTCGGCCCGCAGTTGCGGCAACGCTCCCGCGCCGGAGGCGAACCGCGCGTAGGTCTGCGCGAAGGCCTGCGCCACCGCCACCACGACGTCTTCGCGGCGGGGCACGAACGCGGCGCACTCGGCCAACGACACCGCCCGTATCGGAGACGGTGGTGCCGCGACCGAGTCGCCCCCCGGTGAGGGGGCGGCAGCTGCAGCCGGCCGCCCGGGCGGGAGCGGCTGGCCAGGCGGGAGCGGCTGGCCGGACGTGCCCGACTGGCCGGGCGGTGAAGCGGACGGCAGGGAGTCGGGCGGGGCGCTGACGTTGACGCCGACCCCGACGACGACGACGCTGCCGACGACCTGGCACAGGATCCCGCAGACCTTGCCCGGCGATCCTGGCGTCAGCGGCTCGACGAGCACGTCGTTGGGCCACTTGAGCCCGAACGCCTCCGGCCGCCCCAGCAGGCCCCCGAGCCCGCGCGCGACGGCGAGGCCGGTGAGCAGCGGCACCCAGCCCAGGTCGACCCCCGGCGCCGGCAGGGGGACGACCATCGACAGCGACACCGACGTGCCCGGTGGCGACGACCAGGCCCGCCCTTGCCGGCCCCGCCCGGCGGTCTGCTCGGCGGCCACGACGATCCGCCACGGCTGCGGATCACCCGCGGCCTGCGTATTCGTCGAATCGACCTGCTCGTGTACGTCGACTCGCGCCCAGGCACCACGCGGGTGATGCAATCTCCGGACGAGCTCTTCCAAGTCCATCATCTCGACCACGGCCCCAAGGCTAGGCTGGCGGCCATGACAGACGTCGCCGTGACCACCACCGATACCGGTATCGACCTGCGCACCACGGCCGGCAAGCTGGCGGACTTCCAGGACCGGACCGACGAGGCGATCCACGCCGGCTCGGCCCGCGCCGTCGAGAAGCAGCACGCGAAGGGCAAGAAAACTGCCCGCGAGCGCGTTGGGCTGCTGCTCGACGAGGGGAGCTTCGTCGAACTCGATGAGTTGGCCCGGCACCGGTCTCGCAACTTCGGGCAGGAGACCAACCGCCCGTACGGAGACGGGGTCATCACCGGGTACGGCACGGTCGACGGCCGCACGGTGTGCGTGTTCGCGCAGGACTTCACGGTCTTCGGCGGCTCCCTCGGTGAGGTCTTCGGCGAGAAGATCATCAAGGTCATGGACCTGGCGATGAAGATGGGCTGCCCGGTGGTCGGCATCAACGACTCCGGTGGCGCCCGCATTCAAGAGGGCGTGGTCTCCCTCGGCATGTACGGCGAGATCTTCCGCCGCAATGTGCGGGCCAGCGGTGTCATTCCGCAGATCAGCCTCATCATGGGCCCGTGTGCCGGCGGCGCCGTGTATTCGCCGGCGATCACTGACTTCGTCGTCATGGTCGACCGCACCTCGCACATGTTCATCACCGGCCCCGACGTCATCAAGACCGTGACCGGTGAAGATGTCGACTTCGAGCACCTCGGGGGCGCCCGCACGCACAACTCCAAGTCGGGTGTGGCGCATTACTTGGCGCACGACGAGGACGACGCGATCGAGTACGTCAAAGACCTGCTCTCGTACTTGCCGGCCAACAACCTCGACTCCTCGCCGGTGTTCGAGTCCGAGGGCGACGAGCTGCTCGAGTTGCGCCCGGAGGACGAGGCGCTCGACACGTTCATCCCCGACTCGACGAACACCCCGTACGACGTGCACGAGGTCATTTCCACGGTGCTCGACGACGGCATCTTCACGGAGGTGCACGGCCTTTTTGCGCCGAACATGGTCACCGGTTTCGGGCGGGTCGAAGGGCACAGCGTCGGGATCGTCGCGAACAACCCGAGCCAGCTCGCGGGCACTCTGGACATCGACGCCTCGGAGAAAGCGGCGCGGTTCGTGCGGACCTGCGACTCGTTCTCCATTCCCGTGTTGACGTTCGTCGACGTGCCGGGCTTCCTGCCGGGCACCGATCAGGAGTGGGACGGCATCATCCGCCGCGGCGCCAAGCTCATCTACGCGTACGCGGAGGCGACGGTGCCGCTCATCACCGTCATCCTGCGCAAGGCGTACGGCGGCGCGTACGACGTCATGGGCTCCAAGCACCTGGGTGCCGATATCAACCTGGCGTGGCCGAGCGCGCAGATCGCCGTCATGGGCGCCCAAGGCGCCGTGAACATCCTGTACCGCAAGCAGATTCAAGCGGCCCTGGATGCCGGTGAGGACGTCGACGCGGTGCGAGCCCGGTTCATCGACGAGTACGAGCTGACGCTGGCCAACCCCTACATGGCGGCCGAGCGCGGGTACATCGACGCGGTCATCCGGCCCCGCCAGACCCGCGGGCACGTCGTGAAGGCCCTGCGGGCGTTGCGGCACAAACAAGCCGACATGCCGACCCGCAAGCACGGGAACATCCCGCTGTGAGCGCCGCCGTGAACGCCACCGTGAGCCAGACGAGTGAGAGCGCCGAGGCGCCAGCGGAGCAGCCGCTGCAGGTGTTGTTCCGGGTCGAGCGGGGCGACCCGAGCCCGGAGGAGGTCGCGGCGCTGAGTGTGGTCGTCGCCGCCCTGGCGTGGGGCGGGGAGCCCGAGCCGGAGCCGGCCGCGAAGCGCCGCGGCTGGGGTAGCCGCTGGCAGGTACTCAGGCCGCGGATGATGCGCGGGCACGGTTGGGGCGGCCGTTGACGGCGACGACGCCCGAGGGCGGGCACCCTGGTCAGGTCAGTGGGCAGCGCGAGTGGACGGCCATCGACAAGGCCGCGGATGCGTACGTCGACGCGGTCGTGGCGCTACGGCCGCTGCTGGCCACCGCCGTGGGATTGCCGGGCGACGAGAGCCGCCTCGACGACCTCTCCCCCGACGGCATCGCCGAGCGCACCGACCTGGACCGTCGCACGCTGCGAGGCCTCGAGGCGTTGACGGCCGTCGACGCCACCGACGCGGTGACCCTGGAGGCGATGCGGGAGCGGATCGGGGTCGGCCTGGAGCAGTTCGACGCCGGCATCCCCCACGCCGAGCTCAACGTGCTCGCATCGCCGATGCAGGCGGTGCGCGACGTGCTCGACCTCATGCCGACCGACACCGCCGACGACTGGGCGACGCTCGCGCAGCGGATGTCCGCAATTCCGCTGGCGCTCGAGCAGTGGCACGCCTCGCTGCTGTATGCCCGCGACGGCGCGGGAGGCGGCAAGGGCCGGGTCGCGGCCCGCCGCCAGGTGCTGGCGTGCATCGAACAGGCGCAGGGATTCGCCTCCCAGACGGGCTTTTTCGCTCAACTGCCGGGTCGGGCGCGGCTGGGCGAGGGAGACCCGCTGCCGGCGTCGGTGCTCGCCGACCTGGAGGCGGCTGCGGCGGCAGCCCGCGTCGGCTACGGCGACACCGCGCGCCGACTCAGCGACGACCTCGCCCCGATCGCCTCGGAGGACGACGCCTGCGGGCGCGAGGCGTACGGGCTGCACTCGCGGTTCTTCCTCGGCGCGGAGGTCGACCTCGCGGAGACCTATGCCTGGGGGGTCGCCGAGCTTGCCGACATCCGGGCGCAGATGGCCGCCCTGGCCGCCTCGATCACCGGCGGCTCGGCCTCCGACCCCGACATCGTCGCGGCCGCCGCACAGGCCCTGGACGACGACCCTCGGTATCAGCTGCACGGCACCGACGCGCTGCGCGCCTGGATGCAGGAGCAGGCCGACACGGCCGTCGACGCCCTCGCCGGGGCACACTTCGACATCCCGGATCCGTTGCGGCGCATCGAGGCTCGCATCGCGCCGACGCAGACCGGCGGCATCTACTACACGAGCCCGTCGGACGACCTGCGGCGCCCGGGCGCGATGTGGTGGTCGGTGCCGCCCGGGGTCACGACGTTCTCCACATGGCAGGAGCAAACGACCGTCTACCACGAGGGCGTGCCCGGGCATCACCTGCAGATCGGGCAGGCCGTCGTGAACTCCGCGCAGCTCAACCGCTGGCGGCGGATGCTGTCGTGGACGTCGGGGCACGGCGAGGGGTGGGCGCTGTACGCCGAGCGGCTCATGGACGAGCTCGGATACCTCGCCGACCCGGGCAACCGACTCGGCATGCTCGACGCGGCGTCGCTGCGGGCGGCGCGGGTCGTCATCGACATCGGCGTGCACTGCGGCTTCGAGGCTCCGGAGGCGGTCGGCGGCGGCGCGTGGACCTACGACAAGGCGTGGGCGCTACTGCGCGCGTCCGCCCTCATCCCGGAGCCGATGGCCCGGTTCGAGCTGGACCGTTACCTCGGTTGGCCGGGGCAGGCACCGTCCTACAAGATCGGTGAACGCCTGTGGCTCGACCTGCGCGAGCAGGTGCGGGCCCGTGAGGGCGCCGACTTCGACCTGCGGGCTTTTCACGAGCGCGCCCTCGCGATGGGCGGCGTCGGGCTCGACACCCTGCGGCGGGCCGTCCTCACCCCGCAGGCACCGTGATCGACCTGATGCCCGGCTCGGAGGCAGCGACGACGGTGCAGTTGCTGTTGGCGTCGGCCTCCCCTGCGCGGCTCGCGACGTTGCGGTCCGCGGGTGTCTCGCCGCTGGTGCGGGTCAGCGGTGTCGACGAGGACGCCGTCCTCGCGGAGGCCCAGCATCACTTCGGCCCGTTGGAGCCCGCCGAGATCGCCTTGCTGCTGGCCCGCGCCAAGGCCGAGGCCGTCGCCGCCGAGTTGCGCACCGGCGGTCGCGCCGACGCCTCGACCGAGCCCGATGTGGTGCTCGGCTGCGACTCGGTGCTGGAGCTCGACGGGCAGGCCTACGGCAAGCCGGAATCCCCGGAGGTCGCGCGGCAGCGCTGGGCCCTAATGCGCGGCAGCACAGGAGTGCTGCACACCGGTCATTGGCTCGTCGACGTGCGGGCCCGCGACTGCGGGGGCAGCGGCGCGACGCTCGGTTCGGTCGGCTCGACGTTGGTGCGGTTCGCGAACCTCACCGATGCGGAGATCGACGCCTACGTCGACACGGGCGAGCCCCTGCGGGTGGCCGGCGCGTTCACCGTCGACGGTCTCGGCGGCCCGTACGTCGAGAGCATCGAGGGCGACTTCCACAACGTGGTCGGCGTGAGCCTCCCGCTCCTGCGCACCCTGCTCGCCGACCTCGCTGTCCCCTGGCACGCCCTGACCTGACCGCGGCCAGCCCGGTACGTCAGTTGGCCGTGCACCCGGACCGCTACCGTCAGCTGCCGGTGAAGGTGGGGGGGCGGCGGTGTTGGAAGGCGGCCTGCCCCTCGGCGAAGTCGGCGGTCAGCAGGAGGTCGCCTTGGCCTTGGCGTTCGCGGCGCCAGGCGTTCTCGAGCTCGGTGAGCGTGGCGTCGTTGATGGCATCCTTGGCGGCCCGGTAACCCAGGGACGGGCCGGCGGCCAGAGCTTCGACCAGGTCCGCGGCTGCCTGCTCGTAGTCGGTGACAGGCACCACGTGGCTGATGAGCCCCCACTCGTGCGCCTGTGTGGCAGTGACCTTCTCGGCGAGCAGCGCCATCCGCATGGCGCGGGCCCGCCCGATCGACGCGGCCACCAGAGCGGTCGCTCCCCCGTCCGGCATGAGCCCGATCTTGGAGAAGGCCAGGAGGAAGAATGCGTCCTCTCCCGCCAGCACCAGGTCGCACGCGATCGCCAACGAGACCCCGACGCCGGCGACAGGTCCGCGGGTCAGGGCGAGCACCGGCCGGGGGAAGCGGCGGATCGCGGCAATCGCAGCGTTGGCCGCGTCGAGCGTGTCGACCGTGGGCAGATCGCCGTCCTTGCCGCCGATGTCGGCTCCGGAGCAGAAACCCCGGCCGGCTCCCGTGAGCACCGCCACCCGCACCTGCGGGTCGCGGTCGTGAGCGTTGAGGGCGCCCTCGATGGTGCGCAACATCGACGTCGTGCACGCGTTGAGCGCCTCGGGCCGATTGATCGTGATCCGCAGCACCCCGCCGTCGCGCTGAACGAGCACCGGGTCGTCGTTGGTCGTCATGGGCACAGTCTGGCCCAAACAAAAAGAGCGGGGCGAAGAATCAGTGAA
>NZ_BAHD01000112.1 GCF_000298215.1 Kineosphaera limosa NBRC 100340 | reverse complement strand
GAAAGCAGCCGACCCGCTGAAAGCACCAGCGGTGGCGGGAGCCCGCACGGGGAAGCCGAGAGTGGCGGCGATCCGGCGAGTAGCTGCGGGAGCCAAGCGTCAGAAGCGGCACTGATCCCCGAACGCAAAGGCCTGCCCAACGACCAATTCACTGTTGCCACCAAGCACGCGTAGGCGCCCAAGGCATGCAGCCTCGGGCGCCTACCCGCAGTACCGGGCGATCGGTCGTGCTCAGTGAGCGACGAACTCGCTGAGCGACGAACTCGGTGAGCGACGAACTCAGTGGGCGACGAACTCAGTGGGCGACGATGTCGCTGGCGGCGGGACGCTCGCGGGAGAGGAAGACCGCGCCGACGATGGCGCCGATCGCCAGAATGGCGGCGACGCCGATGCCGAAACCGACTCCACCGGCCTGCGCGGCGTGCGGCGCCGCGCCCGCGGCGCTCAGGCCAGCAGCCCGAGTGGCCATGACCGTGACGACGAGCGCCGTGCCAGCACCCGCGGCCACCTGCTGCAAGGTGCCCAGCAGCGCGCTGCCGTGCTCGTACAGGTTCGAGGGCAGGCTGCCCAGGCCGGTCGTGAAGATCGGCGTGAAAACGAACGCCAACGCCACCGACACCACGACGTGCAACGCCAAGAACACCGGCCAACCGGCCCAACTCGTGCTCCACGCCATGAGCCCCAGCGCCGCGACCAGCACCACCGTGCCCGGTAGCACCAGCACCCGCGCGCCGACCCGGTCGTACAGCCGGCCCACCCGCGGGCCGAGCAAACCCATGAGCAGCGCACCCGGCATCAGCAGCAAACCGGCCTGCAGCGTCGACAAACCCAGCACCTGCTGCAAGAAGATCGGCAACACGATGACCGCACCCATCAGCGCCATGAAGCACAACGCCATGACAGTCACCGCCACCACGTATCCGCGATTACGCAACACCCGCAGATCCAGCAGCGGCGTCCCCGAGCCGCGCACCAGCACGACCTGACGCCACGCGAACAGCACCAGCGCGACAACCCCGACGGCCAAGCATCCGACCGGCGGCAGCACGGCGTGCGCCTCCCCGCCCAGCTGGCTCAGGCCGTACACCAGGCCGCCGAAGCCGAGCACCGTGAGAACCACGCTGATGAGGTCGAGCGAGCCTGCCCGCTCCTCCTGCGAGTCCTTGGTCAGCAGTCGGAATCCGAGCACCCCCACGAAGATCGCGATCGGCAACACGACGCCGAACAGCCACCGCCACGACGCCACGGCCAGCACCAGCCCCGACAGCGCCGGGCCCAACGCCGGCGCAACCGAGATCGCCAACGACACATTGCCCATGACCCGGCCGCGGTCGCGGCGCGGCACCAGCGCCAGCACCGTCGACATCAGCAGCGGCAACATGATCGCCGTGCCGCACGCCTGCACGACGCGCCCCAACAGCAGCACCTCGAACGTCGGCGCCACAGCACAGACGAGCGTGCCGACCGTGAACGAGCTCATCGCCGTGAGGAAGGCGGCGCGGCGCCCGATGCGCTGCAGCAGCCAACCGGTCGTCGGGATGACGATCGCCATCGTCAGCATGAAGCCCGCCGACAACCACTGGGCGGCGCGCGCGTCGATATTCAGCACGCCCATGAGCACCGGAATGGCGTTCGTCATGATCGTCTCGTTGAGGATCACGACGAATGCGGCAACGGTCAGCACCCGCAGGATCGTGCGGTTGCGGCGCTGCTCCTGCTCTTGGGAGACAGAGGAGGACGTCGCAGCGGTTGTCGACGAGGCCGTGGCGGCAGACATGGGTGAAGTCCTGTTCCAAGAGATGAGCGCGGAGCGCGGTGGCACCCCGGGCGAGCGCGCGTCGTTGCCGAGCGCGCCAGTCACGGTATCGACAGCAGCAAACCCGAGTCGAATCGTTTTTGTTCCCTTGGAGACGAACACCACAATGCCGACCCGGGACGATTCCCCAGGTCGGCACGGGTCGCGACGCCTCAGCTCAACCGGCGCCGAGTGATCTCAGCCCTCGAATTCAGCCCTGCGGAGCCTTGACAGCGATCACGGGCACGGTCGCCTCCAGCAGGATCTGCTGGGCGGCCGAGCCGAGCAGCAGCTTGCCCACCGGGCTGCGGTGCCGGATGCCGATGACGATGGCAGACGCCGAGGTGGCCTGGGCCACGTCGAGCAGGTCACCCACAGCGTCGCGGCTGCGGGCATCGGGGGTGCGGAAGGTGACGGACACCCCGTCGAGCTCGTCGCCCTCGGGGTCGAGTTGCTCGCCGTTCATGTTGAAGATGAGCAGATCCTCCCCACGGCGACGCGCCTCGTCGAGGGCGGCATTGCGCGCGGCCTCTCCTTCGGCGGTGGCGGTTCGGGCGAGGATGACGGTCATGGTGACCTCCGCGGGTCGGGCGACGGGGAACGCACACCAGGCTAATGAATCGAGACCGGATCGCGACGGCCGAAGGTCCCCCGACACGACATTCACCCTTTATCGTCCCTTCAACGCCACGGTTCACCCAACTCGCTGGCGGCCAGTCGAAAGGGAATCTCGTGACATACCAGTCGGCCCCGGCACCGCAGCCGGGGCATGGCCGACGGCACCCGATGGCGATGGCGATCTACGCGGTCATCGGCACGATCATCGTGGCGACCGCGACCTACTTCTCGTTCGCCTCCGCGGGGGTCGGCCGCGACGCCCGCGCGAGCGTCACCCTCATCGCCCCGGCCGGTGCCGGCGGCGGCTGGGACACGTTCATGCGTGAGCTGCAGCAGGCGATGCGCACCAACGGCATCACCAACAACTCCCAGGTGGTCAACATCCCGGGTGCCGGCGGCACGATCGGACTCGGCAAGCTGTCGACGATGAGCGGCCAGGCCAACGTGCTCATGGTCACGGGCTCCGGTCTGGTCGGCAGCGTCGAACTGCTCGACGCCGCGGTCGATCACTCCGCCGTGCGCCCCATCGCCCGCGTCGTCGAGGAGTACAACGTCATCGTCGTGCCCAACGACTCCCCCTACCAGACCCTGGACGACCTGGTGCAGGCCTGGAAGGCCAACCCCAGCGGCACCCCGTGGATCGTCGGCGGCACCTTCGACCAACTCGTGCTGACGCAGCTGGCCACCGCCGCAGGGGTCGACACCCAGGCTATGACGGTGATCCCCAAGTCCGGCGGCGGCGAGGTCACCCAGGCGCTCATCACGCGCACGGGCGTCGCCGCGACCTCCGGCTTCAAGGACGTCTCCGACCAGATCGAAGGCGGACGCCTACGCGCCCTCGGGCTGGCCTCACCGCAGCGGTTCGCCGAGAGCGACATCCCGACCCTGACCGAGCTCGGCTACGACGTCACGCTGGCCAACTGGCGCGCCGTCGTCGCCCCGCCGGGCATCACCGACGCCGAGTTCGCCACGCTCGCCGACATTGTGCGCCAGGCGGCGGCAACGCCGGAATGGCAGGACGCCATCACCCGTAACCAGTGGACGAATGTGTTTCTCGAGGGCCCGGAATTCCAACAGTGGTTCACCGAGCAGGAGACCGAGATCGGCCAGCTCGTGCAAAGGATGAAGCAATGAGTGAGACGCAGGGCTCGGCCACCCAGTCGGTGAAGGCCTTCTCCTTCTGGCACGGCCGCAGCGGCCTGCTGCTGCCGCTCCTGATGTTCGCCTTCAGCACCTACCTGACGGTAGGCCTGCTGCAACTGCACGTGCCCGAGGGCACCGACTTCCCCGGGCCGAGGTTCTTCCCCGGTCTCGTCGCCGCCGCCGGCTACGTGCTGGCCGTGCTGTTGTTGCTGCACTACCTGCGCACCCCCGAGCCGGTGGCGCCGGAGTGGGACGGCGCCAGCTATCCCACCTTCAGCGACTGGCCGAGCGTCGCCTGGACCGTCGGCGGCTTCATCCTGTTCGCGGCGACCCTGGAGTTCCTCGGCTGGATCCTGGCCGGAGCGTTGCTGTTCGGGTTCGTCGCTCGCGGCATGGGCAGCCGCAGCCCCTTGTTCGACGCGAGCCTGGCCCTCGTACTGTCCAGCGTCGTGTACCTCGCCTTCGATGTCGGCCTCGGCCTCAACCTGCCTTCGGGCCTGCTCGGAGGGATCTGACATGGATTCGTTGACCAACCTGATGAGCGGGTTCGCGGGCGTCTTCGACCCGATGAATCTGGTGTGGGTGCTCGTCGGCTGCTTCCTGGGCACCGCGGTCGGCGTGTTGCCTGGCCTCGGCTCCTCGATGGCGGTCGCGCTGCTGCTGCCCATGACCTTCGCGCTCGACCCGACGGCGGCGTTCATCATGTTCGCCGGCGTCTACTTCGGCGGCATGTTCGGTGACTCCACGATGGCGATCCTCATGAACACCCCCGGTCAGGCGTCCGCCATCGCCTCGACCTTCGAGGGCCACAAGATGGCCAAAGCCGGGCGGGCGCCGCAAGCCTTGGCCACGGCTGCGATCGGCGCGTTCGTCGGCGGCATGATCGCCTCGATCATCGTCGTCTTCCTCGCCCCCAAACTCGCGGACTTCTCCGCGAACTTCGGCCCCGCCGAGTTCTTCGCCCTGGCGCTGTTCGCCTTCGTCGCGACCTCCTCGGTCGTCTCCGACTCGGCCATCAAGGGCCTGTCGGCGCTGGTCATCGGCATCGGGCTGGCCACGGTCGGTATCGACTCCATCTCGGGCAGCGAGCGGTTCACGTTCGGGGTGCCGGAGATGTTCGACGGCATCTCGCTGGTCACCGTGACCGTCGCGGTGCTCGCGCTCGGCGAGGTCTTCAACGTAGCGGCGCGCATCCGGCGCGACCCCAAGCCGGAGGGGATCGGCAAGGGCGGGCGACCGTACCTGTCGCTGGCCGAGTTCAAGGAGGCGCTGCCCGCGTGGTTGCGCGGCACCGGCATCGGCCTGCCGTTCGGCGTCATCCCGGCGGGCGGCTCGGAGATCCCGACGTTCCTGGCCTACGACGTGGAGCGTCGTCTCGACCGGCGTCGCCCCGATCCGCAGTTCGGCAAGGGCGCGATCAAGGGTCTGGCCGCGCCGGAGGCGGCGGGCAACGCGACGACCGGCATGGCGATGGGCGCGCTGCTCTCCCTCGGTCTGCCGATCTCGGCGACCGCGGCGATCATGCTCGCAGCCTTTCAGCAGTACGGGATGCAGCCCGGTCCGCTGCTCTTCGAGCGTCGCCCCGACCTCGTGTGGGCGCTGCTGGCCAGCTTCTTCCTGGCGATGGTCGTGCTGCTCATCATCAACCTGCCGTTCGCGCAGTACTGGGCCAAGCTGCTCCTCATCCCGGCCCCCTATCTGTACGCGGGCATCACCTTGTTCTGCGGCCTGGGTGTGTACGCGACCTCCAGTTCGACGTTCGACCTGTGGTTGCTGCTGGGCATCGCGCTCGTCGGCTTCGTCATGCGCCGCCACGGCATGCCGCTGGCGCCGCTGATGATCGGGATGGTGCTGGGTCCGCTGGCTGAGACCAGTCTTCGCGACGGGCTGCTCGCCTCCGATGGCGACTACTCGATCCTGGTCTCCGGACCGATCCCGATCACCATCTACCTGGCGCTGCTGCTGGTCATCGGCCTGACGCTGCGGCAGAAGCTCAAGAGCCGCAAGGCTGCAGACGTCTGAGCCGAGCCCGCCGGTGTGATCGCGGCCTACTGCAGCTCCAGGTCCCGGTGCCAGGACTGGGTCTCGTAGTCGGTGCGCCAGCCCATGGCCGCGTACAAGGCGTCGGCGCGGGTCGGGCTCTGCGCATCAACCTCCAGGCCGACGCGGTCGCGGCCGCGCGCGGCCGCGTCGGCGATGATCGTGGCCAACAGCGCCCGCGCCACCCCGCGGCCGCGAGCGCGCTGGTCGACGCCGAGGTACTCCACGTAGCTGCCCTCGAAGCCGTCCGCGTCCTCGGGCAGCACCGAGCCGATGAGCGCGCCGCCGGGCTGCCACTCGTCGTCGAGGAGAACCTCGGCCAGCCACCAGTGCTCCCACGTGTGCCCGGGCCCCTCGCGCTGGCGCTGCAGGAACTCCGCCAGGCTCTCGCGGTAGGAGTTGAAGTGGTCGACGAACGACTCCTCCAGCAGGTGGTGCACCGTCCGTAGGTCGTCGGCGACCGGCATCCCGTCGGGGTGCAGGCCGACGGTGCGCACCCGCACACCTGGCTGCAACGCGAGTTCGGCAGCGTCCGTCTCGGTGCTTTCGACGGGGCGGGTCATCTGGCTCCAGGTGCGCGCCAGCCGGTAGCCGGCGCGCGTCAACCAGAGCTGAGCGCGATCGTCCAGAGCGTAGGCGGTGGCGTCGAGGCGGGTGCGGGTCAGGCCGCGTTCACCGATGACGTCTTGCGCGACCCGGTCGACCCAGCGCAGCAGCGCGGAGGCCACGACATCGCGCACCGAGTCGCCGATCGCGTCCGGAGCCGGAGCCGTCGGGTGCACCGCGAATTCGACGTTCGTGCGGCCGGCCGCCCGGTCGTGCACGCACACCCACGCCGCCAGCGTTCCCTGTGGGTCGAACGCCACGAGTTGCCGGCGGGTCCAGGAGCCGCGGCCGATGAGCGCCGCCTCGACGGCCTGCCCGTCGACCGCGCCCGACATGCCCAAGGCCTGTCGCTGCGCCCGCAGCAGCGCGACCACCCCCGGCACGTCCTCGCGCGACGGCACGCGCACGAGCCACTCCAGGGGCAGGCCGGAGAGCACCGGCAAGGGCAGGGTCACCGCTCCATGGTGCCAAAGCCTGGGGCCAAAGCACCCCTCGGTGCGCCGGGTGAGCCGGGTTTCGGCCCACGTCTGGGCGCGTGGGTGGGCCGGGCGCACGCGAGGCGCCGCCAGCAATGCCGCTGGTCGGCGCCTCGCGTGTCGTCCGTTGCGCGTGGGTGGCGCCCGAACGTCGTGCGACCCGCAGAGTCTCGCGCGATGGCGCGAATCCTGCCCGGGATGGCAGTGGTGGGCCTACCCCGGCGGCCGCGGACGAAAGAGTGGCCGGTTGGCCCGTCCTCGTCTGCTGATCACCATGAAAGACCAAGGCCGCCCAGATGAACAACCGGCATCCCCTACATTGATCAGATCGATCAAAATCGCACCGGTAGGGGTGGCGAAATTGATCAGCACGAGGCTTGGGAGCGCGCATGTACCGACTCGACGCCACCGATCGCCGCATCATGGCGGCACTCGACGACGACCCGCGGATGACGATTCTGCTGCTGGCCCAGCGAACCGGCTTGGCCCGCGGCACCATCCAAAGCCGCCTCGACCGCTACCGCACCGAGGGCTTCCTGCGGATGGAGAGCACCCGCATACCCCCGGCCGCCCTGGGCCGCGGTCTGGCCGCCACCGTCTCCGCCGAACTCGACCAGCACCAACTGGAAGAGGCGATGGCCGGGGTGCGGCGCATCCCCGAGGTGCTCGAGTGTTTCGCGCCCGCCGGCAACACCGACCTGCTGTGCCGCGTCGTCGCCCGCGACCCCGTCGACCTCTACCGCGTCAGCGAGGAGATCCGCCTCTGCCCCGGCATCCTGCGCACCTCGACGAGCGTCTTTCTGCGCGAGGTCATCCCGTACCGCATCCGCCCGTTGCTCGACGCCCCCGACTGACACCCGCCCTCCCGCCGGCGGGCGCCGCCATTAGGCGCGGCGCGCAACATGCTGCCCGCTGGGCCTAGCGGCAGAGGGCGGGTGGAGACGGCGCGCCGCTGGGACACTGCGAGGGTGGACGTGATCAGCCGGGGCTCTGCAAAGGTCGCCGACTGGGTGCTGCACTTCGACCTCGATCAGTTCATCGCCGCGGTGGAGGTGCTGCGCCGGCCCGAGCTAGCGGGGCTGCCGGTGATCGTCGGTGGGCAGGGCGATCCGACACAGCGCGCCGTCGTCTCGACGGCGTCGTACGAGGCTCGCGAGTTCGGGGTTCGGTCCGGGATGCCGCTGCGGATCGCCGCCCGCAAATGCCCGGAGGCGGTGCTGCTGCCGGTCGACGCGCCGGTCTACCTCGCGGCGTCGGATCAGGTGATGGCCACCCTGCGGGAGCTGGCGGTCGTCGAGGTGCTCGGTTGGGACGAGGCCTTTCTCGGGGTCCGCACCGACGATCCGGTGGGCTTCGCCCGGCGGGTGCAGGCCGCGGTGCTGGCGGCGACGCAACTGCACTGCTCCATCGGCATCGGCGACACCACGGTGCGCGCCAAGAACGCGACGGACTTCGGAAAGCCGCGCGGCGTCTTCGAGCTGACGGCGGCGAACTGGCTGGAGGTGATGGGGCCGAGGCCGACGCGCGCGCTGTGGGGCGTCGGGTCGAAGGTGTCAGGACGCCTGGCGGCGCTCGGCATCGAGACGGTCGAGCAGCTCGCGAGCGCGCCCGCCGAGACGCTGACCGGGGAGTTCGGGCCGCGGATGGGCCCCTGGTACGGCGACCTGGGCCGCGGCCAGGGGCGGGTGAGCGTCGATCCGACGCCCTGGGTGCCGCGCGGGCACGGGCACGAAACGACCTTCCAGCAAGACCTGACGACCCGCGACCAGATCCTCGCAGCGGTCGCCGAACTGGCCGACCAGGTCGTCGACGACATCACGGCGCAGGGTCGCCCGGCGATGCGGCTGCGGCTGAAGATCCGCTACGCGCCGTTCTTCACCGTCACCCGCTCCCGCAAGCTGCCGGCGGCAACCTCCGACCGCGAAGCCATCGTCGCCGCGGCGCTCGCCCTCGCAGACGACCGCATCGAGCCCGACCGGCCGATCCGCCTCCTGGGCGTGCACGCCGAGATGACGCCACCGGCCTGAACCGTCCCAGCCGACGGGCGTCTCCTGACACCACGCGGGCCCTCTTGCGGCCGGGACCTCCAGGGACTACGTCTGCGGCGGCACCGGCAGCGCGAGCTTCCGCTCGCCGGTGGCCAGCTTCGAGTGGCGCTTGCCGTAGCCGAAGTAGATGGCCAGGCCGATGAGCAGCCAGACGACGAATCGCACCCATGTCTCGGTGGCCAGACTCGCCATCATGGCCAGGCAGGCGACCGCCGACAGGGCCGGTAGCCACGGCGAGAAGGGCACCCGAAACGGGCGCTTCATTTCCGGGTTGGTGCGTCGCAGCACGATAACCGCGACCGACACCACGAAAAAGGCAAAGAGCGTGCCGATGCTCACCATTTCGGCCAGAGCCCCCAACGGCACGAACGCGGCCAGCACCGCGACGAACAGGGTTGTGCCGACGGTGACGCCGACCGGCGTGCGCCATTGCGGGTGCACCCGTCCCACGGCCGGGGGCAGCAGGCCGTCGCGCGAGAGAGCGAAGCCGATCCGGCCCATTCCGACGATATCCACGAGAATCACCGAGCTGAGGCCGCACACCGCAGCGATACCGATAAGTACCCCTGCCCACCCGAGACCGACCTGCGCGAAGGCATCGGATAGCGGCGCGCCCTCCGAGATCTGCGTGTAGTGCACCATTCCCGTGATCACCAGGCACACCGCCAAGTAGAGCGCTGTGCAGATGACGAGCGAGCCGATCAGCCCGCGTGGCATGTCGCGACCCGGGTTCTTCGTCTCCTCGCCGAGGTTGGCGACGACCTCGAAACCGGAGTAGGCGAAGAAGACCACCGCGGCAGCGGCAAGCACTCCCGAGACGCCGAAGACGCTGGGGTCGACCCCGCTGACCACTTGCCACAGCGGGGTCTGCAAGGTGCCGACCGCCTCAGTGGCCGCTGGCTCCGAGGGCGGCACGAACGGACTCCAGTTGGCGGCATTCACGAAGAACGCGCCGACGAGGACGATGAACAGGCACACCGACACTTTGATGACGACCAGCACGTTCGTCAGCCAGCGGGATTCGGAAATGCCGCGCAGCGCGACGAAACCAAGCACGAGGGCGATGAAGACAGCCCCGAGGTTGACGACCGAGTCCTCCCCGAAAAACTGCGTCGGCAACCCGAGGGCTGACTGCAGGTAGCCCGACCACCCGCGGGCCACGACGGCGGCACCGAGGGCGAACTCGAGCACGAGGTCCCACGCGATGATCCAGGCGAAGATCTCACCGATCGTCGTGTAGGCGTACGTGTACGCGCTGCCGGCCGTCGGTACGGCCGCCGCGAGTTCGGCGTAGCAGAGCGCCGCCAACAAGGCGATGACTCCGGCGATGAGAAAGGAGATCGCCACCGCCGGGCCGGCATTGTCCTTAGCCTGCACGCCCGTGAGCGTGAAGATGCCGGTACCGATGATCATGCCGATACCGAACGCGACAAGATCTTTGGCGGTGAGGCGTTTAGCCAACCCCGTGGGTGCCGCGCCGCCGACCGGATCATTCTGATGGAGGACGGTTTCGACGCTCTTCTTGCGTAACGGACTATCCGATGCAGTGGTCATGCGCCCACAAGTTAAGCCCCTCATGTGTCGACGGCGTTTCTTCCGCACGACGACTC
>NZ_BAHD01000113.1 GCF_000298215.1 Kineosphaera limosa NBRC 100340 | reverse complement strand
GCTGTGCTCGCAACGCCCGGGCGGCGGCACGCAGCCAAGCCAGCACGCCGATCAGCATCGCAACCGGCGCCGCGACGGCCCACCAGGGCAGAGCCGACAGGCCGGCCGCGACACTCACGACCACGAGGCTCAACAACGCAAGCAGCAGAGCGGCGGCCCGCACGAGGCGCGCGGGACGGCTCCCGGGGCGGCGCGCCGGCAGGCGCAGGCCGCGACCCCGGCGACCCGGCTCGTCGACGAAGAAGTCGGGCACCTCAGGCGCGGTCGCCGACCCGTCGTGCGACAGCGTGGAGATGAGCGGAGCGGCCCCCGGGGCCGAGTTGCCGAGGAAGACCTGCTCCGGGCTGGCCTGCGCGATGAGCGGCCGAGGGCGCGCGCGGCCCGTCGAGGAGACCCGCACCGAGGAGGGGGCCGGCGGATCGAGCCGCACCGCGCGCCGTTGCAGCACGCGCATCTGGCTGCTGAACCGGTCGACGGTGCGGGCCGTCGCGAGGTGCTCACGGCGGCGGGCGACATGGACGACCAGATAGATCGCCCAGATGGCTACGACGGCGACGAAGATCAGGCTGCTGGGCGACACGAGAACCACGGTAAGAGCCCCATCGGGCGCCTTCGCGCAGGTGACGCGGTGTGTCGAGGAATCGACTTACATGGATGTAACTTGCCACGCCGGCGACGGGGTCAGGCCGTCGATTCGGGCGCCGGGCGGGCATCGCCGTGGCTGGGCCCCCGGCTCTGGGCCCGGCGAAAGCGTTCCACGAGAGAGGTTCCGGCCAGATCCTCGGCGATCAACGCGAAGGAGCGGTGGTCGCGCCAGTCGCCCCCGATGTGCAGATACCGCTGCCGCAGTCCCTCCTCGCGGAAGCCGAGCTTGCGCACCACCTGCAGGCTGGCGACGTTCTCCGGGCGAATGTTCACCTCGACCCGGTGCAGGCCCAGTCCGTAGATCGCGTGATCGACGAGCGCGGCAAGACCCAGCGGCGCGATCCCGCGCCCGGCGAGCCGGCGCGCCACCCAGTACCCGGCGGCTCCCCCGCGCAGCCCACCCCACGCGATCCCGAAGAGGTGCATCTGCCCGACGATGCGGCCGCCGACATCGATGACGAACGGCTGCATCCGGCCCTCGCGCCCTTCCCGGTCGTAGTGGCGCACCAGTTGGCGAAAGCTCGAGCGGGCGGCCGGCGGGAGCGGGCTGGTCGCCTCCCACGGGCGCAGCCACTGCTCGTTGGCCACCCGCACGTGATCCCAGTCCGAACGGTCGCGGGTGCGCAGCGCGCGCAGCACGACGTCGAAGCCGTCCTCATGACGCACCGTCAACACGCTCGGCCACAGCCCCGACATCGCTACCGCCCCCACCGAATCCGCGCCCACGCGGGGCGCACCGCGCGGGGTCGGAGAGGGAGCATCAGTGATCGCCCCCGCGCGCCTGGTCGAGGGCGTGGCGCACGATCGGCTCGAGCACCGCGAGTCCGTCACGCACTCCCCCGACCGAGCCGGGCAGGTTGACCACGAGGCAGCGTCCGGCGAGCCCCGCGACGCCCCGCGACAGCACCGCGGTGGGCACGCCCGCGGCGACCCCGGCCGCGCGGATCGCCTCCGCGATGCCCGGCACCTCGCGGTCGATGACGGCGCGGGTCTGTTCGGGGGTGTGGTCGCCGGGAGTCAGCCCGGTGCCGCCGGTCGTCAGCACGAGGTCGGCCTGGGTCACCGCCTCCCGCAGGGCGGCGCCGACCGGGTCGCCGTCGGGCACCACCACGGGCCCGGAGACGGAGAAGCCCCATCGGGTCAAGCGCTCGGCGATGAGCGGGCCGCCGCGATCCGGATACACCCCGGCGCTGGCCCGGTTGGAGGCGGTGATGACGACCGCGCGCCGACTCTGCTCCGGCGAGGTCGATGCGTGCTGCGGCGGAGCGTCGGTCATACCGGCGCCCCTTCGTCCCCCGCATCCTCGGCCCAATCCCCGGACCGGCCACCGCTCTTGGCGGTGACGCGCACGTCGGTGATGCGGGCGTGCTTGTCGACAGCCTTGACCATGTCGATGAGCGTGAGCGCGCACACGGTGACGCTGGTCAGCGCCTCCATCTCGATGCCGGTGCGGTCGGCGGTGCGCACGGTGGCGCTGATGTCGACCCCGTCGTCGGCCACCAGCAGGTCGACCTCGACGGCGTGCACGGCCACCGGGTGGGCCAGCGGCACGAGGTCGGGAGTGCGTTTGGCCGCCTGCAGACCCGCGACGCGGGCCACCGCCAGAGCGTCACCCTTGGGCACCGTGCCGTCGCGCAGCGCCGCGATCGCCGCCGGCGCCAGCAGCACCCGCCCGGCGGCGCTGGCCTGGCGGGCCGTGACCGGCTTGCCGCTGACGTCGACCATGTGGGCGGTGCCGTCGGCGCGCACGTGGGTAAGGCGCTCGCTCATTCGGCCGCCCAGCCCTGCTGCCCGAGGCGCCGGTAGCCGAGCAGGTCGCCCGGCTCGACCCGCGTGACGTCGGCCGGCACGTAGGCCAAGGCGTCGGCGTCGGCGAGCGCCTGCAGCACGTGCGAGCCCTGCCCGCCGGCACTGCGCAGCGACGGTCCGGGCGGCCCGGCGGTGCCGGACGCCGCCCCCATCCAGGGCTCCGCCTGCGCCTCCTCGACGATGACCCGCACGAATTGCGCGCGCCCGGGCGGGGAGGGCCAGCCGTCGAGCACGCGGGCGCGCGGCGGCGGAGCCGGCTCGACCGGCAGCCCGGCCATCGTTCGCAGCGCCGGCAGCACGAAGACCTCGGTGGAGACCAGCGCGCTGACCGGATTGCCCGGGAGGGTGAACACCGGCACCTCCCGCTCCCCCAGCGTGCCGAAACCCTGCGGCTTGCCCGGCTGCATCGCAACCTTGTCGAAAGCCACGGTGCCCAGCGAACTCAGGGCGGCCTTCACCGCGTCGTAGGCGCCCATGCTGACGCCGCCGGTCGTGACGATCGCGTCGGCGTCCGCCAACGCCGCGTCGAGGGCGGCCGTCACCGCCTCCTCGGTATCCAGCACCACTCCACCGGCGCGGGCATCGAAACCGGCCTCGCGCAGGGCGGCGGCAAGCATCAGCCCGTTGCTGTCGACGACCTGCCCGAAGCCCGGCACGCTGCCCGGCGGCAACAACTCGTCGCCGGTGGACAGGCACACGACGCGCGGCCGGGGGTAGACGCTCAGTTCACCGGCGCCGACCGCCGCGGCGATCGCCAGTTGCCGGGCCCCGAGCACGGTGCCGGCACGTAACACGATGTCACCGGCGTGCACGTCCTCGCCGGCGCGGCGGATGTGTCGGCCCGGAGCGTCGGCGGCGTGCAGCGTGACGTATTCGGTCCCCCCGTCGGTGAGCTCGACGGGGATGACGACGTCGCCGCCGGCCGGGATGGGCGCGCCGGTCATGATCCGGTAGGCGTGGCCGGGCTCGAGACGCAGCTGACGCGTGTCGCCGGCCGGGATGTCACCGTCGACCGGGAGGCGCACCGGCTGCCCCGCGCCCTCCGGCGCGTCGGAGGCCTCGGCGGAGTCGGCGGAGTCGGGGGCGGGCAGCCCGGCCACGTCGGCCGCACCCACGATGTAACCGTCCATCGCGGAGTTGTCGAAGCCGGGCAGCGGCACGAGCGCCTCGACATCCTTGGCCAGCACGCATCCCTGGGCCTGCGTGACCGGCACCTGCTGTGGCGCGAGCCGCCGCACCGTCTCCAGAATCCGGCGCCGATGCTCCGCTACCGAGATCATCGCCCCGCCTCCTGCCCGTTGGCTGCCCTGCGCCATTTCATTTATGGCCCGCCGCCTGCCGGGCCGCGATGTCGCCCGGAGCCGCGTGCACGTAACCATAACGGTCCGGTGAACACCCCCGCCTGACGCAGCGGCCTCGCCGCCACGCGGTGCGGGCGATGTCGTGGAGGGCCGCCGGGCCTCCCGCCGAGTTTCAGGATTATGGTGTTCGTTTTTGCTCACCTGACCGTGCAAAAGCGAACACTATCTTTCACGGTTCACGTCGCGCGGGCAGACTTTCGCCATGAAAACCCCGCAGCGACCGGAGACGGCCCAGGCCAAGCAGGAGCTGCGCACCAGCATGCGGCGGGCGCGCCGCGAGCGGGCCGCCGACAGCACACCGCAGCAGCGAGCCGCCGCGGCGCGAGCGTTGAGCCGCACCGTCCGCGACCTGCTGGCCGAGCTGTCCGCCGCCGGCCCCCAGCCGGTGCGCACGGTAGCGGCGTTCGAGAGCCTGCCCACCGAGGTGCCGACGGACGCCCTGCTGCGCGACCTCGTGGCCGGCGGCTTCGCGGTCATCGTGCCGATCCTGCTGCCGGACAAAGACCTGGACTGGATGCCGTGGGTCGGCCCCGGCGAGTTCGCCGAGCCGCTCGGCACGCAGGGAATCGCGCAGGCGCAGGTCGTGCTGGTGCCGGCGATGGCGGTCGACGGCCACGGGCACCGCCTGGGGCAGGGCGGCGGGAGCTACGACCGGGCGCTGCCTCGCCGGCGCCCCGGCGTGCCGGTCGTGGCGGTCGTCGACGACGCGGAGTTGCGCACCGAGCCCCTGCCTGTCGCCGAGCACGACACGCCCGTCGACGCCTGCGTCACCCCCACTCGACGCCTGCTCTTCGCCTGACGGGCGGGCTCGGGCGCGAATGTCACTCACTGGAGCGTCTGGCCTGCGATGATGCGAGCTCCGGAGCACGGCGCCGGCCCAGGGGCCCACCAGCCTGCGGGGACTGCGAGTAGACAGGAGCCGAGACGGTGCTCTTGACGAACGTGGCCACGCTCGCTCCGCTTCTCGCGGCGAGCGACGAACACGTCGAGATGGTCGCGGTCGAGGACCTGAGCACGCTGGTGACGGTCACGGCGATCGTGCTCGTGGTGGCGGTCGCGGCGGTCCGACTCTCGGCACGCACGGGCCTCCCGTCGCTGCTGCTGTACCTGCTGCTCGGGGTGGCCCTCGGCGAAGCCGGCCTGGGCGTGGCCTACGAAGACATCGAGACGAGCCTCGTGCTGGGATACCTGGCGCTCGTGCTGATCCTCGCCGAAGGTGGCCTGACGACCTCCTGGTCCGACATCAAACCGTCGATCGCGCCGGCGGTGCTGCTGGCCACCGTCGGGGTCGTCGTCTCGGTTGCGGTCGTGGGCGCCGCGGGCCACTTCCTGCTCGGGCTCAGCTGGGAGGTGGCCCTGCTGCTGGCGGCGATCGTCAGCTCCACCGACGCCGCCGCCGTCTTCTCGGTGCTGCGCGATGTGCGGCCCAAGGCCCGATTAGCTGGGATCCTCGAGGCCGAATCGGGGTTCAACGACGCCCCGGTCGTCCTCATCGTCGTCGCGCTGGCCGAGCGGCTCACCGAGGGCGTCGACAACACGCCGCTCGTGCTGCTGCCGGTGCTCGTGCTGGCCGAGCTCATCGGCGGAGTCCTCGTCGGGCTCACCGTCGGCTTCGTCGGCGCGTGGGTCATGCGCCAGCTGGGGGCCGCCGCCTCCGGGCTGTTCCCCATCGGTGTCATGGCGTGGATCGTGTTGGCGTACGGGGTTGCTCAGCTGGTGCACTCCTCCGGCTTCATCGCCGTGTACCTGGCGGCCCTGGTGCTCGGCAACGTCGCGATGCCGCACCGCGCGACGACCCGCAGCTTCGCGCAGGGCTTGGGCTGGCTCGCTCAGATCGGCCTGTTCGTCATGCTCGGTCTGCTGGCCTCGCCCAGCGAACTGCCCGGCCAGATCGTGCCGGCGCTGGTGCTCGGCGCGGTGTTGCTGCTGGTGGCGCGGCCGTTGTCGGTGGCGGCCTCGACGCTGTGGTTCCGGATGCCGGTGCGCGACCAGATCTTCTTGTCGTGGTCCGGGCTGCGCGGCGCGGTGCCGATCGTGCTGGCAATCGTGCCGATCGTGCTGGGCGCCCAGAACCTGCAGTGGATCTTCAACCTGGTGTTTGTGCTCGTCGTCGTGTTCACCCTGGTCCAGGCGCCGACGATGCCGATGCTGGCCCGGCGGCTCGGGGTCATCGACACCGAACACGCGCGCACGCTGGACATCGAGTCCACGACACTGGAGGAGCTCGGGGCCGACATGTTGGAGATCACCATCGGGGAGGGCTCGCGCCTGCACGGGGTGGAGATCTTTGAGCTGCGGCTGCCGGTCGGCGCCGACATCTCCCTGGTGGTGCGCGACACCGGCCCGTTCGTGCCCACCCCGCAGACCGAGTTGCGCCACGGCGACCAGCTGCTGCTCGTCGTGCCGGTCGGCTTGCGGGAGACCGCCGAGGCGCGCCTGCACGCCGTCGACCGCGCCGGACGCCTGGCTGGCTGGGGTTCGGACGAGGGCTGAGCCGGAGGTCGGTCGGTCGCCTGACGGGTCTGAGCGGGGGATGGAGCACGGGGTGGGATCACCTAGAATCGGCGTAATTCCTCACCCGACGGGCCGGCGGTGCAGCCGGGCCCGAGTGCTGCCAGCTGGAGACACGCGAATGCCCACCTATGCCTACGCCTGCAAGGACTGCGGGCACCGCTTCGAGACCGTGCAGTCGTTCACGGACGACGCGCTGACCGAGTGCCCGCAGTGCCACGGGCAGCTGCGCAAGCTGTTCAACAACGTCGGCGTCGTCTTCAAGGGGTCCGGCTTCTACCGCAACGATTCGCGCTCGGACTCCAAGGGCTCGGGCAAGGGCTCCTCCGACGCCAAGGGCTCCAAGAGCTCCAAGGGTTCGGACTCAAAAGGTTCGGACTCCAAGGGTTCGGACGCCTCGTCGAGTTCCTCGAGCGCGAAGGAGTCGAGTGCGGCGAAGAGCTCGTCGAGCTCCTCCTCCAGCTCCGGCAGCTCTGGATCGAGTTCGTCGGGGTCGAGCTCCAAGAGCGCGTAAGGGCCGACTGCTGACCGGAGGGTCAGCTCGGCCGTTTCGTTACCCACAGGCCTACCCGCGCGGCCCGGTCATCCACAGGTTCACCGGCGTTGGCGGGCACCGGTTGCTGCGCTGCGCCTAGGGTCGCCCCTATGGCAACGGACATGATCACCCACGTCAGCGATCCGCAGGTGCGCGCACCCCTGGGCATCATCGGCGGGTCTGGGTTCTACTCCCTCTTCGAGGACGCGCGCGAGGTCGAGGTCTACACCCCGTTCGGGGCGCCGAGCCGCGCTCCGGTCGTCGGCGAGGTCGACGGCACGCCGGTGGCCTTCCTGCCCCGGCACGGCGACGGGCATCGGTTCGCACCGCACCGCGTGAACTACCGCGCCAACCTGTGGGCGTTGCGGGCCGTGGGGGTGCGGCAGGTGCTCGCGCCGTGCGCGGGGGTTCGTTGGTCCCGGAGCACGGTCCGGGCACGTTGGTGGTGCCCGACCAGATCATCGACCGAACGTGGGGGCGCGCGCACACCTACTACGAGCGGGAGGGCGAGGTGTTGCACGTCGCGTTCGCCGATCCGTACTGCCCGCGGGGACGGGCCGCGGCGGTTCAGGCAGCGCGCGCCTACCGGGATGCGGACGACGCCCAAGGGGCGCGGCAGCACGTCGTCGACGGCGGCACTCTGGTGGTCATCAACGGCCCGCGGTTCAGCTCGCGGGCGGAGTCGCAATGGCATCGAGCGGCCGGCGGCACGCTCGTGGGCATGACGACGATGCCGGAGGCCTCGTTGGCGCGGGAGCTGGCGCTGTGCTTCACGACGATCAGTCTGGTCACCGACCACGACGCCGGCATCGAGGGCGCGGGGGCCGTCACTCAAGCCGAGGTCTTTGCGCTCTTCGCCCAGAACATGGACCGCGTCAAGTCGGTCGTCGCCGACGCCGCGCGGCGCCTGGCCGCGCAGAGCGACGAGGTCAGCGGCGACTGCCCGTGCCGGCACGCGCTCGACGGCATCGCCGTGCCGTTCGCCCTGCCCCAGTAGGGCCGCGGCGATGGCGATGGGGTGGGCCGGCCTGGGCCGTAAGGGCGGGTCGAAGCGTGCGCGGACGGGTGTTCCCCGGGGCGGGCGCAAGGGCGCGTGGCGCCGCGCGCAGTTGCGGCGGGTGGGTGCGGCGGCGCTGGGCGGGTGCGCAGTGTGGGCGGCCGTGGCCGCGATGAGTCCCGGCGAGCCGGCGCGGGAGCAGGCGGTGGCGGCCGCGGCGGACCTGCCGGCCGGTCATCGGTTGGCGACCGCCGACGTCAAGCTCGTGGCGATCGACGCCGCGAGCGCGCCGGCCTCGCGGGTGGCCGACGGCTCGGCGGCGGTGGGTCAGGTGTTGGCGTACCCGGTCGAGAGCGGGGAGTTGCTGACCGCGCCGCGGCTGCGGCCTTCCAGCGGGCTGTCCGAGTTGTCGAAGTCGGAGCGAGCGGTGCACGTGCCGGTCGCGGACCGCGGGGCCTTGGCTCTGGTCCGCCCGGGCGATCGGGTCGACGTGGTGTCGGTGGCCACGGGCCAGACCGTCGGCGCCGGGCTGCTCGTGCTCTCGGTGGACCAGGCCGCGGCTGCCGCCGGCGGGCTGTCGGGCGGGGGCGATTCCCCGACCGGCCTCGTGTTGGCGGTGCCGCCGGCCGAGGTGAGCAAGATCGTGCCCGCGGCGGTCGGCGGCGAGGGTGGCGTGCACCTGGCGGTGCGCCCCGACGGCGGCGCCTGAAACCGGCGGGGGCGGTCCTGCCGCTGCCGCTACCGCTGCCGGTCTCAGGGTGATCTTGGTGACAGGGAACCCGCCGGCACGTCGGGGACCCCAGTCCTGATTCGGTCTATTTCGGTCTTTTCGGGTGTTTCTGTGTTAATCGCGCCACGGCTGTTACGACACGTCAGCCCAGCAGGCCGACAACGCATTTGAGGATCCCAATCGCGCCCCTATAGTCCTTGGGGGCGCGTCCCGGCCCCAGTGCCGTGTCCAGGTACTCGCTCGCATACTCACCACTGAAAGGACCCTCTTGTTCCAGGGCTTCAAGGACTTCATCCTCCGGGGCAACGTCATCGAACTCGCCGTCGCGGTCGTCGTCGGCTCCGCGTTCCAGCAGGTCGTCGACAAGTTCGTCTCCTCCATCGTCGAGCCGATCATCAACGCCGCCGGCAGCCCCGAGACCGCCGGACTCGGCTTCTCGCTGCGCACCGACACCGCCGAGATGGCCCAGTCGACGTTCATCAACTTCTCGACGATCATCAACGCCCTCATCGTCTTCGTGATGACCGCGGCCGTCGTTTACTTCGTCTTCGTGCTGCCGATGAACAAGCTCGCCGAGCGTCGCGCCCGCGGCGCCGAGCCCGAGCCGGAGGCGATCTCCGAGGACACCGCGCTGCTGCGCGAGATCCGCGACGCGCTCAAGGCCAACCGCGGCTGAGTCACCCGCGAACACCCCGGCCCACGCCGGGGAGAAGGCGCCGACACCCACCGGGTGCGGCGCCTTTCTCATGCCTGAACGGTCCGCGACGGCCCGCGGCTCGATCCGACAGACCGCACTCCCCCGGCCTCATTCCCAGTGCGGGGGGCGCTGGGCGCGCAGCCACGCGTCCCGACCGGCCCCGGCGGATGCCGAGCCGGACCCGGAGTCGAACTCAGAGTCGGGCCCGTCGGCTCCCTCGCCCCAGTCGGCATCGGTGTCGTCGCGCGTCTGCTCGACGGGTCCGCCGGTCACGGCGGTCGAACGGTCCACCGACTCCGTTGTCTCGGGCTGGGCCGACGTACCCGTCGGGGCGCTGACGACCCTGCGCCGGCCGATGCGGCGGATGCTCACGCGCGTCGGCGCCGACGTCCCGCGACATTGCCGCTGCGGGCGCTCGGGGCGCGACCGCTGCGAGCCTCCGGCTGACCGGTGTCGTGCGTGCGTGCCGTCGAGCGCCGCGCGCCCTCCCCGGGGCGTGCGGAAGCGCTGGCCCCGGTCGAGTTCTCGGGTCCGCGCGCCCCTGGCCCCTCGACCTCCGGGCCCTCGACCTCCTGCTCAGGGACCGACGGGGACTGCGACTCGGTGACGCCGCCATGTTCGGGCGCCGGCTCGGGCGCCGGTTCGGGCTCGGGCGCGACGGCGTCGAGCGCCACCCCTTCGAAACTGGCGCTGGCGCTCCCGCGCCCCGCGATGCCCGCGCCC
>NZ_BAHD01000114.1 GCF_000298215.1 Kineosphaera limosa NBRC 100340 | reverse complement strand
GGCGACCGCGGCCATCCGGGCGTCGGAGGCGTTGAGGTCGGCCAGCGCCGCCTGCGCCTGCTGCGCCATCTGCTCCAGGCGCGGCCGGGCCTGTTCGAGGGCGAACCGGGCGCGCTGGGCGTCGTGTTCGGCGCCGCTCTCGGCGCGCCCGGCGTCCTCGGCGGCGGCCGTCAGCTCGATGAGGCTGGGGGCGGCCGCACTGCCGCCGCGCACCCCGCTGGGGGCGAAGATGTCGCCCTCGGGAGTCGCGGCGTGCCAGCCCAGCGTGGCGGCGTGGGCGGCGACGGCCTCGTCGGGCGCCAGAACCGTGGCCGCCAGGAGGTGTTCGAGGGCCGCGGCGATGCCCTCGTGGGCGGGTTCGGGCACGGCGTCGGCAACGCGGAGCACCGCCAGCGCCCGCCGGCAGCCGACCGGAGGCTCGTGCGCCGGAGCGGGCGGCGGGTCGATGCCGGGATCGGCGAGCAGCAGCGACGCCCGACCGGCATCCTGCTCGCGCAGCAGCGCCAGGGCGGATCGAGCGGCGTGCGTGTCGGTGACGACGAGAGCCCCGGCGGCCCAGTCCAGCGCTGCGGCCAGCGCGGCCTCGTCGCCGGCCGGCACGTCGATGAGCTGCGCGAGCGCCCCGACGATCGGCACGCCCGAGGCGTTGTCGCCCTCTCCTGCTGCGGCGTCGAGCAGCGCCTGGGCACCGTCCTTGCGGCGCAGGCTCAGCTCGAGGGCCTCGCGGCGGGCGCGGGCCTGGTCGCGGCTGGTCAGGGCGGCGCGTTCGGCGGCGCTCAGCTCTTCGACGCGGGCGCTCAGCTCCTCGACGGCGGCCGCCGCCTCCTCGTACGCCTCGTCGAGCCCGACCTCTCCCTCTTCGGCGTCGGCGACCCCGCCCTCGAGGGCGGCGAATTCGCGCTGCGCCTCGTCTCCGCGGGCGCGGGCCTTCTCGATGGTCTCGGCCAGGCGCCCCAGCTCGGCCTCGCCGGCGTCGATGCGGCTGCGGCGGGCGGCCACCTGCCCGGCCAGCTTCGCCAGCCCCTCCCGACGATCGGCGGCGGCGCGTACGGCGGCGGCGATCCGGCGGCTCTCGGTGGCGGCCGCCTCCTCGGCTTGGGCGCGCGCCTGACCGGCCTGGGTGAGCGCCTGACGGTCGGCCTGCACGCGGGCGGTCAACTCCGCCTCGGTGGCAGCGGCCTGGTCGGCCTGGGCGAACAGCTGCGCGGGATCGCGAGTCCCGGCGGGGTCGAGCGCGGGTGCGTCGGCCAGTAACCGCGTGCGCTGGGCGGCGAGCTGGCCGAGCGCCAGGAGTCGATCGCGGCAGGCGGCCAGCGCGTGCGCGTGGTCCTGCGCCTGAGCGAGCCGCGCCCCGGCCAACCCAGCGGCCTCTTCGAGGGTGTTGAGGCGGGTGCGGGTCTGCGCGAGCTGCGTCTCCACCTCCGCCCGGCGGTTCAGCAGCGCCGTCTCGTCGGCGACCTCCGCCTCCAGCGTGGTCGTCAGCTGCACGAGGTCGTCGGCCAGCAGCCGCAGTCGGGCATCGCGCACGTCGGCCTGGATCACGGCGGCCTTGCGCGCCGTCTCCGCCTGTCGGCCCAGCGGCCCGAGTTGGCGGCGGATCTCGGTCGTCAGATCGGCGACCCGGGTCAGGTTGCCCTGCATCGCCTCCAGCTTGCGCAGCGCCCGCTCCTTGCGCTTGCGGTGCTTGAGCACACCGGCGGCCTCCTCGATGAAGCCGCGCCGCTCCTCCGGGGTGGCGCGCAGCACCGCATCCAATTGGCCCTGGCCGACGATGACGTGCATCTCGCGGCCGATGCCGGAGTCCGAGAGCAGCTCTTGAATGTCGAGCAGCCGGCAGGCGGTGCCGTTGATGGCGTAGTCCGAGCCGCCGGTGCGGAACATCGTGCGGCTGATCGTCACCTCGGCGTAATCGATCGGCAGCGCGCCATCGGAATTGTCGATGGTCATCGACACCTCGGCGCGGCCCAGCGGTGGGCGCCCGGCGGTGCCGGCGAAGATGACGTCCTCCATCTTGCCGCCGCGCAGCGATTTCGCGCCCTGCTCCCCCATGACCCAGGCGAGCGCGTCGACGACATTGGACTTACCCGAACCGTTGGGGCCCACGATGCAGGTGATGCCCGGTTCGAGGCGCAGTTGGGTCGCCGAGGCGAAGGACTTGAATCCCCGCATCGTCAGGCTTTTGACGTACACCGCACCCTCTTCGCTATCGTCGCGCGCCGCGCCGGCCGGAGGTGCGGGAAGGAGTTATCCACATGCCCGGCGGTCGGCCTCGGATCGGGTCGACTCTAACCACCAAACGGGCGGGTTTCCGGCAGCCTCGCCCACGTTGCCCACAGGTCGGGCAGCGCACACAGGCCCTTGGGAGGCGCAGCCCGTACCCTGGAACTGACCAGGCGGGGTCGCTCTCGCCACGAACCATCCTCAGGGAGTCGATTCCGTATGAAGGTCCGTATCCGCACCGCGGCGGTCGCCGCCGCCCTGATCCTGCCGCTGTCCCTCGGGGCGTGCAGCACCGGTGGCGACTCGGCCACGCCGAACGGCACCAACACCACCGCGGCTGCTCAGGACAGCAACGACCCGTTCAACGCGACCGCCGGGGCGGAGGTCGACAAGGACGCGTTCATGGAGCAGACGCAGGCGGCGATGCTCGAAAAGGGCTCGTACGCGATGACGATGACCATGTCGCTGGGCGGTCAGGACATGAAGGTCACGGGCGTCGGCGACATGACCGACAAAGACAATCTCAAGGCCAAGATGACGATGGAGATGCCGGGCTCCACAGGTCAGGGCATCAACGTTCTGCTCGTCAACAAGACGATGTACATGCAACTGCCGGGGCAGGCCGGGGGTAAGTACGTCGAGATGCCGATGGAGCAACTGACGCAGGCCGGTGGGGGCGACTTCGAGCGGCTGCTGAACCCGGCCGAGAGCCTGCGGATGAGCAAGGACGCGGTCAACAAGATCACGTTCGTCGGCGAGGAAGACAAGGACGGGCAGAAGCTCAAGCACTACCAGATGGAGCTCGACCTGACGAAGGCCAACGAGGCCGCCGGCGTGACGCCCGCCCCGAACGCGACCGGCCCGCAGACCGTGCCGTACGACGTGTGGGTCGACAACGACAAGCTGATGCGCCAGATGGAGATGACCGTCGAAGGCACGAAGGTCACGATGCTGCTCGACAAGTACGGCGAGCCGGTCGACATCGCCGCTCCGCCGAGCGCCTCGATCACCACGATGCCGGGCATGCCGCAGCCGACGAGCTGATCGCTGGCCCGGTGCCGGGCACGTGCCGGCGCCAATTCTGCGCACCGGTCGCCATGTGCGGCCGGTGCGCAGTTGCGTGCAGTGGGCTCCTGCTCTCGGCTCTTTCTCGTTCGGCTATTGCTCGCTGAAGCCCTTCAGATCGCTGCGCAGTCCGCCCCATTGGGCGGTCACGCCGTTGACCCGGCCGGGTCGTCCGCTGGTCGAGGGCTGTTCGGTGAGGAGGCGCTCCAGGGTCTCGACGTCGGCAACGGGTCCTTGGGCGCAGACCTCGACGCGACCGTCGTCGAGGTTGCGCGCGTAGCCGACGAGCCCTAGTTCTTTGGCTTTGGCGCGGGTCCACCAGCGGAAGCCCACGCCCTGCACTCTGCCGCGTACGAAGAAAGTCGCCTTGTCGATGCCAGCCATCCCCCGTGCTTACGGCAGCGATGGCGCCTGCGGCAAGTCGGCGATCAGGGTGCCCCGCGCGGTGCGGCGGCCGGCGAGGTCGCGGGCCCAGAGGGTCACCTGGCCCGCGGCGGCGACATGGCCGCCGTCTTCGGTGCTGCCGACGGCGTTGGCTGCGTCGGAGGCGGGCTCCTGCGCGGAGGCGGGCTCCTGCGCGGAGGCGGACTCCTGCGCGGGGGCGGGCTCCTGCGCGGGGGCGGCGCCCGCGACGAGGCCTTGGTGGTCGAAGAGCGGGGCGATGAGGCGGTAGTCGAAGCGAACGGGCCCGGGTGGCACGAGACCGGCGGCCCGGGCGGCCTCGGCCATGAGGCACGCCTGCAGCGGGCCGTGGGTGATGAGCCCGGGGTAGCCCTCGACGTCGCGCGCGTAGTCGCGGTCGTAGTGGATGCGGTGGCCGTTGTAGGTGAGCGCCGAGTACCGGAACAGCAGCGGCGGGGTGATGGTCAGGGCGAGTTCGCCCTCCGCCGCCGGGCTGGTCCGCCCGAGGGGTGCTTCGGCCCGCGGGTCGCCGGTCGGTGCGGCGGCGTCGCGGTAGACGATGTCGTGTCGTTCTCGCACGCACAGGCGATCGTCCTGGGCGATGTCGTGCCCGACGCTCAGGAACGTCAGACGCCCCGAGCGGCCGCGTTTGTCGACGCGGTCGAGAACGCGGGTGCGCCGGGTCGCTTCGCGCCCGACGAGCAGCGGCGCGCGCGACTCGATGCTCCCCCCGGCCCACATGCGCCGTCGCCCGGGTTCTGGCGGGGCGGGGATGCCGACGAGCGGGTGCCCGTCTGGCCCCAGGTCGGTGGTGCTGGGCCGTTCGAGCAGGTAGATCCAGTGCCACGTCAGAGGTAGCCCCTCACCCGGCCGCGGCGTGCGCACCCCGAGCAGTCGGGCCAGCGCCTCCGCCTGACTGGGCGCCAACCATTCGGTGCGTTCGATGACCTCGCTCACCCCCTGATCCTCGCGCGCCCCCTCAACCGCCGCGCCGCCGCCCCCAGCAGCCAGCGGCGCGCGAGTTGCCACTTTCGCGCCCGAGCGGTCACTTTCGTGAAGTCGAGTTGTCGTTTCTGCGGCCGAGTTGTCACTAAATGTCGACACCTCGCGCCCAATCGTGACAACTCGGCTGGGGCGGGGACTCGCTCGCCCCTACCCGCGAGCGCCTCGGTCGCGGGCGATGAGCTGTCGGGCGATGACGGTGCGCTGGATCTCGTTGGTGCCCTCGCCGACGATCATCAGTGGCGCGTCGCGGAAGTACCGCTCCACGTCGAACTCGGTGGAGTAGCCGTAGCCGCCGTGGATGCGGACCGCGTCGAGGGCGATCTTCATGGCCGTCTCGGAGGCGAACAGCTTGGCCATCCCGGCTTCCAGGTCGGCGCGTCCGGCCTCGTAGCAGCGGGCGGCGTAGGCCACGAGTTGCCGGGCCGCGGTCAGCTGGGTGGCCATGTCGGCCAGGTAGTTGCCGATCGACTGGTGCTGCCAGATGGGTTTGCCGAACGACTCCCGCTCCTGGGCGTAGCGCAGCGAATCCTCCAGCGCTGCCTGCCCGACACCCAACGCCCGGGCCGCTACCTGGATGCGGCCGATCTCCAACCCGCGCATCATCTGCGCGAACCCCTCCCCCTCCGACTCCCCCAACAGGCTGGCGACGGGGGTGCGGTAGTCCTGGAACGACAGTTCGCAGCTCTCGACGCCCTTATAGCCGAGCTTGGGCAGGTCGCGGGAGACCGTGAATCCCGGCCCGGGCTCGATAAGCAGGATGCTGATGCCGCGGTGAGCGGGTTGCGCGCCCGGATCGGTGCGGCACAGCAGCGCGACGAGCCCGGCGTGGCGGGCGTTGCTGATCCACGTCTTGGTGCCGCTGACGACGTACTGCTCGCCATCGTCGGTGTTCTCTCGCCTGGCGGTGGTGCGCAGCGCCTGCAGGTCGGAGCCGCCGCCGGGCTCGGTGAGCGCCATCGTGGCGCGCACCTCGCCGGTGGCCAGGCGCGGCAGCCAGCGGTCCTGCTGCGCTCGGGTGCCGTAGGTGAGGAGGAGCTTGGCGACGACCGTGTGGCCGCCCATCGCACCGGCCAGGCTCATCCAGCCGCGCGACAACTCTTCGGTGATCGCCGCGTAGCAGGGGGTGGAGACGGCCGCCTCGCCCCACGGCTGCGGGATGGCCAACCCGAACACGCCCATCTGCTTCATGGCCTCGATGAGGTCGCGCGGGTAGGTGTTCGCGTGCTCCAACTCCCGGGCGACCGGTTTGACCTCGCGGTCGACGAACTCGCGCACGAGCGCGACGATCTCCGCCTCATCGTCGGAGAGTTCGTACACGACTGGCCTCCTGGAGGTCGGGTCGGATCAGCCGCGTAGGCCCCGTTCGATGCTCCCGGCGACCAGCGCCGCAATGACGGCCGAGCCGAACAGGTGGATCGCCACCGGCAGCACGGGCACCCCGGCGAAGTACTGGTAGTAGCCGAGCGCGCCTTGGGCCAGCATCACGGCCAGGAGGATCGTCAGGCGGCCCATCGCCGGGCGGCGCTGCGCCTCGCGCCGCACGAGCACCAGGCACACCACGATGAGCAGCGTGGTGGCGATGGCGACCCACGCGTGGGCCTTGGCCATGGCCTCGATGTTCAGCTCGTGCCGGGCGATCTCGCCGGAGTCACCGGAGTGCGGGCCGGCGCCGGTCAGCAGTGTCCCGAGGTACAACAGTGCGGCGGTGGCACCGGCCAGCAGCCCCAGCCCGACGCGTGTCGGAGTGGCCGCGGTCAGCAGCGGACGCCCCGCGATGGCGCGAGCGGTGCGCTCGACGAGCAGCATCGCGAGCACAACGAGGCCCGCGGAGATGAGGTAGTGGATGCCGACGATCGAGGGGTTGAGCTGGGTGCGGACCGTGATGCCGCCGATGACGGCCTGCAACGGAATCCCCAGCCACAGCACGACGGTCAGCGCGAACAGCCGGGGGTACTCCCGGCGCACCCGCCAGCCCCAGACGAGGGTCGCGGTGGCGACGGCCACGAGCACGAAGGTCAGGGTCCGGTTGCCGAACTCGATGGCGCCGTGGATGCCCATCTCGGAGGTGGAGGTCCACGAGGCGTCGGTGCAGCGCGGCCAGGTAGGGCAGCCCAGGCCTGATCCCGTGAGTCGCACGAGCCCGCCGGTCACGATGAGCAGGCCGTTGGCCAGCATGGATGCCCACGCCAGGCGATGCAGGCCGGGCAGGTGCCGCGCGGGGCCGCTGCGGTCGCCGACGTCGTTCTGGTCGATCACCGTGCCGCCGGCGGGCTGCTGCGCGCTCATCAGTTGACTCCCTGCCCCGCTCCCGGGATGTCACGCGCCTCGCCCTCGCGGCGAGGTGGCGGTTCGCGGGGTGCCAGAACGCTATCAAGTCCGCCGCGCCCGCCCACGGCGGCCCGGGAGCACAGCGCCCAACAGGAAGCACCGTCCAACGGCGCTTAGGGTGGATGGACTCCCTTGTGTGAAAGGCCATTGTGTATCCGACCGACACCACCCCCGGCACTCTGCCTGCCGCCGTCGAGACCGAATCCGCCGACCTCGTGGTGCTGCTGGCCGACGACGGCTCGGTGGTGGGCAGCGCGGACCGCGTCGGTGTGCATGGCCACGACACTCCCCTGCACCTGGCGTTCTCCAGCTACCTGTTCGACGGACAGGGCCGACTTCTGCTGACGCGGCGGGCGCTGGGCAAGGCGACGTGGCCCGGAGTGTGGTCCAACTCGGCGTGCGGCCATCCACGCCCCGGCGAGCCGGTCGAGGAGGCCGTGCGGCGGCGGGTCAGCGAGGAGCTCGGTGCGCCGCCGCACCAGTTGCGCGTCGCGCTGCCGGACTATCGGTACCGGGCGGTCGACGTCAGCGGGGTCGTCGAGCACGAAATCTGCCCGGTCTTCCTCGGCCGCATCGACGCGACCGACCTGCGCCCCGACCCGGCCGAGATCGCCGAGGTCACCTGGGTGCCGTGGGCCGAGGTGGTGCGCATCGCGCGGACCGCGCCGCGCTTGCTGAGCCCGTGGGCAGCCGAGCAGATCCTTCTCCTGGAGCAGTCCGGCACGCTCGACTGAGCTGGGCCGGCTATTCGGCGAAGAAGTCGAGGATGGCCGGCGTGACGATCCAGGCGAACTCCTCGAAGAAGCCGTGCCGCCCCTGCGGCACGAGCGCCAGCCGGGCGCCGGAGATCTCCTCGGCGAGTACGGGGGCGTTGCAGGTGGGCACCATGACGTCCTCCTCCCCGTGCAGCACGAGCGTGGGGCAGTCGATGTCGCGCAAGCGTTCGCAGGCATCGTGCCGCGCGCTGGCCTTCAGGTGCGCCCCCGCCGCCGCAGCCGTCATCGTGGGGTCGCCGAGCAGTGGCGACCCGGGCCCGAACTCCGCTGCGCCGTCGGGGCTGTAGAAGAGGCCGACGACGAACTCCCGGCGGCCGGGCCAGTCGGGGTCGGCCAGGCCGCGCCGCACCTGCGCGTCCCGCTCGGTGGCCAGCGACCCGCCCGGTGAGGTGCACGCCAAGGCGAGGCGGTGCACCTTCTCCGGATGATCGAGCGCCAACATCTGGGCTACCCGCCCGCCCATCGACGTGCCGTAGACGCACGCCTGCTCGACCGCCAACGCGTCGAGCACCAGCGCCGCATCGGCCGCGAACGAGCTCGTCGACCAGTCGCGGTCGCCGACCTCGACACCGCTCGAACCTCCGGTCCCCCGGTAGTCGAACGAGATCGTGCGGTGCTCGGCCGCCAGCTCGTCACGCACCCGACTCCACCACCGGTGGGAGTTGGCCTGCCCCGACAGCAGCAACAGCGGCGGCCCGTCGGGCGGCCCCAGCTCCTGCACCGCAAGGCTGCCCCCGTCTACAGTCTCGACGATTCGGGTGCGCAGCGCGTCATCCCCGTCGTCGGCACCTGGGCCCTGAGCGCTCATCCCCCCAGCATGCCGGTCTCTCACGGCGTTGAGGCGCGCGCGTAGGAGCCACAAGGACCTTCCCCTCAGCGGCATGGTCGAGCGCCAGCCGGGAAGGCGTCCTCTGCGCGGCAGTTGCCCGCGATCAGGGCAAGCGGACGGGTGCACAATCGCTACGTGACTGTTCGGCCAGATCGGCGACTTGCGCTCTTGGCCCTGGCCAAGTTCGCAGGTTTGGGCTCGTTGCTCGGTGCCGTTGTTGGTGTTGGCATGGCACTGGACGGAGAGTCGACGTGGTCCCTCCTCGCCGCCCCCGCCGTTCTTGCCGCCGTCGCTTCCGCAACTGTCGGCGCGGTGGTGGCACTGATCTGGTGGCTCATTCCCGGTCGGGTCATCTACACCGTGGCCGATGGGTTCTTGACAGCACGCCGAGGTGCCCAGGCGCGCAAGCGCATACCGATCGATCGCGTCGCGGACCTTCGGTTCGACCAGCAGATCGCATGGGCCGATCTGGTCTTCACCGGGTGGTTCGGCTTTGTCAGTCCTATCCCGAAGCTCCTGGTCACGATGACCCCGACGTCCAACAGGTGGGATCCGAGCAACGCATCGGTCGAGCAGCTGCCCCGCATCCTCCTCAGTGGGCCTCGACAGCAGGAGGCGCTCCTCCAGCTGTGGGAAGCCGTTCAACTTTCGCCGGGTGGCCCATCTGATTGATCAAAAGCTAAGCCCGGCAACGAACTTGATGCGGCATGTGCAGGAGAGGTCAGCGGGCCACTGAACGCAGATTGGTCGCATGCAGCGGCCAGAAGGAACTCGGGGTGAAGCAGGCCCGGGGGTCGACTGCGC
>NZ_BAHD01000115.1 GCF_000298215.1 Kineosphaera limosa NBRC 100340 | reverse complement strand
GATGTCGTAGTCGGTGAAGCCGGGGCCGTTGAGCCGCGCCCGCACGCCCGTGCGCGGGGCCCCGCCCGCGCCGGCGTTTCGCTCGGCCGCGGCCAGCGCATCGACGCGACCGGCGACCTGGCGGATGGCGGCGGTTCGAGCGGACTCGCCCTTGTCCGGGGTGATCCGCTCGCCGTCGACGGCGACCTGTTCGTGGCCGCGGCGGTCGAGGGTGATGTCGATCCGAACGACGGGCTGGTCGGGCAAGGCATAGGGGTCGAAGGCCATGGTCACCTCAGGAAGAGCTCACGGTAGGCGGCGACCGCCGACCCCAACTCCTGCTCCGGAGCCGTGAACGCCTCGTAGGCCAGCTCTTTGCGCGCCTGGGCGCGCACGAACCAGTCGTGCATGTTCTGGATGTAGGGGGCGTTGGCCGCCGAGGCCGCGGAACCCGGGAAGGGCCCCCACTGCGCCAGCGCCACGCGGCGACCCTGCTGCCGGGCGAAGTCGGCCCACCAGTTCAGACCGAACTCGCCGTTGATGGCGCGACCCCAGTCGTCGCCGCTGTCGACGGCGTCGACCCCGACGACGCTGACGACACCGGCACCCGGCCACGCGAGCCGCGGATCCTGCCCGGGGCGCGCGCCGCGCGGGACGGTCCACTGCGTCTGCACCTGCGGAAGCTGCGAACGCAGCGACGCGACGACCCGGCGGTAGCAGGCGGCGTGTCCAGCGGGATCGGCCTCGGCGACTCCGGCCGCGTCCGGGCGCAGGTCGATGATCGCCTTGGCCAGGCCGTGCTTGGCGACCTCCCCGGCGAAGCCGCGCCAGTAGCCGTGGTAGCGGCCCTTCTCGCAGGCCGCGAGGCTGCCGCCGGCATCGGGCAGCAGCGACACCGACAGCACCTTGCGCCCCGGCACCTGCGCCAGCGCGCTCAGGGCCTGCGTCGGCCGCTCGATGTCGGACCACGTGCCTGCGGGCAGTCGGGCCGCGACGACGTCGAAGGCGCGGCCGGTCTCGCGGGCCAGCCGCGCCGCCCGCCGGACTGCGGCCTCGTCGACATCCGCCAGGTGCACCCCGCTGGACCAGGTGGTGCGAGCCCGTTGCGGCACGTCCGGATAGGCCGCGGCCGTGGCCGCGCCAGGACCCGAGGGCGGTGCCAGCCTCGCCTGCGGTGCCGCCGGCGCCGGCCGGTTCGGACCGGCGACCTGGGCCTGCCGCAGCAGCACCGGGCGGACCGGGACCATGCCGCGTCGTTCGCCTGCCCCGGCCACGATCTCGGCGTCCCGCGGGGAGGCTGCCCTGGCTTCCGGACCGGCGGAATCGATCGACGCGGGGGTGGTCGGCGCGGCGGTGCGGTCTTCGCGCGTCCGGGTTTGGCTGTTCGCCGCCGGCGCCTGCGCGGTCGGCGCTTCGGCCGGCGACCGATCGGGGCCGTCGTTCTGCTGCTGCTGCGCCTGCTGCTGCTGGTGCGCCTGCGCGTGAGCTTGCCGCAGCAGCCCGCTGGGCCCTTCGAGCATCCGACTCAGCAGGTCGAGTGCCTGGATCGGCTGCAGGGTGAGCCCGTGTCGGCCCGCGTCGCCGACGGCCCAGCTCTCCGCGGTCGAGTCGGCGACCCCGCTCGCCGGACCGTCGGCCCGGACGTCGGCGTCCGCGTTCTTGCCGGAGTTGTTCTTGCCGGAGTTGCCGCGGTCAGGGGTGGCGGTGCCGCCCTCGTTGCCGGGGGTATCGGAGTCGGTGCGGGTGCGAGGTTCATCGTTGGGTTCAGAGCCGGATCGGCTCGGCTCGGGTGCCCGCTGGCGGTCGCTGCGGCGGTCGTCGGCTCCCCGCGTCGGGGTGTCGGTGCGGGCCGGCTGCGGGCGTGCCGGCCGGCTGCCGCCATCGTCGTTGCCACGGCGGGACTCGCTCTCGTCCCGCTCAGCACGCCTGGCGCTACCGTCCGTCTGCTCGGCGTCGTCTTCGGACGCGTCCTTGTTGCCGGGGCCTGCATCGCCACGCTCCGGCCCCTGATCGCGCCCACGGTCAGGGTCGGGGCTGGTGGCTCGGCCACTGCGATCGCCGGAGCCGAACAATCGCTCGACGAGCGCGAGCAGGGGCGACTCGGGTGCGCTGTCGGGCGCCGGCATCTCCCCAGACTCTTGGGTCTGGAAGCTCTCGCGGGAGCGTTCACGCGTTGTTGAACCCGCGCTCCTGGCACCGCGGTCCTCGCCGTCGGTGTTCCGCTCGAGGCTCTCCTTCGTACCGGAGCCGGCATCGTCCCGGGCGCCCTTTCTCCCGCCGGCGTCCGGGTCGTCCCCGGTGCCCGGGCCGCGGCCGGAGGTGATGCGGTCCCCGGGTTCCTGGCGGTCCTGGGGTTCTTGGCCGTCCTCGGCGGGGTCGGGACGCTCGCTGACCAGCGCGGTGGATCCGGGCGCTGCCCACTCCGGCGTGGGCTCGTCGTTGTGACGCGCCCACCACGGCGCCATGACGGCCAGACCATCGGAAGCGTCTGCCTCCCGGAGGGTCGCGGACGTTCCGCCACCGTCGGCGTGCTCCCGTGCTGCAACCGTCGGCTGCGGCGCGGCGACCGCGGGGACGTCGGCCGTATCCCCTTCGCGACCTGCGCGCGGCTGCTCTCCGGTGTGCTCAGGGAGCCGATCACGGCCGTGCGCGCCGCTGGCACCCAGGACCTTGTCGAAGACCGCGGCCTGATCGGCCTCGACCCATGCGCCCGAATTGTCGGCGTCGCCCCGAACCGTGTGTCCCGGACCGTCCGTGGAGCTCGCGTCGATAGCGCCCGCCGTGGCCGGCTTCGAGTCCCTTGAGGCCATCGGCTCCAGTGGCGCGGTCGGCTCCATCGGCGTGGTCGCCTCGGCGTCCTCGTAGCGGCCGTCCTGCGGTTGCTCACCGACCGGATCGTGGCCGGCCGCGCGCATCGCCTCGTCCCCCGTCGCAACCACCGGTGCCGACTCCTTGAAAGCCACGGAACTCTGTGGGGTCACCTTCGCAGCGGAAGGTGCCTCGGCGGTGGGCTCGGATGGGCCGGACCGTGACCCCGCAACGTCGAGGGTGGTCGGCTTTGGCTGTGTGGGTACGTCGAGATCTGCGGCTGCAGAGCGCGGGTGCCCGGTCGAGGGGTCTCTGTCCACCGGAGACGAGGCCACCGGAGACGAGGCCACCGGAGACGAGGCCACCGGAGAGGAGGCCGTCGGTGTCGGTGTCGGCGTCGGATGGGCTGGCGCTGCGCTGCTGGGTGCCGGCTCGGGCTCCGTCTGCGCCGCGACGACCTCAGTCCGCTTTGGGTGGCGTTCGACCGTCTGCGACTCGACCGTCTGCGGTTCCGTGGGCTCTGGTGCAACGGGAGGCGGTTCGACAGGTGCTGAGTCGACCGGCGGCGGCTCACCGGACTCGGACTGCGCCGGAGCGGGCTCAGCAGGGGGCTGCTCGTTGGATGGGGCCGGCGCCGGTGCCACCGGCTCGGCGGCTGGCTCCGGTTGCGTGAACTCCGTTTTGGCCCCGGGAGATTCGGTGCTGAAGGAGCCTTCCGGCACCTCCGGCGGCGGTTCACCGCCCTCGGTGGCGTATGCCGCGATGGGCGCGGCCGACAGGGCCATGAACAGCGTCGCGCCGAGAATGCGGGCAGGCGTCTTGACCCGAAGGCCCGGTGGGACGACGGACGGCTCGCGACGTGAGCAGTCGAGGGGCACAGCAAGCTCCTGGGAGGGCAGGGCAGTTCCAGCAAGGGGTCCAGCAAAGGCACGGTAGCGGCGTTCGTGTGGGTCACGTCTTGAGTTATCCACAGGCACGGGGCAGTCGCGGCCGAGAGTGCCGACGGCTCAACGCAATCAACACGCCGGGCGAGTAAGTTACGATCCGGCCACGATTCCGCATGGTGAGACGGGCTGGCGGTCGGCGTTCGCACCGTGCGTGTCGCCAGGGGCCGGCCGTCCGCAGCTGCGCTCAGTCCCCTGAGAAGCCGCCCACGAGGGCGGTCCCCAAGACGCGGGCCGTGGTCGCCTCGCCTGGCAGTGCGGGGGGAGGGGTTCCCGCCGCCACGTCGGGGCGCTAGGTGCGGCGTGCAGCATGTTGCCCGCTTCGCCTGGCAACGAGGAT
>NZ_BAHD01000116.1 GCF_000298215.1 Kineosphaera limosa NBRC 100340 | reverse complement strand
GCCGGGTGGCGGCGGCCAGGGCGGCGAGGTCGGCGGCCCCGCGAGCGCGGTGGGTGGCCAGGACCGCGCCGGCGATGAGCAGGCCCGCGAACATCAGGGCGATGGTGACCAAGATGATGCCCAGCGACAGCACGGTGCTCATCCCGGCGTCGTCCGCGAGCCGCCGTTGGGCGGCACCCCACCAGGCCCGCAGGCGGGGCGCCGCCCGGCGGTCGGCCCTCACAGCGGACGCTCCCTCGGGATCGACGCGCTGGCATGCGTGTCGAGCCCCGCGGGGATCAGGCCGGCGATGGTGCGCGCCGGGGAGCGGACCTCCACCGTGACGACCGGGCCGCCGGAGATGGCCACCGTGGCGTCCGGCGGCGCGAGCCGCTGCGCGATCCGCCGGACCTCTCCTGGGGAGTCGCCCCTCGACGCGGACCGGGCCGCCGCCCGGGCCGCGTCGAGGCAGCGGATCTGATCGAAGGCGACACCGAGCACCGTGAGGGCCAGGAACAGGATGAGCATGATGGCCGGCAGCGCCGTGACGAACTCCGCGGTGACCATGCCGTCCTCCCTCGTCGGCTGCTTGTGAGCTGGGCCGCCGCGCATCACGGCTTCGGCGGCGTCAGGGCCTTCTGGAAGACCGTGTTGAGCAGGGTTTTGATGGCGTCGCTGCCGAGCATGGTCAGGAGAACTCCCGCAAGAGCGACAGCGGCCAGCGTGCCGATGGCGTATTCAGCGGTGGACATCCCAGAGTCGTTGGATTGACGCAGCCGGTGCGCCAGTGCGTGGGCCGGCGACGAGTGATAAAGCCTGACGAGTTGCAGGGACATTGATCGACCTTTCGTTTCGGGTGGGTTGTGACAAATCACAGCCTGCGGCATTCGGGCAACGCGCTGCAGGAATCACAGACGTCACCTGTGGATGAACCCCAACAGTGAGGGGGGCATGTGGGTAACGAAACGGGGAAAGCGCAAGCCGCCCGCCGGGAAGCCCGGCGGGCGGCGCTCCAGAACCCTGGCGATCCAGAACCCTGCGAACGGTCAGAAGGGAAAGATCTGCGAAGTCAGCGCGAGAACGAGCGGGATGACGGCGGTGAGGATGAACGCCGGCAAGAAGGTAAGGCCGAGCGGCAGCACGACCTTGACGCCCATCCGCTCGGTGGCGGCCTCGATCCGATGCTCCTCCCGACGACGCACGTCGGCTGCCGCGGCTCGCAGCAGGTCGCCGGGGGCCACTCCGGCTCCGGCCGCCAGGGAGAGGGCCTGAGCCGCGGGTGCCCAGTCCGGTGGGACGGCCCCCCACGCCTCCTCCTCGCTCATCCCCCAGCGCAGGGCCGCGCAGACCGTGCGCAGATGCACCCCGGTGATGTCGTCGAGCTGATCGCTGACAAGGTCGAGTGCCTCGACGATGCCGCAGCCCGAACGCATCGCCAGCGCGATGAGCTCGATGCTGTCCGCGATCTGCACCACCGGCGCGCCGACGCTCGGGGGCGCCGCGGGCGGCACCGGCAGGGCGGACCGCCAACGGCGGCCGGGCAGGAGGAGTACGGCGAGCGCGACGGCCAGGCCGGCCAGGGCGGCGCTCACGCGAGCACCGGTCCTTTGACGACGCCCGCGACCATGCGACTGATCCACCACCGGCCGACGAAGACCAGCGCGATGCCGAGCGCGACACAAGCCATGATCAGCGGGTTCTGCGTGTAGGCGGCGACGAGATCGACGCCCATCATGAGCCCGAGCAACGGCGCGGCCAGCGGCAGGATCGTGAGGATCTGCTGGGTCGCCTTGGCGCCGGCCACCGCCGCGGCCGCCTTGGCTTGCCGGTCGCGGTCAGCGCGCAACAGCTCCGCGACGGTCGTCGCCGTCGTCGACAGGGGCGCGCCGCTCGCCTCGCTCAGCGCCCAGGCGCGGCCCAGCATCCGCAGCTGCGGCGAGCCCACGTCATCGGCGACCTCGCGCCAGCCGGTCGATAGCGACTCCCCCATGCGGGCCCGCAGGACCAGGGCGGGCAGGGCAGCATCGAGGGCGTTGCGGCGGGTACCCAAGGTGGCGCGGCTGTCGCTGACGAGGACCAGCGCGTCGGCCGGCCCCAGCCCCGCGGTCAGCGCCGCACCGATGGACTCGACCAGGTGCACCACCTCGTCGGCGAGGCTGCGGGCATCCCACAGTCGCACCACCCTGGCAACGAGGCGATCGACGGCATCCGGCTGTTGCGCACCCGGCGCGCCCACCGCCGCGGGCAACCGCCGGGACGGCCAGCAGAGCAGCGCCGCCACGACGAGGGCGCCGCTCAACGCTGCGGACATGCAGTCCCCTTCCCGGCCACGACGCCTACTCCGGGGGCCGGCCGGCCCTCCTGCATCCCGGTCTCATCCATGCTGGCCTGCGCACATGGCAGCCAGAAGGTCCCACCCCGGCTCGCAGACCCGCGGGATCGGCTCCGTGTCGGCCGCGTCGGCGGGCGGAGCGTCCTGCATGAGGGCCGGGAGCACGGCCAGTTCGCCGTCGATCTCGCCCAGCACGCCGATGCACTCGATGTATCGGCGCCGCTGGCCGCGGCGCAGGTGAATGACCAGGGAGACGGCGCTGGCCAGCTGGCATCGGGTCGCCTCCGGGGTCATGCCGGCCAGCGCGCCGAGCGCCTCGAACCTGGCGACCACGTCGAGGCTGCTGTTGGCGTGCAGGGTGCCGCACCCCCCTTCGTGGCCGGTATTCAGGGCGGTGAGCATTTCGCGCACCTCCGCGCCCCGAACCTCGCCGACGACGAGCCGGTCGGGGCGCATCCGCAGCGACTGCCGGACCAACGCGACCATGTCGACGTGGCCCGCGCCCTCGACGTTGGGCGGTCGCGTCTGCATCCGCACCGCGTGGGGATGCTGCACGTGGAGTTCGCGCACGTCCTCCACCACGAGCAGACGTTCGGTCTGCGGGACGCGGGCCAACAGCGCCGCGAGCAGGGTGGTCTTGCCGGTGCCCGTGCCGCCTGTGACGACATACGAGTGCTTGCCGGCGATGATCGCGTCGAGCACCGGCATCCAGTCCCTCGGGAACGAGCCGTGGGCCTGCAGCTGCTCCAGGGAGCTGACCCTTCGGCGCGGCACTCGCAAACTGATGTGGGCGCCGCCGTCGACGAGCGGCGGCAACACGGCGTGCAGGCGGACGCCGCCGGGCAGCAGGCCATCGACATAGGGGCTGGCCTCGTCGAGGCGACGCCGGGCCAGGCCGGCCAGCCGCACCGCGAGCCGCCGCACTGCCTCCTCGTCGCCGATCTCGACAGCGCAGGGGGTCAGGCCGTCGCCGCGGTCCACGAAGACGCCGAGGGTGCCGTTGACGAGCACGTCGGTGACGGCCTCGTCGGCCAGCAGCGGGTCGAGCGGCCCGGCGCCGAGCACCGCGGAACCCAACCGGGCGGTCGCCTGTTCGACGCCGTCGCGCCCCAGGATGAGCGCGGAGCGGGCGATGACGTCGTCGACTCGACGCGGGGTCGGCGCCTGCCCGGCGCGGATGTGGCCCCAGATGGCGCTCTGTTGGCTCATGCGATGCTCCGCATCGGCTCCAGCGCGGCCTCGAGTACGGCGTCGGCTGCCTCGGCGAGGTGTCCGCGGCCGCCGGGGATGCGGCCGCGGCGCAGGTCGGCGCCGACTCGCTCGTCGTCGGGCAGGAGGGCGGCGACCGGCAGACCGAGGGCGTCGCCGACGATGTGCGCCAGGCCGGGCGGCGCACGGCGGTCGAGTCGCTGCACGATCTCCCAGGAGAGGCCGAGGTCGACGCACGCCGACGCGTGGACTCCGGCTGCGGCGAGTTGGGCGGGCCCACTGCCGCAGACGACGATGCCCTGATGCAGCAGTGCGACGGCCGATGCGAACTCGCCGTCGCCGGGCGCGGGCAGGTCGATGACGACGAGGTCGGAGTGTGCGGCGAGTCCGTCGACCACCGCCGCGACGGCCTGTGGGTCGAGGTCGACGGTGGCGTCTCGGTCGTGGGAGACGACCGGCAGGCCGTTGGCGCGCGGCAGGTGCCGCAACAGTTCTGGGACATCGAGGCGGCCGCGGGCGCGCGCCAGGTCGGGCCAGCGCAGGCCGCGTTCGTGGTCGATGCCGAAGGTCACGTCCAGGCCGCCGCCGTAGCGGCGCAGGTCGACGCACACCACCTCGAGGCCGCGGCGCTGCCCGCGCAGGCCGACCGCCGCCACCAGGCAGGTGGCCCCCACTCCTCCGGAGGCCCCGGAGATACCGATGATGCGTGCACGAGTCATGCGAGCCAGCGTGCGGGAACAACCCTGTCTCGCGTCGGCTGAGCGGGCGCTGCCTGTGGATGGACCCCGGCTGCCGAGGGGGCCTGTGGACGCCGAATCGGGCGCTTCTTTGCGCACAGGCTGTGCAGAAAGTGCCCGGACATACGGGTGGCCCCCGCTGGGGGGACAGCGGGGGCCACCAACGCGCCAAGCCCCGGGGGGGAGGAGCTGGTGCGCCGCGCTCAACCCGTAGGGAGCGCTGGGTCCATTCTGCGGGTCGGACGACCGATAAGCAAACGGGTGGGGGGACGCGCTTCAGCGACGCTCGGTAACACTGGCGCAAGGCCGTGGCGACACTGTTAGGGACCTTGCCGCAGGCCCCTGAACTGCAGAGAAAGCCATTTGATCCGGCAGCTCCCTGGTGAACTCGGGAGGTCGCGGGAGCGCTTCCACCCCCCGAACGGCGTAACTTTGCGCAAAACTTCCGCGAATTTCTGTAACGCACTGCCGACCTCGCGCGATGAGCTTCGGCCACACCTGTAGGCCAGGCGCAGTTCCGCGCCCCAGTCCCGCGGCGCCTTTCTGCGGCACCAAGCCGGCCGTCAGCCGCGCCTCGCTCGCGCCGATCCCCGCCGCCACCCCGCCATCGATCCCCACCGCGGGCCTGCCGCACACAGAGCGAGGGCACCTCGCGTAGAGGTGCCCTCGGATCGTGGACTCCACCGGTGACCAAGCTCGTCGATAGCCGTCTGGGGCACGTGTACCCACAGACCTGTCCGAACGTGGACCGAGCGCGAGTGGGTGCCGGTATCGTTCACGATCGGCGACGGGAGGCCGTCGCCCTAGTGACTTCATTATGCCGTCCACCTGCGCCTTTGGGAAGCGATTGCGAGAATCCGCACGCAATTCTGTCTGGTGCTGGAGCCTCGCGGGGACGCGGCCGACAGTGGCAGCCGGCACCCGCGCCCTCCGGCCCCGCGCTGCCAGGTGCACCGGGCAACATGCTGCCCCCAG
>NZ_BAHD01000117.1 GCF_000298215.1 Kineosphaera limosa NBRC 100340 | reverse complement strand
GCCGCCGGGGGTGCCCAGTCGCGCCGCTGCGCGCGCTCGGCCGCGGCGACGACGAGGGCGCGGAACAGCCGCGGATCGGTCCCCGCCTCGGGGTGCCACTGCACGCCGACGGCGAAGCGTGCGCGCGGGTCTTCCACGGCCTCGATCGTGCCGTCGGCGGCGCGGGCGGCGAGGTCGTAGCCGGGGTGCTCGGTCACCGCCTGGTGATGGTGACACTCGACGTCGAGACGCGGGCCGAGGAGGTCGGCCAGGCGCGTGCCCGGCACGAGGTCGACCTGTTCGCGCCCGAAGGCTCCCGGAGTCGGGCAGTGCCGCTCGTGACCTACTCGGTCGGGCAGATGCTGTTCGAGGGCGCCGCCGGCCTCGACGGCCATCACCTGCAGGCCCCGGCACACCCCGAGCAGCGGCAGCCGCATCCACCGGGCCGCGCGCACGAGCATCAGGTCGGCGTGGTCGCGCCCGGGGTGCGGGGGCCCGGTGGCTGCGTGCGCGGCCTGTCCGTACGTCGCGGGATCCAAGTCGGCGCCACCGGTCACGAGGAGGCCGTCGAGTCGGCTCAGCAGGTGCCGCGCCGCCTGCTCGGTGAGCTCGACGTTGGGTGCGAGCAGCACGGGCACGCCCCCGGCCGCCTCGATGGCGGCCACATAGTCCTGCGGCACGAAGACGCACCGCTGGCCCGGCCACAGCGGCCGGTCGACGGGCTCGTCGTAGCTGGTCAGGCCGATGAGGGGGCGGGAACCGTCGGCCGCCTCCCCCGCCGGCGGCGCTGCGGGCAGGCTCACGCCAGCCGGGTGAAGGTCGTGCGCCACTCGTCGTCGGCCGGCCGGTCGGCCTCGATGGCGTACTGCCCGGCGAACTGCCCCCCGATGAGGGAGAGCACGAGGTCCGGCGATTCGTCGGTGACGATCGTCGCGGCATTGCCCGGCGGCAACCCGATGAGCACCCCGAAGACCGCGGCCTGCCGGATCTGTGGGTCGATCGCGCGGGCGTCCAGCTCAGGCACTCGGCGGGGCCCCGAGCCGCAGCCACCGGCCCCGCATCCGCATCCGCCGCAGCTCGAATCTGCTTCTGCGCCCGCGTCGTTCACGTCGTCAGTCGGCTGCTCCGACCCCGGTCGCGCGGAGGTCTGCCAATTCACCGTTTCTCCGTCTCCTCTTTCTTGGTCCGAACAATGAGCACAAAGGGATCGCAAACTACACTGTTCGATATGCCGGATATCCCGGAGGTTGCCGGGGAGCTGGGTCCTCGACCGACTCCCCTGCACCACGATCCCACGACCCAGCTGTCGTCGCCGCGGGCCATGGTCCTGGACGCGCTCGGTGCGGCGCCCGGGTCGGCGACCGTGCATCAACTGGCGGCGACCCTCGGGCAGCACACGAACACGGTGCGCGAGCATCTCGACGCCCTCGTCGAGCTGGGTTTGGCGTCTCGGTTGCGCGGCACACCGGTGGGTCGCGGGCGCCCGGCGATCCGTTACGCGGCGATTCCCCCCGAGCGCTCCCGGCCGCAGCTGCGCGAGTACGCGACCCTTGCCTCCGTGCTCGCCGAGCAACTCGCCGCGAGCAGCCACGATCCCGCGGGCGAGGCTATCGCTGCCGGTCATTGCTGGGGCGAGGCGCTGGGCACCAGCGGCCCGGACGGTAGCGCCGCAGCCCGGGCGCGCACCCTGTCGATCCTGAACAACCTGGGCTTCGATCCGGTGCAGCGGCCCGACGGCTCGGTCGATCTGCGCTCCTGCCCTCTGTTGGCGGCCGCGCGGGCCAACCCGACTGTGGTGTGCGGGGTGCACCTGGGCCTGGTCCAGTCCCTCTACCGCGGGCACGAGGCGCCCGCCCAGGAGGTCGGCCTCGATCCGTTCGCCCGGGTGGGCGCCTGCGTCCTGCGCCTGCCACCACCCGAACGCTCCCCCGACCCGACGAGCGATAAGGACGAAGGTCCCGGCACCCCGGCTGAGCTTCCGCCCGCAGATTTCGGCTGACAGACTGGAGCGGACCTGCTCGTTCGCGCTCATCCCGCGTCCGGCGGGGCCGAATCGGCGCAGCGCGATGGACCCGGCCTGCGACCGAACCAGCGACTCAGCGAGGTGTTCGCCCGATGCTCGTCCGCGAGATCATGACCAGCCCGGCCTATAGCGTGCGTCCGGACTCCGAGATCGACGACGCCCTGCAGCTGATGGCGGAGCGCAAGGTCACGGCGCTGCCCGTCGTCGACGAGGGTGAGGTTCTGGTCGGCGTGCTCAGCGAGATCGACCTGCTGCGCCGCGCCGTGGAGCCGGACCGGCGGGCCCACGTGCTGCCTGTCCAAGAGAGCGCTCCCCTGCCGCGCACCGTCGGCGAGATCATGACGAGCGCGCCGCGCTCGACGACCGAGGGCAGCGATGTCGCCGACCTCATCACGCTTTTCACCACCAGCTCGTTCAAGAGCCTGCCCGTGGTGCGCGGCAACCAGTTGGTCGGTGTCATCAGCCGCAGCGACGTGATCCGCGCCCTGTGGCGTCGCGACGTGGACCTCAAGGACGACCTGCTCGCGGCCTTCCACGACTACGGCCAGGACGGCTGGCGCGTCCAGGTCAACAGCGGGGTCGTGGAGATCACCGGCACCGGCGACAGCCGGGAGCGGGACATCGCCGCGGCGATCGCGCACTCGGTCCTGGGCGTGCGGCGAGTGCACGTCACGCCGGCACCGGAGGGCTAGGCAGGCCACGTGACGCACACCAGGAGCGCCCCGCGGGCGTGGCAGACCCTGTTGCCGCGCCCGAGTACGACGCGGGTGGGCCTGGACCTGGTGTTCGTCTACGTCATCGTGGCCTTGCGCATCGTCAACATGGCCCAACTCGTACCGGCGGTGCTCGGTACCGTCGGGCGCTCACCGCAGCCTGCGCTCGATCTGATGGTCGCAACGGGCTTTCTCGCGTGGAGCGTCGTGCTCATCACGCTCGCGGTACGGGACGGTTCACTGCTGGCTCGGGGCTGGCTGGTGCGGGTCGACGTGGTCGTCGCCTGCGCGTGCCTGCTCGCAACGCTGGTGACGACGGCCCCCGAGCTGCGGGTCAGCACGTGGGACGCGTGGGGTGGCTCGGTCGCCGCTTCCACCGCGCTGTTTGCCGGGATCGCGATGCGGACCACCGGCGGGCGGGTGGGTGCGGCGGCGGCGTTGTGGTTGTGCGCGGTCATTCCGGCGACGCTGGTGCCGGGGCATCCGCAGGTGGTGTTGGCGGGGTGGACCAATTCGCTGATCTATCCGGCGTACACGGCGATCGGCTTCGTGGCCGCCGACTATCTGCGGCGGGTGGCCGATGCCGCCGACGAGGCCCGACGGGTCGCCACGGAGGCCGCCGGGCGAGCGGCTGCTGAGGCCGAGGCCGCCCGGCATCGGGCCCTGCTGCACGACCAGGCGACCATCCTGGACTTGGTGTCGCGCCGCATCGAGGATCCGTTGCTGGCAGAGGCGCTGCGCCGGCAGGCCGGGGTGGAGGCCCGCAAGTTGGCGGCGTTCATGACCCAGCCACCGCTGGCCTCCCCGGAGGTGGACGAGCGCGACCTAGCGGGCATCGTCCGCTCGATCACGGCCGAGTTCGCGGACCTGAGCCCGGTCGTCTCGGTCGATCTGGCGCAGGGCACGATGCTGCCGGAGCCCGTCGCGGCGACCCTCTCCTCCGCGTTGACGACGCTGCTGCACAACGTGCGTCGGCACGCGCACGCCGAGCACTGCGTGGTGCACGCCGACGCCGACGAGCACGGTTGGGAGTTGGTGGTCCGCGACGACGGCGTCGGCTTCGACCCGGCGACCTCCCTCTCCGGTTACGGCCTGCCGGAGTTGGTGTTGCGGGCCGGCGCGGCCCACGGCCTGGCGGTGACGATCGATTCGGCTCCTGGGCAGGGGACGGCGGTCACCGTGCGGAGCGGACCGCTATTAGAGCCGGAGCCCGAGAAGGGCAGCGCGCCTGGTCGTCGCCACGATGACCCCGGGATCACCCCGGATAGGCAGACGGGCTGACACGAGGCAGGATGACGCGCGTACACCGTGTGCCGGGGATGGCCTGCCAGACCCGCTCCGGCCCGCGCAGTATCGAGCACAACCGAGCATGCCGACCGGTCGACGTCTGACGCCCCAAGGGACCTGGGGCGCCTGCGTCATGCCGGTCATACGGCTTTTCACCCGCCGGAACAGGGACATCAGGGGACAACGTAGTGACAGCAGGGACGACCGGATCATCAGGAACCTCGGCATCGGGCGGGTCGCGGACACCGGGTGCTGGGCCGCCGCCGCGCACCGCCCGTCCGACGGGGGCGCCGGGCGACCGGCGAGGCGCCGGGCGTCCGCTGGGCGAGGTGACGGTCGCCTGCGTGGACGACGACACGTTGATCCGGGAGGGCTTGGCGCGGCTGCTGCCGGGGATGCGCGTGGTCGGGGCGTTCGCCACCGTGGAGGCGTTTCTGGCGCAGCGTCCGGCGGCGCAGGTGGTGCTGCTGGACTTGTGGCTGCGCGACCCTGGGGCGGCGGCGTTGATCGGCCAGGGCGCGGCGGGAGTCACGGCGGTGCAGCGAGCGGGCTACCGGGTGCTGATCTACACCAACGAGCGCCGCCGTGAGGTGCTGGCCGGCTGCCTGGCGGCGGGCGCTCAGGGGGTCATCCACAAGTCGGAGTCGCTGGAGACGCTGGTCGATGCGGCCCGTCGGGTGGCCGGCGGGCAGGTGGTCATCACGACGGCGCTGGCCGGGCTGGCGGAGGTCGTGGAGCGACGCGGCGGCCTGCCGCACCTGTCGCCGCGGCAGATCGACGTGCTGCGCGGCCGGGCCCGCGGTGAGACGTACAAGGCGATCGGCGCCCGCCTGGGCATCGCGCCGAAGACTGCGGAGGAGTACATGGGTGAGGTGAATCGGCGGTTCTCCGACTACCTGCGCACCCACTCGGCCACCGACCTCGAGCGGCACCTGGGCATCGGCAAGGATGACCTGCTCGGCGAGTGACGTCGGCGCAGATCAGCCACGGGCTTGGGTACTGCCGGTGGTCACCAGAGCGCCAGTCGGTACGACAGGAACGACTCCAGCCCCCGCAGCCGGCCGTCGTCCAGGCGCTGGGAAGCGAGGAGTTGGTGGACTCCGATGGATCGGCCGATGCGGCCGATGGTGGTGAACAGCCCGTTGAAATCGGGTCGCACGGTCAGCAGTTCGGCGAACTCGTCGACGATGAACAGCAGATGGGGCAGCGGCGGCATGCTCGGGTCGGCTCGCCGGGCGCTTTCGTAGGCGAGCACGTTGGGCAGGTTGCCGTGGTCGTGCAGGATCTGCTGACGGCGGGTGATCTCGCCGAGCATCGCGTCGTGCATCCGATCGACCAGGCCCAGGTCTGCTTCCAGGTTCGTGATCACCCCGGCGACGTGCGGCAGGTCGTCCAGGCCAGCGAAGGTCGCGCCTCCCTTGAAGTCGACGAGCACGAAGGCGAGTTGCTCGGGAGGGTGGGTCGCGGCCAGTCCGAGCACCAGGGTGCGCAGCAGCTCTGACTTGCCCGACCCGGTGGCTCCGACCAGCAACCCGTGCGGACCCATGCCGCCGTACGCCGACTCTTTGAGGTCCATCTCGAGGCGCTGACCGTCGGATCGGGTGCCGATGGCGACCCGCAGAAAGTCGCGTCTGGTGCGGTCCGCCCATCCCTTCTGCGGTGTCCAGGCGCGGATGTCGGGCAGGTCGAGCAGGTTCTCCAGCGGCGTCTCGTCGACGAGGGCGCGGTCTGCCCGAAGCTCCGCTGCGGCCAGGCGCGGAGCCAGTGCGCGGGCAATCGCGTCGGCAGTGGCCGACGGGCAGGGGTCTGGGTAACCCCACAGCGCAGTGTCGGCACGCAGCGACTCGACGCTCAGCCCCTCGTGATCGTGGGCGACCCGGATGCTCACCTCGGCGGGTTCGTCGTGGGCAGTTCGGACGATCCGGACGAGACACACTCCCAGCTCGCCGAACGGGTGCGAGAGGTCGGGCAGCGTCAGCGGCCCGCTCGGGCCCAGCTCCCATTCGTCGAGCACGACGAGGAGCACGTCGGTCGGCCGGGGAAGGGCGCCGTGGCGCCGGCGGTGTGCGGCAGCGGCGGCGCGGTCCCGCAGTTGGGCGGAGAGTCGCTCTGCGAGATCGGCCCATGAGGTACCCAGCCAGCAGCGCGGCGCCACGTCGTTGAGGGCCCGCGGATCGTGGCTGTGCGGTAGCCATCGAACGAAGGCGAAGTCGGTCTCGACGCTGGGGGAACAGACGGCGATCCGTAGGTCCTCCGGCGAATGCCAGACGGCGGCCTGACTGATCAGGCAGCGGGCCAGGTTCACCGCATCCTCGTGGGAGTCGGCCCGCAACACGATCGAGGCGCCTGGCTCGGCCTGCACGGTCAGGGGCGCCTCGGTCAGCCACCGATAGCCGGCCGCCAACGCCGCCGAAGAGCGCTGGCACACGGGGTCGATGCGTTGCAGCGGGGACGGCGGCGATGGCACCTGCAAACGGAGGGGGTGGTCGATGGTCCCCGTTCCTACCCGCAGCACCCCGAAGTCGCCATCGCCGGGTCGTCGCTCGTAAACCCGCCTGGAGAGGGCCAGTCCGATGAGCTCCTCGGGTTCGGGATGGGCGGCCCGGCTGTACTCGCGATGGTTGTCGCCGGCTTCTCGAACCTGGCGGCGGATCCGCTCGAGGTACTCCAGGTACCTCTCGCGGGCTTTGGTGAACGCTCGCCTGGCGCCGGTCCTCGACACGACGACGAGGGCGATCGCGCCGCAGATCATGGCCAGCACCAGCACCATGCCCGCCATGAGAAAGACGGGATTGCGGTTGGCGACCAGGAACATCATCATGCCCAGGCCGCCCAGCGCGGGGATGAGTGCGGGCAGCACGCTCATGGCGGCGCTCGGGTCCGGCGGGGTCGGGGCGGCGGCCAGCGTCGTGGTGGTCGGTTGGGGTGATCGGGGGCAGGCGCGGGGAGCGCGATTGACGACTTCTCGCACGGCACCCCCTGCTGCCCGTCACCTTGGTCTGCGGCGGTGTTCGCGGCCGACCCACACGAGCGTGGGTGACATAGTTTGCTGGCCGCCGAGCGTAGTGGACCCACAATGAGCCATCGGGAGCAGGACGATCATGGACCAGCCGACCGGCACCCACATCCCTGACGAGGTCGAGCGCACCTTCACCCGGCTTTCGGTGATCACGCCCGTTCGGCAACTGGATGTCGCGGTCCCCGACGATCTGCCCAGCGCCCAACTTGCGCGGGCGATCATCCGGGAGACCGGCCTGGCTGGTGACGGGTGGCTGGTGCTCGACCACCCCACAGCGGGGCTGCTGGCGCCTCAGGCGACGCCGGCCGACCTGCAACTGCGCGACGGCGACATCCTGACGCTTAGGCCGCTGTCGCCCGCGGAGCAGCATCGCCCGGTCGATGACTTGGCCGAGAGGATCGCCGAGGACACCGCACCCGCGTCCGGCTGGTCGGCGGAGACGACACGCTTCGTCTTCGCCGCGGGCCTCGCAGCCTGGTGCCTGCTTGCTGTGGCGCTGTCGAGTCAGATCCGGCCCGTGCAGAGCCAGGCGTATGTGGTGGGTACAGCGTTGTTGGTACTCATCGCCGGTCAGCTCTTGGCCAAGGCGGCGGGGCGGCCTCGCGAGCAGGGCCTGTTGGCGCTCGCGTTGATCCCGGCCGCCGCCTACAGCGGGTGGTTGGTGTCGGGCGTGTATCTGACAGCGACCATGGATCGCTTGGCCCTCGCGTCGGCGGGTGTGGCGGCTGCTGTGTCGCTGGCCGCGCTGGTCGATCCGCCGCGACGCAAGCTGGCCCGGTCTGCTCTGTTGGGGTTTGGGGCTGCCGCGCCCGCGCTGCTGCTGGCCCGAATGGGTCCGGGTTTCGGGTGGGACGGCGCGCAGGTCGCCGCCTGCGTGACTGTGGTAACCGCTGGTGGACTGGGGTTCGTGACGCATGTGGCAGCCTCCACGTCGGGATTGTTGCGCTTGCACACGGACGCGGCCGAGGGCGCGCCGGTGCAGGCCGGCGATGTCGAGTCCCGGCAGCGGAAGGCGACGAATGACATTGCGGCCCTGCTGACAGGCCTGTGCTTGGCCGGGGCGGTGGCCTGCGTCGCGCTACTCCTGGCGGGTAACCGGTGGGCGTTGGCGACCGGCATCGTGATGATCGTCGTGATGCTGAGCCGGGCTCGCGCCTTCATTCGGCGAGTCCACGTGGGGATTCCGCTCGTGGCACCCGTATTGGCGTTGGGTGCGGCGACCCTATCGGCGGCGGCCGCCGCCCCTCTCGGGACGTTGGCGCCGGTGGTGTTGCTGGGCGCCGTGCCGCTGACCGCCCTGGCGTTGATCACGGTCCGCGACATCCAGCAAGCGCGGGCAAAAGTCTGGCTCGACCGTCTGGAGGTGTTGGCTCTCATCGCCCTGGTGCCGCTGGTGCTGGCCGTCTTCGACGTCTACGCCCAGGTCTACCAGCGGTTCAGCTAACGGACCTGGCGGGGCCGCTCACCTCACAGATTCGCCACGGCTTGGCAGCCGACAGGCCCGCCATCCACATGCCGAGGCGGCCGCACCGGACCGTCAACGACATTCCACAACTGCGAGAAGAAGA
>NZ_BAHD01000118.1 GCF_000298215.1 Kineosphaera limosa NBRC 100340 | reverse complement strand
CCAGGGCACCGAGTCGCCGACCACGGATCCGCCCGCGCAGACGCCGGCACCGGCGGATTCCACGGCACCCGCAGGCTCCACAGGGCGCGCCGAGACTGCCACACCCGAGGTCGCCGGCACGAGTCTGGCCGCGCCGACGCCAACCGCACCGGGGAGTCCCACGCCGACCAGTGCCGCGCCGCCGACGGTCACCGTCACGGCGCCACCGACGGCGGCCGCAACGCCGACGGCGGCCGCAACGCCGACGGTCACCGTGACGCGGACGGTCGCGCCCACGACCACGCCTACGTCCCAGCCGACCGGTGATCAGGCGCCGACCGGCGCGCCCGGACCGACCGGACCGACCGACCCGCCCAAGCCGACTGGGGCCCCGGGCGCGACGGGCGCCCCGGGGCCGACCGCGGCACCACAGCTACCGCCCCTGCCCCAACTGCCCGACCCGCAGCGTTTGGCCGCGAGGCTGCTGCAGCAGATCGACGCGTTCATCGCCCAGAGCCAGGGGCAGGTCGCGGCGATCGACCAGCAGATCGCCGCCCTCACGGCGCAGCAGGCTAAGGCCCGCTCCTCGGCGGTGGAGGCGCAGCGGCTGGCCGACCTGACCCGGGCGGCGCAGGAGGTCACCGGGGTGGCGCTGCGCCTCGACGATGTCGCGACCGTGCGCGAGGTGAGCGCACCCTCGACGATCACCCGCACCGACGGCACCCGCACCGTCACCGTCTCCGGCACCCCAACGGGTGGTGACCTGTCGACGACCAACGCGGCGCTGCGCGACGGGCTGGCGGCCACGGCGCTGCCCAGCGGCGTTACCGCGACCATCGCGGGCGTCTCGGCCGACCAGGAGGAGGCCTTCCGCCAGCTCGGCCTGGCGATGGCCATCGCCATCGCCATCGTCTTCCTCGTCATGGTCGCGACGTTCCGGTCGCTGGCGCAGCCGCTCATCCTGCTGGTCTCGGTGCCGTTCGCCGCGACGGGGGCGGCGGTGCTGCTGCTGCTCACCGACACGGCGCTCGGCTTGCCCGCCATGATCGGATTGCTCATGCTCATCGGCATCGTCGTCACGAACGCGATCGTGCTGATCGACCTCGTCAACCAATACCGCGCCGCCGGGGCCGATGTGCACGAGGCGATCCTGCACGGGGCCAGGCTGCGGCTGCGACCCATCGTGATGACCGCGATGGCCACCATCTGCGCGCTCATCCCCATGGCCCTCGGGCTCACCGGCGGGGGCGTGTTCATCTCCCGGCCGCTGGCGATCGTCGTCATCGGCGGCCTCATCACCTCCACGCTGCTGACGCTGATCCTCGTTCCGGTGCTCTACGACGCCCTCGAGCAAGGCCGCGCCCGACTGCGGGAGCGACGCCGGCGCGGGCACCGCGAGCACAACGAGCCCGGCCCGGCCGAACGCCCCCGCGTCGACGCCGAGGCGGGGACCTAGCGGGTCGAAGGGCCGAGCCCTGCGTGCCGAGCGCCCCTGCCACGACCGGCCGGTCTGCCCTTCGTGTGCCGCGACATCGGCCTGCAGCTGTCAGCGAGACCGCGGGCCCACCGGCACGATGGCGCGCCCCGCGGTGGCGTTCATCGTTGCGGCGAACGAGCAGTACCAGGCTCCGGCGGCGGCGCCGAAACCGGTCCAGCCGCCGAGGCGGGTCGCCAGCGTGCTGCCGGCGAAGTCGCCGATCGTCAGGCAGACGAACGCGGCGAGCAGGAAGACGAACGTGATGAGCAGGGCGTTGTTCGTCCGGGCAACACACACCGTCATGTAGGCGGTGAAGATGGTCCATCCGAGCAGGAACAGGCCCACCGCGTGGCCCTTGTCGCTCGGCGTGATGGTGGCCGAGAACTCCGTGTGGCTGGACAGGTACCACAGGGCCAGCCAGAAGCCGCCGTAGGAGCAGAAGGCCACCCCGCCGAGGGTGTTCTCCTTGAAGAACTCCAGCAAGCCGGCGAACACCTGCACGATGCCGCCGTAGAAGAGTGCGAGACCGAGGACGACCGGCTCCAGGGTCGTCGGCATGAGACCGGCGTTGAAGGTCGACAACACGAAGGTCGTCAAGGCGAAGGCGGCGGTCCCAAGGGGCCGGGATCCCCGAGGGCGAGCCGAGTCACGGTCGGACCCGAGGCGGACACGGGGTTGATGCGAGGGCTTTCGAGTACTTCGGACATTGCCTACCTTCCGTCGAACGCTCGCCACGACGGAATCGCGGCGCCGCGAATGGAACTGACATGAACGATGCCACCGGGTGATCGCACAGAACCCCGGGTCTTTGGTCCCACCGCGCCCAATGGATTGCACAGGAGTGTCGGCGGGTGTATTCGCCCAGTTCGCAACGAAGCTGGACTGCTCGGCGCGGCTCAGGTGCGCCCGGCGGTCCGGCCCCGTGAGGCCACGCCGCGCGACCGGGACTCGAACTGTGATGCCCGTGTGAAATGCGCGTGCTGGCCCTGCGAGGTGCCCGCGGGAAGGTCAGGTTGTCGACCCGATCGGTCGGCGATCGACAGCTAGGGGGAACCATCATGACCAGGCGTGAGCGCTCCAGGATCCGCTCGACTTTCGTCGCGAGCATGAGCGTGGCCGTGGCGCTGGGGGTAGCGCTCACCGTCGGCGCCGGCGCGACGCAGCTGGTGTCGGCCGGAACTGCCCAGGCAGCCTCCGCTGCCTCCGCCACACCGACTCCGGGCAATCCGACGCCGCCTGCCACCAAGGCACCGGCCAAGTCCAAGACGCCGGCGACCAAGGCGACGACGAAGCACCCGCGTCCGACCAAGGGCGGCAAGGTCGCCTACTTGACGTTCGACGACGGCCCGGACCGCCGGTACACGCCGCAGGTGCTCGCCCTGCTGGCCAAGTACGACGCCAAGGCCACCTTCTTCATGATCGGCTCGCAGGCCCAGGCGAATCGGCCTCTCGTGGCGCGGGTTCGGGCACACGGGCACGCGATCGGCAACCACACGCAGACCCACCCTTGGCTGACGAAGGTCTCGCCGGCCACGGTGCGCGACCAGTTGCGGCGCGCGGATTCGGTGCTCGGACGCACGACGTGCATGCGTCCGCCGGGCGGCTTCGTCAACGGCGTGGTGCGCAACGAGGCGCGGGCCCAGGGCAAGCAGGTGGTGCTGTGGAGCGTCGATCCGTCGGACTGGTCCCGCCCGGGTGCGCCCCGCATCACGTCCACGATCCTGAGCAAGACGCGCCCCGGCAGCGTCATCCTGCTGCACGACGGCGGCGGCCCCCGCACCCAGAGCGTCGCGGCCCTGGCCCAGGTGCTCCCGCGCCTGAAGGCCCAGGGCTACCGCTTCGAAACGCTCCCCGCCTGCCGCTGACCGCCGGCCTCTCCCGGCGGGCGGGGTCAGCCCTGGATGCGGGAGTTGCCTTGGCCCCATTCGGCGTCGCGGAGGGCGAACTTCTGGATCTTGCCGGTGCTCGTCTTGGGTAGCTCGACCACGAAGTCGACGGCCTTGGGGGCCTTGTAGCGCGCGATCTTGCTCTTGACGTGCTCGATGAGTTCTTCGGGGGTGACCGCCGCGCCCTCCTTGAGCTTGACGAAGCCCTTGGGTCGCTCGCCCCACTTCTCATCGGGCACCCCGATGACGGCGACCTCCAACACATCCGGGTGGCTCATCAGCGCCTGCTCGACCTCGACCGTCGAGATGCTCTCGCCGCCGGAGATCACGACGTCCTTGGCGCGGTCGCGCAACTCGACATACCCATCGGGATGCATGACTCCGAGGTCGCCGGTGTGGAACCAGCCGCCGGAGAAAGCCGCCGCGGTCCCCTCGGCATCCCGGTAGTACCCGGCCATCAGGTTGTTGCCGCGCATCGCGATCTCGCCCATCGTCTCCCCGTCGGCGGGCACGTCGTTCATCTCGGGGTCGACGACCCGCATCCGATCGGCTTGCACCATGCCGACGCCCTGCCGCGCCTGAATCCTGGCCCGCTCCTGCGGCTCCAGGTCGGCCCACGAATCCTGCGGCTCGCAGACCGAATACGGCCCGTACACCTCGGTCAGGCCGTAGACGTGCACGATCCGAAAGCCCAGATCCTCCATGCCGAGGATCGTGGCCGGAGCCGGGGGTGCGCCGGCCGTCGTGATCGTCACCGGCCGCTCCAATTCGGTGCGCTCGGGCGCGTTCGCGATGGTCGTCAGCACGGTCGGCGCGCCGTTGAGGTGGGTGATCTGCTCGTCGTGCAGCAGCCGCCACACGACATCCCCGCGAACCTCGCGCAGGCACACGTGGGTACCGCCGATCGCGGTGATCGCCCACGTCGTGCACCAGCCGTTGCAGTGGAACATCGGCAGCGTCCACAGGTAGCGGGTGTCGCGGGTGAAGCCGGAGTGCACGATCTCGCCGAAGCTGTTGAGGTAGGCCCCGCGGTGCGTGTACAGCACGCCCTTGGGCCGGCCGGTCGTGCCCGACGTGTAGTTGAGGCAGAGGTGCCGCTCCTCGTCGTCGGTGCCCCACTGCGGCTCGACCGCGGACCGATCGGCCCGGTCACGGAAATCCGCGAGGCTGATGAGCCGGTCGCCGGCAAGCTCCCGGTCCGCAGTTGAGCCGACCGCGCCGGCCGCCTCGTCGTCGATGAGCACGATGTCGGTGACGCTGGGCGCGCGGTCGCCGGTGGAGACCGCTCGCGCCACGACCTCCAGCAGTCCGCCGTCCACGACGACGACCTTGGCCTGCGAGTGCTCGAGAAGGTAGGCGATCTCCTCGGCGGACAGGCGCGTGTTGACCGCGACGAGCACCGCCCCCAGCGCGGGGACCGCGTAGTGGGCCGCCAGCATCTGCGGCACGTTCGGCAGCACGTAGGCGACCCGGTCGCCGGGCTCGACCCCGCTGGCCGCCAGCGCCCGCGCCATGACCTGCACCTCATCGGCGAACTCGCGGTAGGTCCAGGAGGTGTCGCCGTAGACGACGGCCTGCTTGTCGGGCCACACCGCGGCCGAACGGGCCAGAAACGACAGCGGGGAGAGGGGGGTGTGGTTGACGCGCTCCATGGTCGGCCTCCGGGGGAGTAGCGGCGGTGGGTTGGAGGTAGCTCACCACGGTTTGCGCGTGCGCGTGCGCGGGTTCGGCGCCAATGGGGCCGATGTGCGTGTCGGAGAGGGGATCCGGAGGCTGTGCCGCCAACAGCGGCGAGGGTGGTCTCGGGGTGCGTACAGGCGTCCTACACTGAGCACCACGATGAGCCTGCCGAACCCCCTCGACGACCTGCACGACCTCCCCCTGCCCGGGCTGGCGCCCGCCGCGGCCCGCGGTGATCTGCCGCGCGACAAGCCCGCCGACGGCAGCGCGGTCGGCCCCGACGGGGTGCCCCAGTGGGCGCTGGATGGCACCGCGGCGCCCGACGCCGGGCGCGACCCCCGCTGGACGGGCCGCGCCAAGCCCGACCCCGCCGAACTCGCACGCGCGCAGGCCGATCTGCTCGAAGGCCTCAACGACCAGCAACGCGAGGCGGTCGTGCATGCCGGCTCTCCGCTGCTCATCGTCGCCGGCGCGGGCTCGGGCAAGACCCGCGTGCTGACGCACCGCATCGCCCACCTGCTGGCCCACCGGGGCGCGTCGCCGGGGCAGATCATCGCGATCACCTTCACCAACAAGGCCGCCGGTGAGATGCGCGAGCGGGTCGAGGCGCTGGTGGGTCCCAAGGCGAAGGCGATGTGGGTCAGCACGTTCCACTCGGCGTGCGTGCGCATCCTGCGCCGCGAGGCCACGCGCGTGGGGCTGCGCAGCAACTTCTCGATCTACGACGCGGCTGACAGCCAACGGCTCATGGGCATGGTGCTGCGCGACCAGAACCTGGACCCCAAGCGCTACCCGCCCCGATCGTTCTCCGCGCAGGTCAGCAACCTGAAGAACGAGCTCATCGACGAGGAGACTTTCTCCTCGAAGGCCAACGCCGAGGACGCGCCGCCCGCCGACGCCGTGCTGGCCGCCGCCTACACCGAGTACCAGAGGCGGCTGCGGGCGGCCAACGCCCTGGACTTCGACGACATCATCATGACGACGGTCAACATCCTGCAAGCCTTCCCCGACGTCGCCGAGCACTATCGACGGCGATTCCGGCACGTGCTCGTCGACGAATACCAGGACACCAACCACGCCCAGTACCAGCTGATTCGCGAGCTCGTCGGCGACGGCATCCACATCGAAGGGCAGCCGAGCGTGCCGCCGGGCGAGCTGTGCGTCGTCGGCGACGCCGACCAGTCGATCTACGCGTTCCGCGGGGCCACGATCCGCAACATCGTCGAGTTCGAGTCCGACTACCCGCAGGCCCGCACGATCCTGCTGGAGCAGAACTACCGCAGCACCCAGACGATCCTGCGCGCCGCCAACGCCGTCATCGCCAAGAACACGCAGCGGCGGCCCAAGAACCTCTGGTCCGCCGGCGGCGAAGGCGCCAAGATCGTTGGCTACGTGGCGGATTCGGAGCATGACGAGGCCGCCTTCGTCGCCCGCACGATCGATGAGCTGGCCGACGAGCACGGCGTCAAGCCCAAGGACGTCGCGGTCTTCTACCGCACCAACGCGATGTCGCGAGCGGTGGAGGAGGTGTTCGTGCGGGTCGGACTGCCGTACAAGGTCGTCGGCGGCACCCGCTTCTACGAACGCCGCGAGGTCAAAGACGCCCTGGCCTACCTGCGGGTCATCGCCAACCCCGCCGACACCGTCAACCTGCGCCGCATTCTCAACGTCCCCAAGCGCGGCATCGGCGACCGCGCCGAAGCGTGCATCGCGAATCTGGCTGAGCGGGAGCGAATCTCGTTCGTGCAGGCGCTCGGGACTCCCGGTGACGCGCCGGGCATCGCGACCCGCTCGGTCAAAGCGATCCAGGCGTTCACCGGGTTGTTGGAGGCGCTGCGCACCGTGCACGAGGGCGGCAGCGGCGTCGCCGGCCTGCTGGAGGCGATTCTCGAACAGACCGGCTACGTCGCCGAACTGCGCGCCAGCCACGACCCGCAGGACGAGACCCGCCTGGAGAACCTGCGCGAGCTGCTCTCCGTCGCTCGCGAATTCGACGCCGAGCTGACCGAATTGGGCGAGAGCTTCGACCCGCAGACGACGCTGGACAACTTTCTCGAACGGGTCTCCCTCGTGGCCGACGCCGACGAGATTCCCGACGAGCCGGCCGAGGCCGTGCCCGGCGCGCCGGCGCAGGACGAGGGCGTCGTCACGCTCATGACGCTGCACACCGCCAAGGGTCTGGAGTTTCCGGTCGTCTTCCTGCTCGGCATGGAGGACGGCACCTTTCCGCACATGCGCGCCCTCGGCGACTCCGGCGAACTGGAGGAGGAGCGGCGACTGGCGTACGTCGGCATCACTCGCGCCCGCGAGCGACTGCACCTGTCGCGGGCGGTCGTCCGCTCGGCGTGGGGTCAGCCGTCGTACCCGCCGCCGTCACGCTTCCTCGACGAGATTCCCGAGGAGCTGGTGCACTGGGAGCGGGTCGTGGGGACCGGTGGGATCGGCGGCCGCTCGGGCGCGGGGCCGGTGAGCACGAGTCGTGCGCCCGCGGTCGCGACGCTGGCGGCCCGCCCTGGCGTGCGTTCGCTGGGCAACCGGGTTCCATTGCAGCTCAAGCCCGGCGACCGCGTGACCCACGACAGTTTCGGCATGGGCAAAGTCGTACGCGTCGAAGGGGAGGGGGAGCGCGCCATGGCCCACGTCGACTTCGGCGGAGACCAACTCAAGCGCCTCCTGCTGCGCTACGCCCCCCTCGAAAAGCTCTAGCTGCGGGGGACGTCGCGGGGCAGGATGCCGCGCTGCACGAGCCAGGGCCACGGGTCGATGGGGTCGCCGCCGCCGGGGCGCACCTCCAGGTGCAGGTGGGGACCGGTGGAGTGCCCGGTGTTGCCCAGCCGGCCGACGACGTGGCCGGGGCCGACCTCCTGGCCCTGCTTGACGGCGATGGAGTCCATGTGGCCGTAGGCGACCAGCGAGCCGTCCCACAGCATGATCTCGACCTTGTTGCCGTAGCCGCCCTGCTTGCCGGCGAACGTCACGACGCCGCTGGACAGCGACTTGAGGCGAGTGCCGACCGGGCCGGCGAAGTCCAGGCCCGCGTGCAGGCGGCCCCAGCGCGGGCCGAAGCTGCTGGTCTGGCGGGTGCCGGCCACCGGGCCGACCCACGTGAACCGCTCGAGGTCGGGAAAGGCCTGGGCTGCCAGCCGGGTCGCCTTGGTGCTCTCACCGGCGGGGCTGCGCTCCAGCATCGCGCGCGGCCCGATCGCCGGCCGTGCTGCGCTGCGCGAGGCGGCCTGCTGCCGCGAGGCCGCAGTCGGAGCGGCAGAAGGCGCAGCGGAGGGCGAGGGTGCCGGCTCGTCGGCGGCTTTCCCCTGGTCCTTGGTCTGGTCCTTGGTCTGGCTCTTGGCCTGGGCCGCAAGCTGGGCCTGCGCCTGGGCAAAGACCGCCTCGGCGCTGCGAGCCAACGCGAGCGTCGGAGCGCCGGCGGTCGCGATCGACGAGACGTCGGCCGAGGCGCCGGCAGCGGCGGCACCC
>NZ_BAHD01000119.1 GCF_000298215.1 Kineosphaera limosa NBRC 100340 | reverse complement strand
CCAACCACGCCGCAACGACATCTCGCCAACTCCCACAGAGGCGCCGACGGCTGCCACCGCGACGGCGAGAGGCTCGACGACAGGGGCGATGGACCGGTCGACGCTCCGGGTAGGGGGCGAAGCCCCCGCCGCAGCTCAGCCGCCCGAACGCAAGAAGCTGAGCAGCGACCGCCTCACCGTCACCAACGGGTAGCCAGGGAGGCCAACCCCTGGCAGCCCCGGCCAACGCCGGCCAGCCCCGGCCAACCCCGGCCAACCCCGGCCAATCCCCACGGCGCGCCCAGGCAGCCCTACCCGACCGGCTCCGGCTGGCTCATCGAGGCGAGCACGCCCTGCATGCGTTCGATCTGCTCGCGTAGGGCGTGAGCGTCGTAGGTGTCGGGCAGCAGGGAGCAGCGGGCGGCCGTCTCGTAGAAGCGGCGCAGCTCGTCGAAGCCGTTCGCCGACTGGCTGAGCAGCAGCGACAGGTGCGGCTCCAGCATCGTCGTGACGTGCTCGGAAGCGGTCGCGGCCTCGGCTCGCCACTTGGTCGCCAGGCGCAGGGTGCGGTCGGCATCGCGCACCGCGGACTGCACGAGCTCGGGCACCCGCGTCATCGCGACCCGCACCGCAGCCATCGACGTGTCCAGTTCGGCGGCCCCCTCCCGCAAGGCCTGGCACAGGATGCGCAGCGAGGCGACCGCGTCGAGGGTCGAGGTGTCGTCGATGAGTTCGGCGCAGAACGTGCCGACCATCCGGTTGTGCAGGCGCAGCAGCGCGATCCGCATCCGCAGCCAGCGCACGTCGCGCGCCAACTCCCGCAGAGTGTCGCGCAGCACCGCGAGTTGCTGGGCGGCTGCGCCGGCGTGCCCGCTCATGCGCGCCGTGAACTCCGGCAGCAGCTCCGGCACCTCACCGACTTCGGCCCCGGCGCGGGCCGCCAGGATCAGCCGGTTCAGTCGATCGGTCGCCGGCCCCGCGTCGGCGCTGGACGCCTCGAGAGCGCTGACCAGCGCGTCGTACTCCGCGAGCTGGGCCACGAGGTCACCCGTGCGCTCGTCGACGGCGTGCATGACGGTCAGCAGTTCGGCCAACGGTCCGGTCGCCTCCGGCCGCCACGGCAATCCGTGCCCCTGCTGTTCGTGCGCACTGACCTCGGCCGGCAGGCACAGCAGGGCCAGGTCGTCGGCGCTCGTGATGCCCAAGGGCGCCAGCCCCGCGGCCAACCGCTGCAGCCCCTGCGCGGCGGCCTCGTCCCGCGACGCCCCGTCGTGCTCCCGGGCGCCCAGCTCGACGGGCCGCACCTGTTGGTACAGCTTCGCGGCCCCCTCCAGCAGCTCGCTGACCAGCGGCTTCATCCGCACCGAAAGGTACTTGTCGCCGACCGGCAGCAGCGTGGCGAAGACCCAATAGGTGCCACCATCGGCGGCCATATTGCGCACGTACGCGCACGCCGGGCGACCGGCCTCCAGCTGCTCCCAGACCAGCTTGAAGGCGCCGCCGGGCATCTCGGGGTGCCGGACGATGTTGTGCGGCGCGCCGAGCAGCTGCTCGTGCGGATACCGCGAGAGCCGCACGAAGACCGAGTTGGCCTCCTCGATGACGCCCTGACGGTCGGTCGTCGAGAACAAGTAGTCATCGACCCCGACCGCGTGCTCGATGTCGGTCGGCGTGACGGCGTCGTGCGCCTTCATGGCACATTCCTTTCCACGTGCTGCGCAGACCCCCACCTGCAGTGCTGCCCGCGCGAGGCCGGGCCCCTCCACGGTAGGTGCAACAGGCGGCGGTTCTACGCAGGCGGTCACCCGGCGCGCTCGACCCCCTCCTATCCGCCCAGCTCCGCGCGCAGCAGCTCGCCGAGGCGGGTCACCGCGTCGACCATCTGTTCGTCGGCGACGCCGGAGTAGCTGAACCGGGCGTGGTTCGCCTCCTGGTGCACCGGGAAGAAGGTGGCGCCGGGTACGTAGGCGACCTTCGCCTGCGGTAAAGCGACGCGGGCCATGAAGTCGGCCGCGTCGAAACCTCGCGGAAAGGTGACCCACGTGAACAGGCCGCCTTCGGGCTCGCTGACCTGCACCGAGGTGGGAAACGCGTCGCGCATTGTCTTGACCATGAGGTCGCGTTTGCGGCCGTAGCCGTGCCGGATCGTCTCGATGTGTGCCTCGAGGTCGAACTCTTGGAGGAGGTGCGCGGTGACGCTCATGCTCAGCGTCGCGGTCTGCGTGTCGGCCGCCAGCTTGAGCAGCCCGAGCGGTTCGAGCAGCTCGGGGGAGGCGGCGGCCCAGCCCAGCCGCAGGCCCGGCGCGAGGATCTTGCTGAAGCTGCCCAGGTGAATCACCCGCCCGGCGGTGTCGAGCGAGCGCAGCGTCGGCACGTCGCGCCCCTCGAACCGCAGCGCCCGATACGGGGTGTCCTCCAACACGAGGAAGTCGAACTCCTGCGCCAGGGCCAGCAGGTGCTGGCGGCGCGGCAGGCTCATCGTCGTACCGGTCGGGTTCGCGAAATCGGGCACGACGTAGACGAAGCGCGGGTGGGTGCCGCCGAGCAGCACCGCCTCCAATGCCTCGGTGTCGAGGCCGTGCTCGTCGCCGTCGATGCCCAGGTACGTCGGCTGGTAGGGGTTGAACGCGATGAGGGCCCCGAGAAACGTGGGGTTCGCCGTGATGATGAGGTCACCCGGGTCGATGAGCAGCTTCGCGACGAAGTCCAGGCCCTGCTGGGCGCCCTGCAGGATGAGGATGTCGTCGGCGCCGGTCGGGCTCCCGTCGGCGCTCAACCGCGCCGCCACCTGCTCGCGCAGCCGCGGCAGGCCGACCGTCGCCGTGTACTGCAAGGCGGTGCGTCCGGAGGTCGCGAGCACCTCCTCGTAGGCGGCCGCCAGCGGCGTCACCGGAAATGTCGCCGGGTCGGGGTAGCCGCCGCCGAACGAGGTGATCGTCGGGTCGTCCCCCAGGCGCAGCAATTCCCGGATCGCCGAGGGCTGCACCCCGCTCATCCGCGCCGCAAACCGCATGATCGCCTCCTCTTGTACCCCTGAGAGAACCATCGCACCCCGCTCACGCTGGTCACGGTTGGGCCACGGCAAACCCGGATGCGCTGGTCTTGCGCAAGTTGGCCCCCTACGGTTGCCCACGGCCCACCTGCGGTGGGCCGATGTGCCGCGCCCACCGGTGCGGATCCCTGTTCACGTCCTAAGGAGAGAGTGCATGCTCGGGCTCATCGGCGTCATCTTGTCGCTGGCGTTGCTCATCTTCTTCGCCTATCGCGGCGTCAATGTGCTTGTGCTCGCGCCCCTATGCGCGCTGTTCGCAACGCTGTTCGCCGCCGGACCCCTGCTGGCTACATACACCCAGGTGTTCATGCCGGCCCTCGGCAAGTACGTCATCACCTACTTCCCGCTGTTCATGCTCGGCGCCATCTTCGGCAAGATCATGGACGACTCCGGCTCGGCACGCGCCATCGCGCACGCCATCGTCGGCAAGCTCGGCGCGCAGCGCGCGATCCTGGCCATCGTGCTCTCGTGCGCGATCCTGACCTACGGCGGCGTCTCGCTGTTCGTCGTCGCGTTCGCCGTCTTCCCGATCGCCGCCGCGCTGTTCCGTGAGGCCGATGTGCCGAAGCGGCTCATCCCGGGCGCCATCGCCCTCGGCTCGTTCACCTTCACGATGACCGCGCTGCCGGGCACCCCGGCGATCCAGAACGCCATCCCCAACCCGTTCTTCGGCACCAACGCGTTCGCTGCGCCGGTGCTCGGCACCATCGCCGCGCTCATCATGTTCGTCGGCGGCATGGCCTGGCTGACCTGGGTCCACCGGCGGGCGACCGCCGCGGGCGAGGGCTACGACAACGGCCCGCTCATGAAGGCCGGTAAGGGTGGCACGCCCATCCAAGGTGCCGCGGGCTCGACCGACGCCGACCAGAGCGAGGGCGAGGGGACCACCAAGACCCTGGTACGCGCCCCGTTCACCGTCGCCATCGCGCCGATCCTGGTCGTCATCGTCGCCAACCTGCTGCTCGTGCGCGTCATCTTCCCGCGGATGAACACCGACTACCTGGCGGACGAGGCCTACGGCAGCACCGACCTGTCGACCGTCGGCGGCATCTGGGCCATCATCATCGCGCTCGTGCTCTCGATCCTGCTGTGCATCGGGCTCAACTGGAACCGCCTGGCCGACGCCAAGAAGTCGATCAACCAGGGCACGATGGGCTCGCTGCTGCCGATCTTCAACACGGCCTCCGAGGTCGGTTACGGCGCGGTCATCGCGTCGCTGCCGGCGTTCACGATGATCCGCGACGCCGTGCTCGGCATCTCGGGCAACCCGCTGGTCAACCTTGCCGTGGCGGTCAACGTGCTCGCCGGTATCACCGGTTCGGCCTCCGGCGGTATGTCCATCGCGCTGCAGACGCTCGGCGAGACCTTCCGCCAGCAGGCCGAGATGCAGGGCATCAGCCTCGAGCTCATGCACCGAGTCACCGCGATCTCCTCCGGTGGGTTCGACGCCCTGCCGCACAACGGCGCCGTCATCACGCTGCTGGCCATCTGCGGCCTGACGCACAAACAGTCCTACAAGGACATCGGTGTGGTCGCCGTGGCCATCCCGGTCCTGGCCCTCATCGTCGTGCTCATCCTGGGCACGATGTTCGGCGGCTTCTGATCCGACCTCGCCCCGGTACAGGGGCAGCACACGACGCGCCGGTCCGTCTCGGGCCGGCGCGTCGGCGTTTGTTGGCTTTTGATTGCGTGGGATTTGTGAGAAGCCTCACGGAAGGGGTGGGCGCCCGTTTCCGCGCGTTTCCGCAAGTTAGGCGCATGTTTCCCCTGGCTACCTCCGGGAGGTCGCAGGTAAACGTTGCGGGAATATCCGCCAGATCACACGGCGCGGCGCTTGGATCGCCGCGGCCATGCCCGATCATGAGGGGGATGGGTCATTCGCGGAAACGCCGCGGATGACCACCGGTGTCGCACGACGCCACGGGGAGCGCCGCAGGTCGGCGCGGATCGATGGGGATCGCGGTCGCAGGAGAAACGGGTGAGCAGCCCGTGCCTCTCCGCGCGCCGCCCCAGCCAACAGCAAACCGATCACCCGAGAGGACCGATCATGCCCACCCTCACCGCAGTCCCCGAGACCACCATCGGGGCCACCGCCCGCACGATCGCCGAGACCGTCGCCATGCCGCAAAGCTGGAGCGCCGGGCGTGCCGCGCAGGCCGTCCGCGACCGCTGGAGCCAGATCCAGCGCAACTCCTACCCCCACGACCTGCTGGCCCACCGCTCGGAGTCGATGGTCAACGCGTTCTGCTACGGCCTGAGCCGCCAGAGCCTGTCCGGCCTCGACGTCGCCCGCGGCGGCTGGGTCGACATCGAGTGGCTCGCCGCCGAGATCTCCGTCGTCGCCGACTGGCGCGGCCTCGACGAGGACCCCTACGACTTCGAGGACGCCCGCGACGTCGCCCGCACCCTGTTGGCCGACCTGCGCAACAACGCCCTCTCCGCCTGACCTCGGCCGGTGCGCGGGTCGCGCTTGCCGTATCGGATACTTGTGCCAGTGAACTGGCGCAACGTCCGACGACGGATCGCCACCGCAGACCCGCGCCGGAGGTGGCAATGGACGCCGAGACGACCCTCGACGTCCCGCGCCTGCGCATCGCCCTCCTGTCGTATCGCAGCAAGCCGCACTGCGGCGGGCAGGGCGTCTACGTGCGGCACCTGTCCCGCGAGCTCGCCGCGCTCGGGCACGAGGTCACCGTGTTCTCCGGCCAGCCGTATCCGGTGCTCGACCGGCTCGACGCCGGGGTCACCCTGCGGCCCGTGCCCAGCCTCGACCTGTACCGCGAGCCTGATCCGTTCCGGCTGCCGCGGCCGCGCGAGTACCGCGACGCGATCGACGTGCTCGAAGTCGCCACGATGCTCACCGCCGGCTTTCCCGAGCCCCGCACCTTCAGCCTCCGCGCCGCCCGGGCCCTGCGAGCCGCGGCCGACGCCGGAGCGGAGTTCGACGTCGTGCACGACAACCAGACCCTCGGCGACGGCATGCTGCGCATCCAACGCGACTGGCCGCTGGTCACGACGATCCACCACCCCATCAGCCAGGACCGGCGCACCGACCTAGCCGCCGCCCGAGGGTGGCGTCGCCTGACGCTGCGGCGCTGGTACGGCTTCGTGCGGATGCAGGCCCGCGTCGCCCGGCAGCTGCAGCACGTGCTGACGGTCTCGCGCAGCTCGGCTCGCGATATCGCCATCGACTTCGGGGTCGACCCGGCGGCCCTGACCGTCGTGCCGCTCGGCGTCGAGACCGACGTCTTCACCCCGCAGGCGCACCCCGGCCCGCGGGTCGAGGGCCGCGTTGTCGCGATGGCCAGCGCGGACACTCCACTCAAGGGCATCGACACGTTACTGCGGGCGGTCGCCCTCGCCCCCCAGGTCCAGGAGGTCGTGCTCGTCGCCACTCCCGGCGAGACGACCCGGCGGCTCATCGCCGAGCTGGGGGTGGGGGAGCGGGTGCGCTTCGTCTCCGGGCTCGCCGACGCCGAGTTGGCCGCGCTGCTCGCGTCGGCGCAGGTGGCGTGCGTGCCCTCGCGGTACGAAGGGTTTTCGCTGCCCGCGGTCGAGATGATGGCGTGCGGCACCGCGATCGTCGCCAGCCGCGCCGGCGCGCTGCCGGAGGTGCTCGGCGACGACGGTTCATGCGCGCAGCTCGTGCCGCCCGGCGACGTCGAGGCCCTGCGCGCCGCCCTCGTGGCCCTGCTCGCCGACCCTGCCCGCCGCGCCGCCATGGGCACCGCCGGGCGGCAACGGGCGCTGGCCCGCTACTCCTGGCCCGCCGTTGCCCGAGCCACCGTCGCTGCCTACCGCCGGGCGATGGCGCAACATCCCAACGGCCCTGGTCCCACGGACTCCGGCCGGCCGGCCGACCAACCCGCCCGCGACGAGAGGAAGCCCCTGCGTGCTCACCGTTGATTTCGACCGGCTCGGGCTGCGCGCCGGTGAGCGCGTGCTGGACCTGGGCTGCGGGCAGGGGCGGCACTCCTTCGAGGCGTACCGCCGCGGCGCCCACGCCGTCGCGTTCGACCAGAACGGCAACGACCTTGCGGCGGTCGAGGAGATGTTCGCCGCGATGGCCCTCGAAGGGCAGGGCGAACCGGGCGGCGCACACACCGTCCGCGGTGACGCGCTCGAGCTGCCGTTCCCCGACGGGCACTTCGATCGGCTCGTCGTCGCCGAGATCCTCGAGCACGTGCCGAACGACCGGCGCGCGATCGCCGAGGCGGCCCGCGTGCTGCGCCCTGGCGGCACGGTCGCCGTCACCGTGCCGCGCGCGTGGCCCGAGCGCATCTGCTGGGTGCTGTCGGACGCCTACCACGAGGTCGAGGGCGGGCACGTGCGCATCTACCGTCGCGACCAGCTCGCCGGCCAGCTCACCCAGGCCGGTCTCGACGTCTACGGCCACGGCTACGCGCACGCGCTGCACGCCCCGTTCTGGTGGCTCAAGTGCGCGGTGGGCGTCGACAACGACGAGAATCCGGCCGTCAAGGCCTATCACCGGATGCTCGTCTGGGACCTCATGCAGGCACCCCGCCTGACCCGCACCGCCGAGAAGGCCCTCGACCCGGTGCTCGGCAAGTCGCTCGTGCTGTACGCCCGCAAACCGGAGGCCGGGTGAGGGCGCTCGCGTCGCTGCCGACGCGGGCACAGCTGGCGGCGACGGCCCAGCACATCGCCTCCGCTCAGGCGGCGACCGGCGCGATCGCGTGGGACACCGTCGGTGACACCGCGGGCAAGGTCGACGCCTGGGACCACGTCGAGTGCGCGATGGCGCTGCTCGCCGCGGGCCGCGACGAGCAGGCCCTACGTGCCTACGACTGGCTGCTCGCCCAGCAGCGCCCCGACGGCACCTGGCCCCGCGAGTGGCACGTGCGCCCCGACGGACAGGTGCGGGTCGTCGACCCCGCCGCCGAGACCAACATGTGCGCCTACCTGGCCGTCGGGGCCTGGCACCACTGGTGCGCGCGCGGCGACGCGGCCGTGGCCGCCCGGCTGTGGCCGGGCGTGGAGGCGGCGCTCGACG
>NZ_BAHD01000120.1 GCF_000298215.1 Kineosphaera limosa NBRC 100340 | reverse complement strand
GGCCGCGCCGTCGCGTACCGGATCCGATGCCGCCGTCGCACCCTGGGAGGAGCCGGACCCAAGGCTGCCGCCGGTGCCCGGGCGGCTCGTCGCCCTCGGGATGCTCGCCGCCCTGCTCGGTGCCGTCGCGTTCGGTGCCCCCGCAGGATTCCTCGGCTACTTCCTCGCCGGGCCCGCGGGCCTGGCCTGGTTGCTCGTCGGCGCCGGGGTCGGCATGTTCGTCGGCGCCTGGTTCGTCGGTCGCCGCCGCGGCTGGGGCCTGGCGCAGTGGGGCTTCGTGCGAGCGCGGCGCTCCCTGTGGGGGCTGACCTGGCAGCTGCCGCTGATGATGCTCTCCTCGCTGCTGCTCACGGCAGTTTTCGGCACGCTGCTGGGGCTTTCGCCGCAGGAGTCCGACGACGTCACCCAGGAGGTGCTGGCGGTCGGCGGTCCGGCGCTCGTCCTGCCGACCGTGCTGGCGGTGGCCGTCGTCGTCCCGTTCGCCGAGGAGATGCTCTTTCGGCGGCTGCTGCTGGACTGGTTGCGCTCCCGGATGCCGGTGCTGGCTGCGGGGGCGCTGGCCACCGTGGTCTTCGCCGCGGTGCACGTCGCCCCGCAGGCCGTGCTCTACATCCTGTTCCTCGGTGCCTGGCTGGCCTTTCTGCGGGTGCACTACGCAAGCCTGTGGGCGCCGCTCATCCTGCATGCGGTGAACAACGCGATGGTCGCGGGTGTGGCGCTGTGGGCGTTGACGGCGGGGCTCTGAGGCGCCCCGTTGGAGGCGTTTGCGCCACACCCCGAGCGGGTGCGCGGCGCGCTCGCCCGCAGCGCCTACGATGACCGCCAGCGAGACGATGAAGAGGAGCCCGATGAGCACGCCCCGGCGCAGCCGCGCCCAGGTCCTGATCGCCGTCACGGCGGTCACCGCGAGCCTTGTGCTCAGCGCCTGCTCGATTGCCGCCGAAGACCCGTCGGTGTCGGGCACCGGCCAGCCCCTGACGCAGCCGCAGGAAGAGACGCCGACTCCCACTCCGACTCCGACCCAAAAAGAACTGCCCGGCGGCGGCACGAAGATCTTTCCCGACTACCGGCTCGTCGGGTACTCCGGCATCATCGGTACCGGCCCCGGCCTGGGCCGTGCGGGCGTCGGCAATATCGACGACCGCATGAAGGAGATCCTCGAACGCGCCAAGCCGTACGCCGTCGACGGTCGCAAGATCATGCCGACGCTGGAATTCATCGCCACGATGGTGCATCCGTGTCGCAACGCCCCCAAATGCCGCACCCGCTCGACCGACGACCGCGTGCAAGCGCACCTCGACGCGGTGCGCAAGGTCGACGGCATGTTGCTGCTGGCCATCCAGCCGGGGCGCGCCGACTTTCCGACCGAGGTCAAGGCGTACGAGAAGTTCCTCAAGGAGCCCGACGTCGGCCTGGCGATGGACCCCGAATGGCGGATGGGGCCCAACCAGGAGCCGATGCGCCAGTTCGGCTCGACCAGCGGCAAGGAGCTCAACGAGGTCAACAAGTACATCTCCGACCTGGTGCGGGACAACCACCTGCCGGAGAAGGTCGTGCTCTACCACATGATCCGCACCAACTGGGTTCGTCAGCCGGAGGACCTCAAGCAGCACCCGGGCGTCGTCAACATCGTCAGCGTCGACGGCATCGGCTCCAAGGCGATGAAGGAAGAGACGTACGCGGCGATCATGAAGGTCAAGCCGCCGCACGTGCATCCGGGCTTCAAGCTGTTCTACGAGGAAGACACCGCGCAGTCGAACTGGAAGCTCATGACTCCCCAAGAGGTGCTCGCGCTGACGCCCAAGCCGGAGTACGTGCTCTACGAGTGAGGCTCGTAACGATTGAGTCCCGGTGCACGCCGGGGGCTCGTGGGCGTGTCTTTGTCCGATAGCTTCCACGCACCATCCGTGGAAAGACAAGGAGCGCCCCTCGTGGAGGATTTCCTCGAATCAGTCAGCGGCAACCTCGCCACCTACGTCCTTGTACCGATGCTGGCGATCGTCGGCATCCTGTTCACGATCCGGATGAAGGGCATGCAGTTCCGGACCATGGGCACGATGCTCAAGGTCATCCTCAAGTCGCGCACCGGGTCCGAGGGCGGCATCTCCTCGTTCCAGGCGTTCACGATCAGCCTGGCCTCGCGGGTGGGCACCGGCAATATCGCCGGCGTGGCGATCGCCCTGGCCGTCGGTGGCCCGGGAGCCATCTTCTGGATGTGGGTCATGGCGCTCATCGGTATGGCGACGGCCTTCGTCGAGGCCACCCTCGCGCAGCTGTACAAGCAGCCGCACCATGACGGCACTTTCCGCGGTGGCCCGGCCTACTACATCCAGCGGGGCCTGGGCAATCGGGCCTTCGGAGTGCTCTTCGCCTGCCTGCTGATCTTCACGTTCGGCCTCGCGTTCAACATGGTGCAGGCCAACACGATCGCCAGCGTGCTCGAGTCCGGGCACGGTGTGAGCCCGGTGGTCACCGCGGTGGTGCTGGCGGCACTGACCGGCGTCATCATCTTCGGCGGGCTGCGTTCCATCGCCCGGGTCACCGAGATCATGGCCCCGCTGATGGCACTCATCTACTTCCTGCTGGCCGTGGTCGTCGTGCTGACCAGCCTGCCCGCGGTGCCCGGCGTCATCGCCGACATCTTCAAGGGCGCCTTCGGACTGGAGCAGGCGCTGGCCGGCACCGGTGGCGGCATGCTCGCCGCCCTGATGAACGGCGTGCAGCGCGGCATGTTCTCCAACGAGGCCGGCATGGGATCGGCGCCCAACGCGGCGGCGACCGCCACCGTGCGTCACCCGGTGCAGCAGGGCCTGATCCAGTCCGCCGGTGTGTTCGTCGACACGATCATCGTGTGTACGGCGACGGCCACGATGATCCTGCTCGCCGGCCCCGCGGTCTACACGCCCGGCGTGACGACCCGGGCGGAGGCCGGTGCTGCGCTGACCCAGAACGCCATCGCCGCGGAGCTCGGCGGCTGGACGATCCCGCTCATGACGTTCCTCGTCTTCGTCTTCGCCTTCTCCTCGGTGCTGGGTAACACCTCCTACGCGGAGATCAACGTCGACTTCCTGCGTGGCGGCCGCGTCGGCGACATCACGATGCGCTGCGTGGTCGTCGTCGCCGTCATCACCGGCGCGCTCGTCAGCCTGACCATCGTGTGGACCGTCGCCGACATCGCGATGACTGCCATGGCCGTCACCAACCTCGTCGCGCTATTGCTCCTCGGCAAGTACGTGGTAGCCCTGTTGGCCAACTTCGAGCAACAACCCTCGGCGGTCGACGCCACCTTCGACGTCGACGATCTCACCGAGCGCCCACCCGGGGTACTCGAAGAGGTCTGGGGCGACAAACGCGCCAACCCCGTGGCCCGCGACTAGCGCCGGCGCTCGAGCAAATGGATCCCCGCGGCCTGGCCGCGGGGATCCATTGCTGTCTGGGTGCCCGGCGCACCCGTTGCTTGTGACAGCTGCTGCTGGTTACAGGTACTGGCCGGTGGGCAGGAGTCTTACAGGTACTGGCCGGTGGGGCCGGAGTCGCCCTTCTGGCCCAGTTGCCCGAATGGCCCGGGGCCACCTTGCCCCGCGGCGCCCGTACCGGGCGGCAGCACCTGACCGGGCAGGGCCCGGCGCATCTGCTGCAGCTGCTGTTGGGCCGCCATCTGCTGGGCGAAGAGCGCCGCCTGGATGCCGTGGAAGAGCCCCTCGAGCCAGCCGACGAGCTGGGCCTGGGCGATCCGCAGCTCGGCGTCGCTGGGGGCATCGTCGGTGAACGGCAGCGTGATCCGCTCCAACTCGTCCACCAACTCCGGGGCCAGGCCGTCCTCCAGCTCGCGGATCGAGCGCCGGTGCACCTCGGCCAGCCGCGCGCGGCCCTTCTCGTCCAGCGGGGCGCTGCGCACCTCCTCCAGCAGCTGCTTGACCATCGCCCCGATCCGCATGACCTTCGCCGGCTGCTCGATGAGGTCGGTCGGGGTGTCGCCGGTCTCGCCCGGGTCGTGCACCCCCATGCCGCGGTCGGTCAGGACGACGATGCGCTCTCCCTCGGGGTGTTTGGCCGCGTCGTTGCTGGGCGCTCCGTTGCTGGCCGCTCCGTTGCTGGGCGCGCCGTTGCTGGGCGCGCCGTTGCTGGCCGCGGCGGTGGGGTGTTCGTCGGTCTGCGGGTCGGGACGCGTGTCGTGCGGGTCGGGTCCCTGCGTCTGCTCGCTCATGGCTCCATCGTGCCGTGACCCACGCGGGAGGGCCGCTCGGGAAGGTGGGCGGGCGCGTCGATCCCCTGCAGACACCGTGCGGGTGGCGGACAATGGGGCATGCGTGAGCCGACCCACGTCGACCTGGCCGACATCGCACCCCGGGGCCGATTTCACAATGTCGTCGCGTTGACCGGGGCGGGCATCAGCGCCGCCGCCGGGCTCGGGACGTTTCGCGGGGCCGGTGGGCTGTGGACCGCCCAGCCCGATGTCGAGGCCGCGATGCACGCGCACGAATTGCCCGGCAACGTGCCTGCGCTCTGGGACGTCTGGGGCGGCATCCGGCGGCGCGCGCTGATGGCGGGACCCTCCGCCGCGCACCAGGTACTCGCCGAGCTCGGGGTGCGGGTCATCACTCAGAACATCGACGGCCTGCACCAGGACGCCGGCTCGACCGACGTGCTCGAACTGCACGGCAGCGCCGGGCGCGCCGCCTGCCTGAACCCAGCGTGCGGCTACCGCGGGCGCAGCGACCTGGCCGGGCCGCCCCCGCCGCCCGGGCACGTGCCGCCCTGCCCGGCGTGCGGCGGCCAGCTGCGCCCCGACGTCGTGCTCTTCGGCGAGACCCTGGATCCGCACACCTGGCAGGCGGCGCAGGAGGCCGTCGAGCATGCCGACCTCATGCTGGCGATCGGCACCTCCGCCTTCGTCACGCCGGCGATATGGCTCGTGCCCATGGCCCGCGACCACGGCGCGCTGTGCGTCAACCTCAACGTCGACGACTCGCTGCCCCGCCTCGACCCGTTCCACGCGCACGTCATCGGCGACTGCCAGGAGACGTTGCCGCGCTGGCTGGAGCAGCGCTAGCCGAGCCGCGGGGACCGGATCGCATTGTTGCGGTGGTGAACTAATGACATGGTCTTTGTTGCGTCATCGAGCGCAATCCCATGACCTGCGGTGTTGCGATCCCAGTGGGGCCGCCCGAGGGGGGCATGTACTTAGTTCACCACCGCAACATATGTCTGCCCGTCGCGAGGGCCCTGGTGCGCAGCGGTCACAGGCCGGGCGGGCTGCCTAGTGTGGGGTCATGCCGACGCCGACCTCACTGGAGCTGGACGTCGATGGCCACGCCGCCGACCTGTGCGCATTCATCGACGCCTCCCCGACCCCCTTCCACGCCGTGCAGGAGGCGGCCCGGCGGCTGACCGACGCCGGCTTCACCGAGCTCGCCGAGCGCGACGCGTGGCCACGCGAGCCCGGCCGATACTTCGTGCGGCGCGAGGGCACGATCGCCGCCTGGTCGACCGCCGCGGCAGCGGGTGCCTCCACCGGCCCGGCCACCGGCTTTCGGGTGCTCGGCGGCCACACCGACTCCCCGAATCTGCGGATCAAACCGAACGCCGACGTGCGCACGCTCGGTTGGGACCAGCTCGGCGTCGAGGTCTACGGCGGGCCACTGATCACCACCTGGCTCGACCGCGACCTGGGGCTCGCCGGCCGGGTCGCCGTCCGCGACGCCGACGAACCCACCGGCGTGCGGATGTGCCTCGTGCAGGTCAGCGAGCCGTTGCTGCGGGTGGCGCACCTGGCCATCCACCTCGACCGATCGATCGCCGACGAGGGGGTGCGGCTGAATCCGCAGCAACACCTGGCGCCGATCTGGGGCGCCACCGGCGGCGCGCCGACCCTCGCGGAGTACCTCGCCGGGCTGCTGGACGTCGAGCCGAACGACGTGCTGGCCCACGATCTGATGATGTTCGACCTCACGCCCTCGGGCCGCCTGGGGCACGCCCGCGACCTCATCGCCGCGCCGCGACTGGACAACCAGGCCACCTGCTACGCCGGCGTGCGGGCGCTGATCGACGCCGACACGGCAATGGCGGGCGGCGGCTCGCACATCCCGCTGCTGGTGCTCTTCGACCACGAAGAGATCGGGTCGATGACCAACCGCGGCGGGTTCAGCGAGTTCTTGCCGGGCCTGCTCGAGCGGGTCGTGCTGACCCAGGGCGGCGACCGCGAGGACCTGCACCGGGCGCTGGCCGACAGCCTCGTCTGCTCGGCCGACATGGCCCACGCGACCCACCCCAACTACACCGAGCGGCACGAGCCGTCGCACCGCATCGCGGTCAACGCGGGCCCGGTGCTCAAGGTCAACGTCAAGGGCCGCTACGCCAGCGACGCCCCGGGAGCGGCGGCCTTCGCGCTGGCGTGCGAGCAGGCCGGGGTGCCCCTGCAGCGCTTCGTGGTGCGCTCCGACATGCCGTGTGGCTCGACGATCGGACCGATGACCGCCGCGCTCACCGGCGTCGTCACCGTGGATGTCGGCGCCCCGATGCTGTCGATGCACTCGGCCCGGGAGTTGTGCGGCGTCGCCGACCCGGCCATGTACGTGGCGGCGCTGACCGCGATGCTCGCCCCAGCCGCGGTGTGACTGGAATACCCTGTGGGGGTATTGCTGTTGGTCTGGCTGTCAACGACAGGAGACAGACGATGACCATGCAGTCGATGCAGCGTTCGGCGTACGACGAGTTCCGCTGGGCGCAGGAACTGTTCGCTCGCCGCGATCCCGCCGGGGCGGCCAAGGTGTTGGAGGGGCTGCTCGACCGGGTGCGCGGCGAGGCCGACTCGCAGACGGCAAGCGCCGAGCAGGTCGGTGCCGAGCAGGTCGGTGCGGTGCGCACCGAGCTGATGCGGGCCTACTTCCATACCGCCCGCCTGGGCCCGGCCGAGGCACTCGCCCGCGAGGCGCTGGACGCCGACCCCACCGACTCCGACGCCGCGCTGCTGCTGGCCCGCGTGCTGCAGCGGCGCAGCCGGCACGACGAGGTCGCGGCCCTGCTGCCGCGGCTGGAGGCGCTGCTGGGTGCCGACGACGAGGGCGTGGCGCTGCTGCGGGGGCGGGCGCGATGACCGACTACGGCCACGAACTCGCCTTCGGGCTCTTCCCGAGTCCGAAGGCGGACGCCACCCCGGCGCTGCTCGACCTCGTGACGCTCGCCGAAGGCTCCGGGCTGGATCTGATCTCGATCCAGGACCACCCCTACCAGGCCGCCCACCTGGACACCTGGACGCTGCTGAGCTTCCTGGGCGCACGCACCAGCACGATCTCCCTGGCTCCGAACGTCGCCAGCCTGCCCCTGCGTGATCCGGTGATCCTCGCGAAGTCCGCGGCGACCCTGTCGCTGCTCACCGACGGTCGCGTCGAGCTGGGTCTGGGCGCCGGGGCGTTCTGGGACGCCATCGCCGCTGCCGGCGGGCCTCGCCGCACGCCCGGGGAGGCCGTCGATGCGCTCGCCGAGGCGATCGAGGTGCTGCGCGCGTTCTGGCGGGGCGGCCGCGTCGACCACGACGGGCAGCACTACCGCACGAAGGGGCTGCGGGCCGGTCCGACTCCGGTCGGCGACATCCCCATCTGGCTGGGCGCGTACAAGCCACGGATGCTGCGGCTCACCGGCCGCCTCGCCGACGCCTGGGTGCCCAGCATGGGCTACGCCGACCCGCCGGCCCTGCCCGCGCTCAACGCCCGCATCGACGAGGCGGCTCTGGCCGCCGGCCGCGACCCCGCCGACATCCGGCGCATCTACAACATCTTCGGGTCGTTCGGGCGTTCCGCCGACTTCCTGCGGGGCAGCGCCGCGGACTGGGCCGAGCAGCTGGCGCAGTTGGCGATCGGCGACGGGATGTCGACCTTCATCCTGGGCACCGACGACCCCGCCACGCTGGCCCGTTTCGCCAGTGAGGTGGCCCCCGCCACGAGGGAACTCGTCGCGGCTCACCGGGCTGCCGGCTCGGCCAGCGACCCCGGGGACTCCGACGACCCCGACGAC
>NZ_BAHD01000121.1 GCF_000298215.1 Kineosphaera limosa NBRC 100340 | reverse complement strand
AGTACCGGGGCCAACTCCTGCACACACCACTCCTGCACACATAGGGCTCGCCGGCGTGCGTGGGCCGAGGGCGGCCCGCGACGTCAGTCCCCGGCAGCGACGCCCTGCGACGTTGGCGCTACCAGGCGGTCAGGCTTGTCGGCGTGAGCTCGATGACGGTGGAGTACTGCTCGGCGATGGCGTCGAGTCCCATGCCGTAGGCGACCATGGCGTCGGCGTACTTGGCCGTGTAGGGCTCCCGGATGTCGGCCAGCCAGTCGGTAGCGCAGCGGTCGCTGATCGCTGCAGCACCGTTGAGCACCACCACGCCGTTGCCGGTGGCGTCGGCGTGCAGGTGCAGCAAGGCCTGCGTCCCGCGGCGAACATTGGCGACTTTCACGGTGCCCGGTTCACTCATGACCAGCACCCGCCCGTCCCACCAGAGAAACCAGACCGGGACAGCATGCAGGCGGCCGTCGCGGCGCACTGTCGTGAGCCACCCGATGACGTCCGTGTCAAGCCGCTCGGCCACCGCCTCGGCGGCAGCTTCGGACGAGCCGAGGTCGAACGTAGGCGAGTTCATCGCCTCACGATAGAGCGAAACCCAGCCGCAACTGCCCGCCACAGTGACGGCCATGCCAAGCGGATTCCCCGCCTGGGCGGTTGTCATCACGTAGCGCTCATGAAAGGGCGATCCTGGCTCCGGCGTTGATCGGAGGTCCCGAACAACCGCCGCATGGTCTTGGCCAGGCGGGCGGAACGGTCAACCCTCCCTGCCCTCGCAAGGACGGTGCGGGGATGTGCAGCACGGCAACCGCTCGGCGCCAACTCAGCCGGATCGGGCCGCGCAGGCTGACACCGCCCCGCACTGACCTCACGCGACCGCCCTGCAGTACCCGGGTGAGCCATGTCATCGGGCCAACTGAGCCTCGACAAACTGCTTCAAGAGCTTCGCGAAAGAGGCCTCGGTGATGATCGGAATTCCGTATGCGCGAGCCTTGATGGCCTTGCCACTCATTGAGTTCGGGTCGCTAGCTACAACGACCTTGGTAGTGCGAGTGACACCTCCTGGGTCTAGGTTGTGCTCGCGCGCGAGAGCGATCCATTCCTCACGCCCAACGGTCATATCTCCGGTGAAGACCACTCGATCCCCTGGCTCCAGGCTTAATACCGCTGTAGCGAGAGCAGTCCGGGCCGCATTGCTCGCTGCAGCGCGCTGCTGCGCCTCCGCTAGAGCCATCTCCACGTCTGTCAGCCGCAGTCCGAGGGCCGCAGCGACGCGCTCTATGTCTGCCCGCTCACCCGGGGTCACGATATGATCCTCAAGCGCCACCTCTGCCATAGCACGCAGATAGTCGGCATGGAGGTCCAGAACGTGCCCCCTGGTCAAGCCGGAGTCGACTGCCACGCTCACCAGCTCGGCCTTTTCATGTTCAGCCAAGAACCCGTCCAGCATCGCCATCTCGAGGACGCCAAGATAGGAGTCCACTAGAGGGTTTGCGGCTCTAGGCATCCGAGAGACGATCCCGTCTAACCACTCGTCCTGCCGAGCGTTGGGGCCCTCAGAACGTGCTGCTAGCCGTAGCTGCCCATAAGGCCCAGAATACGTCGGCCATCGATACACACGTGCGGCATCAAGGTCCTCCTGCCATGGCAGCTTCCCTCCAGCAAGGCGCAGAAAATGCTGAAACATCTGCGCCGTTGCCAACGCGTCATCCATTGCCGAATGCGGATTTTTCAAAGCAACTCCGCTGGCCGCGCAGCAGTCAGCTAGCTTTCGGCTGGAAGAGTGAACGAAGAAAGGTGCCCATGCCATCGTGCAGACTCCGCGAAGCGGCAAGTCCGTTAGCGGCAGCCCGACGCGATGAAACTCGCTTGCCAGAAACCGCAAGTCGAAAGGCGCGTTGTGCGCAACAGCGATCCGTCCCACTAGCGCTCGGAGGACATACGGCGCAATCTCATCGAACGTCGGAGCGGCAGCAACTGCCGTGGCAGTGATACCGTGAATATGAGTTGGGCCGACGTCTCGACCAGGGTTTACCAATGTGACCCACTGGTCTTGGATCTCACCGTCATGCGAGACCCAAACCACGGCGATCTCAACCACGCGGTCACGACACGACGGAGACAGCCCCGTCGTTTCTACATCGATTACTGTGTACCCAGCCATACAGCGCCCCTCAACCACCGACGGTTCTTCATAACTCTCATCGATCGCACGGGTGGACAATTTAGGACATTTCGATAGCCGATGCAGGCTGTGGCGACATCCCGGAAGTTCCTGGCCGGAGGCCGCGCAGGGCCCCCACCGGGCTGGCCGGGCACGGACGGGCGGCGATGTCGGATGGGAGGCGCCATGCATGCAGCGCCCAACTTTGCTCGCCTGCGGTGTCGCCGCCACGGTCGTGTGAGGTGGGCCAGTGGCCACGCTCAGAGCCGAGATAGCCCGCGACACCATTCGCGCATTCCGGCTGAGCCGTCACCAGTGCCGTACCTGGCGAAGAGGGCCTGGGACTCGGCTCGACCCACGCCACCCTCGATGAGTGACGGCCGCTGGAAGAAGGGCTGCTCCACGGGTGGTGCCCAGCGGTCCAGCAGGTCGACCGCGCCGTCATTCGGCGACTCCAGCGCGTAGACCACTGGTCGACGCCCAGGGTGATTGCGGCCCCAAGGCACATAAGGCAGGGCTCGAGGGTAACCGCCAGCAATACCAGCTCGGTTGGGCGCGTAAAGCGCAGGACCTCGTCGGCCCTGATGATGGCGTGCAGATCCGCAGGCACCACGCGGCGCCCTCGGGTGCGCTCCTGGGTGTTGGCGGTCGAGATCGGCTCGTGCCCCACGAAAACGGCAGCACCGATGGGCATTTCACCTGCCGCCCGGCCCGCTTCGGCAACTCGGAGCGCTTCGGCCATCGCCACGTCCGCCTTGATCACCCCACCGATCATGCGACCCGGCGGCCCGCGTCGGGATCGCATAAAGGTGGAGCGCGCCGGCCACCACGTCGTGGACCCTGGGTTTACTGTACAAACGTACATGTACATCAGTACAGTATAAGCAATCAGCCATCGAACGAGAGGGGTCAAGTCATGGCGACTGACGTCACCACCAGGTCTGAGGGTCACGCGACCCCGAACACCACACACAAGCCACTGCGCTTCCGGGTCGGGATGGGACTGCTCATCGTCTACCCGTTCATGTTCCTGGTCCTGCCCATCGCACCCTTCCTGCCGATGGACGCGGCCGGGAAGGGAATACTGATCGGCGGCGCGATCGGCCTCGCCGAGGTGATCCTGCTCGTGGCGATCGCGTGCGTGGGCAAGGAGACCTACCAGACGTTCAAAGCTCGGATCACCGCGCGGTGGCCGAAGCGCAAGACCAGTACAGACTGATCCGCATGGCGCGCGCGAAGAGAGACCCACAGGGGCGCCGTCGCGCGATCGTCGAGGCGGCCACCGAGCTGATCCTCGAGGTCGGCTTGTCGAACGTCAATCACCGAAGGGTCGCCGAGCGCGCGGGAGTGCCGCTGGGGTCAACCACTGCGTACTTCCGCTCGCTGGACGACCTGCTGTTCGCCGCATTGGGCGAGTTGGCGTTGACGTACGACCAACAACTCGCCGACCTGGCCGCCGCCCTTGAGTCCACCGAGGACCCGGCCCGCGCCGTGGCGCGCTACCTGAAGTCCTTCGACGCCGACCCCCAGCGGGCCCGGGCCGAGGCCGCCTTCTTCGTGGCCAATCTCGAGCACCCCTCGATGCGGCAACTGACCGATCAGTGGACGCAAAGCCAGGCAGAGGTGCTGACCCGACGCTTCGGCGAACGGGTCTCCCACGCCGTAGACATATACGCCTACGGGCTGGTGATGCAGGCCGCGCGGGGCGACCGACTGCCTGACGAGGACGAGATCACCTGGGCGCTGGGCCGACTCATCGGCGATCCGCAGCACCGCTAGCGCCCCCCTTCGTCAGCCGACGGCCCTGAGGGCGGGGGTCACGCTGGACGTAGCGACTTCTCGACGCACTCGGAAAGGTAGGCCGATTCAGTCCACACCGCTGACCTGCAGCGATGCGAAGAGCCTAGCCAGGAGAGCCTCCCTGAGTACGTCAAGAAGTCGCTACGCCCACCGGCACTGGCGTCAGGCGCCCGGCCGGTCGGGGTGGCCGAGCCTGGTTGCCCGGACAACGACGTCGTGCGTGTGGTGGGCGCCGGCGCCGCCACTGACGTGATGCTCGCGCACCTCGTCGACCACAATCTCCCAGTCCGGACCGAGCAGGGCGGCGACGTCGCGTGGCCCGACCCAGTCGGCCGGGTCGAAGCCGTGCGCCAGCGCGTGCGACGGGTCGCTCACGTCGTGGTGCACGACGAGCAGGGTGCCGCCCGGGGCGACGAGGTCGACGAGGCGCCGCTCGGCGTCGTTGTCGGGGGTGCGCCGCAGCGCCGGGTATTGCGCCGAGACGAGGTCGAAACCACCAGCCGGGAGATCGGCTTCCAACAGCCCAGCGTGCAACCAAGTGATGTCAACGCCGACCGCCTTCGCCAGGGCGCGACCTCGGGCCAGCGCCGACTCGGCGACATCGAGCGCAGTCACGTGCCAGCCCTGCTGTGCCAGCCACACCGCGTCCGCACCCTCTCCGCACCCGACGTCGAGCGCCCGACCAGGGGCGACACCGGCGATTTCGTCGACGAGGGTCCGATTGGGCTCCCCGCTCCAGATCTGCTCGCCGGAGTAGCGCTCGTCCCAGTCAGGATGGGCGTCGCCGTCAGGCTCGGCGTGGCCTGTCGGATGGGGGCGCTGAGGCTCGTTCGTCACGGTCGCTGAGCCTATGAGACGGCGGCCCAGCAGGCGACGAACAGCGGCGAGTTGCCGGTCAGACCCACTCCTCGACCCGAGCCTGTCGCCCCGCTCGCGGTTCGTTGGAGCGGTCGATGCCATGCGGCTCACTCGTGTACAGGTGGTGTTCGATCCCGTCCGGGTCGCTGAAGAGCCGCATCCAACCGATCGTTGCGGCGATCTTCGGAGAGTGCTCGACACCCAGGCTGTCGAGGCGCTCCATTCACGCGTCGATGTTGGCTTCACCAGGGACGGACCACACCGCGTGGCTACGTCATCGTCATCGCAGACCCCGAGGGGCTCGAGTTCTGCCTCACCTGCCCCGCAGGACTCGCAGACGACTGACGAGCGTCGACGCCACGCCGACGGCCATTCGCACCGCTCTTGACTGCGCGGTCGCTCTCTCTGCGGACGAAGCGCTCCTTCGAAGAAGGAACTGACCACCCCAGGGATCCGCGGCGGCCGCCCGATGGACCACGTCCCACACTCGGGCACCTTCTGCCGCTCGTCCACCAACAGGAGACGCACCCTGCGCAGGAGGATCTCGGGCTCCGCCGCACCGCGCCCACGATCCAGACCATCCAAGTCGCATGCCGTGAGCTGGCCGAGCAGGCGATAACAAAGAGAACTGGTCGGCTACCGTCACCCATGGCGATACGCCGCCAGCGGGCAGCCGGCCGATCCCCGAATCTGGGCCTCTGCCCGATCGATTCAGTCCGTCGACCGGCGGGCTCCGGCAGGCTCATCGAGGGGGCGAGCGGCGGACGGCCCTCCATGCGACTCGGTCCAGAGAGCATTAATGGGAAGAGACCACAGACGATCACCCGCCCGACGACCGGCACCCAAATGGAGGACGACACCCGCGAGGAAATCGTCACCCAAGCGCTCACGCATCCCGATGAGGTGCTTGAAATGACTGCGGGTCGGGGCTGCGGCCGCCTTAACCTCGACGGCGATCACGCCACGGGACGTCTCGATGACGAGGTCGACCTCGGCGCCGTTGCGATCGCGAAAGTGAAACATGTCGAATTTCTCGCTGGACCACCCTGCCTGTTTTGTTAGTTCATTCACGACGAAGTTCTCCAGTAGCGGACCCAGATGATTCGCTCCGTGGACAGACATCAACTGCTGGACCGTAAGGCCACTCCATGCCGCTGCCAACCCTGTATCCGTGAGATAGCACTTCGGGCGCCGCACCTGTCGGCTTGTCAGGCTCCGAGACCAACTCGGCAGGATCTGAACCAGAAAGAGCGACTCAAGAATGTCCAAGTGGCGCGAGACAGTCTGGGCAGCGACAGCGAGAGCCTCCGCGAGGCGATCCAGGATCAGCTCCTGCCCGGGGGCGGCTGCCAGAAGAGCGAGGAGCCGACGCAGGATGCGTGGTTGGACGACAGCAATATCGGCCGAGTCGCGTTCAACGAGGCGCTCGGCATAGTCAGTCAACCAGGCAACCTGCACCCGCGGCTTCAGGCCCTGAACTGTGGGATAGCCACCCACAACGATCCGGGTGACGAGGTCCTCTCGACTGAGTGCCGGTGCTGTGCCGAGTGCATCAGAAACCACCGCAGCCACCCAGTCGTCCACCACGCGAGTCAGCTCACCCTGTGAGAAGGGGTGGAGCCGAATGGTCATCGCGCGGCCTGCCAGCGAGTCTTCCGCACCTGGAACACGAAGGAGGTTGGCCGAGCCGGTGAGCACGAAGCGGCCCGGCCGGCGGTCACGATCCACCTCGGCCTTGAGCGGGAGGACCAGCTCTGGGCACCGCTGGATCTCGTCGATCACCAGCCGATGGCCGCCCCCAGAGCGGAGAAAACCCACCGGATCATCTTGCGCGAGAAGTCGGATGTCGTCATCGTCCATCGTCACGTAGGTCGCCGAAGGAGAGCTCAGCAAGGTGGCCAGGGTCGACTTCCCTACCTGACGAGCGCCCTCGATGACCACGACCGGACTGACCGAGAGCAACTCCTCAGCCCAGGGAGCGATGTGCCGCGGTAGGACCTCCACGAGGCAAGACTACCGATCCGCTGCCCTAGAAGCTGGGATTCGCTGCCGACGGACTGAGGATTCGCTGACCCGCTGATTCGGATTCGCTGAGCGAGCAGAAGGCGTTACTAGGCGATCCCGCCAGCCGAGCGGCAGCACCGAAGTGGTCAGGTCAACCCCGTCGAGTGCGACGCCGTGCAACTCCTCGAACGGCGAGAGCTCCCCGCCGGCTCCCTCGATCAGGTCCGACAGCTCCACCATGAGGTCGAAGTCCTCGACATCGGGCATGAGGTCGACCTCAGCCGAGAAATGGGTGACCGGCGGCAACTGGTGCGTGTCGAACGTGCCGAGGATCCACTGAGAGCCAACCACAATCACCCGATCCACCCTGGCGATTGCGCAGGCGGCTCGGATCGCGTGGTACAGCTGCTGCCGATTCACCGCTTGATCACGGCGAGCACCCCCAGGCGCTCGTCCTCGGTGAGGAATCCGGTCATCGGTGAGACCTCGCGCATCTCGATTCCATCGGGCGAGATGTCGACGAGGGCACGATGCAGGGCGCGCAGGCTTCGCTGGTCGACGATGTACTGCCAGCGATCCAGGTTGCGCTCATGAACAAGACCATGAATGTTCGAGCGCACCCGATCCAGGTTGCGCTGCATCCGCTCCCAGCCGAGCTCATCGATACCGGATCGGCCCAACTTCTCTGAGATCTCACGGTGGAGCAGCCAACTGCGCCGTTTGGTCCGCTCCAGCAGCACCGGAGAAACATCGAAGTCCACCCGAAGACCCAAACTCGACAACAACAAGTCAAGAGTCGGCTCAGAAGGCTCCAACTTGCCGGAAACATACCGGCTGATCTTGCTTGCAGGCAGGCCCGTGAGCCGGGACAGCTCCACTTGGCTCGTCCCCGTGGACTCCATTCCGCGCCGCAACACCTCGCTCCGATTCACCGGACACACCTTACCACTAGATGGTAATTTCGAGCCTGGGCCTGGAGCTGCGTCCATCCAACGCACCGCCTGATCGACCTCACGAGACGAGCGATCGTCTTCGCCGACGGTCACCGCTGGGCACCACCATCGGGGACTGCCCGTGCGATGAGAACGCCACGACTCACGCTGCGGGCCCTCGTCCTTGTCAATGGCCGTGTGGAAGTCCCCCGGTCGTCGTCAGGTGGAAGTCC
>NZ_BAHD01000122.1 GCF_000298215.1 Kineosphaera limosa NBRC 100340 | reverse complement strand
CAGCGCCCGCGGGCCCCCAACCGGTGGTCAAGCCGGCTCGGCGCACCTGGTGGGGCGGCCGGGCCAAGGCCGGCGCGGCACCCGCTCCGGTCGGAGCCTCGCGGGCCGCGCAGCGGCCGTACTACGAGCCGCGACCGTACGGGGCGCCGCAGTTCGGCTCACCGCCCCGCCCAGCGGCCTTCTCCGATCCGGCGCACGTCAACTCAGGCCCGCGCTTGCGGCACAGCGTGCAGTTGCCGTTGCTGACCCTGCTGGGTGCGTTGTGCGGGCTGGCGATGACGTATCCGGTCGTGGCCGTGCTGGTGGCGGCCGGCTGGTCGGTGCTCGCCCGGACCGTGGAGGCGAGTTCGTTGGCGATCTTCTCCGGTGCCGCCGAGCGGGGTCGGCGCCGCAGCGACGTGCCCATCGCGATCCTCATGTCGCCATTTCGCGCGCTGCCTGCTGTGTTGACGACGGCCCTGGTCATGATCGTCTCCGGCGTCGTGGCCGCCGGCGCCGCGATCGGGATCGCGGTGTTGTTGACCGGCGCCACGGGGATCGCGATGACCGTGGAGTCGGAGCCGGTGCTGGCCGGCGCGATGGCGGTGGGCGTGCTCGTCGGCTGGTGGGGGCCGGCCGGGGCCACCCTGCGTCGCGGTTCGCGCCGCACGATGCGGGTGCTGACGCTGCACCGCCTCGGAGCCCTCTGCGTCAGCCTCGTGCTCGGTCTCGTCGGTGCGTACTTCGCGGTGCGCAGCCAGGCCAGCGGCATCGCACCGGACTGGTACCCGCTGGCCGAGTCGTTCGCGCAGAGCCTGCTGCGCCCCTTCTGATCGGCCGCTCTCAGCGACTCTTGCTGCTTGGTGCATCAAGCGCTCCAAGGGTGCCCGAATGCCCGTTCCTGTGGGAAAAGTCGCCCCTATGGATATATCCAGGCCATGAGCGGGTGGAAGCGAAGGTGTGGGTGCGTTGTTACTTCGCAGTAATCAACCACTGTTCAGCGCTTGTGATGCACTTCACAAAGTGGGCCGCGCGCGCCTCAGATGTGCTGGTAGAGGGCCGATCTCTTGACCAGGAGCAGGTGGATTCGTGATCAAACCGATGCAAAATCGAGTCCATCCCTTTGCTACAGCTCCGCGGCGTGCCCTAGAGTCGCTGGCGGTTGGCCGACAGTGAACAGCAGCTGTCCTCGGGGGCCGACTGACAACTCCAAAGCAACCATCAAGCATCGCGTGCCCTAGCGCCTAACTCCGTCGCCGGGCACCTAGCCGGGAGTTCCGGGCAGACGGAGGTGGGGGACCCACGAGAGCCCAACGGGCTCTACCGGCCGCATCACGCGGCCTTGGGGTGTAGCCGGGAGAAACCCGGCCGGGCAGCCTGACGCCCGAACCCGACAGCTAACCCCATCGGCGCTCGTCAGGAGAGGACATCTGTTTCCCATGCGTTACCTTCCTAAGCACAGTGCTGCCCGCAAGTCGTCCATGCGCGTTCGCGCGGCTGGTGTCGTCGTCGCGGCCGGCGCCGTGATCGGCGGCGGAATGGCCGCCGCTCCCGCCGCCTCCGCGGCTCCGTCCAACGTCTGGGACCGCGTCGCGGCCTGCGAGAGCGGCGGCAACTGGAGCATCTCGACCGGCAACGGCTACTACGGCGGCCTGCAGTTCTCCGCGAGCAGCTGGCGCGCCGCCGGTGGCACCCGCTACGCGAGCCTGCCGCACCGGGCCAGCAAGGCTCAGCAGATCGCCGCCGCGCAGCAGCTGCTGCGCATGCAGGGCCCCGGCGCCTGGCCGACCTGCAGCAAGCGCGCCGGCCTGACCCGCGCCAACGGCCTCGCGGCCGGCGGCGGCGCGATGACCGCCTCCCGCTCCGCGGACCGCAAGGCGACCTCCAACCAGCTGGGCATGACCCGCACGGACATCCGTTCCCTGCAGCGCACGGTCGGTGCCCGCGTCGACGGCATCGTCGGCCCGGAGACCGTTCGCAAGACCGAGCGTCACCTGAACGTCCGCGCCTCCGGTGCCCGCTCCTTCGCGGCCTCCAACGTGAGCGCGGCTCGCGTCAAGGCTCTGGTCTAAGCGCCCCCGATCGGCTGATCGACAGATCGCCAGCAGGCCCGGCATCCCCCCGTGGGTGCCGGGCCTGTCGCGTGTCTCGAGCCGGCTAGAAGATCCGGCGGCGCGTGCCACCGATGGGCACGAAGTTCAGCACGAGGCCGACGATGACCAGGACGACACCGATCGTCGTCAGGATGCTGATGCTGGCCAGCCAGCCGACCAGCACGAGGATGATTCCGAGAACGACCATGACGCGTCTCCTTTCAGGCGCCCAGGGTGAGCGCTCCTGCCACACTGCAGAAGCCCATCTTCCGCCCTCTCCCGGCATTTCGCCTGTTGGAACCTGCTGTCAGCCCCGGGCGGACCGTCGGCATCTGCCCAGTTCAGCGCGGCATCCACTGTGCCCCGGGCGAATTCGCGGCCCATTCGCCCCAGGTACACTGAGCAGGTCCTCCGCCGTGACGTCCCGACCGGGCCGCCGCAGGAGGCACCGCTGGCGTGGCGCAATCGGTAGCGCACTTGTCTTGTAAACAAGGGGTTAGGGGTTCGAGTCCCCTCGCCAGCTCCGTCTCTGTCTGCACGTCGCCCCGCTTCTCCTCGCCTCGCGGAGTCGTTCGGGGGATCCGATGCCCGGCAGTCGGTTTCGTCTCATCCCGGAATTTCTTGCGCATGGGCACCCACATCTGGACGCCTGTCCATCATCATCGATTCATGTCCAGTTCACCTGTGCACGATCCGGGGTGGGAGCAGGCGGCGGTCGAACACGTTGTGGACCGGCTGCAAGAGCGCTACGAAGGGGTCCCGACCGAGATCGTCGAGACGGTGGTTCGTCGCGCACACGCGGAGTTCGACGGGCCCATCCGCGACTTCGTGCCGCTGCTGGTGGAGAAGGCCGCCCGCGGGCGGCTCGATGAGCTGCAGCGTCGCGTCGCCGTGGACAGCGCCCCCACCGACCGCGCGCTCGTGCAGGCTCCGCCCGTTCCCGCCTGAAGCCGGCTCGGGGGCGGGCGCGGCGACGCGGCTGGAACCGGGCTCAGTCGGAGCGCACCGGCAACCCCCGGCGCCAGGACAGGAACAGCAGGACCCACCACAGCGCCAGCGCTGCCAGCGAGACCCGTTGGGCCCACCCCAAGCCGCCGACCCCCAGGCCCGCGATCTCGAGCAGCGTGTAGCCCAGTGCCACCGTGTGCACGAGCGCCAGTCCGATCGCCGGCGCGACAAGCCAGGAGGGGGCTGCTCCCTCCCGGCGGCGCCGCCACACCCGGGCCGCCGCCCACACGAGGGCGACGACCGCCAGGGCACCCGCGAGCGAACTGCTGACGGTGTGCAGCTGATGCGTCCACGGCGTCAGTCCCAGCTTTTCCTCCGCCGCGCAGATCGGATCGGCGGTCGCCGCACAGCTCAGCGGCAGTAGCGAGTCCGCGACCGTCGCGAGCCCGAACAGTCCCAGTGCGACGTAGGGGCCGTTGCGACGCAGCCGCGCCAGCCACGAGCCGGAGTCGCGGACCAGCAGCACTCCCACCGCGAGGGCCAGCATGAGGCCGGCCGCCGCGTCGAACCCGCGGAACACCCGCGAGAAGGGCTGATCGGAGGCGGCCAGCTCACTGACGTAGGACGCAGTGGTGTCGTGCTCGGGGTTCAGCCACGGGCCCATCAGCCATGCCGAGTACAGCAGCGCCGCGAATGCGGCGATCCCGGCCGCCACCCGGGACCACCTGCGGGTGTGCTGCGCGTCCATTCCCCTGATTCCCGTCCACGTTCGGTCGACCCAGGCCGATCCCCTTGCGCCACGTGGCCATTGTCGGCCATCCCACGCCGGCCGACCGACCCCCCCGGTCGCCGCTAGAGCACCAGACTGAGCAGGAACGCGATGGTGAAGCCGACGGTCCCAAGGATCGTCTCCATCACGGTCCACGTCTTCAGGGTCGTCTTGGTGTCCATCCCCAGGAATCGACCGACGAGCCAGAATCCGGAGTCGTTGACGTGGCTGAGCACCGTGGCGCCGCTGGCGATCGCGATGACGATGAGGCACAGGTCGAGGGCTGACAGGCCACTGGTCGCCGCGACGGTCGGAGCCATGAGGCCCGCGGTGGTCGTCAGCGCCACCGTCGCCGAGCCCTGGGCGACCCGCAGCGCGGTGGACACGACGAAGGCGGCGACGATGACCGGTAGACCGGTCTGCTCGAGGCTGCCCGCCAGCGCCTCGCCGATGCCGCTGGCCCGCAGCACCCCACCGAACATCCCGCCCGCGCCGGTGATGAGGATGATCGCGCAGACCGGGCCGAGCGCGTCGTTGAGAATGGTCTCGATCGTGCTGCGGCTGCGACCGCCGGCCAGAATCACCGAGGCGACGAGCACCGTGATCAGCAGCGCGACCGGCGTCTTGCCGATCATGCGTAGGATCTCGACCCACGTCTGGTCGCCGTCGACGTAGCCCGCGGTGGACAGGGTGTTCAGCCCCGTGTCCAAGAAGATGAGCAGCAGCGGCAGCAGCAGAATGAACAGCACCGTGCCGAAACTCGGTAGCCGACCGCCGGCCTCTGCGTCTCGCCCGCTGCCCAGCAGCTCGGGCACCGGCAGGTCGAACCGGCGCCCGGTGAAGACCCCGAACAGGTAGCCGCCGATGAACCAGGTGGGAATGGCGATCGCCAAACCCGTGAGGAGCAGCAGGCCCATCTCGGCGCCGAGCAGTTCACCGGCGGCCACCGGGCCGGGGTGCGGGGGCACGAAGGCGTGCATGACGGCGAACGCGCCGGCGGCGGGCATCGCGTACATCAGTACGGAACCGCCGAGGCGGCGGGCCACGCTGAAGATGATCGGCAGCATGACGACCAGGCCCGCGTCGAAGAAGATCGGGAAGCCGAAGAGCAGGCTCGCGACGCCGAGGGCCAGCGGCGCGCGCTTCTCGCCGAACCTGCGGATCAGGGTGTCCGCCAGCACCTGCGCGCCGCCACTGATTTCCAGCAGCCGACCGATCATCGCGCCCAGCCCGACGAGCAGCGCGACGCTGGCCAGGGTCGAACCGAAGCCCTGCAGCAGCGTCGGTACGACCTCCGCGAACGGGATGCGCGCGGCCAGCGCGGTCAGCAGCGAGACGAGTACCAGCGCGACGAACGCGTGCATGCGCAACGAGATGATGAGCACCAGCAGCACGAGCACCGCAGCCAGGGCGATGAGCAGGAGCACCGGCGCCGAGTAGGCAGGCTCGGGGGCCTCCACGGCGGCCAGGCCGGCCGACGCGGCCAGCGGTGATGCGACAAGGAACGAGGACACGAGCGCCTCCGGGCAGGCTTCGACGGCAAAACGTCGGGATGGTCGACGACGGGTTGTCTTCGACCGAGATAGCTTGTCCCTGCGCGGCCGCGTTGGGTCGTTCGTCTACGCCTCGGTCAACGGATTGTGACGCGCCCGTGACCTACCCGCGCCGCGGTGCTCCGGGAGGGGCTTTCAGGAAGCCACGACCTGCGTGGTGTCGTCGACGATGCGGCTGTCGGGATCGGCGAGAAACTGCGGCTTGGCAGCCCCGAAGGCCGCGGCGATACGCCGGGCCAGGGCGAAGTAGATGCGCCTGATCTCATCGGGGGTCGAGGTCAGGGAGTACACCGTGCTCTTGGGCGGGAACGCGCGCAGGGAGGCCATCTCGAGGAACAGCTCGCCGGTGTACTCGTCGAAGCGGCGCAGCGCCAGCGGCTCGAACGGCACGTCGTTGTAGATCATCGCCGTGATGCGTACCTGACCGGCGTAGCCGATGTGCGCCGCACGCAGCGCGGTGTAGACGCGCGCCTCCGCGATGACGGCCTCCATGTCGGCGAGCAACACGTGGGTCGGCTCGCAGCCCACGCCGGGGATCCAGCCGTAACGGGTGCCGCCCACGACCAGTCGCTGCGGCTCCAGGCGCAGCACCCCCATGAGGTCGCGCACGCGGGGTGCGCGCTGGGTGAAGGCCCAGGCCGTCCGCGCGTCGGCGGAGACCTCGAACTCCACATTCGCCAGGGTGTAGGCCAGCGGACCGACCGGGACCGCCTGCGACTCGAAGGCCGTGGTCACCAGAGTGAGCAGCGCATCCTCGCCGAGTTGGGGAGGGTCGAGCAGGTCGAGGTACTCGGCGAGCACGATCACGCAGGCCGTGCGGGTCGAGTCGATCACCTCGAGCACCGGTGCGCTGGCAGCCCGCAGCGCCGCCATGGAGGTGGCGGGAAAGCCGGCGTTCTGCGGAGTCGCGGTGACCACGCTTCACCATAATCGTCGTTGGCCCGCCCACCAACCAAAGATAACGCCGTTGTATAACACTTCGTGACGTAAGTCATGCCGGGTCGGCTCGTCACGATTTCGCTCAGGTCGTGGGGAATTCGTCCGTAGGGTCAGGCATGGTGGTGCTGCGTCGCGATATCGCGGAGGCCGTATCGCGCATGAGCGTGACATTCGGCATACGGTCTGCCGTCCGCAACCTGCACGAGAGCCTCGAGGAGGGTGAACTCGTTCAGGCGCTGGTGGCGTGCTTCTACTCCGGCAGCGACGGCCTGCTCGTGCTGACCGACCGCCGCGTCATCGCCCTTCGCGACGACTTCTCGAAGTTCCGGTTGCAGGCCGTGCCGCTGCGCGACATCCGCGCCCTCGACTACGCCCCCGCCATCCACGACGGCCTGGCCGTGCTCACGGCCACCGGCCGGGTCGCGGTGCGCAAGATGAACCGCGCCGACAGCGACTCCTTCGCCGCCGCCGTCGTCGCTGCTGTGCCCGGTGTCATCGTGGGCGCCAGCCGCCCCCACCAGGCCTTTCGCCCCGATGCGGGGCAGGGCGATCATGCCGCCGACTCGGCCGCCCACGGGGTCGCCGCCTTGGGCGCCGGGTCGAGTCCGGTATCGGGCCCGCGTGCCGGTTCCGGTGCCGAGAGCGCTCCGCAGGCCGACCCCCTCGCGGCCGCTCGCGATCAGGGAGCCGTGGCCGGCGCAGCCGTCGCAGCTGCCTCCGGTGCTCCCAACGACGACGGCGCTGCGACCGGCGGCAGCACTCCGAGCGGCCGCGCCGCGTCGTCGGAGGCGGACGGCGGGGAGGCGGACAAGGATGTGCTGCTCGGCGTCCTCGCGGATCTGCACGCCAAGGGGCTGCTGACCGCCGACGAACTCGCCACCAAGATCGCCCAGGTGACCGCGGCTCCCTGAGCGGGATCGGCCCGGCGGTTCGCAGGGCGGCTAGGCCAGACCCCGCTCGCGCAGCCCGAGCCACAGGTGCGCGCTGAGGTCAGGGTCGTCGAGGTCGGTGTCCACGGTGTCGTGCAGCAGCGTTCTCAACAGCCGGAGCCGGTGTCGCAGGGTGTTGCGGTGGATCCCCAACTCGCCTGCGCACTCCTCGTGCCGCCCGCGGTGGCGCAGGTAGGCGGCCAGCGTCGCCAGCAGGTCGGTTCGCGGATAGTCCTGCACGGCTCGCAGGGCGCTGCTGACCAGCGTGGCGGCGGCCCCGGGGGGACCGGGCGGGTCGAGGGCCTGCCACTGGCCTGGGCTCAGCGTCGCCAGCAGCGGCAGCAAGCGAGCGACCTCCACCGCGCAGTGCTCCGCCGGGACGACCGGGCCGCGCAGGCCGCGGGCGGGCGCCGGCGGCGGTTGGGGA
>NZ_BAHD01000123.1 GCF_000298215.1 Kineosphaera limosa NBRC 100340 | reverse complement strand
CTTCCGGGGTACGAAGAAGGTAACGGGTGCAACGACGATAAGGGCGTTGCGTTCAGCCTCGTACTCCCAGTGCGAGGTGGGCAGGGCGGTGTTGTTGAGCGTCAACGACGTGACCTTGTCGAGGTCGTTGCCGGTGAACAGGAGGTCCGCGCCCTCGGCCGGGATCTTCTTCGAAGTCGACTGCAGACGGATCTTGGGCACGGCATAGGTGAACTTCGCCGCCTTGGACGGCAGGTCGTTGGCGGTGACGACGATCAGCCCAGTGGCCTTGGTCGTCGTCTCCTTGGCCGGCGCCTGGATGGTCAGCGAGGTGGCGGAGGCGTTGCCCACGGTCACCGGGGTGCCGTCGACCGTCACGGTGGCGTCGGTGGCGAAGCCGGTGCCGGTGATGGTGAGCAGGCCACCGTCCGGAGTCAGCGCCTTGGGCGCTACCGAGCGGATCACGGGGATCGCTGCATACCGGTACTGGGTGGCGGCAGTCGTCGTTGCATCGGGGGTAACGACTGAGACGTCGACGAGCGCGCCAGACTTGCCGGCCGGCGACTTGGGGGCCTTGAAGGTGATTGACGTGTCGCTCTTGGTAGCGATCTTGACCCGGGCCGACCCGACCATCACGTGCGTGGCCTGAGCGAAGCCCTGGCCGGTGAGCGTGATGGTGTCGCCACCGCCGACCTTGCCGGCGACCGGGGTCACCGCGGTGACGATGAGGCCGGAGCCGCCGTTGTCGGCGGCGACCAAGGCGGCCGGAGCGTTGACGCGACCGGCCCCACACCCGGAGCACACACCTCCGGTCGGCAGGGCCGAGGTGATGAGGGAGTTGCGGATCTGCACAGGGGTCAACGTGTTCTTGTAACTCTTGATGAGGGCGGCGACGCCCGCGACGTGCGGGGCCGCCATCGAGGTGCCCTGCATGGGGCCCCACGAGGTGGTGGTCGGCCCGACGGCGGAGACGATGTTAACCCCGGGAGCGCTGACGTTGACGGTGGCGCCGTAGTTGGAGAACAAGGCGCGTTTGCCGGTGCTGTCGATCGCGGCGACGTTGACGACGCCCCTGCAGCTGGCGGGAGTGTAGGTGCCGGAGGAGGAGTCGTTGCCGGCGGCCGTGATGACCGTGGCGCCGGCGGCGATGGCGGCGTCGATCGCAGCCTGCTCATACGGCGAGCAGGAGCCCTTGGAGCCCAGCGAGAGGTTGATGACGTCTGCCCGGTTGGCGTTAACCGGCAGGCCCGACACTTCCTGGCCGATGGCCCACTTGATGCCGTCGACCATGTCGAGGCCCGCGATGCCGCAGCCGCCGCCGACCCGCACCGGGATGATGCCGGCCTGGGGGGCGACGGCGGCGACGCTGCCCGCGACGTGCGTGCCGTGCCAGCTCTGCCGGGCGGCCGTGCCGTTGGAGCAGTTGCGGCCGGTCAGGTCGGGCTCGGTGGGGTCGGTGTCCCGCCCGGGCGTGGCGTCGTGGTCCTGCGCGCTGGCGGTGTCCGCGCCCTGCATCAGGCGGCCGGTGAAGGCCTCATGCCCGAGCACGATGCCGGTATCGAGCACGGCCACCGTCACGCCGCTGCCCCGCGTCTGGCCCCAGACACTGGTGGCCGCGACACCGGAGCCAGCGGCGCCCAGGCTCGGCCCGTTGGTGTACTCCGATGGTGCGAACGGGTGATAGACCCGCTCGGGGGTGGCGTACTCGACCTCGGCGCGCTCGTCGAGCGCGGCGGCGACCGCCGGGGCCTCCTGTGGCGTCGCACCCTCGACGAGGGAGGCGTCCGAGCCGACTGCCCGGACGCTGAGATCGACATCGACGTCGTCGCCGACCTGGGCGACGGGTCGGGCACCAGCCAGCGGGGCGCCGCCGGGGCCCGAGGCGAACTTGACGATGACGCGGCCGGTGAACTCTTCCTGCCCGCTCAAGGTGGGGGCCGGGGCGGCGGTGGGGTTGCCGGCGGGGATGGTCGCCGGGGCGGCAGCCTGCGCCGTGGGCGGCAGCCCCAGGGCGGCGGCGCTCAGGGCCGCCGCTGCGGCCAATGCGATCCAGCTGGTCGTCCGTGACATGGGCAGGCTCCTCCGTGCCTCACGTCCATGAGGCGCCATCCGTGGCGGTCCGCAGCGCGCTAGCGCCTCGCGGCCCGGGTTCCTCTCCCCTATCGGCACTACCGGCGGGTGCCCTGAGCATCGGTCCAGAACGTGTGACCCGATGCGCACGCGGCGCTGCCGCCGCGGTCGTCGTCGCCCCAGTGGTGGGCGTGCGAGCGGCGGCTACTTCATCTGGTTGATGCGGTCGACGAGTTCGTCGGTGGTGGTCATGACGCGCGAACTGGCGGTCAGGCCGCGCTGGGCCATGATGAGGTTGGTGAACTCGGCGCCCATGTCGACATTCGAGGCTTCGGTGACGCCGGAGATGAGGCGGCCGATCCCGTTCTGACCGCCGACACCCGTGATCGGCGCGCCCGAGGCCACGGTCTGCGCGAACTCGGAGTTGCCGACGCGCTCGAGGCCGGCGTTGTTGTTGAAGCGGGCCATTTGGATCGTGCCGAGGATCGTCGCCGGGCCGGCCGGGTTCAGGAGCGCCACCTGACCGCCCTGGCCGATGCTCAGGTGCGAGGCCTGACCACGGCCGGCGGGGGCGGTGATCGGCTGATTGTTCGTGCCCAGCACGGGCTTGCCGTCGCCGGCGCGCAGCGTGCCGTTGGCATCGAAGGTGAAGTTGCCGTTGCGGGTGTACACGGGTCCGTCGTTGCCGCGCAGCACGAAGTAGCCCTCGCCCTCGATGCCCATATCGGTGGCGATATTGGTGATCTTGAAGGCGCCCTGGCTGAAGTCGCCCTCGACTCCGGCGGTGCGCACCCCAAGGCCGATCATCGCGGCGTTGATGGCGCCGTTCGGCTGGGGGCGCGGCTGCATGTTCACGCCACGAGCCAGCGCCGTCAGCGTGTCCTCGAAGAGCGCCCGGCTCGCCTTAAAACCGTCGGAGTTGACGTTGGCGATGTTGTTGCTGGTCACGTCGATGTAGTTCTGATGCGACCGCAGGCCGGAGACGGCCACGTCGTACGAGCGGAACATGGTGGTGACGTCCTGTCGAAGAGGATGAATCAAGCGATGGGGTGCGCCGCCGCACGCCTAGACGGCGGCAGCGCACCCGACGAAGGTCAGATCAACGCTTCATGTTGATGAGGTCCTGCAAGACCTCATCGGAGGCGGTGACGACCTTGGAGTTCGACTGGAAGCCGCGCTGGGCCATGATGAGGTTCGTGAACTCGCCGGCGAGGTCCACGTTCGACATCTCCAGGGTCATCTGCGTGACCATGCCGCGGCCCTCCTCCGTGGGCTGGCCGATGAGCGCCTCGCCGGAGTTCAGCGTCTCGCGGAACATCGTGCCGCCGACCCGCTCCAGACCCGGCGGGTTGTTGAACTTCGCGAGGGCGATGATCGCGATCTCCTCACCCTCGGGGGTGTCCTCGTTGAAGCCCGTGATCGTGCCGTTCGGCGACACCTGCCAGGAGGTGTACTCCTCCGCCGAGATCTGAATGCGGCTGCCGACCTCGCCGTCGCCTTCCAGCACGTAGCTGCCGTCGGACGTCACGAGCCAGCCTTCCTTGTCCAGGGAGAACGCGCCGTTACGGGTGAAGAATCGCTCGCCGCCGCGCTCGATGACGAAGAAGCCGTCACCCTGAATCGCCATGTCGGTCGGCACGTTGGTGACCTGCAGGCCGCCCTGGGTGAAGTTGCCGAGAATCTGGCCGAGCCGCACGCCCAGGCCGATCTGCGTGGGGTTCATACCGCCGACGCCGCCCTCATCGTTGGGCGCGGCCGCGTTGCGCACGACCTGGCTCAGGCTGTCTTCGAAGACCGCGCGGGTGCTCTTGTACCCGTGCGTGTTGACGTTCGCGATGTTGTTACCGGTGACGTCGAGGTAGATCTGGTGGTTGCGCAGACCGCTCACGGCCGACCACATCGAACGAATCATGGGGACTTTCCTCCTGCCGGCCTTCGGGCCCGGCTGTTGCATGCCAGTTGGGGGGACGGGGTGTCCGTCGGTCGGTGCAGGGGCCGGAGGGAAGCCTGGCTGCGGTGGTCCGTCATCCGTGACGGGGGCGGAGTGTCATCCATGACTGCGCCATGAGGTCACCTTGTGGGCGTCCCGCCGGCGCGTTCGACAAGTCGCCTCAGGCGGTGCTCGTCGCGGTCGAGGGGGTGCCCGTGTCGCCCGGTGCGGCCGGTGCGTCCGTGCCGGTGCCGGGAGTGCCGGTGTCACCAGGGGTGGAGCCCGTACCGCCGGTCGATCCGGTGGTCTGGTTGGTGGAGCCCGAGGGGTTGGGCGCCGGAGTGGTCGGTGTGCCGTCGGGAGCGCCCGCAGCCTTCACGGCCACGACGGCCGTCAGCGGCACGTCCTTGCCGTCAACGCTCAAGATCGGCCCCGTCTTGTCGAATCTGACCGATTCGACAACGCCCGTGATCTTCGTCTCCGGGTTCTTGGCATCCGCATAGGTCACTGTGCGGCCGACGAGGGAGACGCCGCTGTTCATCCGCTGCTCCATGAGCATCGAGACGTACGCGGTGGCCATCTCCTTCTCGGTCTCGGCGAGCGACTGCGTGGCCTTGACCATGTTGTCGACGTTGGTCGACATCTCGTTCATCCGCTCGACCATCGCCAGGGAGGCCGTCTGCTGCATCATCGCGGCGGTGTCCATGGGCTTGCTCGGGTCCTGGTACTTCAGCTGGGCGACGAGCAGCTTGATGAACATGTCGCCGTCCATCTTGTTGCTGGCCTGTGAGTTGACCCGCTTGGCCAGGTCCAATGCCTCCTGGCTGGGGGTCGCGACCCACGACTTGGTGGCCGGGTCCCAGGTGGCCTTGGCCTGCGGCAGTCGGTAGGTCGTGCCGTCCGGCTGCGTGATGGTGACGTACGTGGTTTCGGGCGCCGGAGTCGTGGTCGGCGCGGTCCCGCTGGTGGGGGCGACGGACATGGCTCTCTCCTTAGACGCGCACGTCGAGGGTTTCGCCCTCGACGCCCGCGGGGGTGGTCGAACGGTTGATGACGACGTCGCTGTCGCGGTCGCCCAAGTACGCGGAGTGGCCGGAGCCACCTCCCTGGCCGCCGTGGCCGCCGTGGCCGGTGCCGCCGTGGCCGGCATCTGAGCCACCGAGGCCGGCCTGCTCGCTCTGCTGGCCCCAGCGACGGGCGGACTCACCGCGGTCGCCGCCCACGTCGAGCTGCCCGGTGCGCAGGCCCATCTGCTGCAGGTCCTGACGCAGCTGGTCGAGGTTGCCGCGCAGCAGATCGCTCGTGCGGTTGTCGATGGCCAGCATCTGGATGCTCACCTCACCGCCGCGCATCTCGACCATGATCCGCACGTTGCCCAGGTGCGCCGGCGTGAGGTTGAGCTGCACCTGGTACGAGCCGTCGGGTCCGCGCAGCATGCCGCCGACAGCCGACGCGATCTGCTGGTGCGGCATGGTGCCCGGCGCGCCGGTGAGCACGGCCGACGGTGTCGGCTGCACCGGGCCCGCGGTCGGCTGGCTCGGCAGGGTGAAGGGCACGGCCCGCTCCCCCGCCGCCGCCGCGCTCACGGCATCGTCGCGGACCGGTGCGCTGGGCACGGTCCTGGTCATCGGGGGCACCACGACCGGCGCAACCGGAGGCGCGGTGGCGGTGGAGGGGGGCGTGGTCGCCGATGCGGCCGGTGTGTCGGCACGCGTCGCCGTCGGCTGCGGCCCGAGCACGGTCTCGCCGACGAGCGGCGCCATCGCGCCGGTCGGGGCGGGCACCGAGATGGGCCCCGTCTGCGGCACGCTGACGATCGGAGTCGGGCTGGGCACCCGGTCGGTGGCCGGCGCCGGGATGATGCGCGGCAGTTCGCCGTCGGGGGCCGCGTCGTTCGGGGTCTCCGGCGGCTTGGGCACCGGGATCGTCTCGTCGGACGGCTGGTCCGAGTCGTTCGGTGCCTCGCCGCTGGGGTCCTGCGTCGGCGGCGTCACGGTGGGCGCCGGGTCGTCGCCGGTGCCATCGGTCGGCTGCGGACCGGAGGCCGGGGGCTGGGGCGCGACCGGCAACGGAGCAGGATCGGCGACAGCCTCCCCCCACGTGGTCGTCGGCGGGGCCGAGTCGGGATTGGTCGGCACCGGGTTAGTCGGCGCAGGGTTGATCGGCACCGGGTTGATGGGCACAGGGTTGATCGGCGCGGGGCTCGTCGGAGCCGGGTCGGCCAGCACCGGGGACGTCGGCACGGAGCTGCTCGGTACCGGGCTGGTCGGTGCCGGGCTCGACTGCCCGGGGTTCGCCGGTGCCGGAGCGGTCGCCTCCGCAGATCCCGCCGAGGGCGCCGGGGTGGCGCCGGGGGCCGCAGTCGGGGCCGTGGGCACCGGCACGTCGGCCTCGGAGGATGTCGGTGAGCCCGCCGTCGAGGTGCTGGTTGGGAGTGCGCTCTGGCCGGCCGAGGCGATCGCCGAGGCTGCGCCCGCAGCGTCCGCGAGCTGGCCGGTCGCGCCGGCCGCAGCGGGCGCGACAGGTGTGGCGGCAGCCGTCAGCGGTGTCGACACCTGGGCGCTGTGGGAGCCGGTGGCCCCCCACCCAGAAGTGGCCGATGCCGGGTCGGCTGGCGCGCCGGCGGCGAACGCGGCAGCCGTCGACGCCCCAGGCGCTGTGCTGACCGACGACCGGGTCGAGCCCGCAGCCGCGGCGCCGCTCGCATCGGCAGCCTCGTCCGCACCCGATGGGCCGGCCGGCAGCCCCGCCCCACCGGTCGCGGCCTCAGTCGCGAACCCGGCGCCGGGGGCGGTCGCGGTGCTCGCCACCCCCATCCGAGCGGTAGCGGCGGACAGCGTCAAGGAGTCACCGGAGTCGTCGGCCGGTGCCAAACCGGTGGTCGAAGCCTGGGCGACCGACGACGCTGCGGGCAGAGTCGCGTCCACCCCGCGTTGGTTCGAGGCACCGAGTGCACCAGCGGTCGCGACGCCGAAGGCGCCGGCTGCACCCTCCTCGCCGGCCGTCAGCACACTGTTCTGTGCAGCTGCGACGGCCTGCGCGGCCACCTGCCCTTGCGCGTCGGCGGTCGCGACCGCGCCGTCGGGGGTCTCCACGACCTTCGCCGGGTCCACGGTGGCCGCAAGCCCGGCCGCGGCCTTGGTCGAGTCAGTGGTCGAGTTCGTGGTCGAGTTCGAGGTCGACTCAGAGGCGGAGCTCGCCGACGCGCCCCGGTTCGCCTTCGCGGTGCCGCCGTCAGCGAGTCCCGCGGGCCGGGCGGTGTCGGCGCGCCCACCGGGCGACTGCTGGGAGACCCCGAAGGCGGCCCCGCGCAGCCAGG
>NZ_BAHD01000124.1 GCF_000298215.1 Kineosphaera limosa NBRC 100340 | reverse complement strand
CGCCGACAGTGCCGCCGACAGTGCCGCCGACAGTGCCGCCGACAGTGCCGCGGATCAGGCCGGGGGGCAGGTCGGGGATCGGGACGGGGGCGCGCCCGGCCAACCCCGGGGCGTCGCCCGCTCGGTGCTCGCCATGGCGGTGCGCTTCGCGCTGGAGGAGTTGGCGGCGCGGGCTCCAGGTCGCAGCGTCGAGGTGCGGGTGCCGCCGTTCGGGGCGGTGCAGTGCATCGAGGGCCCGCGGCACACCCGAGGTACTCCGCCGAACGTGGTCGAGACCGACGCGCAGACGTGGCTCCGGCTGGCCGTCGGTGACCTGACCTGGGGGGCTGCGTGCGCCTCTGGGGCCGTGCGCGCCAGCGGCGAGCGGGCGGAGCTCGCGGCCTGGCTGCCCCTGAACCAGGGTGCCTCGGGAGGGTCCGGAGGCGCGCAGGGCCAGCACATAGAGTGACGAGGTGACCTCCGCCGACCCGAATCCGCGCAGCCGCCCCGCGACCGATGCCGCCGACAACGCCCCGGAGGCCCCCGAAACCGCGGCGGCGCAGGTCACTCCCGAGCGCCCCGAGGGCCCGGCTCCGCTGGGCCGCCCGGGCGACCGGCTGCGCATCCGCCGCTCGGTCAACTACCCGGCGTTCCTCATCACGGGCGCGATTCTGGGGTTCATCGTCGGTGGGCTGATCGAGCTCTTCGGCCCGTCTGCGCAGCTCACGGACGCCGGTGAGGCGATCTACACACCGGCATCCACCTTCTCCTACATCGGGGTGTTGTTCGCCATGGCCGGTGCGCTGCTCGGAGCCGTCGTCGCGCTCGTGCTCGACCGCCGCCGCTGACCCGGCACGGCCTGCGCCCGCAGCGACCAGCGTCGCGGCAGGGGCCGCCGGCCACATGTGGAAGACTGACCGGGTGGCGCGTGGTGATGGACAGCTCAATCACGACCTGCTCCCGGGGGAGAAGGGGCCGCAGGACGCCTGCGGGGTCTTCGGTGTGTACGCCCCGGGCGAAGAGGTCGCCAAACTGACGTACTTCGGGTTGTACGCCCTACAGCATCGCGGGCAGGAGTCGGCGGGCATCGCGGCCAGCGACGGCGAACGGCTGCTGGTCTACAAGGACATGGGCCTGGTCAGCCAGGTCTTCGACGAGACCAGCCTGGGCATGCTCAGCGGGCACGTGGCCATCGGCCACTGCCGATACTCCACGACCGGCGGCAGCACCTGGGAGAACGCCCAGCCGACGCTCGGCGCCGCAGCGGAATCGACGATCGCGCTGGTGCACAACGGCAACCTCATCAACTCGGCGCAGCTGCGCCGGCAGATCGAGAAGGGTGAGGGTGGCGCCGCCGCCCACCCGGAGCTGCGCCGCGGCAACACCACCGACACCGCGCTCGTCACGGCCCTCTTCGCCGACGCCAGTGGCACGCTGGAGGAGCGGGCGCTGCAGGTGCTGCCGCAGCTGCGCGGAGCGTTCACGTTCGTCTTCATGGACGAGCACACGTTGTACGCGGCCCGCGACCCGCAGGGCATCCGCCCGCTGGTGTTGGGCCGCCTCGAACGCGGCTGGGTCATCGCCAGCGAGACCGCGGCCCTCGACATCGTCGGCGCCAGCTTCGTCCGCGAGATCCAACCGGGCGAGCTCATCGCGATCGACCCGAACGGGCTGCGCTCGCGGCGCTTCGCCGAGCCCGACCGCAAGGGCTGCGTGTTCGAGTACGTCTACCTCGCTCGGCCCGACACCTCCATCGCCGGCCGCGGCGTCTACGAGTCGCGGGTCGAGATGGGGCGCGCGCTGGCCCGCGAGCACCCGGTCGAGGCCGACATGGTGATGCCGACCCCGGAGTCCGGCACGCCCAGTGCCATCGGCTACGCGGCCGAATCCGGCATCCCCTACGGCTCAGGCCTGGTGAAGAACGCCTACGTGGGCCGCACGTTCATCTCCCCGAACCAGACGATCCGCCAGCTCGGCATCCGGCTCAAGCTCAACCCGCTGCGCGAGGTGATCAACGGCCAGCGACTCGTGGTCGTCGACGACTCGATCGTGCGCGGCAACACCCAGCGGGCGCTGGTGCGGATGCTGCGGGAGGCGGGGGCTGTCGAGGTGCACGTGCGTATTTCCTCGCCGCCGGTGCGCTGGCCGTGCTTCTACGGCATCGACTTCGCGACTCGGGCCGAACTCATCGCCACCGGCCTCGACGTCGCGGAGGTGTGCCGCTCGATCGGCGCCGACAGCCTCGGCTACATCTCCGAGGAGGGGATGATCGCGGCCACCCGGCAGCGCCCGGATCAGCTGTGTACGGCGTGCTTCACCGGCACCTACCCCATCGAGCTGCCCGAGGCGGGCGACCTGCGCAAGAACGTCCTCGAGGTGCCGCGCGACGAGACGAGCGTCCCGACCTCCTGAGCGCCGCCGGGCCGGCGCGCTGACGCCGAACCACACGGCAGTCGCGGGCCCGCACCGCCGCCACTGTTTCGACACCAACCACCCGATCGAAGGATGACGATGGCCGAGCCCACCCCCCGCCCAACGATCACGTACGCCTCGGCCGGGGTCGACGTCGAGGCCGGCGACAAGGCCGTGGAGTTCATGAAGGAGTCGGTGCGGGCCGCGACTCGCCCCGAGGTGCTCGGCGGGCTCGGTGGCTTCGCCGGCATGTTCGACGCGTCCGCGCTGCGCGGCATGGCCCGCCCGGTGCTGGCGACCAGCACCGACGGCGTCGGCACCAAGGTCGCCATCGCCCAGGCGCTGGACCGTCACGACACGATCGGCTTCGACCTCGTCGGCATGGTCGTCGACGACATCGTCGTCTGCGGCGCCGAGCCGCTGTTCATGACCGACTACATCGCCTGTGGCAAGGTCGTCCCGGAGCGGATCGCCGCCATCGTCGGCGGCATCGCCCAGGCGTGCCAGGTGGCGGGGGTGGCGCTCGTCGGTGGTGAGACGGCCGAGCACCCCGGGCTGCTGGGACCGCAGGAGTACGACGTAGCGGGCGCCGCGACCGGTGTTGTCGAACACGACGCCGTGCTGGGTCCGCAGCGGGTGCGCGCGGGCGACGCCGTCATCGCGCTGGCCTCCTCGGGGCTGCACTCCAACGGCTATTCGCTGGTGCGGGCGGTCGTGGCGGCCGCCGGCTGGGAGTGGGAGCGGCACGTGCCGGAGTTCGGCCGCACCCTGGGGGAGGAGCTGCTGGAGCCCACGCGCGTCTACTCCGCCGACCTGCTCGCCCTCGTGCGCGACCCCGACCTCGACGTGCACGCGCTGAGCCACGTGACCGGCGGCGGCCTGGCGGCGAACCTGGCCCGCGTGCTCCCCGCCGGGCTGCTGGCGACCCTGGACCGCTCGACCTGGTGCCCGGCTCCCGTCTTCACCGTCGTCGGTGATCTCGGGGGCGTGCCGCAGTTCGACTTGGAGCGCACCCTCAACATGGGCGTCGGCTTCGTGGTCGTGCTGCCCGCCGAGCAGGCGCAGACGTGCATCGAGCGGGCCGGCGCGCTGGGGCTACCCGCGTGGCAGCTCGGCGAGGTGACCTCGGAGACCGGGCGCGACGGCGGCGACAGCAATGGTCGCAGTGATCAGAGCGACGGCGTGCCGGTGGTGCGGGGTGCCAAGGGCGTCGACGGCGGCGCGGTGCGCGTCGTGGGCGACTACCGAACCTGACCAGACCGAGCCCGGTCACGCCGCAGCCCTGGGAACGACCGCAAAGGAGCGCCGACAGCCCCCGCGGACTGGGTGCTCCCGAATCAGCACGAGGTCGACGACCACATGCTCCGAAGAACATGCACCGGCACCACGACCGCAGGGTCGGGTGCCGTGTCGTCGACCGTGGCTGCCCGGGAGGGGGTCCGAGGGGGCTGCCGGTCAACTAGGACGGGCCGTCAACGGCCGCCGGCGGCCCACTTGTCGTAGTCGTCGTACTCGTCGTAGTCGTCATGCTCGACGGCCCTGGGCTCGTTGTCCCTAGGTCCGTGTAGCTCTCGCTCAAGCGCGCGTAAATCGGTGTCGGGGCTGAAGTACTTCAGCTCGCGAGCCACCTTCGTCTGCTTGGCCTTAGCTCGGCCGCGCCCCATGGCGTCGACCCCCTCACGCATCTGCCGGGCGGCATCATCACCGGCCAGACGACCTGTTGGGGTCGTCAAGCCGAGACGGAGCGGCTCCGGGAATCTCGTATGTTCGTGGCACCTACGGTACAGGAGAGCGCTCGATCCTCGAAGTGCCACCAGGTCGCGGTTGTCGTGGTCTCGGAGAACCACGTGGGCCGGGCCGCTCGCCGGCGGCGCAGCGCCGTTGTGCAACGTTGCCGTCCACGAGCGTGCCGCGGAGTACCCTGCACTTAGAGGGGCTATGCGCCCTGCCGTAATATATCCGCCGATCGTCCACCCCGACGCTGAAAAATCATGCGCGAGAGGCCCACCGAATGAACCGCGAGAACCCGTCAGCACCGCCCTCAGCTCACAGCGATGAGTTGCTGACGCCCGCGGAGGTGGCCGCATTGTTCCGAGTGGACCCCAAGACCGTCACCCGGTGGGCCGTCGCCGGCAAACTCACCTCGTTGCGCACCCTCGGCGGGCACCGCCGCTACCGGGCTTCCCAGGTGCACGCGCTGCTGGCCGAGGCCCAGGGCGAGCCGTTGGCTGCCGCGCCGCCCGTGCCGCACGACGAGGCGCTCTGACCGGAACGCCAGATCGGCGGGCTCGCTGACAGCTACGCCCGGTCGGGCTTCGAACCCTGCGCGGCGGTGGCCTCCTCGGCCTTGGTCGCGCGATCGGCTGCTCCCACGCCGTCGGCCGGGCCACCCCGGTCGGTCTTCTCTGCTCGAGCGGCCGAGCCGCCCCGCTCGCGGGGACCCGCGCCGTGGATGCGCTTGGCCAGCGCGGCAGCGGAGCCGGGCTTGGCGGTGGAGTCCTGGTTGGCGCGTTGGAGGTCGCGGTAGATCTCTTCGCGGTGGATGTCGACATCGTGGGGGGCCTTGATCCCGATGCGCACGGTGTCACCGTTGACCTCGAGCACGGTGACGATGACGTCATGGCCGATGAGCAGACTTTGCTGCGGGCGGCGGCTGAGAACCAGCACGGAGGGTCCTTTCGAAGGAGGGGGTGGGACCTCCACATTTGTGGATAGGTTAGCGCGGCAAGGTAATTCGTAGCCGAAGGCGCCGCCGACCGGTCGGTCGGCGGCGCCTGTGCGCGGGTGGGCTCCGTTATCGGGCCGTGGGGAACGTGGCGCGCAGGGGCAGCTCCTGATCGATGAGCACTACCTGCATCGCCCTCCTCGTGTGCCGGTTGACGACGACCGGGGCCAGCAGGTTGGCGCCGGGCGGCTCCTCCTCGCTGCCGAGGTTGACGAGCAGGAGGACGAGCGCGTCGTCCGCGCTCTCCAACTCCAGCCGCGCCGCGGTCTCGGGGTCGATGATCGGCGAGTACTCGGGAAAGTACGGGCTGGGCGCCACGACGACGAAGCCCATGTCAGGGATGTCGAGGCAGTCCATCTCGTACAAGCCGCCCTCGGATTCGGTGAGGCGGAACCGCTGCGCCAGCGGAAAGCCCACGAGGCCCATCGGCAGGGTCAGGTCGACCTGCGTCACCTTCGACGATTCGGTGGTTGCGCTCATGTAGTCGGTCTCCCACTCAGCTCTTCTGGTCGAACAGATGGTGCGAACGGCGGCTCTCGCGGGCCCCCGTGGCGGTGTACGTCGCGCCTTCTGACGTGTGGTTGAAGCGGTCGAGGGTCTCCTGGACCGCCTTGTAGCTCGCCTCGAGCATTTCGCTGTTCGAACGGCTCAAGAGCGACAGCTCGTTGGTGGCATTGGAGAGGGCGACGCGATGCTCGGAAAGGACCTGGTTCCAGGGAGCCGGCGCCGCTTCTGCGATCTGGGTCAAGGGGGTGTCCAGCGGCAGCCCCAGCGCATCGCACACGGGGCCGGCGTCGACGGCGCGCATCAGCTCCGCCTCACGCATCTCTTGGAGGATGACCTCGATCTCGCGGGTGGAACGGCCCATCCAACGAGACCGCCCGGTCTCGATGAGGACGTGCTGAACCTCCAGCTTGTAGGTCAGCAGCTCCAAGAGCTCCTGAATGCGCCACAAGCCGGCCGATAACCCGGACAGGGCGGTGAGGGTGGCGTCTGAGGGGGCTGTTGTGCTCACGCAAACCTCGCTTCGTTCACGGACACCTCATCGTCCGCGCTCGGGGGCACATGAGCGTTCCCCCGGTAATCAGGGGTGATCCGTGGGGCAGGCCACAGATTCGCCCCCGGATTCTGGTTGATCTTGGGTGCTTGGTGCCGACAGGGGCGTAACGGCGATGTGACGAGCGTCTCGCGGCCCGCGGCGTTAGTCGGCACCTGTCCCCACATCTGGTCGCGAGCCCCTCACCGGGGTCGCCTCGCGTGGTCTTGCGATGACGTCTTCGCCGGGGCCGCGCTCGGGTAAGAGCCCACTCGTCGCCGTTGCGTGCAGGCCGGCCGAGCGTGAGTGAGGTGAACGAATTCGTTTGGTGCTTGCCGGATTACGTTCATTGGGCTGATGAACGGCCGGCACGGAAGGCAAATTACAAGTTTGTTATCGGACGATCGTCCGGATTCGTCGAGCGACTATTGGACGATAGTTCAGAAAGCCTCTCACGTGCATGAAGAGGGCATTTGTGAGTCAGTCGTCCAATGTGTTCTGATGCATACCCAGGTTGGCTTCAGTTGTATCCAAGCCGAGGGCCAGGTGACCCCGAAAAGGGCCCCTGACCTGCAGGGTCTCACGATGTGGCCCTACGTTGGGTGTTGGCTTAGGCCATTCTTAGGTTTGGTCT
>NZ_BAHD01000125.1 GCF_000298215.1 Kineosphaera limosa NBRC 100340 | reverse complement strand
AACGGCGTCCTTGAGCCGAGCGACATCGGGGGTCGAGCAGGTCCGCGAGACCTCATCGAGCCCGCGGGCCTGCGCGGGGGCCAGCGGCACCCCGGCATCGCGGCAGGACTGCTCGACCCACGCGGCCGTCTTCGGGTTGTCCGACGCGGCGATGACTCCACGCTCCCGGGCCTCCATCACCACGGCCGCCTGAAGAGACTTCGCCGCATTGACGATCTTCGCGGCGCCGGCGGCCAGCCCGGCCAGGTCGTCGCTGCCCAGCCGGGTCAGGTCGCCGGCGTGCCGCAGCAGTGTCGCGGACCGGGCGTCGAGCCAGGTCACGAGGTCTGCTGCGGTGGGTTCCATACGGAAACACTATCGAACAGGATTTGTAACAGCAACGCTATTAATGGCTGAATTCCGCTGCAGCACAAGAGGACTCGGAGTCGCCAATTGGACCGTGAATTGCGTTGGGGCGCAGGCAATCTCGAGGCGTCACTCGGCTCTTGTCGAAGTGATCTGCATCACATTGCGTAGGGTTTCGGGTGCACCCCAAGGCGGCCGTCCGAGCCTGACGCAGCCCGACCGACGGACCCGACAACCTGACCGACGGCCCCAACGATCTGGCCGGCGATGCAAGGAGTTGCGAGACACCCCCTAGATGGCCCCTGGCCTTCGATCACGGGGATCACATCAATGGCCTCGTCGCTGACGTCGATGTCGATCGTGGCGAAGGCATCCCGCACTAGCGCCTCGATCTGGTCCAGTCGTTTGGCCTGGGTGTAGATGGGCTGGCCGTCGTGCTGGGCCTCGATGGCCCACCATGTGCCAGATCGGGTGGCTGTCACTCGCACGGTCAGGCCTCCTTATCGAAGTACTTGATGCTGCACGAGCCGAGGGGTGGGCGCCTACTCCTGCGGGCATGCGAGGCGGGCGCGGCAGGTGGAGTCGGTGGCGAAGGGGACGAGGCGGACCTGGGCTTCGGGGTGGCCGGCCGCCGTCAGAGAACCCTCGATGAGGCCGTGGTGGATGCCGCAGACGACCTGCGGGTTCTCGCGCGCGAGCGAGCCGAACGGGCAGCCGGCGAAGGTGACCTCGACGGCCTCGTCGTCCGAGCGCGCCATGGTCACGTCGTAACCCCACTTCGTGAGCAGCTCCGCGACCGTGGAGGTCGCCTGGGCCCAGGAAGAGTCGTCGGCCTCCGCTTGCTCGGTGGCCCAGGCCCGGCCCGCCTGAGCCGGGGTCAACTCGTCAGTGCCCGCGGCACGCACGAGCACCTGCGCCAACAATTCGTGCGGGTCCTGCTCCGGTGAGCCGACCCCGAAGGCCGTCCCGCGCGACGGCGGCGGCACCGAGGTGAGGGCCGTCGGTGTGGCCAGCGTGTACTTGCGGGTGGGGCGGCCGGCGCCCCGGTGGCGCACGTCCCGCTGGCTCACCAGCCCCGCGACCCGCAGGCGGTTGGTGTGAAACCGGATCGTCGTGGGGTGCAGCCCCAGCCGCGCACCCAGCTCGGCCGCCGTCAGCCCCTCCGCGCCGCCCGGATCGCCGAGGCCCGCCAGCACCTGCAGGATCAGGTCGCGCGGGCCGCTGCCGGGCCCCGCGTCCAGGTTTCGTGACGTCATCGACCCGCCCTCCCGCTCCGCGCCGCCGAGCGCTATCCTCTAAATACTTTAAATCAAGGTGTCCCCGACGGGTCCACTCCTGCTCCCACCGCTTACACCAGCCCGAACGCCGCAGACCCCCGCCTGAAGACTAGGAGTCCACACATGAGCCTCGCCGACCACACCGACCTGGGCCTGGAGCAGAAGAGCAGCGACTGCGGCTGCGGCTGCACCGACTCCGGTGTCCCCCAACTCGATGCCCGCGCGATCCCGCACGCAATCCGCCACGGCGCCATCCATGGCGCCATCGGCTCCCTGCGCCCCGGCGCCGCGCTCGACCTCATCGCCCCGCACGACCCGCTGCCGCTGCTGGCCCAGGTCGAGCAGCGCGAGGGTGCCGCGGTGACCTTCGACTACGTGCAGCGGGGGCCCGACGCCTGGGTGCTGCGCTTCACCCGCCGCGCCTGAGATCGCGCCGTAGATCGCGCGGGACGGTCGACTCGGGGGAGGTCATGGCTACGCAGGTCGGAGGGGACCGTCGGCCGTCGACGCAGCGATCCTCCTCGCCCGCGGCCCGGAGAGGGTGGGGCCGGTGGCTGCTGCTACCCGGCGGTTTCGCGCTGCTCACGGGCCTCGATGCGGGACTGACCCTCGCCGGCCTGCCCGCACCGGTCCCCTCCGACCGGGTCGCCGACCTGCACGGGCCCCTCATGGTCATCGGCTTTCTCGGCACGGTCATCGCGCTGGAGCGCGCCACCGCGCTGCGCCTGGCCTGGGGCTTTCTGGCCCCCGCCCTGCTCGGAGCCGGGGCCCTGACCCTGGCGTTGCTGCCCGACCCGACCCTCGGCCGGCTCCTGGCGATTCAGGGCGCCGGGACCGCCGTCGTGGTGCAGACCGTGCTGTGGCGCCGCAACGCCGACCCGGCAGTCGCCGTCGGTGCCCTCGCGGTCGTGCACCTGCTCGCCGCCGCGCTGTTGCTGCTGCGGCTGCCGGTGGCCGCGGTGCTGCCGCTGCTGGTCGCGTTCATCGTCACGATGATCGCCGCCGAACGGGTCGAACTCGCCCGTCTGGCCATGCCGCGCGGTGCCGATGGCCGGCTCGTCGCCCTCACCGGCGCCCTCGCTCTGGTCGCCGGCGCCGCGATCCTGTGGCCCGATGCGGGCGGGCGCGCCCTCGGGGTGGTTCTGGCCGGCCTCACCGCGTGGCTGATCCGCCACGACGTCGCCCGCCGCACCATTCGTGCCACCGGGCTCCCGCGGTTCGCGGCCGCCGCGATGCTCGCCGGCTACGCCTGGCTGCTGGTGGCGGCCGCCGTGCTCGTCGTCGGCGGGCAACCCCTGGGCGGCGCGTACGACGTGGTCGTGCACGCCACCTTCCTCGGCTTCGCGATGTCGATGGTCATGGCGCACGCCCCCGTCATCCTGCCCGCGGTGCTGCACGTCCGCCTGCCCTACCGGCCCTGGCTCTACCTGCCGCTGGTGTTGCTGCACCTGACCCTCGCGCTCCGGGTTGTCGGGCACCTGGTTGTCGCGCACCTGCCGGACGCCCACACGGCCTGGCTCGTCGGTGCCGCCGGCAACGTCGCCGCCCTGCTGGTGTTCATCGCCGCCGCCGTGCTGGCCGTCGCCCTCGGCGCCCGGGCGCCCCGGCGCCGGCGGCAGGCCCAGCCGGGCGGCCGGGCAGGGCCCCCGGCCGCCCAGGCTGCTCAGCCCCACGCCGACGGTTGCGCTCCCAGCCGACGGGCGCGGTCGCAACCGCGACCCACGGCAGGGAGCGCGACGGTCGGCGAAGAGACGGCCCAGGACGAGACGGCCCAGGGCGAGACAGCGCCGGGCGACCCAACTCCCACCCCCCGCGAAAGGCAGCCATGAGCAAGCCCGCCCCCACCGACTCCGGCCCTGGCTCGGCGCCCGACGCGACGGCTGCCGCGGCGCGCCCGGCCAAGCCGCCGGTGGGCGCCCGCGGGATGTGGCCGATGCGTGACCTGCCCTCCCTCGGCTGGCTCGTCCTGGCCGTCACGGTCGCGCTCGTTCACCCGTTCGTGCCCGAATCCCGTTGGCTCATGGTGCATCTCGTGGTGCTCGGCGCCCTGACGCACGCCGTCATGGTGTGGTCGGCCCACTTCGCCCAGGCCCTGCTGAAGACTCGGCCCGAGCTCGACGCCCGCGCCACCCAGAACCGGCGGCTGCTCACCCTCCTGGCCGGCACGACCCTCGTCATGGTCGGCGTGCCGACCGCCCAATGGTGGCTCACCCTCGCCGGCGCCACCCTCGTCACCGGCGCTGTCCTGTGGCACGCCGTGCAGCTGTGGCGGCGGGTGCGGGCCTCCCTGGCGCCGCGCTTCGGCATCACGATCCGCTACTACGTCGCCGCCGCCGTGTGCCTGCCGATCGGAGCCGGCTTCGGCGCCACCCTCGCCCGCGGCCTCGGTGACGACTGGAACGGGCGCCTCCTGCTCGCGCACCTGACCGTCAACCTGCTCGGCTGGATCGGCCTCACCGTCACCGGAACCCTCCTCACCCTGTGGCCGACCATGCTGCGCACGCCCATCGACCCCGCCGCGGAGCGCCGCGCCCGACAGGCCCTGCCCGTGCTGCTGGCCGCCCTCGCCGGCGTCGTCGCCGCAGCCCTCCTGGACTCCCGCGTCGGCGCCGCCATCGCCTTCGTCGGCTATCTCGCCGGGCTGGCCTGGTGGGGGCGGGCGCTGCTGGGACCGGCCCGGCGCGCCCGCATCCGCGAATTCGCCCCCGCCAGCGTCGCTGCGGCCCTGATCTGGTGGGTGCTCGCGCTGCTGGCCGTCATCGTCCGGCTGCTGACCGTCGACTCCTGGGTGGAGTTCGCCGACGGCCTCGGCCCCACCGCCGCGGTGCTCGTCGCCGGGTTCGCCGCCCAATTACTGCTGGGGGCCCTGAGTTACCTGCTGCCGTCGGTCATCGGCGGCGGCAAGCGGGTCGTCCGCGCCGCTCAGGCCTGGTTCGACCGGTGGGGCACCCTGCGCCTCCTCGTCGTCAATGCGGGCCTTGCCGTGTGCCTGCTGCCCGTGCCCGGCCTCGTGCGCGTCACCGTCTCGGTGCTGGTGCTCGTGGCGCTGGCCGCGTTCATCCCGCTGATGATCGGCGGCGTCCGGGCCGGTGCGGCGGCCAAGGCCGGAGCGGGTTCGGCGGGCGCCTTGGCAGTGAGGGCCGGCGCAGTGAGGGCCGGCGCAGTGGGGGCCCGCGCAGTGGGGGCCCGCGCAGTGGGCGAGCGGAGTAGCTCGGCCGGGTCCGCGAGTGCTGCCGGGTCTGGGAGTGCGGCCGGGTCGCGTGGTGGTGTCGGGTCCGCGAGCGGCGTTGGGCGGGCGGCGGGGCCGGGTGAGCCCGACCGGATGCCGAGTGTCTGGTCCAGCGGTCAGGCGGTCGTCGCCGTCAGCGTCCTGGTGTTGGCCCTCGTCGGCGGGGTGGCCGCCGACCCCGCGGCCGCCGGCCTCGACACGAACGCCGAGGCGCGCGCGGCCGCCGCCGCGGTCACCCCCACCGGCAACACGACAACCGTGCAGGTCGTGGCGCAGGGGATGCGGTTCGAGCCGGCCAGCGTCACCGTGCCCGCCGGCGACCGGCTCGTCGTCGAGCTGCGCAACGACGACCCCACCGACGTGCACGACCTGCAGCTGCTCGGCCAGCGCACGCCCCGGCTGCGGCACGAGCAGACCGCGACGCTCGACCTCGGGGTCGTCGGCGCCTCCGCCCAGGGCTGGTGCACGATCGTCGGGCACCGACAGATGGGCATGGTCTTCGACGTCGTCGTCACCGGTGCCGACGGCGGCGGCACCGCCGCCGGCGCTGGCGCGGACGGAAGCGCGGCGGGTGCGGGCGCGGCGGGCGCGGGACACTCCGGCCACGGCGCGGGGCACGCCACCGACCAAGCCGCGACTCAGACTCCGGTGCGCGCAGACCCCGACGCCCAGCTCCAGCATCTGGTCGACCCGCGGCTACCGACGCTGCCCCCGCAGAGCGGCCCCCGCACCCACACGCTCACCCTCACGGTCACCGAAGCCGACCTGGAGGTCGCCCCCGGCGTCCGGCAGCGGCGCTGGACCTACAACGGCGGACCCGTCGGCCCGACCCTGCACGGCCGGGTCGGTGACGTCTTCGACATCACGCTCGTCAACGACGGGTCGATCGGGCACTCCATCGACTTCCACGCCGGCGCCCTCGCTCCCGACCGGCCGATGCGGACCATCGCGCCGGGCGAGTCCCTGCAGTACCGGTTCACGGCAACCCGCGCCGGCATCTGGATGTACCACTGCTCGACGATGCCGATGTCCGCGCACATCGCGGCGGGCATGCACGGCGCCGTCGTCATCGAGCCCGACGGCCTGCCCGCCGTCGACCGGCAGTACGCGCTGACCCAGTCCGAGGTGTTCGTCACCCCCGGCACCGGCGGCGCCGGGCAGCCCGCGGCGGAGGTCGACGCCGACCTCGTGACCGCCGAGCGCCCCACGTTCGTCACGTTCAACGGCATCGCCAACCAGTACGCGCAGGTGCCGTTGACCGCTCGGGTCGGCGAGCGGGTACGCATCTGGGTGCTCGACGCGGGACCCAACCGCTCCAGCTCGTTCCACATCGTCGGCGGCCAGTTCGACACCGTTTACCACGAAGGCGCCTACCTGCTGGGACCGCGCGCGCAAGGGGCGGGCGCCCAGGCCTTCGGGCTGACCGCCGCGCAGGGCGGCTTCGTCGAGCTGACGTTCCCCGAGCCGGGCACCTATCCGCTGGTCAGCCACGTCATGGTCGACGCCGAACGCGGCGCCAAGGGCTTCGTCAAGGTCACCGAGTAGGCCGGCTGGCCGGCGGTCCGGCCCCCCGCCCGCGTGCCCGCCCGGCCCCACGCCCGCGTG
>NZ_BAHD01000126.1 GCF_000298215.1 Kineosphaera limosa NBRC 100340 | reverse complement strand
ATAATTTGTAGTAGCAACGCTACTAATTAGTGAATATCATTGCAGCGCAGGAGGATTCAGATTGCCAGAAAGGGCCGTGAGTTCCGTTGGGGCACAGGCGATCTCAGGCGCGATGCGGCGAACCGGAAATGTGAAGTACGTCATATTCAATGTCAGGGCTCTTGCCGCCTTGACCTTGCACACGGCCTCTGACTAGCGACCCTCGAGGGGACCACGGACCACGGACCACGAGGGTGACGCCGGGAGTTCAGCCGGCCCTGCCGCTTGGAAGCTCAGCTGCCGCCGGCGACCGCTAGGAGCAGCCCGACTCCGCCGACGACGAGCATCCCGGCCAGGGCGGCCCACAACGACATCCGGGTGCTCTGCTTCATCCCCGGCACATAACGCGAGGCGTCCTCGACCCAGCGCTGCCAGACGTGCCCCAACAGCAACGACAGCGCGAGCAGGGCGATCCGCACGGGCGCGCCCATCTGGCCCAGCAGCGCCTCCGTCAGCGGCACCAGCGGCCAGTGCCACAGGTACACCGAGTAGGAGATCAGCCCGAGCCACTGCGTGGGCCGCCACTTGACGACCCGGTCCAAGAACGAACCGGGCCGCGTGCCGCCGGCGATGATGACCAGCGCCGTGCCCAGCACCGCCGGGACGGCCAGCGGGGCCGGGAACGCCGCCACCGCAGGCAGCACACCAGGCCCAGGCATCACGTCCGGCAGCACCAGCAACAACGAGCCCGGCAAGATGAGGATGAGCCCCAGCCAACGCAGCACCGTCGCGGTCCGCTGGGTCGGCGCCCAGCGTCGCAGCAGCAACGCGACCAGGCCACCGGCGGCGAACTCCCACACGCGGGTGACCGTGACGAAGTACGCGACCGGGTAGTCGATCCACGTCCACACCAGCGCCACGACGAACGAGACGACCGCGACCACGGTGAGCGCGATGCCCACAGCCGTCACCCGCCCCACAGCCCGGCCGCGACGCCCAAGCCACGACGCCACCGCGGCCGCCAGCAGGATCAGCGGCGGCCACAAGAGGTAGAACTGCTCCTCCGCAGACAACGACCAGTAATGCACCGTCGGCAGCGCGGCGAACGCCTCCTGCCCACCCAGCGCCGTCAGGTGCGCGGCGTACAGGTTCATCGCGTAGAACGCCGATGCGAGCACGCTGCGGCCCGCATCACCCCACGCCTCGCGGGGCAGGATCAGCGCCGTCGCGACCGCCACGGCGAGCAACACCGACAGGCTGGCCGGCAGCAGCCGCCGGGCGCGGCGCGCGTAGAAGTCCGCGAGGCGCACGCGGCCGGTGCGGTCGAGTTCGGCCAGGAGGTGCCCGGAGATGAGGAACCCGGAGATGACGAAGAAGACGTCGACGCCCACCAGGCCGCCACCGACGAACGGGATCCCGGAGCCGAAGTGGAACAGCAGCACCATGCCGATGGCGACGGCCCGCAGCGCCTGGACTTCCGGATAGAAGCGCCGCTGCTCGCGCGCCCGCACCCGCTGCGCCACCGTGCCATCGAGGTCACCGGACCCACCGGATGGTGGTTCCTCGTTCGTCGATGCCCGTTGCGCGTCAATGCTCGTCACAGTTGATTCCCCCGAAAACTGCCGCCCCTGGGGCCTTGGCGCCACGCGAACGACGTGCCAACAGCCCCCATTGCCACAGCCATACTGGTGGACGAGCGTCCAAATGTCACATCCGAGGACGCCCGGATCCCGGGTATTCCCGTAGGTCGTTGGGTGAAACAGATGGTAAGGCAGGCGAACTGGCGCAGCCGGTCACCTCAACTTCTCTGTGCGGTTACCCAAAGTTCGATCGGGTCGCCGTGGCGAGTGCGGGCGGCGGCCTCGTGCCAGCGGACCTGGGTGCCGGCGATCTCGCCCGGCGCCACCAGACCCTGGGCCTCGAGCTGGTCGGCCAAGGCTGCGGCCCAGGCCTCGAAGTAGCCGGTCGCCTCGTAGCCGGTCGCCTCGTAGCCGGTCGCCTCGGAGCCGCTGCCGGCAACGTCTCGGGCCAGGCGGGCGCCGAGCGCTTGCGCCCACTCCTGCCAGGTGATGACGCCGCGCTCGTGCAGGTGCACGGTGATCGCGAACACGCTCGCTTGCCACGGCTCGGCGAAGCCGCGGCCGACCGGAGCGGGAAGGGTCGGGTTGGCGTCGAGCACCTCCGCCAACGTGGGGGCCGTCACGAGAGCGGCACCGCGCGTAGGTTCGGCTGCCACACCTCGATGCTCACGCAGCTGTTCGGGTCGGCGTCGGCGCCCCACAAACTGGGCCCGTCGAACTCGACCGTGTAGAGCCAGTCGGCGTCTCCCGGCGCCGGGGTTGCGGCGGGCACCGCGTTGGCGTGCGCCATGACATGCGCGCCACGCACCGCCACGACGCGACCGATGGTGTCGCGGGCGTAGCGGGGTAGGCGGGTGTGGCCGCTCGGATGGTCCGCCGACGTGCGCACCCGGTCCCCGACCGCGAACAGCGGCTCCGTGGCGGCCTCGCGCTCGTACCGCGTGCCCGCGTCCAGCGCGACCCGCAGCGCCGGCCACGGCACCGCCGCCACCCGGGCAACCGTGCCCTCTTTGCCCGCTAAGGCCGTCGAGGCAACTGACGTGGCGGAGGTCGTGGGGGTCGGGGCCGCTCCCTCTCCGAGCTGCGAACGGGCCGGCTCCGAGAGGTCCTCGCGTGCCAGCAGCCCGGACTGCACGAGCAGCCGCTCGAGAGCCCGCAACCAGATCTCGTAGTAGCTGCTACTCAGGTACGTCGCGGGCGGTAGCTGCTCACGGGTGAACCGCGACCGGTCGATGGTCCACTGGCCCAACGCCCCCGTCGCCAGGGTCAGCGTCAGCACCCGCTGCTCCCAGTCGTCGTGGAACAGCGGTTCGTTCGGCTCCGGGCGCACCGGCCCGAAGCCGTGCATCCCGCCGAGGTCGTGCACCCCGTCCATCAGCCGGCCTCCCGCTCTGCGGCTGGCTCACTGGCTGGCTCAGGGGCTGATTCGGGGGCTGGCGCTGCGGCCACCTCAGGGGCCGGCGCTGCGGCCACCTCAGGGGCCGGCGCTGCGGCCGACTGCGGCACCGCGACCAGGCCCGTCCCGATCATCGCGTCGCGGGTCACCAGCTCCGCCAGGCGCTCGACCGACCAGCCGTCGGTCCCCTCCGGTCGGCGTGGGACGACGAGGTACCGCACCTCCGCGGTCGAGTCCCACACGTGGATGCGCGTCGAGGCGGGCAGCTCGACGCCGAAGTCGGCGAGCACCCCGCGCGGGTCGCGCACCGCCTTCGCCCGGTAGGCCGGCGACTTGTACCAGACCGGCGGCAACCCGAGGATCGACCAGGGGTAGCAGGAGCACAGCGTGCAGACCACGAGGTGATGCTGAGTCGGGGTGCATTCCACGGCCACGACGTGCTCGCCCTGTCGGCCGTCCCACCCCAGCTCGGCGATGACCTCGCTGGCGTCGGCCAGCAGCCGCTGCCGGAAGTCCGGGTCGGTCCAGGCGCGGGCCACCAACTGGGCGCCGCGATGCGGGCCGACCTCGTGCTCGTAGTACTCGAGGATGCCGGCGAGCGCCTCCGGGTCGACGAGCCCGCGCTCCACCAGCACGGTCTCGAGCGCCCGCACCCGGGCGTCCATCGGCGACAGCGAGCTGCCGTGTGCCTCACCCATCCCTGGAGTCTAGGCGCGCGGCCTCGCCCCTCCGCCGACCGTTGCGCTCGCTGCCTTGGGTTGCTGTCGCGACCGCACCCCTCGGCAGCAAGCGCAATGCCCAGGATGTGGACAGGCCTGGCCGCCGGACCCCGACCGCCCCATCCGCCGACCGTTGCGCCCGCTGCCGAGCGTTGCTGTTGCAACCGCACCCCTCGGCAGTGACCGCAGCGCCCAGGATGTGGACGGCCGGGGCCGCCGACGGTAAGGACTGGCGGGGCGGCCCGGGCATCGGTCAGAGCGCGTAGTCCACGACGACGGGGGCGTGGTCGGAGATGCGGCGGTCCGCGGCGGGGTCGCGGTCGGTACCGGCCGCGACCGCCCGCCGGGCCAGCCCGGGAGTGGCCAACTGGTAGTCGATGCGCCAGCCGGCGTCGTTGGTGAACGACTCACCCAGCCAGCTCCACCACGAATACGGCCCATCGACCTCCGGGTGCAGCCGGCGCACCACGTCGACGAGGCGACGCGGCCCGATCAGCCCGTCCAGCCACTCCCGTTCGCTGGGCAGAAAGCCCTCGCTGCGCTGATTACGCCGCCAGTTGACGACGTCGAAACGGGTGTGCGCGATATTGAGGTCGCCGACCAGCACGTACTCGCGGCCCCGAGCCCGCGCCGCCCGGCGGGCCCGCCGCACCTGCCGCTCGAACGCCGCCAGAAACCGCATCTTGCGCTCGTACCGGGCGCCGCCGTCGGGCGCCTCGCGCATCCGCCCCGGCCGCTGCAGGTGCGCCGGCAGTCCGCCCTTGGGCACGTAGACCGAGGCGAGGGTGACCGGCACCCCCGCCAGGTCGACCTCCAGATAGCGGCCTTGCGCGGCGAATTCGTGCAAGCCTCGGGCCAACACGCCGACAGGCGCGGGCGTCAGCTCGGTCGTGAGCGCGCCCGGTTGCCGCAGCAGCGCCGATCCGCTCCACGTGCGCACCGCCTCCGGTCGCTCGCGGGTCAGCACCGCCACCCCGTTGCGGCCCTTCAGCGCGCCCGCGTCGTAAGTGAGGTGATAGTCGCCGAACGCGTCGGCCGGCAGCGCCGCCACCGGGCAGCGCACCTCCTGCAGACCCACGACATCGCACCCACGCCCCGCCAGCCACGGTCCGAAGCCCCGCCGCTGCCCCGCGCGGATGCCGTTGATGTTCAGGGAGGCGACGCGCAGCATCCGCCCACCCTACGAACCTCCCGAAAACCGCGGTTGCTGCGGCCGCCCCGCAGGCACCTGACAAGATGTGCGCCATGTCCGAGAAGTTGCACGAGAGCATCGCGCCCATGTTCGACGAAGTCCTGGCGCGCAATCCTGGGGAGAACGAGTTTCACCAGGCCGTCTTCGAGGTGATGCACAGCCTGACCCCGATCGCCGGCCGGCGACCCGAGTACGCGCAGTGGTCGATCCTGCAGCGCATCTGCGAGCCCGAGCGCCAGATCATCTTCCGCGTGCCGTGGCTCGACGACTCCGGCACGGTGCAGGTCAACCGCGGCTTCCGGGTCGAGTTCAACTCCGCGCTCGGCCCGTACAAGGGCGGGCTGCGCTTTCACCCCAGCGTGACCCTGTCGATCGTCAAGTTCCTCGGCTTCGAGCAGATCTTCAAGAACTCGCTGACCGGCATGCCGATCGGCGGCGGCAAGGGCGGCTCCGACTTCGACCCCAAGGGCAAGTCCAAGGCCGAGGTGATGCGGTTCTGCCAGTCGTTCATGACCGAGCTGTACCGGCACATCGGCGAGTACACCGACGTGCCCGCGGGTGACATCGGCGTCGGCGGCCGCGAGATCGGTTACCTGTTCGGGCAGTACAAGCGCATCACCAACCGGTACGAGTCCGGGGTCATCACCGGCAAGGGCCTGAGTTGGGGCGGCTCGTTGGTGCGCACCGAGGCCACCGGCTACGGCACCGTCTACTTCGTCAACGAGATGCTCGCGGCCAGCGGCGAGGACTTCACCGGTAAGCGGGTCGTGGTCTCCGGCTCCGGAAATGTCGCGATCTACGCCATCGAGAAGGCGCAGCAGCTCGGCGCCAAGGTCATCGCCTGCTCCGACAGCAACGGCTTCGTCGTCGACGAGGACGGCATCGACCTCGACCTGCTCAAGGACATCAAGGAGGAGCGGCGCGAGCGGCTCACCACGTACGCCGACGAGCGTGGCGGGTCGGCCCGGCACGTCGAGGACGCCAGCATCTGGTCGGTGCCCTGCGAGATCGCCCTGCCGTGCGCCACCCAGAACGAGCTCGACGGCGACGCGGCCAAGACACTCATCAGCAACGGCGTGCGGATCGTCGCCGAGGGCGCCAACATGCCCTGCACCCCGGAGGCGGTGCGGCTGTTCCAGACGTCCCAGGTCAGGTTTGCGCCGGGCAAGGCAAGCAACGCCGGCGGGGTCGCCACCAGCGCGCTGGAGATGCAGCAGAACGCCTCCCGCGACACCTGGTCGTTCGAGGACACCGACGAGAAGCTCGGCGAGATCATGCGCACGATCCACACGAATGTCGTCGACACCGCCGCGCGGTACGGGCATGCCGGCGACTACGTCGTGGGCGCCAACCTCGCCGGATACCTCAAGGTCGCCGACGCGATGGTGGCCCAGGGCGTCATCTGAGCGGTCTCGTCTGAGTGGTCTCGTTGAGCGGCGCGCGGCGGCGGGGGGCGCGGCTGCGGGGCCCGTGGCCTCCTGATGCGGGGCGCCTGCTGGGCGGCTTTGCTGGTCTGACTGGACAACGCGTGGTCCGACTGGG
>NZ_BAHD01000127.1 GCF_000298215.1 Kineosphaera limosa NBRC 100340 | reverse complement strand
CGGGACCGCCCGCGCCGGTGGCGATCTCGGCGATGCCTGCCTTGGCCACGGCCCGCAGCGCGTCTGGCTGCAGCACCCCCAACGGCTCCCAGCCGGATCGCGGCGGGGCGTGCCCCGCCCACGGGGCCGCGACCTGTACGGGCGGCACCGGCAGGTCTAGATCACCGGTGCGCTTCATCCGCGCCAGCCGGTCCATGACCGCATCGACCGCCACGACGACATCGACCCCGAAGGGGGCCGCCGAATCCGGCGACCCCGGGGCGGTGGCCTCGGCCGGCTCCTTCACCGGGCGCACGGCGAAGGCCCGCAGGCCCAGCACGCCGCCGGCCCCGAACAGCCCAGCCCCGGGCACCAGCCGGGTCGTGACCAGCAGCACCTCACCGTGCACGGCCAGGCGCACGGCGCCCTCGGGGTCAGCCGTGCGCGCCCGACCCAGAAAGGTCTCCAGGTCCGCGACGTCGAAGGCGTCGGCGAGCCGAATCGAAGCGCCGTTCATCGAGCTCCCCCGCCGCCACGCGAAGCACTCCGCGAGAAGCTCGGAGGGTCGGCCAGAACCCGGGCGAGCACCTCACGATCCGCATCGTCGGCCCGCCGCGGTCGCGCAGCGGCCACGTCGTACCAGACCATCGTGGTCAGGGCCCGCGCATACACGACCCGCTCCGGTTCTCCTGCGATGTCTCCTGCGTTTTCTCCTGCAACGCTCTCCCCCGCAGGCTGCGCCGCCGCTTCGCAGATCTCGTAGGCGAGGTCGAAACTCGAGCCGCCCAACCGCGAGACCCACACGTCCACGGCGACGCCGTCGCGGCGATACGACAACGGCGCGGTGTACTCGATCTCGCAGCGGGCGACGATGCAGCCCGTGGAGGTCAGGTCGCGTAGCGGGGCGAACCAGTCCTGAAAGGCCGCGATCCGCGCCTCCTCCAGCAATCGCACGAACTGGACATTGTTGACGTGACCGTAGGCGTCCATATCCGACCAGCGCAGCGGCACTGGCGCGGTGTACGGACGGTCGGCACGCGGGGCGGCAGGCATGTGCTCATCCTGGCAGCGGGGCGCGCGCTACCCTGCGTCGGGTGAGTGCCTCGACGCCGCCGCCTGATGAGAATTCGACGACCTCCGACCGCACGGAGGTCTTGGACCGTGGGGAGGCGCGCGACCCGGCGCCGATGCCGGTACCCCCGGCGACCCCGAACGACCCTGACTACGACGCCATCGGTGACCTGCTCAATGTGCTCGATCTGAAGGCCCTGGGCGACGACGAGTTCGAGGGCCGCAGCCAGCGACAGCCACACGGCCGGGTGTTCGGGGGTCAGGTCCTGGCCCAGGCCCTCGTTGCCGCCGGTCGCACGGTCGCCGATCTCGACGGCTTCGAGCAGAACCCGCGGTATCCGCACTCGATGCACGCCTACTTCCTGCGCCCCGGCGACGACACCAAGCCGATCCGGTTCACCGTCGAGCGGCTGCGCGACGGCCGCTCGTTCTCAGCGCGGCGGGTGCACGCGGTGCAGGAGGGCCGGCCGATCCTGTCGCTGGCGGCCTCCTTCCAAACGCCCGACGAAGGTCTGGATCACCAGGATGTGATGCCCGAGGTGCCGGCCCCCGAGGACCTGCCCGCCGTCGGCGAGTTGCTGGCCCAGGTGACCAACGGACCGGCCAAGAAGTGGGTCGAGCGGCGCGCGATCGACATCCGCCACGCCGAGGGCCCGATCTACCTGCAGCCCAGCGAGGAGCAGACCGCCCGGCAGAACGTGTGGATCCGTGCGGTCGGGCAACTCCCCGACGACCCGCTGCTGCACGCCGCGGTGCTGGCCTACGCCTCGGACTACACGCTGTTGGAGCCGGTGCTGCGCCGCAACGGCCTGACCTGGATCGACCCGCGGCTGCGGGTGGCGAGCCTGGACCACGCGATGTGGTTCCACCGGCCGATCCACGCCGACGACTGGCTGCTGTACTCCCAGTCCTCCCCCTCGGCGAAAGGCGGGCGCGGGCTGGGCATCGGGCGCATGTTCAACCGCGACGGCCAACTGTTGGCCAGCGTGGCGCAAGAGGGAATGCTGCGCCTCAAGGAGTGAGGGCTGCCCGACCGATCAGGCAGCAACGGGGACACGACAGGGATCAGGAGCGATACGAGATGAGCATCCAGGACCGGGTCGGCGGGCAGCCGCCGCAGCAACCGGCGTTGCGCTGCCCGCTGTGCGGCTGCATGGAGTTTCAGCAGGAGGAGTCGCGCCAGGACTCCCGCTGGGGGTTCACCACCCACCGGCTCACCCTGAAGATCTGCCGCCAATGCCGCTTTGTGTTGACCTTCTATGACAAACACTCGATCTTCGACTTCGACTGATCACGCGTCGCACGCACAAGGGGCCGGGCGCTCGACAGCGCCCGGCCCCTTGTGTCACACAGTCAGCTCAATCGCGGGTGAGCTTGCGGTAGGTGACGCGGTGCGGGCGCGCCGCGTCCTCGCCGAGGCGCTCCACCTTGTTCTTCTCGTAGGCCTCGAAGTTGCCCTCGAACCAGTACCACGCGCTCGGGTTCTCAGCTGTGCCCTCGTAGGCCAGGATGTGCGTTGCCACCCGGTCGAGGAACCACCGGTCGTGGCTGATGACCACGGCGCAGCCGGGGAAGTTCAGCAACGCGTTCTCCAGCGAACCGAGGGTCTCGACGTCGAGGTCGTTGGTCGGCTCGTCGAGCAGCAGCAGGTTGCCGCCCTGCTTGAGGGTGAGCGCAAGGTTGAGCCGGTTGCGCTCGCCACCGGAGAGGATGCCGGCCTTCTTCTGCTGGTCCGGGCCCTTGAACCCGAACTGGCTGACGTAGGCCCGGGAGGGGATCTCGACGTTGCCGACCTGGATGTGGTCGAGCCCGTCGGAGACGACCTCCCACAGCGTCTTGTTGGCGTCCAGGCCCTCGCGGGACTGGTCGACGTAGGAGATCTTGACGGTCTCGCCGATCTTGACGGACCCGTCGTCCGGTGTCTCCAGCCCGACGATCGTCTTGAAAAGGGTCGTCTTGCCGACGCCGTTGGGGCCGATGACGCCGACGATGCCGTTGCGCGGCAGCGTGAACGACAGGTCGTCGATGAGCACCCGGTCGCCGAAGCCCTTCTCCAGGCCCTGCACCTCGATGACCGTAGAGCCCAGGCGCGGGCCCGGCGGGATCTGGATCTCCTCGAAGTCCAACTTGCGGGTCCGCTCGGCCTCCGCCGCCATCTCCTCGTAGCGCGCTAGCCGCGACTTGCTCTTGGTCTGGCGCGCCTTGGCGTTCGAGCGCACCCACTCCAGCTCGTCCTTGAGGCGCTTCTGCAGCTTCTGGTCCTTCTTGCCCTGCACCTGCAGGCGAGCGGCCTTTTTCTCCAGGTAGGTGGAGTAGTTGCCCTCGTAGGGGTAGAGCCGACCGCGGTCGACCTCGGCGATCCAGCCCGCGACGTTGTCGAGAAAGTACCGGTCGTGGGTGACGGCCAGCACGGTGCCGGGGTAGGCGGCGAGGTGCTGCTCGAGCCACTGCACCGACTCCGCGTCGAGGTGGTTGGTCGGCTCGTCGAGCAGCAGCAGGTCGGGCTTGGACAGCAGCAGCTTGCACAATGCGACGCGGCGGCGCTCACCACCGGAGAGCACGGAGACGTCGGCGTCGCCCGGCGGGCAGCGCAACGCATCCATGGCCTGCTCGAGCTGGGAGTCCAGGTCCCACGCATCGGCGTGGTCGATGGCCTCCTGCAGCGTGCCCATCTCGGCCATGAGCTTGTCGAAGTCGGCGTCGGGATCGGCCATCTGCGCGGAGATCTCGTTGAACCGGTCGACCTTGGCCTTGATCTCGCCCAGGCCCTCCTCGACGTTGCCGAGCACGGTCTTGTTCTCGTTGAGCGGCGGCTCCTGCTGCAGGATGCCGACGCTGTAACCGGGTGAAAGCCGCGCCTCGCCGTTGGACGGCTGGTCGAGCCCGGCCATGATCTTGAGAATCGTCGACTTGCCGGCGCCGTTGGGGCCGACGACGCCGATTTTGGCGCCCGGATAGAACGACATGGACACGTCATCGAGGATCAGCTTGTCGCCGACCGCCTTGCGCGCCTTGGTCATGGTGTAGATGAACTCGGCCATGGCGTGCAGGCTATCCGTCGGGTGCACCGGGCACCGAATCCGGCGTCGGCGGCCCCCCGGACGTCGAGATCAGGCCGGGTGGATGCGCCGATCAGAAACCGGTCATCCTGATGCGCCGACGCTCTCCGGCTCGTGGCTGACCTGCCGGTTCTGCTCGTCGGTGACCGACGCAGAGGCCGGGTCACCGGGTTCGTCGAAGCGTTCGTCGACCGGCTCGTCGAATCCGTCGGGGGCGTCGGGCTCGCCCAGTGCTCCGGCGTACTGTGACCCGTCGTACTGTGCCCCGGCGTGCTGGGGCCCCGCGTTGTCGTGTCCGCCCTGGCCCGGGCCGCTGGGCCCCGCACCCGGCACCGACCACGGATCGACCGGGCCGCCACCCCACGACCCCGAGCGGGTGTCGCGGCCGTCGTGGGCGCCCGAACCGTTCTGGGCGCTCTGGCTCGACCCGACGCCCTGGCTGTAGGGGTGACCCTGGCCGGACTGCCCGTTCGGGTAGCCCTGCCCGTTCGGGTAGCCCTGCCCGTTCTGGTAGCCCTGCTGGCCGGCGTTCTTGCGCTTGGCGTAGGCGGAGACGCCCCGCCGCAGGTCGTGCCCGATGCCGTCGGCGACGATCTCGACCTCGGTGCCGCGTCGATCGCCGCTCTCCCACTGCCGGATGTGCAGCTTTCCGTACACCACGAGCGGCTGCCCCTTGCGCACGGACTCGGCGACGTTGACCGCCACGGCGCCATAGGCCTTGACCACGGCGAAGTTCGTCGGCGTGTCGACGTACTGGCCGTCCCCGTCACGTCGCCGGGGCGTCCAGGCGAAGCGGAAACTGACCATGGGGGTGCCGTGGCGCGTCTCCAGCTGAATGGGGTCTTCGACAGCGTTGCCGACGGCGGTGAAGTGATGTTCGAACATCGGGGGCTCCTTGCCTCGCGCGGCGCCCGCCGGATGCACGCGCCGTCGCGCCCAGCCTGGCCGGAGGCGGCGCAGGTCCGCAGAACCGAGGGCTCGCGCCTGTGGATGGACCCCCAGCGCGGGTCCCCCCTGTGGACAACGAATTGCCCGAATCGCTCGCGCCCGGCTCAGGCGTCGATGGCCGCGTCCAGGTGTTCGCGGGTCGCGCGGTGCCGCTGCAGCACGTCCCGCACGGGCGCCAGCAGCTGACTGGTGACGACGGTGCCGATGCGATCGCGCAGCCGCAGCGCGATGGTGTCGACGCGGCGTCGGGCCTGCCGGGCGGCGATGGCTCGCGACAACAGCGCCAGCACGATGCCGCCGACAAGTCCGCCGATCGCCATGAGCGTCGGTAGCGGCAGGTACCACAGCGTCGGCACCTCGGGAACGGGCAGCTGGAACCAGGCGAGCGCGAAGAGCAGGCTGAGCCACGCGACTCCGGCGACGGCGGCGACGGCCAGCAGCACCTGCAGCACCCCCACCAGGGCCCACCACAGCGGGCGGCGCAGGTGCAGGGAGGTCCCGAGGATCGCCTGGTCGAGAGCATCGGAGAGGGAGCCGGCGGCGGGTTGGGCGGCCCGTTCGACTGCCTGCGCCCAGGGTTGCGGCAGCCCGGCGGCAGCGCTCGCGCCGAGGCGCCGGGTCACGAGGTCGACGGCGGCGCGGGCCGCTGGGGTGGGCTGCGGCA
>NZ_BAHD01000128.1 GCF_000298215.1 Kineosphaera limosa NBRC 100340 | reverse complement strand
ACCGTGATGACCGGCCCCGCTCCTATGACCGACGCGAAAGCGGCGACCGGCCCCGCTCCTATGACCGACGCGAAAGCGGCGACCGGCCCCGATCCTTCAACCGGCGGGACGACGACCGACGAGGCGGGCGCTTCTCCGACCGCGGGGGAGCAGACCGTGACGGTGAGCGTTTCGAGCGACGGGACCGCTTCGACCGGCCCGACCGGGACGAACGTGGGGATCGGCCGCCGCGGCGCTCCGACGCCGCCCCGCGCATCCCAGAACCGCCGATCGACGAGGACATTCAGTTCTCGGATCTGGACAACACCGCCCGGCAACAGTTGCGCACCCTGAGCAAGGAGAACGCGACCGGCGTCGCGGGGCACCTCGTCATGGTGGCTCGCCTGCTCGACACCGACCTCGACCGAGCCCAGGAGCACGCCGACACGGCCGTGCGACGGGCGGGTCGGGTCGCGGCCGTCCGCGAGGCCCGGGGGCTAGTCGCATATCGTCAGGGCGATTACCAGCTGGCGCTGGCCGAGTTCCGCACCGCGCGCCGGCTTGGCGGCTCCGGGCTGCTGCCGCTGCTGGTCGACTCAGAGCGCGGACTCGGACGGCACGAACGCGCCCTCGATCTAGCCACCGGTCCCGAGAGCCGCCAACTTTCGCCCGAGGAGCGCATCGAGCTGGCCATCGTCGTCTCGGGCATTCGCCGCGACCTCGACCAGCCGCAAGCAGCGGTCCTGGCCCTGCGCGGGCCGGCCCTCGACCCGAGCCGCCGCGACCCGTGGTCCGCGCGGCTGTTCTACGCCTACGCCGACGCCCTCGCGGCCGCCGGGGAAGAGGACGAGGCTCGCACCTGGTTCGCCCACGCGGTCGACGCCGACCCCAACCAAGACACCGACGCCGTCGAACGCCTGGAGGAGATCGACGGGGTCGTCGTTCTCGACCTCCTCGACGACGACGAGAACGAGGACGAGGACGAGGACGAGGACGAAAGCGAGGACGAGGACGAAAGCGAGGGGGACAGCGGCGAGGACTACGACGGCCGAGGCGACGACGGCCAGGACGATGACGGCCGAGGCGATGACGGCCAGGACGGCACGCGCAGGCCGGACGCGCCTGCGGCGACCGACCCGGAGCGGGCGCCGGACAGCGCCGAAAGCAGCGACGTCGAGGCAACGGAGGACACTGAACGATGACGACCCTGGTGAGCCGCTACGACGGCATCGTCTGCGATCTGGACGGTGTGGTCTACAAGGGCACCGATGCCGTGCCGCACGCAGTCGAGGCGCTGGGCGGCGCCCGGACCGCAGGCACCCGCATCGTCTACGCCACCAACAATGCCTCCCGGCCACCGCGGGAGGTTGCAGACCAGCTCGGCTCCCTGGGGCTGACGCTGGTGCCCACCGACGTCGTGACGAGCTCCCAGGCGGGTGCCCACACCCTGGCCGCCGAGTTGCCGGCCGGTGCCCCGGTGCTGGCGGTCGGCGGCGAGGGCGTCACCCTGGCGCTGGCCGAGGTCGGGCTGCGGGCGGTCCGCCCCGGCGACCCCGCCGTCAAGAGCGGGGTGCGGGCGGTGCTGCAGGGGCTGGGGCGCGACGTCACCTGGACCGACCTGGCCGAGGCCGCCTTCGCGATCCAGGGCGGGGCCCGGTGGGTCGCCACGAACGCCGACACCACATTGCCGACGCACCGTGGCCTGGCCCCCGGCAACGGCGCCCTCGTCGGCGTGGTCCGCCACGCCGTTGCCGTCGATCCGGTGGTCGTCGGCAAGCCCGAGTCGCCGCTGTACATGCTCGCGGCCCGCGTGCTGGGAACCGACATCGCCAAGACCCTGGCCATCGGCGACCGCCTCGACACCGACCTTGCGGGCGCCGTCAACACGGGCATGGACTCGCTGTACGTCGCCACCGGGGTCAGCAGCCCGCGGGACGTCGCCCTGGCCGGCCCCGCCGAGCGGCCCCGCTACCTGGCCCGCGACCTGCGCGCCCTGCACCGCCCATACGTCGCTGCCGAACCGGCCTCGGACGGCTGGTTCGAGTGCGACGGCGCGCGGGCCCGCGTCGCAGACGGCAAGATCGAGACGCAGGGGTCCGCCGGTGCGGATGCTCGTCTGCGGGTGGTCGTGGCGGCCTGCTGGGCCGCCGCCGACGCCGGAGACGACCTGTCGACCATCGAGGACTCCCAGTGGCAGCAGGCCCTGGAACGGACGGAGACGACATGAGCCAGCACGACGACGAGGCCCCCGAAACCAATGGCGACACCCCGGAGGTTCCCGAGACCCCCGAGACTCCCGAGCGCAGCGACGCGAGTGCGGGGCAACCGGTGGCCAAGGGCGACGGGGACGACCTCGGCTCCGCGATGAAGCGCCTCGACGAGGCCGACCCCGGCGACACACAAGAGGTCCTCGAGGCCGGCGAGCAGGCCCATGAGGAGCTGCGCGCCCGCATGGACGACTCGTCGGGCGACACAGCGGGCGATTCGGGACGGTGAACGCCCAGAGCGACCGGCTGGATGTGCGGCTGGTCGGCTCCGGGCTGGCCCGCTCTCGCTCCGACGCGCGTGAACTGATCGACGCGCGGCGGGTGCTCGTCGACGGGCGCGTGACGACCAAGCCCGCCCGCCAGGTCACCGCCGCGGACCGCGTGGAGGTGACCGGTGACGCCGGCCCGCGGCCGGTCGGTCGGGCCGCAGGCAAGCTGAGCGCCGCCTTCGAGGCCTTCGGACCCCGGGGCCTGTCCGCCGACGGCCACCTGTGCCTCGACGTTGGGGCCTCGACCGGCGGCTTCACCCAGACCCTCCTGGCGTGCGGCGCGGCGCACGTCGTGGCCCTGGACGTCGGCCACGGCCAGTTGGTGCCGCAACTCGCCGACGACCCGCGGGTCACCGAGCTGTCCGGCACCAACATCCGGGACGTCGACCCGGCGGCGCTGCGCGCGGCGCACGGGCCGTTCACCGTGATCGTCGCCGACCTCAGCTTCATCTCCCTGCGGCTCGTTCTGCCTCAACTCGTGGCGCTGCTGGCCGACGGGTCGGCGGGGAGCGGCCAGCACGTGCGGGGGCAAGCGGTGCTGCTCATCAAGCCGCAGTTCGAGGTGGGCCGCGGGGGCCTCGACAAACACGGGGTGGTCAAAGACCCGGAGGCCGGCGCGGCGGCCGCTCACGAGGTCGTGCGACTCGCCGAAGAACTGGGTTGGACGCTGCACGACCTGGCCGACAGCCCCATCCTGGGCGCGAACGGCAATCGCGAGTATCTAGGGTGGTTCTCGACGACCTAAGGGAGGGGCACGCCGATGACGCGCCGCGTACTGCTCGTGTCGCACGCCGTTCGGACCGACCTGCAGCACCTGAGCATGTTTCTCGCGCACCGGCTCAGCGAACACGGGATCGAGGCGGTGGTGCCTGCCGGCGACGCCGTGCACCACGACCTGCGCGGCTCCCTCCTGCAGATCGCCGACGAGCACGACCCGGTCCGCGGCTGCGAACTCGTCTGCGTGCTCGGCGGCGACGGCACGATCCTGCGGGGCGCCGAACTCTCCCGCGACGCCGGCATCCCCCTGCTCGGCATCAACTTCGGGCACGTCGGATTTCTCGCCGAGGCCGAACGCGAGGATGTCGTCGACGTCGTCGATCACATCGTCGAGCGCGACTACACGATCGAAGAGCGGATGACCCTGGACGTCGAGGCCACCCTCGACGACGAGGTCGTCGCCGCCAGTTGGGCCCTCAACGAGGTGACCGTAGAGAAGGCGGCCCGGGAGCGGATGCTCGAACTGGTCCTGGAGATCGACGGGCGGCCGCTGTCGACGTGGGGCTGCGACGGCATCATCGCCTCGACCCCGACCGGCTCGACCGCCTACGCCTTCAGTGCCGGCGGTCCCGTCGTGTGGCCCAATGTGGAGGCCGTGCTCGTCGTCCCGATCTCCGCGCACGCCCTCTTCGCCCGGCCCCTTGTCGTGGGGCCGACGAGCCAGGTGGCCGTCGAGGTGCTGGGCGAGAACTCCGGTCGCGCGGTCATGTGGTGCGACGGGGCCCGGCCGGTCGACCTGCCGCGCGGAGCCCGGATCGAGGTGCGTCGCGGCGTGCACCCGATCCGTCTGGCGCGCCTGACGCAGGCGCCGTTCACCGACCGGCTCGTCGCCAAGTTCGCCCTGCCCGTCGGCGGCTGGCGCGGCGTCGGACACGTGTAGGGGTATCGGCAGCGAGAACGCGCCGAACATATGTTCGGCGCGCCTCGGCGGGCTTGTCGGTGGTCGCTTCTAGCCTGGGCCCATGCTCGCTCAACTGCGCATTCGCGATCTGGGTGTCATCGACGACGCCGTGCTCGAGCTGTCCGCGGGTCTCAACGTGCTCACCGGGGAGACCGGCGCCGGCAAAACGATGGTCGTCTCCGCTCTCGGTCTGTTGCTCGGCGCGCGCGGCGACACCGGCGCGGTCCGTACGGGGGCGTCGGCCTGCTCGGTCGAGGGCCTGCTCGACGTGGGCGCCGACCACCCGGCCCGCGCGCGCGTGGCCGAGGCCGGCGGTGAATGCCCCGACGAGGTGGTGCTCGTACGCACGGTCACGGCGGCCGGCAGGTCCCGCGCCCACGTCGGTGGTCGGTCCGCCCCGGTCGGGGTGCTCGGCGAGGTGGGCCAGACCCTCGTGGCCGTGCACGGCCAGGCCGATCAGTGGCGGCTGCGCCGCCCCGAGGAGCATCGCGTGCTGCTCGACGAGTTCGCCGGCGCGGCCGTCGCCGAGCCGCGCGCCGCCTACGAGCAGGAGTACCGGCGCACCGCCGCGCTGACCGCCGAGCTGGCTCGCGTCGGGCAACTCGAGCGCGACGCAGACGTCGAGGCGCAACTGCTGAGTCGCGGCCTGGCCGAACTCGAACGGCTCGACCCGAGCGAGGGGGAGGAAGAGGGGCTGGCCGCCGAGGACGCCCGGCTGTCCCACCAAGACGTGCTGCGGACCGCGGCCTGCCACGCCCATCTCGCGCTGGCCGGGCCCGACGCCGGCCTCGAGGTTGCGGGTGGTTCGTTCGGCGGGCCCGGCCCCTTCGGTGCCTCGGCCGCCGGGTCGGGTGGGCTCGACGACGTCGGCGCCGGGGCCG
>NZ_BAHD01000129.1 GCF_000298215.1 Kineosphaera limosa NBRC 100340 | reverse complement strand
TTTAGTGATTCTTCGCCCCGCTCTTTTTGTGTGTTCGCGGCGTAGGGTTGGGCCCGGTAGGCTGCCCGGACGGGCGGATTTGAACGAAGTGAACAGCGGGTGGAGGCAGTAGCGGTGAGTGACGAGCGTCGAGGCGACCGGTGGTCCCGCGCGGGCGGAAGCAATCGCGACGGGCGCTCCGGTGGGCGACCCCGCCGCGACGACGGGCAAGGGAGTCCGACAGATCGGGGAGCCGGCGGTGAGCGCCGCGGCAGCGACGGGGACCGGGGCCGTAGCCGGGCCGGCTCCAGCGGTGGTCCTCGACGCGGACCCTCCTGGGAGCAGCGGCGCGCCGAGGGGGCGTCGCGTCCCGCGCGCTCCTGGAAAGACCGTCTCGAGGAGCGCGACGACCGCGGCTCCGGGGGCCGGCCACGCGCTTTCGACCGGGGCGAGTCAGACCGAGGCCGAGGCCGACCTTTCCCACGCCGAGACGACACCGAGCGGCGAGGTGCCACCGATCGCCGAACCAGCGATGGCGGCCCGCGTTCCTACGACCGACGCGACCGTGATGAT
>NZ_BAHD01000130.1 GCF_000298215.1 Kineosphaera limosa NBRC 100340 | reverse complement strand
CTTAAAAGTTAATAGCGCCAATTATGGCTCACCTCGGGTGAATCCGACCGATGCCGATAGGCCAGCATGAACGAGAACGCCCCCAGCGTCGTGATGCTCGACCAGACCCTCCGCTCCCGAGGACACATGTCGGACATGGACTTCTACCGCGCGCTGACCGAAGCGTTCCGCGCAGCGGCGGATGAGTACCGAGGGATCGCAGACCGGATCAGTGCGGGAGAGCCTGTGAACCTGGAGGCGGTGGTCGACGCGATGCGGGCGCTCCAGGAGCTGGCTCAACGCGACCTGTACGAGGTGCCGAACGAACAGTGGCGGCGCAACATCGACGACCTCGCCAGGCACGCGAAATCGCTCTCCGGCCCGACACACCGGCTCCCGTAGCCACCGGGGCGACACATGGCGACGACGGTCCGGGTGACCCCGACAGGGCAGGAGCGATCGTTCGACTCGCGCGAGTTGATCGTTTCCAAGACCGACCCCAAGGGCATCATCACCTACGCGAATCAGACATTCCTCAACATCTCTCATTACGGTCGGGAAGCGATCATCGGGCAGCCCCACAACATCATCCGCCACCCCCAGATGCCGCGCGGACTCTTCAGCCTGCTGTGGGACACGATCGCAACCGGTGAGGAAGTCTTCGCCTATATCAACAATCTCGCCGCGGACGGAGCCAACTACTGGGTCCTCGCGCACGTGACGGCGACCTTCGACCCGAAGGGGCGCATCGTGGGGTACCACTCGAATCGACGCCGTCCGGCCCGAGCGGAAGATGTCAAGCAGTTTGAGACACGTATCGTTACGCGGTCTGTATGAGGGCCTCCGGTGAGGGTTGGTTGATCCACGCGGCCTTTGGCAGCTTCGGTGCCTGGGGTCGGCGGTTGCCGAATCGTTCGGGGTGGGCCGCCGAAGCGGCGTCCAGGGTGGCCTGGCGGTGGGCGCGGATCTGGGTCGCGGTGCCGTGATGCACGGACGCCGGGGTGTGCAGGCCGATCCCGGAATGACGGTGTTCGTGGTTGTAGTAGGTGAAGAAGGCCTCGCAGAACGCCCTCGCGTCGGCCAGCGACCCGAAGGAGTCGGGGAAAACGGGCGCGTACTTCAGGGTCTTGAACGCGGCCTCGCTGAACGGGTTGTCGTTGGACACCCGTGGCCGGGAGTGGGACCGGTCGACGCCGAGATCGAGCAGCAGTTGAGCCACCGGTTTCGATGTCATCGAGGTGCCCCGGTCGGCGTGGACCGCCTCGGGGATGCCGTGGACGCCCATCGCCTCTTCGAGCATCGTCGTGGCGATCTGGGAGTCCTCACCGTTCTGAAGGGTCCAGCCCACGACGTAGCGGGAGAAGATGTCGAGCACAACGTAGAGCTGGAACCAGACCCCGCGGCCGGGGCCGCGAAGCTTGGTGATGTCCCAGCTCCAGATCTGCCCGGGCTTGGTGGCCAGCAGCTCGGGCTTCTTCCGTGGGGGGTGGGTGGCCTGGCGGCGTCGCTCGCCGGCGGCGCCGTTGGCGCGCAGGATCCGGTACATGGTGGACATCGAGCACAGGTAGGTGCCCTCGTCGAGCAGAGTCGCCCAGGTCTGCGCGATCGCCTTGTCCACGAACCGCTCGCTGGTCAACTCCGCGAGCACCGCGGCCTGTTCGGCGTCGGTGAGCGCGTTGGGTGGCGTCGGGCGCCTCATTGCGGGCCCGTGCACCCTGGGCTTCTTGGCGCGGTAGTGACTGCCTCGGGCACGGCCCAGCAGGTCGCACGCCTGCTTGATGCTCGTGTGCTCAGCCAGCTCGTCCACGGTGGGGTTGATCACCGCGGCGGCGGCTTCGGCGTGCCCGTGCTCTCGGAGAGCGTCTCCAAGAGCGCGTGTGCTTTTCCCACGATGTCCAACGCCGCCCGAGTCCGGGCGAGCTCGGCCTCGGCCCTTTCCGCACGTGCCTTGAGCTGCTCGATCTCCCGGTCACGACGCTCCGCGGTCCTGGGACCCAGCGCACCCACCGCGCCGGCCTGAGCGGCCTTGCGCCACTCGATGATGTGGGAGGAGTACAGGCCCTCTCGCCGCAGGATCGCACCACGCGCGCCATGCTCCGCAGCGTCGTACTCGGCCACGATCCTCAACTTGTACTCGGCAGTGAAGGTGCGCCGCTTCGGACGGTCAGCTCTGGGGGTCATCACCCCATCGTCGATCCGGGTCGTGTCTGCCAACGTCATCGTCATCAGGTGTCTCGCTTCTCCGCCCCGTGCAAAGGGAAGGAACTCAGAAGTGGTGTCTCACCTCAGCCTGGCGCACAGGGGAGCACCGATCGAGGCAGTCACGCCGCTGTACGAGCGGATGCTCGCCGCCGAGGCGCGACACAACCGGGCCGTCGATGCCGCCCGCGCGGGCCGGGACACCCTGCTGACCCACCTGCAGGAGCGCGAGACCACCTACGACCGCTTCATCTGGAACCTCATCAACGACCACTCCCTTGCGGGGCACCGGTGAGACGGCTGCGACGTCCCCCGCAACCGCAGGGCGCGCAAGGGCGGACTTCTGATGAGGTCCACCACGCAGCGGCCGAGACGTTGCTGTCGGACCTGGGATCGGTCTTCGCCCGCGCCGGCGAAGGCGATCTGGAGGCCCGCATCCTCGCCATCCCCCAGGACGAGGCATTGGCCCAGGTCGCCCACGGCGTGAACCACTTCCTGGACGTGACCGACGCCTTCGTCCGGGAATCCCAGGCGGCCCTGGACGCCGCCTCCGCCGGCCGCTACCATCGCCACCTGCTCACATTCGGCCTGCCCGGCTCCTTCGAGAGCGGCGCCCGCCGCATCAACGCGGCACAAGCGCGCATGAAGGAAGTCGACGAGCGCGCTCGTCGTGACGACCAGGCCCGCGCCCAACTCGTCGCCACCTCCACCGAAATCTCCTCGTCCGTGGCCGGTGCCGCGACCGAACTCGAGGCCTCCGCGGCGCAGGCCTCCACCGCCGTGCGTGCCGCCGCCTCAGAAGTCGGGGCCGCCCGCGCCACGGTGGAGCAGCTCGAGACCACCAGCGCGCAGATCCAAGACACGGTCGAGCTCGTCCAACGCGTCGCCGCACAGACCCGCATGCTCGCTCTCAACGCCCGCATCGAATCCGCGCGGGCCGCCGAAGGCGGCGAGGGATTCGCCGTCGTGGCCGGCGAGGTCGAGACCCTGGCCGAGGAAACCGCCCGCACCGTCGGGCGCATCACCGACCAGGTCGATGCCGCCCGATCGGCGACCGCCGCCACCGCCGCCGCCATCACCCGCTTCCACGAACTCGTCCAAGAACTGGAGACCCAGGTCGCCGCCGTAGCCGACGCCTCCGGCGGCTCCGGAGGCCTCTCCGACCTCGCCGAGGCCCTCTACGCCGAGATCGCACGCATCGACACCTGAATCAGCGCCCCTTGACAGCTCATAGGCTCGACGGGTGCATCCCACGCACACGCATCAGCACATAGGGAGTGCAGACGATGGAAACGATCGTGGTCCTTGTTGTCCTCGCTGCCGTCGCGTGGTGGCTGTGGGGGCGTCGGTCACACGCCAAGCGACGGGGACATCAGGGCGTCACCCCTCGGGTCTGGACGCGCCAGAATTCCAATCATGCAGCCGCCCAGCTGCGGACGCCCCCAGATCCTCCCCCTTCCTCGGCGCCCCCGCAGCATCCAGGCGTGACAACCAGGCCACGGACCCATCAAGTAAAGGCGGCTGCGCACACGCACGTCGTGCCGCCACTGGACCTACATCGTGAGATCCCCTTCGCCGAGGCGCACATGCGGGGTCCGCTGTTTTCCTACGCCGGGCCTCAAGGACGATCGATCTCTGGCCTTGAGCATGATGGCCCTAACGCAGTGATCGATTTCGAGACCACCGGCCTCTCCCCACGAGGCGGGGACCGCGTGGTGGAGGTAGCGATCGCACTGGTGGACGGTAACGGGCAGACTCAGGACGAGTTCGCAACGTTGATCAATCCAGGGCGCGATACCGGGCCCGTGTTCATCCACGGCATCAGCAACGACGCCGTGCGGAACGCTCCAACGTTCGCCGAAATCGTCCCAGAATTGTTGGCGCGATTAGAGGGTGCTGTCATCGTGGCGCACAACGCCACCTTCGAGGAAGCGTTCCTGGCCTCCGAGTTCCGCCGCGCGGGCGTGCACCCGACAGCACCCTTGCCGGCCCTATGCACGTTGTGGTTGGCGCAGCGCACGATGCCCACGCCGAATCACCGGCTCGGGACACTATGCCGGTACGCCCAAATCCCTCTGGTCGACAAGCACGCCGCCCTCGGAGACATGCGAGCAACGAGTGCCTTGCTGCCCCTGTTGCTTCACGAGGTGTCGCAACCGCTTGTGTACGCCACGCCACCCCCCACAGGCTTGGCAGCGCATGCCCCGGCCAGAAAAGTCCGACCCGTGACCAGGGCCGTCGCGCTTCGCAAGGGGACCAACGGCTGGATGACATCTCTTCTCGACCGGCTCCCGATGAGCGCCGCCGAGGCAAACGACGCCCAGGCGAGCAGCTACCTCGAAGCCTTGTCTGACGCCCTAGCCGATGGACGCATCATCGGGGATGAGGCCCGCGAGCTGGCCAGAATCGCCGGGGCGGCAGGACTAGGGGCAGCCCAGGTGGTTGCGCTCAACGACCAACTCCTGGACAGCATTTACCAAGCTGCCATAGAGGACGAGGTGCTCACCAAAACCGAGATTCGCGACCTTGTGAAAGCGGCCGTGGCGCTAGGGCGACCGGACAAGTTCTCTCACCTGACCCCCACGACGCCAAACGGGAGCAGCCAAAAGACGCAAAGCGAGACCTCGACGGGGCGCGCTGGCGCCTTGTCGAACGAGTCATCGCGCGCCGACCGCTTCCATCGCGCCCTGACCGCGGTCGAGTACCAGCGAAGCGGCGAGTCCCGAGAGAACATCGCTGTTTCGCTTGGTGTCAGCCTCGCGACTGTCAAGCAGCTTCTGCGCGACGGTAAATGGTACCTCGACCCCAACTCGGACGGACCCCGGCTGGCCCTGGCGACGGCAGCAGCCGACGCCCGGAACCAGGGAGAGACGCAATCCGCGTTCCAGGCGAGCCAGGCACTCTCAAAAGGGAAGACCGCAGAGGTGTGGAGGGACGCTGCCTTCCTGCTCGGCCGCGACCTGACTGGAATGGGTGGGGGTTCGACGGCACCGGGGTCAGGCTCGAGGGTGACGGCGACAGGCCCGACGCCCTCGCAGCGGTAGCAACCCCTGAACTGCAGTGATACAACAACTCTGAACGCGCCGGAGGCCGATAGCCGGGCTGGCTCAATGGACTGCGCCGCTGCGTGATCCTGGCAAAGCGCTTTGCCGACGGAGGCCGTGCCGGAGCCCGGAGGTCCGTCATGAGGTGGACGATGCCGGGGAGGGCCTATTGCGCCGGTGGCTCACAGTGGGCGCGCCACCTCCTCAG
>NZ_BAHD01000131.1 GCF_000298215.1 Kineosphaera limosa NBRC 100340 | reverse complement strand
GATTCTTCGCCCCGCTCTGTAAATTTTGTCCGGCGGCGTCCTACTCTCCCACACCGTCACCAGTGCAGTACCATCGGCGCTGAGAGGCTTAGCTTCCGGGTTCGGAATGGGACCGGGCGTTTCCCTCTCGCTATGACCGCCGTAACTCTAACGAACCCAACCGAGCACCAAACCCACCACCACACACAGTGCGGTTACCGGTTTGTGCTACCAGGCTGATGTCCTGGGAGTCACACAGTGGACGCGAACACCCCACACACCAAAACGTGTGTGTAAGGGGTCAAGTTATCGACTTATTAGTACCAGTCAGCTACACGCATTACTGCGCTTCCACATCTGGCCTATCAACCCAGTAATCTAGCTGGGGGTCTCTCGGACCAAAGGTCCATGGAAACCTCATCTCGAAGCGTGCTTCCCGCTTAGATGCTTTCAGCGGTTATCACTTCCGAACGTAGCTAATCAGCGGTGCCCTTGGCAGAACAACTGACACACCAGAGGTTCGTCCATCCCGGTCCTCTCGTACTAGGGACAGCCCTTCTCAAGTTTCCTACGCGCGCAGAGGATAGGGACCGAACTGTCTCACGACGTTCTAAACCCAGCTCGCGTACCGCTTTAATGGGCGAACAGCCCAACCCTTGGGACCTACTCCAGCCCCAGGATGCGACGAGCCGACATCGAGGTGCCAAACCATGCCGTCGATATGGACTCTTGGGCAAGATCAGCCTGTTATCCCCGGGGTACCTTTTATCCGTTGAGCGACCGCGTTTCCACACACCACGGCCGGATCACTAGTCCCGACTTTCGTCCCTGCTCGACATGTCTGTCTCACAGTCAAGCTCCCTTGTGCACTTACACTCAACACCTGATTGCCAACCAGGCTGAGGGAACCTTTGGGCGCCTCCGTTACCCTTTAGGAGGCAACCGCCCCAGTTAAACTACCCACCAGGCACTGTCCCTGATCCGGATCACGGACCGAAGTTAGACATCCAGAACGACCAGAGTGGTATTTCAACGTTGACTCCACACCCGCTGGCGCGAATGCTTCACAGTCTCCCACCTATCCTACACAAGCCGTCCCGAACACCAATACCAAGCTGTAGTAAAGGTCCCGGGGTCTTTCCGTCCTTCTGCGCGTAACGAGCATCTTTACTCGTAATGCAATTTCGCCGAGTTCGCGGTTGAGACAGTGGAGAAGTCGTTACGCCATTCGTGCAGGTCGGAACTTACCCGACAAGGAATTTCGCTACCTTAGGATGGTTATAGTTACCACCGCCGTTTACTGGCGCTTAAGTTCTCAGCTTCGCCCCAAAAGGCTAACCGGTCCCCTTAACGTTCCAGCACCGGGCAGGCGTCAGTCCGTATACATCCACTTACGTGTTCGCACGGACCTGTGTTTTTAGTAAACAGTCGCTTCTCCCTGGTCTCTGCGGCCACTCACGCTCCCACCGCAAGGGTGCTCACGATCATGGCCCCCCTTCTCCCGAAGTTACGGGGGCATTTTGCCGAATTCCTTAACCACGATTCACTCGATCGCCTTAGTATTCTCTACCTGACCACCTGAGTCGGTTTAGGGTACGGGCGGCTCGAACCTCGCTAGAAGTTTTTCTCGACAGCATAGGATCACCCTCTTCCCCCATACGGGGTCACCATCACATCTCAGGATTAATGCCAGCCGGATTTGCCTAGCTGACTCCCTACATGCTTGGACGTGGACAACCATCGCCACGCGGCGGCTACCTTCCTGCGTCACTCCATCACTTACCTACTACCAGATCGGGTCATGCGCTCCACCAATCCAACAACCCGTCAAAGACGAGCGCCGGCGGCTTCGGGCACTTAGCATCACAAGATTCAGTATTGGCGGTTCTTCGCCGGTACGGGAATATCAACCCGTTGTCCATCGACTACGCCTGTCGGCCTCGCCTTAGGTCCCGACTTACCCAGGGCAGATTAACTTGACCCTGGAACCCTTGGTCATTCGGCGGACGGGTTTCACACCCGTCATTCGCTACTCATGCCTGCATTCTCACTCGTGTGGCATCCACGGCTGGATCACTCCGCCGCTTCACTCGCCACACGACGCTCCCCTACCCAACCACACCCCTGAGACGAATCTAGGGAATAGTGTGATTGCCACAGCTTCGGTGGTGTGCTTGAGCCCCGCTACATTGTCGGCGCGGAATCACTTGACCAGTGAGCTATTACGCACTCTTTCAAGGGTGGCTGCTTCTAAGCCAACCTCCTGGTTGTCACGGCAACTCCACATCCTTTTCCACTTAGCACACGCTTAGGGACCTTAGCTGGTGATCTGGGCTGTTTCCCTCTCGACTACGAAGCTTATCCCCCGCAGTCTCACTGCCACGCTCTCACTTACCGGCATTCGGAGTTTAGCTGACGTCAGTAACCCGGTAAGGCCCATCAGCCATCCAGTAGCTCTACCTCCGGCAAGAAACACGTGACGCTGCACCTAAATGCATTTCGGGGAGAACCAGCTATCACGGAGTTTGATTGGCCTTTCACCCCTACCCACAGCTCATCCCCTCAGTTTTCAACCTAAGTGGGTTCGGGCCTCCACGCCGTCTTACCGGCGCTTCACCCTGGCCATGGGTAGATCACTCCGCTTCGGGTCTAGACCCCGCGACTAAAACGCCCTATTCAGACTCGCTTTCGCTACGGCTACCCCACACGGGTTAACCTCGCCACGAAGCACTAACTCGCAGGCTCATTCTTCAAAAGGCACGCCGTCACCCCACACAATGAGGGCTCCGACGGATTGTAGGCACACGGTTTCAGGAACTATTTCACTCCCCTCCCGGGGTACTTTTCACCATTCCCTCACGGTACTTGTCCGCTATCGGTCACCAGGTAATATTTAGGCTTAGCGGGTGGTCCCGCCAGATTCACACAGGATTTCTCGAGCCCCGTGCTACTCGGGTATACATGAATGGAGTCACACAGATTTCGCCTACGGGGCTACCACCCACTACGGCCCGCCATTCAAAACGGTTCGACTATCCACATGATTTCTTACTCCACGACCGGACGGCAGCCCGATCAACACATACCCCACAACCCCGCACACACAACACCTGCCGGCTTGACATGCGCACGGTTTAGCCTCATCCGCTTTCGCTCGCCACTACTCACGGAATCACAATTGTTTTCTCTTCCTGTGGGTACTGAGATGTTTCACTTCCCCACGTTCCCTCCACACACCCTATGAGTTCAGATGCGGGTGACTGGACTTGCCTCCAGCCGGGTTTCCCCATTCGGACACCCTCGGATCACAGTCTGGTTATCGACTCCCCGAGGCTTTTCGCAGATTCCAACGTCCTTCATCGGTTCCTGGTACCAAGGCATCCACCCTGTGCCCTTAAAAACTTGACCACAAAGATGCTCGCGTCCACTATGCAATTCTCAACACACCAACCCACACCCCAACCACCACCAAGAAACCTCTTGATGACACTCGAAGCAGGGCCACACACACAAGACATCAACCAACCCCAGCCACGGACCACGTCCGTCACATGAAGCAGCCGACCCCTCAGGACCCAACAGCGCACCACACGACCACCCAGCCAGTCCACCACCGCTTTCCCCACCCCCACACAGAGGGCCGTACTCACACGCGATGCTTCACCAGATGACCTAACGACAGATGTTCCACCCTCGAGCACACACTCCAGTCCCCACACTCGGAGGACATCAAAAGTGTCTCACTAAGAGAAGCTCCTTAGAAAGGAGGTGATCCAGCCGCACCTTCCGGTACGGCTACCTTGTTACGACTTAGTCCCAATCGCCAGTCCCACCTTCGACGGCTCCCCCCACAAGGGTTAGGCCACCGGCTTCGGGTGTTACCGACTTTCGTGACTTGACGGGCGGTGTGTACAAGGCCCGGGAACGTATTCACCGCAGCGTTGCTGATCTGCGATTACTAGCGACTCCGACTTCATGGGGTCGAGTTGCAGACCCCAATCCGAACTGAGACCAGTTTTTTGGGATTCGCTCCACCTCACGGTTTCGCAGCCCATTGTACCGGCCATTGTAGCATGCGTGAAGCCCAAGACATAAGGGGCATGATGATTTGACGTCATCCCCACCTTCCTCCGAGTTGACCCCGGCAGTCTCCCATGAGTCCCCACCACTACGTGCTGGCAACATGGAACGAGGGTTGCGCTCGTTGCGGGACTTAACCCAACATCTCACGACACGAGCTGACGACAACCATGCACCACCTGTACACCGACCTTACGGGGCACACATCTCTGCATGTTTCCGGTGTATGTCAAGCCTTGGTAAGGTTCTTCGCGTTGCATCGAATTAATCCGCATGCTCCGCCGCTTGTGCGGGCCCCCGTCAATTCCTTTGAGTTTTAGCCTTGCGGCCGTACTCCCCAGGCGGGGCGCTTAATGCGTTAGCTGCGGCACAGAACTCGTGGAATGAGCCCCACACCTAGCGCCCAACGTTTACGGCATGGACTACCAGGGTATCTAATCCTGTTCGCTCCCCATGCTTTCGCTTCTCAGCGTCAGTAATGGCCCAGAGACCTGCCTTCGCCATCGGTGTTCCTCCTGATATCTGCGCATTTCACCGCTACACCAGGAATTCCAGTCTCCCCTACCACACTCTAGCCTGCCCGTACCCACCGCACGCCCAGAGTTAAGCCCTAGGTTTTCACGGCAGACGCGACAAACCGCCTACAAGCTCTTTACGCCCAATAATTCCGGACAACGCTCGCACCCTACGTATTACCGCGGCTGCTGGCACGTAGTTAGCCGGTGCTTCTTCTGCAGGTACCGTCACTCTCGCTTCTTCCCTGCCGAAAGAGGTTTACAACCCGAAGGCCTTCATCCCTCACGCGGCGTCGCTGCATCAGGCTTTCGCCCATTGTGCAATATTCCCCACTGCTGCCTCCCGTAGGAGTCTGGGCCGTGTCTCAGTCCCAGTGTGGCCGGTCACCCTCTCAGGCCGGCTACCCGTCGTCGCCTTGGTGAGCCACTACCTCACCAACAAGCTGATAGGCCGCGAGTCCATCCCCCACCGAAAAACTTTCCACCAACACCCATGCAGGCATCAGTAATATCCAGTATTAGACCTCGTTTCCAAGGCTTATCCCAGAGTAGGGGGCAGGTTACTCACGTGTTACTCACCCGTTCGCCACTAATCCAGCAAGCAAGCTTGCCTTCATCGTTCGACTTGCATGTGTTAAGCACGCCGCCAGCGTTCGTCCTGAGCCAGGATCAAACTCTCCATAAAAGAATCATTCAAAACCTGGCTTACATCAAAAATCCATCAAAGGATAATGACAAAGCCAAACAAACAATTGGCATCTATCGTCATGGCACGCTGTTGAGTTCTCAAGAATCGGATGC
>NZ_BAHD01000132.1 GCF_000298215.1 Kineosphaera limosa NBRC 100340 | reverse complement strand
ACCGCTCAGATCCGAGAGGAGCAGTCATGGCAGTGACACTCAACCGCTGGGACGCCAGCGACTACCTCGAGACCACCGAGGACATGCTCGCCTACCTCGACGAAGCCGCACGCAGTGGCGACCCGGCCCTGCTCCAGGCTGCACTCGGCGACATCGCCAAGGCCAAGGGAATGAGCGAGATCGCCCGAGCCTCTGGCGTGGGCCGCGAGTCCCTCTACAAGTCGCTCAGCTCGACCGGCAACCCCTCATTCCAGACCATTGCCAAAGTCATCGACGCTCTCGGCGGTCAGCTCACTGTGACCCCCAGAACACCCGCAGTCTGAATCGCCTGGAAGAACACTTCCCAGAGAATCCGCAAGACCTGCCCTGGGCGGGCTTTGGCCTCTCCAGCCAAGTTCAGACCCGCTTGGTGTCGTAAGCCCAGATCGCCACCTCGACCCGATTGCGGGCCCCGAGTTTGGCCATCAACGAGGCGATATGCGTCTTGACGGTGCTCAGGCTGATGAAGAGCTCGGCGGCGATCTCGGCGTTGCTGCGGCCACGGGCGACGAGCACGAGCACCTCCTCTTCGCGCTCGGTGAGCGGGTGGAGGGGTTGGGTCGGCGTCGCAGGCGCTCGGTCGGCGAAGGTCTGCAGCAGGCGCCGCGTCACGTTCGGGGCAATCAGCGCATCCCCGTTGGCGGCCGCATGGATGGCCTGGACGAGGAGCTGCGGCCCGGCGTTCTTGAGAAGGAATCCGCGCGCCCCGGCCCGCAAGGCGCCGAGCACGTACTCGTCGAGGTCGAATGTCGTGATCACGACGACTGCCATCGGGTCTGTGGCGTCCGGCCCCGCCAGGCGCCGCGTCACCTCCACCCCATCGAGCCCCGGCATCAGGATGTCGATGAGGAGAACATCGGGGCGCAGCCGCGTTGCCACTTCGAGTGCCTGAAGACCGTCGGCCGCCTCCCCTACCACCTCCAGGCCAGGCTGGGCCCCGAGGATCATCACGAGCCCGGCCCGGACGAGGTCCTGGTCGTCGGCCACCACGACGCGAATGCTCACGTCGGCATTGTCGCCGGAAGAGTGGCGGCGACGGCCCATCCACCGCCGGGCTCGGGGCCGGCGGTGAGGGTTCCTCCGAGGAGCTCAGCGCGCTCGGCCATACCCCTCAGGCCGTATCCCGGTTCGGTTCCCTGCTTCGGAAGGGCGAGCCCATCATCGGTGACCCGCAACCGCACCACGTCCCCCACCCGGTCGACGTCGATCTGGACTCGGGTCGCACCCTGGGCGTGGCGAGTGGCATTGGTCAGAGATTCCCGGGCGAGCCGGTAGATCGCGGTATCGACGGGTCGGGGTAGGCCCAGCGCTGACGCGGCCACCGAGACCTCGACGGTGGGCACGCCATCTCGACGTGCGAGCGTGGCCAGGTCGGCAACCCCTTGCTGGGGTGCGTAGACGTCCCATTCGTCGGCGCGGAGCACCTGGACCATGGCCCGCATGTCCGCAAGGGTGCGAGACGCCTCGGACTCGATCGCGGCGAGTATGACTGCTGCTTGCTGGGGTTGGGTGGCGATGACGACGCTGCCGGCTTGCGCTTGCACCGCGATGGCCGAGACGTGATGAGCCACGGTGTCATGTAGCTCGCGGGCCAGAGAGAGGCGCTCCTCGTTGCGGATCTCCCGGTGCCGGCGGGCCCACAGGTCGGCGCGATACCGGAACACCGCAGCGAGGGCGATGAACAGCAGGACGAGCAGACTCCCACCGATCAGTTCAGCTCTCGCTGCTTCGGTCGCAACCATGCCCAGCGCGACGACGGCGCCGACGAACGGCAATCCGAGGACGATCTCGCGACCCGAACCCCAGCGGACCAAGGCGAAGAGCAGGATCAGGATCACGAACATGGAGCTCAGGCCCACGTCTGCACTCCTGGTCACGAGCTGGAGCACAGACAGCAGACCGGCGACACCGAAACCCACGAGGCAGGTCAGCAGGGGGTGGCTCCGACGCCGGAGGAGGGCGGGGGCGAGCGCCACGACGAGCACGGCGACGAGCGGGCGCCAGGCCAGGTCCGAGCGGGCGACGACCTCGGCCAGCGCCGCTGCCGCGAACCCGGCGGCCAGAACCCAGTCCCACCGACCCACGGGCGGAGGGTCGGTGGGACGCGGCTCGCGTAAGAGCGAACGCCATCCGGGGGTCACTGGTTCAGGCTAGGCACCCGCGGGCGTGCGGGGCCAGGTCCAGGCGGAGCGGACGATGAAGGCGAGGAGGACCAGCTCGATCGCGAGGCCCAGACCGTAGTAGAGCAGCCATTCGCCGCCGGCCAGATTGAACGCCATGTAGGGAATGAGAAGGGTGGCCACGACGAGGTTCGTGATGCGGTTGGCTCGGGCCGGCAGCGTCGTGGAGAGCACGATCATGAGGGCGGGGATCGACATGGCCGCGAGCGCACTGACCGCGAAGGTCTGGCTGATGTCGAACGTGAAGACCTTGCCCTTGAGGATGTCTTCGACCATGCCCGGCTTGTAGAGGCCGAGGAGGTCGACGTACACGTAGAGAAACATGAAGCTCGTCCAGGCTGCGGCGAGCTTCGTCTGGATGGGGACATTCGAGGTCGGCAGCGGAGTGTGAAGCGCGGTTCGGTCGGCTCGCTGGGTCGTCACGGGATGAGTCCTTTCGTCGTGGTGGCTGGATCCCTTTGTTGGTTCCTCCACGATCGATGGGAGCCGGTGTTCGACACATCGGTCCCGGGGCTCGGGTCGTCCCGTGCTCGAGGAGGGGACGCGGTCGTACTTTCGGCTGAGCCGGCGCTTCTGGCGAGGTGTTGGATCAGCCGGGCCCCGCGGGCCCACACGACGCCCCAGGTCAGCCTCGCCGCCGCGGGACTCGGGCTGCGTGGTCGTCGAGGGCTTGGAGAATGTGCGGGGAGCGCCACAACATGCCGCGGGTCTTGTGGTCGGCCCGCCCGACGAGGATGCCAGCCCTGACCAGGGCCTCGATGTGCCGGTGCACGTTGGTGCCTCCGGTGATCTGCTCCGCGAGGCCGGCGTCGATCACCGGGTGAGTGAACAGGCCCTCAGCGAGGCGTCGCGCTGCGGAGTCGGACCGCAGGCCCGCCAGGCGTTGTGCGTGGTCGTCCCGGACGGTGCGCAGATCGTGCACCAGCATCTGTCCCAGGTCGACGGCGACGCGTGAAGCGTCCGCGAACGAGGTGACGATCGGCGTGACGTCGCCGCCACGGTAGGCATCGAGCGCCGCGTAGTAGTCGTCCCGGGCGGCCAGCAGTCCGCTCGAGACCGGCACGGTGACCAGCCGCGTCAGCCCTTTGGCGCGCAGGACCGCTTGTGCGAGGGCTCGGCCCGTTCGGCCGTTGCCGTCGGGGAACGGGTGGATCGTCTCGAACTGCGCGTGGCCGATCGCCGCCTGCACGAGGACCGGGAGGTCGTCGCGCGTAAGGAAGGCGCACAGGTCGTCGATGGCGGCCGGGATTCGAGAGTGGTACGGCGCGACGAAGTCCGCCGAATGCGGCGTCGATCCGCGGCCACCGATCCACACCGCCTCCTGGCGCCAGCGCCCGGCGATGCGGGGCGCGCTGGCGCGCAGGAGGGCGTCGTGCATCTGCAGGATCGCGTTGGCGTCGAGCCGGTCGGACAGCTCGATCGCGGCCCGCATGGCAGCCGTGTTGCCGACGATCACCGCGGCGTTGCCACGCCCGGTAGTGATCTCGGCTTCGGTGATGGCACGAGCGGAGGCGCTGAGATTCTCGATCTGAGAGGACGACGCGGCCTCGCTGCGCAACAACACCGCCGAGAACGGCGCCAGCTCACCACCCATGCCAGCGTCGAAGCGGGCCAGCTCGATCGTCGCCTCATCAGCGTCAGCAGCCAGAGCCGAGGCGAGCTCGATGCCCGCGTCCGCGATGCGGGCGGGGACAGAGGCGCGGTACGGCCTGCCGAGGTGGCGCCGCTCGGCGCGCGTCATGCCGGGCACCGGCGCTTCGTCCCACTCACACTCTTCGTACGACACGGCGAAGAGGCTCGGAAGTGAGGCCATACCGCCATCATAGCTTCATTTATTGGCAGAAATGAGGATGAGTGTGCGCGGGTCGATCTCCCGAAGACCCGCTTGCCCCAGTGCACGATCGGCGTCGTGATCGTCGGGGCCACCAATCGCTGCACCCTGGCTAAGGATTCGCTGCGCCCAGGCTAAGGATTCGCTGCGCCAATCCGCGCCGCTGACCGCGCTGGTGGCGCGTGGTGATGCCGTTCGCGTGGCAGTTCATGCTCTGGTGGCCGTACGCCCCGTACGACCCGTTGGCCGCGCACGCTGTTGCAGCGACCGCACGAGTTACGACAGACGTAGCGACTTTTCGACGCACTGGGAGCCGCCGACCGATTGCGCCCACGGCCCTGACCTGCAGTAACGCGATAGGGTCAGCCAGGACGAGCCTCCCCAGTGCGTCGAGAAGTCGCTACGTCAGCTCGCACCGGCGTTCTGCGGCCGGGCGAGTGCGCGACGGATCACCTCGGTACGAGTCGGTGAGCGCTGGGCGCTGCTCACCAATCCGCTTATGTTGCGGTGGTGAACTAAGTACATGCCCCCCTTGCCCGTGATTGTCCCGAGGCGCTGACCTGCACTTTTCTGACGTCATCCCGGGCGACAGTTGGGGGCATGTACTTAGTTCACCACAAACCCAAATCAGTGATCGACGTCGGCTGCGCGACCGGGGCGCTGGGCAACCTGCTGGCAGACCGCGGCAGGCCGTCAGGGGAGTGGACCTCACGGCTCTAGCCGGTCTCACGACCCGGAAGGGGAGCGCCCCGCAGGAACGCTTCATAGGCTTCGCGCGCGTCCTCGTCGACCTGCGGGCGCTGGCTGGTGTAGCGACCGTCCGAACGGTCACGTTTCGGGCCGGACACCCAGAACTCCTCACCGGTTTCAACGTCGTAGAAGTTTGAGTCGAAGTTGGCTTCGGCCATCCCTGTCACTCGACGCAGTGTTCGCCCGTGCACGTAAGCCGTCCGCCATGTGCGCGTGAATCGCATTCGCACGATCCACGCCGGCCCGCGATCAGTGTCGTGCCCGGTCTTGAGCTGCATATACATGATTCGCTCGTACCTGCCCACGTTCCGAG
>NZ_BAHD01000133.1 GCF_000298215.1 Kineosphaera limosa NBRC 100340 | reverse complement strand
AGCCACGGCCGGACTCTGCCCAGCGGTGTCTCCGAGGATCTCGCCATGCTCGTCGTCCGCGAAGCCGCCACAGTCGCGGACTACATGCTCGCCAGACTCGACCGAGAGAAGGGCTGACGTGCCCAGCCAAGGTGCTCTGTTCGGCGGGCCAGACCGGGAGGTTCCAAAGCCCGCCCGCCCGGACGAACTGGAGGTCCTCATCACCGTCAAAGCCGCGCCCAACCCGTCAGCGAAAGCGGGCGAGACGGTATGCGTGGCCGGCCTTGGGCTTTCCCGCGGCCGCACAGAAGCGCGCTGGATCCGCCTGTACCCCATCAACTTCCGATTCCTCGAGCAGGACCAGAAGTTCAAGAAATACGACATCATCCGAGTCAGGGCCACGCCCGCCACCGGCGACTCCCGTGTCGAGTCATGGCAACCGGATATGTCCACCATGGTCGTGATCGACCACCTCGATCCCTGGAAGCGTCGTCGTGCACTTCTCGACCCAACGACTGTGGACACCATGTGCGAACTGAACCGGCAGAACCAGCAGGCATCGGCGGCGCCATCGCTCGGGCTCGTCCCTGTACGGGAACTGATCGATCTGCGGATCACTGATCACGCCGGCTGGACGCCAGAAGAACAGGCCAAGATCGACGCGTACGTGAACCAGATGGACTTGTTCGACGACTCAGACAAGAGCCCGCTCCAGGCTCCACGACTCGAGGGTCACTACCGATGGAAATGCTACGACCCTCAATGCAAGAGCCACGACCAGAGCATCATCGACTGGGAGTTCGTAGCGCTCCAACGCCGCCTCGGTAACAGCACCGAGGCCGCTGTCCGCGCCGCGCTCAAGGAGCGGTTCGTCGACATTATGTTCAAGCCGCCCCGGACACCCGCCTTCTTTGTGGGCAACCAAGCCAAACGCCACCACGTGTTCCACGTGCTCGGTGTGTACTACCCCAACTGAGCGAGCTCCTCGAGCACGACTGAGCGATGGCACCGCTCCTCGTCCCTCTCGAAGCAGAGCAGAGCGACATGATGCTCCTGCCTCCAAGAGGCGAGCTCACCGAGCGCGTGCCGCGCCTCGGGGGTCCGAAGGCCAGCCCGATAGCGTGCCCGCCCGACCTCCAACTCTGCGCCGGCAAACAGTGGCCGGTTCTCCTTGGCATTCCCCAAAGACCGCAGATGTTCGTATCGCACCCCTATGTCTCCGAGAGCCGCGCCCAGGCGCGCCTTGCTGAACCCCTGCTTCCGGCTCAACGGTGTGAGGCGGACGTCGGCGACCAGATCAATGCCGGCCGCTTGGATCGCGTCGATGAAGGTTGTGATCTCGCAGCCTTCATACCCAACGGACGACACTCGATTCGGTCGCGCCGGCAGCAGCGCGTCCACGGTCGTCTTCAGGGCGTCCGCGATGGCGGCGATCCGAAACACTCCAGGCTGTTCGACGTGCCCCTGCTCGAGCTTTCGCAATGTCTCAAGTCCCACCCCGGAGGCGATTGCGAGTTGCCCCTGCGTCATGGCGAACTCCCGACGCGCTTGGGCGATCGCAGAACCGAGCACCTGACTCCGGGACGGATGAACGGAAGACTGGCGGGTCACGAGAGTAGTAAAGCATTACGACCTCACCCCAGGGCCAGCCAGTGCCCACGCCACCCAGGCCCGGGAGATCTTCGCCCCCGGCATCGCCGCCTGCGAGGGGTCCTGACGCCACACATGACCTCACCCGGTGCACCTGTAGCGACGCACCGTGACCAACAGCATCGGCGGTCGCCACCCGAACGGCACATGCGCCAGCTGTCGCTGCACCGTTTCCCCCGAGCCACGCCCTGCTCTCCACACCGGTGGCACCAGTCGTCGGGCTCGACGACACGGCAGGCCTGGACCGCGTTCTGCGTCTTTACCGGATGCCCGGTGACTTCCAACCCCAGATGATCGAGACCGGTGAACACGGTCAGGTCGGGCGAAGTGAAGGTAGCGTCAGGCGCATCTGGGGGTTCCCCCCTCCGGGGAAGGTATTGCGGATGGGGAGTGTGAGAACTTCCATCCTCAGGGAGACCTTGACGCCAACCCAGTCACCGACGCGCCATACCCTCAGGCCCACCTACACCTCGGATTGGGATGAGCCGTCAGGTCGGCGTCGCTCGCGGTCAAGGAGGCTGAGGCGCTGATTTGGGGTGCTGCTACGGGGTAGGCAGGTTGATGGTGAGCGTGCTGCCGTGGTCCGGGCCTGCGCTGGCTGCGGTGAGGCTGCCGCCGTGGGCGTTGATGATGGCCCGGCTGATCGTCAGGCCGATGCCTGAGCCGGTGCGGTCCCGGGTGCGTGCTGCGTCGCCTCGGTAGAACCGCTCGAAGGCGTGGTCGAGTTGCTCGGGCGTCATGCCGTCACCGTTGTCGCTGACGGTGATGCCGACTTGGTCGCGATCGCCGGCCGCCGAAATCATGACGGTGCCGCCAGCCGGGGTGTGGCGTAGGGCATTGTTCAGGAGGTTGGTCAGGACCTGTCCGATGCGGCTTCTGTCCACCAGTACCTGGCGTCCGGCCACTGATCGCTCGTCGATGAGGAGATTCACGCCTTTGGTGGCGTACCGGTCGCGCATGCCTTCGTGTGCGGCCCAGAGCAGGTCGGTGACATGGTGGCTGCGGAGGTCGAGCGCAAGTCGGCCTTCCTCTGCGGTGGAGACTTCGTCGATGTCGTCGGCGAGACGGGCCAGCCGTTGGGTCTGTTCCTCCAGTGCGGCCCTGGACTCGGGACCGAGGCTGGTTACGCCGTCGTGGAGGCCTTCGTGGTACGCGCTGATGGTGGCGATGGGGGTGCGGAGTTCGTGGGCCAGGTCCGAGAGCATTCTGCGACGGGTGTCTTCGACGCTGTCGAGTCGGGCCGCCATGGTGTTGAAGGCTGCGGCGAGGGTTTCGAGTTCGGTGCCGGCAGCGATCGCAGGGACGCGGATGGCGTAGTGCCCCATGGTCAGTTCGCGGGCCGCGTGGGTGACTTGCTCGAGGGGGCGGCGCAGTCGGCGGGTGAGGAACCAGGTGACGGCGCCTGCGGCGAGCAGCGAGATGAGCAGACCGATCCCAACGGAGATGAGGGATGCGTCGCGGTAGGCCATCTCGATGTGGACGAGCTCGGGAGAGTTCTGCTGGTGTCCGGCTTCGAGAAGGTGCTGGTGGAAGATCGGGGGCCCGATGACGGCTGCGACCAGTCCCACGGTCAGTGCGCCGGCCACCAGGACGATGGCCTGACCGGCCAGGAGCCTGGTCGCGAGACCGGTCGACGAGGGGCTGTGGGTGGTGGTCATCCTTGTCCCATCCGGTAGCCGATGCCTCGCACGGTCGTGACGTAGCGGCCGGCGTCGGGATCGTCGCCGAGTTTGCGGCGCAGGTGGGCAACGTGGACATCGACGAGGTGCTCGTCCCCGACCCAGTCGGTTCCCCAGATGTCATCGATGAGCTGGCGACGGGTGAAGGCCATCGTGGGTCGTCGAGCCAGCGTGATGAGGAGGTCCCGTTCCGTCGGAGTCAGGGCCACCTCGGTGTCGGCCAAGTGGACGCGATGACCGTTAAAGTCAACACGGAGTATCCCGAACACTCGGATCGCTTCGCTGCTCGAGGTCTCTGATGCGCTCGTGGGCCCGCTCCGGGGGCGGCGCAGCACGGTCTGGACGCGGGCGAGGAGTTCGCGGACGCTGAACGGTTTGGTGACGTAGTCGTCCGCGCCCACGGACAGGCCGATGAGGGTGTCGACCTCGTCCTTGCGGGCGGTGACGACAATGACGTAGCAGTCGGAGAAGGTTCGGATCTGGCGGCATACCTCGATGCCATCCAGCCCGGGCAACCCCAAGTCGAGGATGACGACATCGGGGGCGTGGTCGCGCACGGCCTGCACCCCGTCGGGTCCGGTGTGGACGGTCGTCGTGGCGTACCCGGCCCGGGACAGGTAGGCGGCGATCAGGCCGGCCAGCGTGGTCTCGTCCTCGATGACCAGCACCCTTGTCGGTGGTGGTGTGGGGTTCGTGCTCACCGCCTCAGTCTCCCGGCTCAAGAGCGAACCTCGTCCACTCCCGGCCTTTCTCGGGGACGATCTTCGTCAAATCTCAACGTGACCACGGCCGGGCCTTGAGGTCGCCCACGGACAGTGGTCATGTCCGCCTCCTCGAGGCCGACCAGACAGCGTTAGGAGAGCACCGATGATGTGGGGCAACGGGTACGGCATGGGCTGGTGGATGTGGCTGCTGATGGCCGCCGGAACCCTGACGTTCTGGATCGCCGTGGTCCTGGTGGTTCGCGCCCTGCTCCCGGCCCGGGATCGGCAGGGGGGCGGCATGGATCGCCCCGATCCGTTGACGCTGCTCAAGGAATCCCTGGCGCGCGGCGAGGTGAGCGTCGAGGAGTACGAGCAACGACGCCGCCTGATCGTCGATGGCCACTGACCCCACCGTGAAAGGAACCATGACCTCCCCCCTGCTCTCGCGCCGGAACATCCTCCTCGGCGGATTCGGCATCGCCGCCACCGCCACCGTGGCCGCATGCACCACATCCGTGCCGGGGAAGGCAGGTATGCCGTCGCGCACCTTCGGCGCCCCGGCCCCGCTCTCCCCGTCGCCGGGCCAACGTCTCGTCGAGAAGACTTTGGTGGCCAAGCCGGTCAGTCTCGACCTCGGCGGTCGAACCGTGTCGACCTGGGCGTACGACGGGAAGCTCCCCGGGCCGCTGGTCCGGGCCAGTTCCGGGGACTTCCTGCGGGTGTCCCTGGATAACCAGCTCCCGGCCGACACCACGATCCACTGGCACGGGATCCGGCTGCGCAACGCCGCCGACGGCGTGCCCGGCCTGACCCAGGACCCGATCAGCTCCGGAACCAAATACGTGTACGAGTTCACCGCACCCGACCCGGGCACCTACTTCTTCCACCCCCACGTCGGAGTCCAGCTCGACCGAGGCCTGTACGCACCGATGATCATCGACGACCCGAACGAAGCCGGCGACTATGACGCCGAGTGGATCGTCGTCCTCGATGACTGGATCGACGGC
>NZ_BAHD01000134.1 GCF_000298215.1 Kineosphaera limosa NBRC 100340 | reverse complement strand
CCCCAGTCGGTGTAGGGGTCCCTCGCTCGCAAGCGGCCGCTGAACCCGCGTGCCCAGTCAGCCGGCTCGCCGCACCACATCCTGCAGTTCTTCAGGGGTCAGCCACGGCATTCGCCGATGAATCATCCGGTGACAGTTCGAACACAACAACGCGAGGTCGGCCAGTCGGGTCATGGTCTCTCCGGAGGCGTGCAGCGGCACGAGGTGATGCACCTCGATATAGCCGTCCCCGACATCGCCGTAAGTGGCCCCGAAGTTGAAGTCGCACACCTCGCAGGTCAGCGCACCGTGGCCGCGTAGCACCGCCTCGATCTTGGCCGCCCGCAGCTTCGGATCCCGCTCGCGCCGTAGATGGCTGACGAGTTCCGTGCGACCCTCGTGGGCTTCGAGCGGGATGTCGAGGTCAGGGGTCTCGACGGCGTCGGCGACGTCCCGCTCCCACTGGCATCGCTGCGTCGCCGCGATGCGCGCCAAGTCGTCGCCATTCGTGGCGAAGGCCTCGGCGACTCTGAGGGTTGTCACGCCACCGCGTGTACGCGATCCCGTGTAGTCGGGGTGCGTCGTTCGGATATCGGTCATCTTGCGTCGGACGCTGGCCGGGCTGCGGAACTTCGGATCCTCTGCCGCCTGATCGCGATGCTCGGGAAGCGCCCGTAGCAAGGCGCTCAAGGCCAAGACATCAGGATCGTGCTCGCGCACGTCTCGCCATCCGTGACGGCGCACGATGTCGGCGGCGACGATGATCTCGTCCTCCGTCCACGCATCCGCACGCCGTGTGGCCACGACAGTCATCGTAAGTGCAGCGCCGTCGTCAGCGCGGCGATGGGCGCTGAACGATAGGCAACCAGAAGCGAACTCGCGCTCACTGTGTCGGGAAGTGCGCGGCGATTGCCTCCGGGGTCCGCTCGTGCGGCTCCCACACCTCCAAGACGCTCCAGCGGTCGTCGGCGCCGATACTCGCCGCGAGCGCATCCCGCACGGCGGCCCCATCAAGTTCTGGGGACCACGCTGTGACGAAGAGCCCTGGGGCGGTCTCGATCGCGACTGCTCCCCGCTCACCCCAGGCTTGCGCGACCGTGCGGGCGGACATCGCCGCAACGGTCGGCTCGTACGTCACAACTGCGCGCACGTGTGGACCGGCGGCAGCCAGCGCACGAACGGAGTAGCCCCCGTCAGGGGGCGGCACCGCCCGGACGGAGTCTCCCCAGGTCAGCGGGGTCCACACCGAGCTCGTCACGAGCTTGAAGAAGCTGTCTCCGACCGGCAGGGACAGCAGCGGAACGCCGAGCAGGCACTCGGGCAGTGCGTCACCGGCGGCGGGGAGCCACAGCTCCACCGGTGCGTTGTCCATGCCCGCGATTCTGGCAGGGCCAACCCGTCTCGCGCCGGCTCGAATTTGGCCTGTGGACAGGCGTGACCCATGTGGACGAACGATGCCGGGAATCGCCGGCCATTTGACCACGGCCATGCCCGGAGGGGCGTCGCATCGTCCACGAGGCCCGGTCCGGGTGATCGAGGAGTCATGCCTCGTTTCTGCGTATTCGGAGCCCCGGGGTCGTCGCTACGGCTCGCGAGCAGCCCACCTAGAGCGCGATCAATGCACAGAAAGCTGTGACAAGTAAAGGCCCGCCCTGCATCAATTGCGTTGTGGAGGCTCCAGGCTCGGCCGGGTCTCGCGAACTGGCTCGGTCATCGAGGTTGCCAGCGCATCGGTCTTCCCGCTGACGTCGTGCCGGATCAGAATGAACCCCGTGCGCATCTTGTTCGCCGCCCTGCCGGCGTATGGTCATGTCCTGCCGTTGGCGCCGCTCGCGTTGGCCGCCCAGGAGGCGGGGCATCAGGTCGAGTTCGCTGCGAGTGCTGAGTTCGCCGGCCGGTTGCCGGGTGAAGTTGTCAACAGTGTGGCCGACGGCGTGGACCTCCAGCGTGTCGAACGCGAGGCTGCCTCCGAGGTCACAGACCCTCAGGACCCGTTGGCGTGGCCCAGGGCCATCTTCGGGGTGGTCACGCCCCGCTACGTCGTACCGACCTTGCGTGCCCACTGGTCTGCGACGGGACTGCCGGATCTGGTGGTCCACGAGGGCATGAACGTCGGGGCCGGGATCGCTGCCGCCGAAGCAGGAGTGCGGGCGGTGGCTTTCAACATCTCGTTGATGCCGCCTGCCTTCGTGCGTGATCTCGTCCGTGGCGAGATGGGCTACCCCACTGACACGACGATCGACCCCCGCCCGGCGTCGTGGTGTCGCGATGATCCTCCCGGTGGCCGAATCCCGATCCGGACAGTGGCCTGGTCGGACGCCACGGCTGCGCGTCCCACGTGGCCGGACGAGTCACGCGACGGGCCCACGGCGTTCGTCACACTGGGCACGGTCTCCTTCGGTGCCGTCGAGGTACTGCGTAGGTCTGTGCTCGAGACCGCGGACGTATGCACGCGGGTGGTGGTGGCAGGGCCCGGAGCAGACTTCGATCGTCTGGGCTCGCTACCCGAGCACGTGCATCTGGAACGTCTGGTGGATCAGCCCTATGTGCTCAAGAACGCCGATGTCGCCATTCATCACGGGGGGACGGGCACCGTGCTCGCCTGTTTGGAGCATGGCGTGCCGCAGGTGATCACACCCCAAGGGGCCGACCAGTTCCCGAACGCCGACCTCCTCGTTCAACGGGGCCTGGCCCGCCTGGTTCCCAACGTTGCCTCCGCAGGAGCGTGCAGTGCCGCGATCGTGAGCGTCCTGGAGGACGGCGACCTGCGAGAGCGCGTCGATTCGGTACGTCGGGAGATCGCTCAGATGCCGACTCCCGATGAGGTCTTGCGGATGTTGACGGGCTGAGTCGCAGTCTGACGAGCCTCGGCCCCTCGGTTGCGTCACCCCAACGTCTCGAGCCAATCCTCGAAGCGCCGCCCGTCGATGGTGGCGCGCGGCCCTGGCAGGAGGCCGCCAGTCCGAAGCGCCCTGGCGGGCATGGGAACCCGGACGACTCTCGCGCTGGGTTCGATGACCCGAGCCAGACGAAGGGCCATGCCGGCGCTGTCCCACTGCTCCGGTCCGGCGAGTTCGGCGACGGCCACACGGTCGGGCGCGGGACCGCAGGCGATCGCGGTGACAAACTCGGCCGCCGCGTCGGTGTGCACCGGTTGGCAGCGCATCGCCGGCACGATCGCGACGGGCCCGACGCGCACCTGATGCAGGAAGGTCCGGGCCAGGTCGAACCACTGCGTCGTCAAGGCGAGCGTGACGGGCACGTCGGCGCTCCGATAGACGGCTTCCTGGGCGGCCTTCCCGGCGTAGTAGCCGAGCGCTCCCGAGACGGCGGGGTCGGCTGCGCCGACGATCGACAAGCAGACGATGTGCCCGACGCCCGCCTCTTGCGCGGCGCGCGAGACGTTCCGCGCTCCCGACCCGAGCACGTCGACGGCCCGGCGTCGCGAGAGGGTCTCCACGTTGATCGCGTCGACCACAACGTCCGCACCGGCGAGGGCGCCCTCGAGGCTGCGCCGATCGGCCACGTCGACCCCGCTGGAGCGCGACGCTCGCACGACGTCATGGCCTCGGTCGCTCAGGCGATCCGCGACCCGGCGACCCATCGTGCCCGTGCCACCGAGAACGACGATGCGCAGTGGGGTCATGGTCCCCATTCAAGCCGCAGGGGGCTCCGGACCGCCATCGGAGCCCGGTGTCCCGGTGAGCGGAGCCGGTGCCCTCACCCGATCGCCATGACGTGGGTCGCTGGATGTCGTCCCTGGCCTATCCGCCGCCGAGAGGGAGAAGCGGCGGCGCGTCGGGACTCCGCTTCTCGATGACCGGATCGCGCTTGGCAATTCTGATCTGTCCGAGGGAAATTCCGCGGCCCGATGGCTGCCATGAGCAAGCCCGATCGGCTCCCGCCGCCTACAGTGACCGAAGCCCACCACCGCCAGACCTGGAGGCGACGATGCCCCGACCGATCCTGCGAGTCCTCTCCACCGCGGCCTGCGCCGCCTTGGTCGGAACCACCGCAACGGCGACCCCCGCAAGCGCCACGGAGCTGGTCACCACAGAGCTGGTCGCCGCAGCGCGAGCCGCCGCAGACGCCGCCAGCTGCGCGAGCCTGCAGGGCACCAAGATCCCGGCCAAGAGCATCGGCCTGTCCACCCGAGGCGCCACCCTCACTGCGGCAACGCAGCTGACCACCCCCACCACCGGCTCCTATTGCCAAGTGACCGGCGAGATCCACCCGGTCGACCGCACTGCGCCGGCGT
>NZ_BAHD01000135.1 GCF_000298215.1 Kineosphaera limosa NBRC 100340 | reverse complement strand
TCTCCAGCCCAACAGCTCTTAGGGGTGGCCCGTAGCGGCGCGTGCAACCAAAGCGCCGGTCCAGGAGGTTGACGAGATATGCGCAATGATGCGGGCCCGCGCCCCGACCCCGGAGAGGAGAACGTGAACGTGAACGTGAAGCCTTCGGCGCGGCGGCGCCCCTCGTGGGTGGTCCCCGTGCTCGCCGCGACCCTCGCCGTCTGTCTCGGGCTGGGGGTCGCCGCCCTGACACGCGTGCAGCGGCCGGACCACGGCGCGGAGGCGCTGACGAACTCAGCTGCCGCACCGGCCGTGCCCGTCTCGGCCGCTGAGTTCGTCGTCGATCCGATGGGGCCAGAGACCGTGACCGGTCCCAACGTCGGCGAGGTCACATGCGACGCCGATGGCAAGATCCGCATCGCGACGCCCGTCGTGCAGGCGCAGCACGACGGCGTGCACCTGCGGTGGACCACCCGCGCCAAGAGGACGAATGTCGGTTGGGACGAGGGTGGCACGGCGGTCGCCGCGGGCACGCAAGACCTCGTGGTGGCTGCCGAGCCGGCCAAGCTCACCCTCACTTGCAGCGTCGACGGAAACGAGACCATGAGCGAGGCGGCTCTCGAGGTCGTCGATCCCACCGGGTCCTGGATGGGCGAGCGCACCAATCTGATCTGTGCGGGCGGGATCGGGGCAGCAAGTTGGGCCATTGCTCCGAGCGTGGCCTCGACGCGCCGCGAGGCGGTCGAAGACCTCGCAGCGTCCATGGGGCTGAGCGGGAGGTCGCTGCTGGCCATTGGGCGGGCACCCATCGGTTATGTCGGGTCGGCACAACAGACGTGGACGATCGACTCCTCGACCGCGATTGCGGGAACGGCGCCCGTGGCATACGCCATCAGTGTTCGTCGGCTTGCGGCGGACCGCTTCGAGGCCTCACCGAACTGGATCTGCATGCGCGGCAATGTCCCCGACACTGGCGAACCGACCTACGCGCCCCAGGGAACGGTGCCGGCCGAAACACCCGACATCGTCGACGTCAGCTGCGCCGACGGGCGCCTCCAGGCGTCGACCACGACGGTCCGTGCCCGCGCTGAGGGTGTCGTCTTCCGGTCCACGTCGAGCAAGGAATGGGCCTTGAACTGGGAGACCCGCAATGGCGCGGGCAGCGCCCGGCCCATCGGCGCAACCGGGGCCACGCTGACTGAGCAGATCACACCAGGCACCGCTCGACTCTCCTGCAGTGACGACCGATCGGCTTTTGTAGATCTGCGCGTCGTCGACCCCGACGGCATGTACTTGGGCAGCGACCTCTCGCACGTGTGCCCCGCGCTCTCGGTGTTCGACACCGATGCCCAAGGCTGGGGCAACACGCCCCGCGAGGCCGCGATGGACCTCGCTCGCCGAGACCAACCCCGCCGAACCGCCGTCGTCTCGCGGGCGCCGCTGGGATACGTCGCCAGCCAGTGGCCAGCGTGGACCCTCCGTTACCAGGACCCGACGTCGCCCGCCCAAGAATTGAAGCTCGAAGTGGCTACTGTCGTCCCGAACGACGCCGGCGAGGCTCACTTTGTGGCCCGGCCGGAATACTGGTGCGAATCCTGACTCAGCTACCCACCGCCGAGAGGCACAGTTCGCGGCGACATCCAGAGCCGATTCTCTGAAGCTCGCCCCAAGGTGTGACTTTCGGCGGGTGGAGGGGAGGGGTTCCGCGTGCCGCGTGCTCAGTTGCTGTGCTGATCGGCGAGGATGAGGGGTCCGGCCACAGCCCAACGAGAGGACGCGCACGCACCCATGGCACGTAGGCGCAGCAGCGAGCCCACGCTCCCGGAGGACTTCGAGGAGCGGATCGTCGACATCGACGTCGAGGAGGAGATGCAGGGGGCGTTCCTCGAATACGCCTACTCGGTCATCTACTCCCGGGCGCTGCCCGATGCGCGCGACGGCCTGAAGCCGGTGCAGCGGCGAATCCTGTTCGGGATGCACGAGATGGGGCTGCGGCCCGACCGCGGCCACGTGAAGTCCAGCCGCATCGTCGGTGACGTCATGGGTAAGTACCACCCGCACGGCGACGGCGCGATCTACGACGCGCTCGTGCGGATGGCCCAGCCGTTCACCATGCGCCTGAACCTCGTCGACGGGCACGGCAACTTCGGCTCCCTCGACGACGGCCCGGCGGCCTCGCGGTACACCGAGGCGCGGATGGCGGCGGCCGCCCTGCCGATGGTCACGAGCCTCGACGAGAACACCGTCGACTTCGTGCCGAACTACGACGACCAGCTCATGCAGCCCGCGGTCATGCCCGCCGCGTACCCGAACCTGCTGGTCAACGGTGCCGCCGGCATCGCCGTCGGCATGGCCACCAACATGCCCCCGCACAACCTCACGGAGGTCGTCGGCGCGGCCTGCCACCTCATCGACCACCCCGAGGCCACCCTGGCCGACCTCATGCGGTTCGTGCCCGGCCCCGACCTGCCCGGCGGCGGCCGCATCGTCGGCCTCGAGGGCATCCGCGACGCCTACGAGAGCGGTCGCGGCACCTTCCGTACCCGCGCAACCTGCCGCATCGAGAACGTCACCCCGCGCCGCAAGGGCATCGTCGTCACCGAACTGCCCTACCTCGTGGGCCCGGAGAAGGTGACGACGAAGATCCAGGAGCTGGTGCGGTCCAAGAAGCTGCAGGGCATCAGCGACCTGCAAGACCTCACCGACGGCAAGCGCGGCCTGCACCTGGTCATCGAGATCAAGAACGGCTTCAACCCCGAGGCGGTGCTCGAGAAGCTCTACAAGCTGACCCCGCTGGAAGACAGCTTCGGCATCAACAACGTCACCCTCGTCGACGGCCAGCCCCGCACCCTGGGGCTGCGCGAGCTGCTGGCCGTCTACATCGACTTCCGCATCGGGGTCGTGCGCCGCCGCAGCGAACACCGGCTGCGCAAGCGCGAGGAGCGGCTGCACCTCATCGAGGGTCTGCTCATCGCGATCCTCTCGATCGACGAGGTCATCCAGCTCATCCGCTCCAGCGACGACACCGCCACGGCGCGCGCGCGCCTCATGGACGTCTTCGCGCTCACCGAGGCGCAGGCCAACTACATCCTGGAGCTGCAGCTACGGCGCCTGACGAAGTTCAGCCGCCTCGAGCTGGAGACCGAGCAGTCGCAGCTGCAGGAGCAGATCGCGCAGCTGCGTGAGCTGCTCGCCGACGAGTCGCTGTTGCGCGGCCTCGTGCGCACCGAGCTGCAGGAGGTCGCGGAGAAGCTCGGCACCCCGCGCCGGACGGTGCTGCTGGAGTCCGCCGGCCCGGCTCCAAGCGGTGCGGCGGGTAAGTCGGCGGGCATCCCGCTGGAGGTCGGCGACGACCCGTGCCTCGTGCTCCTGTCGACCACCGGATTGCTGGCTCGCACCACCGACACCGAACCGCTGAGCAGCGACGGCAAACGCGCCAAGCACGACGCGATCCTGGCTGTCGTCCCGACGACCGTCCGCGGGGAGTTCGCCCTCGTCACCACGGCCGGTCGGGTGCTGCGGCTGCCGGCGCTCGACCTACCGACGCTGCCGCCGACGCACGGCGCACCCAATCTCTCCGGAGGCGTGCCGCTGTCGGCCTTCGTGGAGTTGGGCAAGGGCGAGGAGCCGCTGACGATCATGTCGCTGGCGCCCGACTCCCCCGGGTTGGCGCTCGGCACGGCAGCCGGCGTCGTCAAGCGGGTCACCACCGACGTCCCGGCCGGCCGGGACGAGTGGGAGGCGATCACCCTCAAGCCTGCAGACCGAGTGGTCGGCGCCATCGAATTGGCTACCGGCACCGAAGAACTCGTCTTCGTCACGAGCGACGCGCAGCTGCTGCACTTCGGCGCCGACAAGGTGCGCCCGCAGGGCCGAGCCGCTGGCGGCATGGCGGGCATCAAGCTCGCGGCCGGCGCCCAAGCGCTCTGGTTCGGCGCGGTCGACCCCGCCACCGATCCTGTCGTCGTCACGGTCGCGGGCACCGGCACGACCGGCGCGTCGATCAAGGCGACGCCGTTCGCCGAGTATCCCGGCAAGGGCCGCGCAACCGGAGGGGTGCGCTGTCACCGCTTCCTGCGCGGCGAGGATGCGCTCGTGCTCGGGTGGGTCGGCCCCGCGCCCAAGGCGGCCGCCGCCAGCGGAGTGGCCCGCACGGTCCCGGCCG
>NZ_BAHD01000136.1 GCF_000298215.1 Kineosphaera limosa NBRC 100340 | reverse complement strand
CGCTGGGCCCGGCGTCGGCGTTGGGCCGCCCGCGCGGTTCGGCCGCGGGCTCGGAGGCGCCTCACGGGCCGACGGAGTTCGCCATGCTGCCCGCACCGCCGAGCGATCCGGGCCCCCGGCTGGCGATGCTCGGGGAGGTGCTCGCGGCCCCCGACGTGCCGGCGCTGCTGGTCGCCGCCTTGGTGCACGCCGAGGTCGCCCTCGTGCGTCCGTTCGTCGGCGGCAACGCCCTGGTGGCCCGCGCCGCCGAACGTGCCGTGCTCACAGCCCGCGGGCTGGACGCGACCGGCGTGGCCGTGCCCGAGTTCGGGCACGCCGAACTCGGACCCACCGCTTACGCCGGCGCCCTGGCGGCCTTCGCCACCGGCTCCCGCGACGGCCTGACCGTGTGGATCGAACACTGCGGCGCGGCCTTCGAGCGGGCCGTCACCGAGGGAGAGCGGATCGCCGACGCCGTGCGCGCCGGGCGCCTGGGGTGAGCCTGCCGTCGCCCGTGACTGACTGGTCTTTGCCCGTTACAGATAGGGGCTGAAGCGCAGGCGGACGGCCTCGCGGCTGGGGTGGTGGTCGCCGTTCTTGACCTTGATGGCGTCCGCGATCTGCTGGAACGACAGGCCGCGCCGGTAGGCGGAGCGCACCGCCTGCTTGAGTCGGGCGTCGTTGCCCGAGGCGCGGGCCTGCTCGTCGAGGATCGTCAGGCGTCGCTGGATCTGACGCACGGTCGCCCGCGGGACGTGCCGCGCTTGCCGCTGGGCCAGCCACTCCTGGATCTCCTCGCTGGACCACAGGTTGCGCCGACCCCACTTGCGGCTGGTCGGTGCGGGTAATTGGTCGCGGCTGGCCATGCCGCGGATCGTGGAGGCGGGGATCGCCCGCTTGCCGGTGACCTTGGCCAGGGCCGAGGCGATCATCTCCGCCGTCATGAACCCATCGGGCGGGCCGTCGGCGGGGGCGCACACCGCGCCCTCGTCCGCCGCCATAACCTGCACCACGTCGCCCCCCAAGTTTGCGCGTCCAAGGCCGGCTCCAGGCCGCCCCGATGGACCGGCACAATGACCGACCGCAAGTCGCCCACCCGACGCGGGACACCCTAGGCAGCCCCGGCGGTGCCCACAACCGCCCCACATGTCTTGGTCGTCGCGCTCGGCGGGTTGGGCCCGGCCGATGTTCGTCGGTGCGCAGGCCTTCGGCGCGAGATGTGATCTGTCTCACGAATCGGTCGTTGCGTCGACAACTGCGCCGCCCCCGCTCCGGGCGACCCGGCCTTGGGGGAGCGACTGTATATACGATGCTCGGGAGCGGGCGGGGCGCTTTTTCGGGTCGCCTGCGACGAATCGGTACAATTGTCTTGATCGGTTGTCCAACAACGGAATTCGTTGCGGCCTGCGGCTTGCCGCGCCGCGCCGACCAGCAGGGTCGTCTCCGCCGCCGCTGCGAATCCCGTCGCCTCCGGACCCACCGGCGGGCCCGATGAGGGCCCCGTCGGCTGGAGCGGAGGGTCGTCGCTGAGGCTCAAGTTTTCTTGACACCGGCAGCGTTGTTTGCGGAGACTTCCAATCGATTGCTGATGGCCAAACGAATGGGGGCGTTATGAAGGCCATGACCGAAAACCCGGGGGTTCCATCGACCGTGATCACGCCGGCTGGGGGGCTGACGATGACGGTGCTGCGCGAGAAGGTTCGCCGACCCTCGCGCATCCTGGACCAGCGCGCGGCCTGCCGCGGGACCGGAGAAGGCGGCGGCACCAACGACTGGACGCCGGAGTACGAAGAGGAGCAGGTGCCCGCCCGCCTGCGGGCGATCTGTGCCGACTGCCCGGTCTGGCAGGACTGCCTGTCCGAGGCGCTGCGCATGAACGACATCGGGTACCGCGCCTCGATGACCACGCGGCAGCGGCGCCACTACTTCGCCGAGATCGTCGCCGCCGTGCGGCCGGTCGCGCACAAGGTGTCGGTGGCCTCACGCTCCCGCACCCTCGGGGACACCGACCGCACCCCGACCCACCCCGTCGGCGACGGCTCGCTGAACGCCTACCGCCGCGGCTGCCGCTGCGACGAGTGCCGCGGGCACAACGCCGCGGCCCGCCGCCGCGAGCGCGCCAAGGCGTCCTGATCCACACGGCCGGCCCCCGAACGCGACCACGTCGCGGCGGGGGCCGCGCGGCATTCTCCGACCTGCAGACCTCCCCTCCCGACCACGATCTCTAGGCGGCCGACCCGGCATGAGCGCTCCAAACACTCGCCCCTCCTCTCCACGAGTCGACGCCGAGCGCGGCGCGCCCGGCGCAGCGGCCGCGCAGACCGCCGACGACCGCCAGCACAGTGACCAGCGGGACCAGCGGGACCAGCGGGACCAGCGGGACCAGCGGGCTGACGTGGGCGTCCCGCCCAGTCCGTACGCCAAGTCAGGCCAGGACCTGCGGCCAGGCGTCGATCGCACCGCCCGCCCCGCCGCCCACCGGTCAGCCGAGCGCGAGAACCGCGGCGTGCCCGCCTCGCAGCCCGACACGAGCTCAGACGCGACCTCTGACACCACCTCCCACACGGGCTCCGACTCGAGCTCGGACGAGTCGACGGGCTCGGGCTCCGCGCTGGCGGGGGCCGGCGCGTCGGTCGTGCCGACCCGCCGAGCTCCCGGCGAGCATCCGACGGGGCACACGAGCGATCCGCACTGGGACGGCCCGGAGGACCCGCCGATGATCCGGCGCCGCCGGCCGCGCCCGCGGTTGGGCTGGCGGGGGCTGGCCTACGACTGGACCCTCGGCAAGTGGAACCCGGGCCTGTCGGAGAAGGAGCAGCGCATCCGCGAGCGGGAACGCCAGATCGCGCGCCAGCTGCGCGGCAAGCACGTCACCGCCTTCTTCTGCCTCAAGGGCGGCATCTCCAAGACCTCAACGACCGCCGCGACCTCCATCGCGATGGCCAACCTGCGCCCCGACCCGGTGTTCGCCATCGACGCCAATCCGGACGCCGGCGACCTGGCCGAGCGGCTCGTCGGCCGCAGCGAAGCCGGCATCACGGGTCTGTCGGCCAACGTCGACCGCATCGGCAGCCTGGACGACCTCTCGCAGTACACGGTCACGGCGGGACGCCTGACGATGCTGCCGGGCGAGCCGAACCCTGAGCTCGGAGACTCGTTGAGCTCCATGGACTTCCGCCGCATCATGGGGGTCGTCCAGCGGTACTACAACGTCGTGCAGGTCGACTGCGGCACCGGCGTGACCCACCCGCTGATGCGGGGGATCCTGGAGTTCGCCGACACGGTCGTCATCCCGGCGTCGTGGTCGATCACCGGCGCCAAGCGCGCGGCGGACTCCATCTCGTGGCTCGAACAGCACGGCTTCGAGCATCTGGCCCGCACCAGCATCGTCGTGCTGACGGCCAAGGACATCGTCAGCGGCAGCGTCAACAAGGACGCGGTCCGCGAGCACCTGTCGCAGGCGGCCGACCTCATCGTCGTCCCCTCCGACCCGCACGTCGCCGACGGCGCGCTCATTGACTGGGAGCAGCTGGCCCCCGCGACCCGGGAGGCCTACCTCGACATCGCCGCGGCCGTCACCCGGCGCTTCCCCGAGGGCGGCTGGCCCGTCTGACCCCCGGCGCCCTGCTGCTAGAGCGTGCCTCCTTGTTCTTGCTCGGCGCAGTCTTGGCGCAGTGGGGGCTGTCGCCGATGAGGATGCCGCTGAGCAGGACGCCCGTCGGCTGGCGTTCGCTGGGTCCAGGGTGCCCAGGGTGCCCAGGGTGCCCAGGGTGCCCTGGGTGCCCTGGGTGTTCGCCGCCCGCGCTACTGGGTGCCGACGGTGAGTGGGGCGCTGCTCAGCTTCTTACCTTCGGCCGGCTGGGCCGGAGTGCGGGCGTCAGCGCCTATCGAGAGCGTCGGCCCGTCCATCGTCGTTGCCGCCGTCGCTGACGCAGTTGCCACTGTGGGCGTGGTCGTCGTTGTCGCGACCGCCGTCGTGTTCCCTGTCGCTGCTGTGGTCGCCTTCGTTGTGGTCGTGGTCGTGGTCGTCGTCGTGGTCGTGGTCGTCGTCGTGGCCGTCGTCGCCGTCGCGGCAGGCGAGGTGTCGTTGTGGCGTGGTTGG
>NZ_BAHD01000137.1 GCF_000298215.1 Kineosphaera limosa NBRC 100340 | reverse complement strand
CCGCGACGCCGGAGTCGGCGCCCGCCGCCGAGGGCCTACAGGCCGGTGCCGCGGTCGCCACCCGCCGGGCGCTCGACCCCCTGGCCCCCCTGGACTGGGTCGGCCTCTACGCCCTCGCGGTCAACGAGGAGAACGCCTCCGGCGGACGCATCGTCACCGCCCCGACCAACGGCGCGGCCGGCATCATCCCGGCGGTCCTGCACTACTACGTCAACTTCGTGCCCGACGCCGACGAGGAGGGGGTCGTGCGCTTCCTGCTGACCGCCGCCGCCATCGGCACGTTGTTCAAGCGCAACGCGTCGATCTCCGGCGCCGAGGTCGGCTGCCAGGGCGAGGTCGGCTCGGCCTGCTCCATGGCGGCCGGCGCCCTCTGCGAGGTGCTCGGCGGCACGCCCCAGCAGGTCGAGAACGCCGCGGAGATCGGCATCGAGCACAACCTCGGGCTGACCTGCGACCCGGTCGGTGGCCTCGTGCAGATTCCCTGCATCGAGCGCAACGCGGTCGCCAGCGCCAAGGCGATCAACGCGGCCCGCATGAGCCTGCACGGCGACGGCAGCCACTACGTCTCGCTCGATGTCGCGATCGAGACGATGCGCCGCACCGGTGCGGACATGCGCGAGGAGTACAAGGAGACCTCCCGCGGCGGCCTCGCCGTCAGCGTCGTCGCCTGCTGAATCCAGCACCACGCTCAATCACAACAGCGGCTCAATCACGACAGCGCTGAATCACCACAGCGCTGAATCACGACAAACCACACACAAGACTTGGCGATCCAACCGGATCGTCGCAGCAGCACCGCTAAGCGAAAGGCAGACGGGTGTCAACACAAGCGGAGGTCGTCCAGGAGGCGACCGGCCGGGAGGCCGAGGCCGGCACGAGCCGACAGTGGACGAAGTACGACACGGGCTGGACGCTGAGTCTGTTCGGCACGGCGATCGGCGCCGGCATCCTGTTCCTGCCGATCAACGCCGGCGCGGGTGGCCTGTGGCCGCTGCTCATCGTCACCGCGCTCATCGGCCCGATGACCTACCTGTCGCACCGCGGCCTGTCCCGCCTGGTCTGCGCCTCGCCGCGCACCGACGGTGACAGCGACATCACGGCCGTCGTCCGTGACTACTTCGGTGAGGGCGCCGGCAAGCTCATCACGCTGCTGTACTTCCTCGCGATCTACCCGATCGTCCTCATCTACGGCGTCGGCATCACCAACACCGTCGACAGCCTCATGGTCAACCAGCTCGGCATGCCCTCGGCGCCGCGGTGGCTGCTGTCGGGCGTGCTCGTCGCCCTCATGATGGGCGTCATGATCGCCGGTCAGCGCATCATGCTGCTCGTCACCGAATGGCTCGTCTACCCGCTGCTGGCCATCCTGCTCGGCGTCACGCTCTACCTCATCCCGTCGTGGCAGGTCGGCAGCCTGCTGTCCGCGCCCGTGCCCTCGGCCGGTGACCTGGCCATGTCGGTCTGGCTGATCATCCCCGTGCTCATCTTCGCCTTCAACTTCTCCCCGGCCATTTCACAGTTCTCTGTGGCGATGCGCGGTCGCTACGGCACCGACGCTCCCGCCAAGGCCTCCCACGTGCTGCGCCGCACGACCCTGCTGCTGGTGATCTTCGCCATGGGCTTCGTGTGGTCCTGCGTGCTCGCCCTCGGCCCCGACGGCCTGGCCGCCGCCCGCGAGGCCAACCTGCCGGTGCTCTCCTACCTGGCCAACGTGCACGGCAGCCCGTTCATCGGCTACCTGGGCCCGGCCGTGGCGATCGTCGCCATCATGTCCTCGTTCTTCGGCCACTACCTCGGTGCCGCCGAGGGTGCCGCCGGCATCGTCCGCGGTGTCGCCGATTCGCGCGGCGGCCGCCTCGACGAGGGCATGCTGCGCAAGGCCATCGCCGCCTTCATCTTCCTCACCACGTGGGCCGCGGCCATCGCCAACCCGAGCATCCTCGGCCTCATCGAGACCCTCGCCGGCCCGGTCATCGCCAGCGTCCTGTACCTCATGCCGATGATCGCCATCCGCCGCGTGCCGGCCCTGGCCCCCTACCGCGGCCGCCTCTCGAACGTGTTCGTCACCGTTGCGGGCACGGTCGCCGTCGCCGGCATCCTGCTGAGCATCGTCAGGTAAGTCAGACACAACGACTGGGGCGGTGTGACCTCTGCCGATCGGCAAGGGGTCACACCGCCCCAGCGGTGTGTCTAGGCCGCGATCAGTCGTCGACGGCGGTCAGCCCGCGCCGCACGATCTGCGGGTCGGGCGCGTAGACGACCTCGGCGTCCTTGCCGTCGTAGTCGAACTGGTTGAGGAAGAAGCGGATCGCGTTGATGCGGGCCCGCTTCTTGTCGTTGCTCTTGATCGTCGTCCACGGCGCCAGGTCGGTGTCCGTGCGCCGGAACATCTCTTCCTTGGCCTCGGTGTACTTGCCCCAGCGGTCGAGGGACTCCAGGTCCATCGGCGAGAGCTTCCATTGGCGCACCGGGTCGATCTGGCGGATGGCGAAGCGGGTGCGCTGCTCGCGGCGGGTCACCGAGAACCACAGCTTGGTCAGCGAGATCCCGGAGTCGATGAGCGCATTCTCGATGAGCGGCGCCTGGTGCATGAACTGGCTGTACTGCTCCGGTGTGCAGAACCCCATGACGCGCTCGACCCCGGCCCGGTTGTACCAGGAGCGGTCGAAGAGCACGATCTCGCCGGCGGTCGGCAGGTGCTCGACGTAGCGCTGGAAGTACCACTGGCCGAGCTCCCGCTCCGTCGGCTTGGTCAGCGCGACGACCCGGGCGGCGCGGGGGTTGAGGTGCTCGGTGAAGCGCTTGATGGTGCCGCCCTTGCCGGCGGCGTCGCGGCCCTCGAAGAGCAGGAGGTGTTTGCGGCCCGTGTCTTGGGTCCAGTACTGGAACTTCAGCAGCTCGACCTGCAGCTGGTACTTCTCGACCTCGTACTCCTCGCGGGTCATCCGCTCGTCGTAGGGGTAGCTCTCGCGCCAGGTGTCGACCGCGGAGCCACCAGGGTCGATGAGGTCGGGGTCCGACCCGTGGTCGTCGTGGCTGACCGTGTACCCCTCGGAGCGCAGCTTGTCGATGTATTCGCGCATGTTCTCGAAGACTGCGCTCTGGGCCAGGTCGGTCATTCGTGGCTCCTCGCTCGGCGAAAGGTGGGTTGCCGCCCATTCTCGCCGATCGGTGCTGCTCGGCGCGGCGGGTCGGCGGTGATCACCTGGTGAATTACCGGAGACGGTGGCGCCGGCCGGGCGCAACAGCTAAGGCGGGGAGGTCGGTGCGCCGTGGTCGGGGCGTCAACCGGCGTCGCGGTAGGCGGCGGCCAGGCGGTCCAGCCCCTCGTCGAGGCTCACCCGCGGGGTCCACTCGAGCGCGTCCCGGGTTCGGCGCTGGTCGAACCAGTGTGCTGTCGTGAGTTGCTCGACGAGGAAGCGGGTCAGGGGTGGGTCGGCCGGTGGCCGGCCGACGCGTTGGCGGACCGCGGTGATGCCGTCGACGAGCGTGCCCGCCACCAGGGCCACGCGCGTGGGCACCCGCTTGGGGGCGGGGTCGGCCCCGCCGGCGCGCGCCCACGCCGCGAAGATCTCGCTGACCGGGCGGGGCTCGCCGTTCGTGACGACGAACGCCTCGCCGTGCA
>NZ_BAHD01000138.1 GCF_000298215.1 Kineosphaera limosa NBRC 100340 | reverse complement strand
ACCCGCCTCTTCGCCGAAAGTCCCACTCTCGGCCCAGGTGGTGCGCCACAGCTGAGCGCTGGTGGGCGCGCCGGGCGTGCCGACGATGGCGTAGACGATCGCCGGGGTCGCCACGACGTCCAGCAGTTCGGGCCCGGCTGGGGCAGAGGGGCCGGTGCGAGCGGAGGGGCCGGTGCGGACCGACCAGGAGCCGTTGGCGCGCTCGAGAATCTCACCGCCGATCGGGCACCACAGCTGCTGGCCTCGCAGCAGGGGCGCCGGAACGCTCAGGCGCGCCCCCACTGCTCGTTCGGGGACGCCGCCGACTCGCGTGGGAGCCCCGACCGAGGGAACCCACCACAAGGCGTATCGGCCGTCGACCACGCCGGCAACCACGCAGCCGTCAGTGGTGCAGGCAGCCGAGCGAGCCTCGCTGGCGCGGCCCGGGTCGGGTAGGTCCAGGCGGGTCCAGCCGGTGTCGCCGCTGGTGGAGCGCCAGACCGCGGCCGCCCGCCGCGGCGGCCCGTCGAGGTGCGTGACCGATCCGGCCACGAGGATCGCCGGGCCGGTGGAGGTGGCGGCCACCGCGCCCGTCAACGCGCTGCGCGAACTGGCCAGCGGGGTGCCCGCGGAGTCGCCGCGTTCCCAACGCAGCTCGCGCTCGCGCCAGACGGCGATGTCGAGGCCAGTGACGCCGTTCCACGACCCGACGAGGTAGCGGCCCTGCGTGGTGGCGACCGCGTCGACGAGCCCGCCGGCCGACCAGCCGCCGAACGTTTCGAAGGTCTGCGGCCGTTCGATGATGCGGGTCTGCGCCGGGTCGCCGGACAGGTCCCCGGACAGGTCGCCGGACAGGTCGGCATCCCAGACGGTCCACCGCGTATTGGCGTGCGCACCACCGGGGGCTCCGCCGATCGCCGTCAGGCGTTGGTCGCGCAGCTCGAGGGAGTGCCACCGCGCGATGGCCGCGTAGGGAGACCGCGGGTCGGGTTTCAGAGTCAGCGCGCGCGGCTCCGCCGAACCGGAGACGGCGTACATCGTGGGTCGCGCCTGCGCCGCTTGGCCTCCGATGAGCACGCGGTCGCCCTCGGCGGCCAGCCGGATCGGCGCCACCCCGGCGGGCAGGGCGACCGGCTCCCAGCGCAGGGGCCGCGCGGGCAACGGCCGCGCAGGCGCCTCGGCGGGCGGTGCGACCGACCCAGGGGTGTTGACCGTGGGCGTTGCGAGGCTGGGCGGGCCCGCCGGGATGGGCTCGGAGGTCGAGCAGCCGGCGAGCGCGCTCAGGGTCGCAAGAGCCGCCGCCAGGGCCGCTACCGCGAGTCCGCGGGCCGGTCGCATGGGGCAGCCCGGTTCGCCGCCGCGTTCATGACGGCTCAGGAGCCCGCTCTGCGGCGACCTCCCCTACCGCTCCCCCTGCAGCGCCGGCAAGACGGCTCCCGGCGACCTGGGCGAGCAACTCTTGCCAGGAGCCGAGCTTGGTGCGCACGCGCCCCAGGTCCTGGCCGCGTTCGATCTCGGCGCTGTCGATGGCCTGCCAGTCCTCGTACGTGCTGGGGGCGCGACCACGCTCCCGCAGCAGCTGCACGACATCCAGTCGGACCGGCGCCCCGGTGGCGGCGGTGGCCATCGGCGCCGCCTCGAGATCGGCGAGGACGTGCGCGACGGTCTGCGCCGCATCCGCCTTGTTCGACCCGATGACCCCGAGCGGACCCCGCTTGACCCAGCCGGTGCAGTACTCGCGCGGCTGCACGACCCCCTGCTCGTCGACGACCCGGCCCTCGACATTGGGCACGACGGCCGCGGTCGTGTCGAACGGCACGTCGGGCAGTGGGGTGGCGCGGTAGCCGATGGCGCGCAACACCAACTGCACCGCAACCATCGCGGTCTCGCCGGTGCCGACGACCCTCCCGTCGGCGTCGAGGCGGGTGCGCTCCAACTCCATGGCGCTGACCTTTTCGGGGATGCGCTCGTGGTCGACGTCGTCACCCACCTCGTCGGGCTCGGGGTCGTCGGAGTGGAGGCGGATCGGCCGGCTCCAGAACTCGAAGTGCAGGCGACGGTCGGCGTCGGGCACCTCGCGGGCGGCGGCCGAGGCGAGCACTTCGAGGTTGGTGCGTACGCGGCGGGGGAGCTTGGGGTCTGGGTCGCCGGTCATGGTGGAGAGGGTGTAGTCGTCGATGCTGACCTGCACGCCTGGCAGGGACACGAGTTCGCGCAGCTCCTTGGTGGTGTAGCTGGCGTGCTCGGGACCGCGGCGGCCCACGACCCAGACGTCGCGGACGTCGGCGGAGTGCAGCTCGACGAGCACCCTCGGCGGCATATCGGTGCGTTCCAGGGCCGCCGGGTCCTTGAGCAGGATCCGCGCGACATCGACCGCGACGTTGCCGACACCGATGGCAGCGGCGCCGGTGACGCCGGTGAGGTCCTGACGACGAGCGTCCGGATGCCCGCCGTACCAGGAGACGAACTCCCGAGCGGAGCGCGAGCCGATCATCCGCTCGCCCGGGATGCCCAGGCGCACGTCCTCGTCGGCGCCCACCGCGTAGATGACGGCGTCGTACCCGGCCAGCACCTCGTCGCGCGTGACATCGCGGCCGAACTCGATGAGCCCCCAGAACGTCACCTCGCCGCTGTCGAAGGTGCGAGCCAGCGCGTCACCGACGGCCTTGATGTTCTCGTGGTCCGGCGCCACGCCGTAGCGCAGCAGGCCGTACGGGGTGGGGAGGCGATCGAAGAGTTCGACGTGCACCGGCACCCGGTCTTGGGACATGAGCGCCTGCGCCGCGAACAGTCCCGACGGTCCGGCTCCGATGATCGCCACCCGCCTTCGCTGGGTGGTCGGCTGCGCGACCGTCTGGGTGGTCGCCTGCTGGGTTGGCCGCTCGGTTGGCTGCTCGGTCGGCACGGCGGTAGCAGCCACCGCGCTGTCTTTCGCCACCGTCGGCTCGGTCGCGGGTCCTCGGGTCACGCTCGCACCAGCCTCCCGCGGCATCGTCACCGCCCGCACCCATCATGCCAACCCTCGGGCCAGGCGGGGTCGGGTCGGTGCGGACTCGGCGCAGGGCGCGAGCTGGTGGTCCCAGTGGCAGGCCGATCTCAAGACGTCACGGCACCCGCCTGACACTGCCAACTGATGCCGCAGCGGCGCGCAGGGGGCGCGCATCAGCCCATCGACGAGTCGCCCCGTTCGATCAGCACGCGATGATCGTCTCGGGTTAGCAGGCGCGAAGTCGGTGCGCGAGTGCTGCCCGGCCGCTGGTGATCATCGCGGCCGGGCCCGGTGGTCGCCCCCAGGACTGCGTGGCCGGCCCGCGTCGAGTGGCTTCCCCACGGGTCCGGCGTTGCCGGGATCGCGTCCCGGTAGGCGCCCCTGGATGCGCGGCGCCGGTGAACTGGAGCGGTGATTAGACCTGGAACTCTGGCGCATGTGATGCACATCACATGCGCCAGAGCGGTTTCCACCGGCGCGAGATCCCTTGTGCCGCAACGGAACTCGCCAACCACTCAAGGCAGTTTGAATTCGCCTGCACCACAGCCGTATTCAGCAATTAAGGCCATTGCAACTACTAATTATGTTCGATAACGTTGGCGGCATGGAACCCACTGCAGCGGACCTCGTGACCTGGCTTGATGCCGGGTCCGCGACGCTGCTGGAGCACGCCGGTGACCTG
>NZ_BAHD01000139.1 GCF_000298215.1 Kineosphaera limosa NBRC 100340 | reverse complement strand
GGTAGTAGCAACGCTATTAATTGCTGAAACCCACTGCAGCACAGGCGGATTCAGATTGCCTGAATGGGCCGTGAGTTTCGTTGGGGCACAGGCATTCTCGACGTCTCACTCGACGCTCAGTCAGAGTGATCTGCATCACATGACGATGGACTGAGGGTTCACCCCCAGAGCGGCCGGTCCGAGCCTGCCCGCGGCGACTCCGGCAACGTCAACGGGCACGACGACGAAACCGGCCTGGTCGTGACCAAAGCCGGTTCCGTCCCCGACATAGGGTGAACCCCTGGTGCCTGGACGGGATGGGGTGATCGGCATGCCTGGCGATGAGCAGGTCTGCATCGGCAGCGCTGCGGAGGTCGCCGGCCCGCCCGGTGGCGGGGTGCGCGAACCCCGACCGCAGCAGGCGTTGCCGGGGGAGCTCAAGCCCCTGGAGTGGAGCGCCGACCGCGGCCCGATCAGCGACGCCGAGGCGCTGGGGGTGCTGCGCCGGCGGCGGCGCGTCGAGTTGGCCGGGCCGGCCAAGGCTGCGCGCCGAGCCCCGGTGCCCGAGCAGTTACCGGACCCGCAGGCGCCCCGCAAGCCGACGATGTTCCGGTTGCCGCCGGTGCTGCTGGCGCGGGCCCACGCGCGCGCCGAACTCGAGGCCGTGCCGCTGACGACGATCGTGGAGGAGTTGCTGGCCGGTTACGCCGCCGGAGCGCCGCAGAGCCCGGCGACGGTGCGCGAGCGGCTGCGCGCCGCCGGACTGAACTGGCAGCGCCGATGAGGGGCCTGTCGCCGCGGGAGTCCGAGTGGCTCCTCGACCGGGCCGCAGCGGCTCGCCGGGTGGTGGTGCTCAGCGGCGCCGGCATGTCGGCGGAGTCCGGGGTGCCGACGTTTCGGCAGGCGCAGACCGGCCTGTGGGAGCGTTTCGACCCCACGATGCTCGCGACCCCGGACGCCTGGGAGGCCGACCGGCCGCTGGTGTGGGCCTGGTACGCCTGGCGCCTCGGGCTCGTCCGCGGGGTGCACCCGAACGCCGGCCACACGGCGCTGGCTGCCTGGGGGAGGAAGGCGCGTGTCGACATCGTCACGCAGAACGTCGACGACCTGCACGAACGGGCCGGCAGCCAGGTGCTGGCGCATCTGCACGGCAGCCTGCGCGCCTTCCGCTGCGAGGCCTGCGCGGCGCCGTACGACGGCCCGATCGAGGTGCCCGCGGAGCCCGTCGAACGACTCGACCCGCCACGCTGCCCCGACTGCAGGGCCGCCATCCGCCCGGGTGTCGTGTGGTTCGGCGAGATGCTGCCGTCCGGGGCCTTCGACGGCGCGGTCGATGCGCTGCTGGAGGCCGATCTCGTGCTGGTCGTCGGCACCTCCGGCCTGGTGCACCCGGCTGCCGGCCTACCCGACATCGCCCGCGGGCACGGCGTGCCCGTCGTCGAGGTCAACCCGCAGGAGACGCCCCTGTCCGCCGGGGTCGACCTTTCGTGGCGGATCACCGCCGCCGTCGGCCTCCCGACGCTGGTGGACCGTCTCATCGAGCCCTGACCGGCCCCTGAGTCGAGGGTTTGGGGCGTCGAGGGGTGGGGCGTCGAGGTGGGGCTCAGCGGTGTTCGCTGAGCAGGCGGGCGGCGTCGGCGGTGGCCGCGACGAATGTCTCCTCATCGACGGGGCGCTCGCCGGTGCCGATCATGACGAGGGCCTGCCGCCGCTGCGTGCCCTGCGGTGGTGGAGCCAGGAAGCTCAACGCGATCACTCCACTGTCGGAGCCGCCCTTGAAGGCCTGCTCCGACCAGTCGGGCACCGCTATGCCGCCGTTCTTCGTGAGGATCTCCCGGAGCGGTGCCAACGCCGCGTCACCGGCGAGCGTGTCGAGATAGAGGTGGGCCTGCACGACCTCCTGCGGGGTGGCGAACCAGCCGACGCCGGAGCGCCACGGCGTGCTCGTCATATCGATGTTCTCCGGGCCGGGCCCAGGCATCGGCACCTGCTCGAGGAGCTGCGCGCGGGTCTGCGCATCGGCGGCCGCCCATTTCGCGCGGGCGTCCAGGGCCTGCGGCGCGTCGCCGTATCCCAACCAGAACATCTGCCGCGGGGTCAGGAACGGGGTGATGCCCTCGGGGTGGGTCGCGCCCGCACGGGCGGCGGCCGCGCGCACCGTGTCCTCGCCGACGGCGCGCATCAGCAGGTCGGTGGCCGTGTTGTCGGAGATGCGGATCATGAGGTCGGCGGCCTCGCGGACCGTGACGGCGGTGCCGTCGGGGCGCTCCTGCAGGGTGCCCGAGGGCAGCGTCTTGTCTTGCGCGGTGAGCCTCAACTGCTGGTCCCAGCTCAGCGCGCCGTCGCGGACCTGCTCGGCGACCGCCGCCAGCACGTACAGCTTGAACATCGACGCGATCGGCCGCACCCCCTGCTCCCCGCTGCGGTGTACGACCTCCAGGGAGCCGTCGTCGCCCACGGTCGCCGCCAGGATCGAGACCTGCGGCGCGGCCAGCTGGGCGCGCTGCTCGACCTGGGGCCAGGTGGTCGCGGTCTCGCCCTGCGCGCCCTCCTTGAGCAGGGCGCCGTCGATGCGACCCGCGTCGTCGACCGTCATCGTCAGGGAGTAGCGACGGCCCTGGGCGACGACGGAGGCCGAACCGGCCTTGCCGTCGCTGGTCACCGACTCCAGCACCCACGGTGCCTGCGCCCGCAGCTGCCCGAGCATCACGAGCCACTGCGCCGGCGGCACTTCCGCCTGAAACTGCTCGGTGAACCGCGAGCTCACATCGCTGGACACCGGGTCGGTGTTCATCTGCCCGAGCATCCAGCTCATTTGGCGGCCGACCGCGTCGTTCGGCGGGTGGGCCGTCGCCGTGGGGGTCACGGCCGGGCGCGATGGAGCCGCGGTGCCCGGGGCGCCGGGAGAGCGGCCGTCAGTCGATGCGGCCCCGTCGTACGGCGATGAGCACCCGGAGAGAACGAGCGCGGCGGCGGTAGCGGCGCCCACCAGGGCCCGCCGTGCGCGCACCCTGCGGGCGAAAGAGCGGGCAGCGGAATCGGTGTGACGCACCCCCCAACCCTACGAGTTGCGGTCCGGGGCAGGCCCGGGGTCCACGTACGCTGGTGCAGTGGAGAGCGATCCGCTGGTGGCGAGCATGCGCACCGCCGTCCAGGCGGCCCCCAGCGACGTGCCCCTGCGCCGGCATCTGGCCGAGCTGCTCGCCGAACACGGCGCCCTCGACGAGGCCATCCAGCACGCGGCGGCCGCGCTGCACACCGCGCCCGCCGACGACGCTTCCCGCGCCCTCATGCGGCGGCTGCTCGCGGCGGCCCCCGGTTCGGTAGTCGCGGACCCGGCTCCCCACCTCGAGCACCACGAGTCGCCGCCCGCGCAGGCCCCGCTCGGACTGCACGACGCCCGTGGACTCCACCCCCAGCAGGGCGTGCCCGATGCGCGGGGCCCGCACGATCCGTGGGGCGCGCAGGAGGCCGCCCACTCCACCGACGGGCACGGCTTTACCGCCGGCCCGCTGCCGCCGCGCCCGGCGATGACACCGAGGCGACCGCGCCGACCCGTGGCCCAGGCCTACGGAGCCGCACCGCACGATCCACCCCCGGCCGGGCACGACCCGGCGGTGGCCGCCCC
>NZ_BAHD01000140.1 GCF_000298215.1 Kineosphaera limosa NBRC 100340 | reverse complement strand
ACGGCGCTCACCTCGGCGCTTTCGCCGCGACGCCCAGCGACAGCGACACGCCCGCCACGCGCAACCGAGGTGACGGCCACGCAAGCAGCCCCGACAACCCTGGCAACGGACCGTGCTGCGGGCACGGCACGCTCGTGGCCAGCAGCGCCGGCGTTCTCGGCTCCGACGCGCTGGGGCACCACACCATCCGCTCCAGCGTCGCCGGCTGCGGGACGACCCGCTACGGGCAGGTCCTTTCACCCGCGGACGTGCGGATGCTGGCCTGCGACGCCCAGATCATCCCGGCCGTCCTCGGCACCCGCAGCGAACTCCTCGACCTGGGCCACGCCCACCGGCTCGCCAAGCCGGGATTGGTGACCGCGCTGGAGTTGCGGGACAAGACGTGCACCTACCCGGGGTGTCGAATACCGGCGGCCTGGACCGACAAACACCACCTCATCCACTGGGCCAACGGCGGGCCCACGGTCGACTGGAACATGGCCTGCGTCTGCCGCCATCACCACACCGTCATCCACCGGCACGGGCACGTCGGAACAGTCACCCCCACCGGGGTCGCGTGGACGCGCGCCGACGGCACCCCCATCGGCAACCAACCCCGCAGCAACGACACCTCACCAAGCACGACAGCGGCAACAACGACTGCCACAACGACGGCGGCGACAGCGACGACAGCGACGGCGACGGCGACGGCGACGGCGACGGCGACGACAGCGACGGCGACGGCGACGGCGACGACAGCGACGGCGGCGACAGCGACCACAACAGCGGTATCGACAGCAGCGCCAGCGACAGCGGCGACGACCACAACGGCGACGATGGACGGGCCGACGCTCCCGGTGGACGCTGACGCCCGCACCGTGGCCCAGCCGCCCGAACGCAACAAGCTGAGCAGCGCCCCACTCACCGTCACCACCCAGTAGCTCGTGCGGCGAACACCCAGGGCGCCCAAGGCCCCGCGAGCGCTAGCCGACGGCATCCTCCTGCGCGGCATCCTCATCGCCGCTGGCCCCACCGACAACAAGACTCCGCCAGGCAGAACAAGGAGACACGCTCTAGCCGTTCGACGTGCCCGCGGGACGAGCGGCCGACCGCTGCCGACCGCTGCCGACGCGACGGTCGGAGGCGCTCAGGCCCCGTGCAGGGCGTCGAACTGTGCCTCGGCGACGACGTCCTCATCGGCATCCAGCCGGATGTGGGAGATGACCGACTGCAGCACCCGCAGCGCGCTGGCGGCGTGCCCGCCCCAACTCGACAGGTAGCTGAACTGCCACCACCACAGCGCTTCGCTGATCTGCCCCTGCGCGTGGTGGCGCAGCCCGTGCAGCAAGGCGGCGGCGATATCGGCAATGTCGCCGGACACCATTCCGCCGCCCACCTCGGTGGTCGTCAACGGGTCGACGATCTCGACGTACTCGTCGAGGCCCGCGAGCAGCTGGGCGAGGTCGTTGCGCAGGCCTTCGACGTCTTCGTCGCTGCCCAGATCGGGCTCGAAGCGCTCGGTCGGCACCACGTCGCTGATCGCGCCGAGCCGCGCGCCGGTGACGAGCACCTGCGAGACGGCCAGTAGCAGCATCGGGATCGCGATGTCGGGCGAGTCGCCCGCGGCGACTTGCCGTACCAACACGAGAAAGGCCCGCGCCTCGTTGGCGGTCTCGTCGGCCAGGTGCGCGAGGTCGTTGTCGATGACCTCGGCCTCTTCGGGCATGCCAGGTAGTTCAGGCATTGAGCAGCCTCCTGCCTTCGAATGCACGTCCAAGGGTGATCTCGTCGGCATACTCCAGGTCGCTGCCCACGGGCAGACCGGACGCCAGGCGCGAGATGCGCACGCCCAAGGTGCTCAGCGCCCGCACGAGATAGGTGGCGGTCGCCTCGCCCTCGAGGTTGGGATCGGTGGCGATGATGACTTCGGTGACGGCCTGGTCGGCGAGGCGGGCGAACAGCGCCGCGATCGACAGATCGTCGGGCCCGACCCCCTCCATGGGGCTGATCGCCCCGCCGAGCACGTGGTACCGGCCGCGGAATTCACGGGTGCGCTCGATGGCGACCACGTCTTTGGGTTCTTCGACGACGCAGATGGTGCTGGTGTCGCGGCGGGGATCGGCGCAGATGCGGCACTGCTCGGCCTGCGCGACGTTGCCGCAGGTGACGCAGAACTGCACCCTCAGCTTGACCTCCTGCAGCGCGTCGACGAGGCGCTGGACCTCACCCTCGTCGGCCTGCAGCAGGTGGAAGGCGATGCGTTGCGCGCCTTTGGGACCGATGCCGGGCAGCCTGCCCAGTTCGTCGATGAGGTCTTGCACGGCGCCTTCGAACACCGCTTCAGCCTACGTCGTCTCCGCGGCAGTGTCCGCCCTGGCGAGGCGAGTCGATGCAGGCAGCCGCTTTCGTGGGCTGAGGGCCGAGCCAGGCGCTGCGGTCCGGTCGGTACTTGCGGTCGGTGGTGCGGCGGGCGCTGCGATCAGGCGGCGGGGCGTTCGTTGTACACCCCGGCGGGCTGCTGCCCGGTGATGGCTCCGATGGCGGTCATGATGTCGTCGGTGATCTGCCGGCGGGCGCGGCCGGTGGGCAGATCGGCGTAGCGGGAGGCGAGGTCGAGTGGTTCGCCGAACGTGATCGCCACCTTGGCGGGGCGCATGTAGCGGCTGCCGACGGGCTGGATGTTCTCGGTGCCGGCAAGGCCGACCGGCAGCACGGTGGCGCCGGAGCTGAGCACGAGGTGTCCGACGCCGGTGCGGCCCCGGTAGAGGCGACCGTCGCGGGAGCGGGTGCCCTCGGGGTAGATGCCGACGGCACCCCCGCCGCGCAGCACATCGAGTTGCATCTCGAGGGAGCGCTGCCCGGCGCGCGGGTCGCTGCGGTCGACGCCGATGGCGCCGACGGCGGTGAAGAACGCCTTGTTGATGGCGCCGCGCACGCCGGTGCCGGTGAAGTACTCCTCTTTGGCCAGGAACGCGACGTGTCGGGGTGAGGCGAGCGGGATGACGATGCTGTCGAAGAACGACAGGTGGTTGCTCGCCAGAATGACCGGCCCGCTAGTCGGGATGTTCTCGATCCCGTTGATCGTGGGCCGCAGCACCAGACGCAGCATGGTGCCGACCGTCTTCCTGGACACCTCGTAGAAGGGTGGCATCTCGCCGATCGCCGCTTGTTGCACCCGCGAAGACTAGCGGGCTCCTCGGGGGCTCTGTGGGCTACGTCCTCGGGGCCACGCGGAGGACGTCGGCCGCCACTCAGGTCTCCGACTCGAGGATCACCACTCCGCCCAGCACGTCGGCAATGACCGGCTGCCCCACGGCCGAAAGGTCCTCGATGGTCTCGTCATCGCGGCTGACCTCGACGGTCTCGTCGCCCCTGCGGCCGGCGCCGCCCCCGGAGGCGGTTCCCCCGCCGAGAGCCCCGGCGCTCCCCGCCGCGGCCCCGGGACCGTGCGAGCCTTCCTCGCGGCTCCGACGGGC
>NZ_BAHD01000141.1 GCF_000298215.1 Kineosphaera limosa NBRC 100340 | reverse complement strand
GCAGACCAGGGCACCGAGCTCCATGACGGCGATATTCCAGCGGGCGGCCGGCTCGGGCTGGGCCGGCACCAGCGCAGCGGCCAGCCGCGTCTCGGCGGCGGTCAGGGCCGGTGCCGGCAGGGCGGCTCCGGAGACAGCCCTGGCCAGCACCCGGCGCACGTTGGTGTCGACGACGACGCTGCGCCGGCCGTAGGCGAAGGCGGCGACGGCGTTGGCGGTGTAGGTGCCGATGCCGGGCAGGGTGAGCAGCACCTCGACGTCGGCGGGCACCTGGCCGCCATGGTCGAGCGTGATGGCGGTGGCGGCCGCGTGCAGGCGCAGCGCCCGCCGCGGGTAACCCAGCCGGTCCCACATCCGCACGGCCTCGCCGGGGGAGTCCGCGGCCAGGGCCGCCGGGGTGGGCCAGCGGGCCAGCCACGCGCGCCAGGCCGGGTCGACGCGGCTGACCGGCGTCTGTTGGGCCATCACCTCGCAGACGAGCACCCCCCAGGGGGTCACGTCGGGGTGCCGCCAGGGCAGGTCCCGGCCATGCTCGGCATACCAGCGGCAGACCGGCTCGTGCAGGGTGTCGCCGCTGCTGTTGCCGGCGTGCTCGTGGTGCGGATGGGGCACGTCAGACGTAGCGCTCGAGGATGCTCGACTCGGCCAGGCGCGACAGCCCCTCGCGGACCGCCCGGGCCCGGCCCTCGCCGACGCCGTCGACGGTCTGCAGCTCGTCGAGGCTGGCCGACAGCAGACGCTGCAGGGTGCCGAAGTTCTCGACGAGCCGGTCGCGGATGACCCCGGGCAGGCGCGGCACCTTCGAGAGCAGCCGGTAGCCGCGCGGGCTGACCGTCTCGTCGAGGGTCTCCGGCAGCGTCGAGTGGCCGAGCGCGGCGGCGCTGGCGGCCAGGTCGAGCAGGTCGGGGGCCGAGAGAGCTGCCATCGAGTCGAGCACGTCGCGGACGCTGCGGTTGGAGTCGGCCGGCAGGTAGTCGCGGATCACGAGGTCGCGCTCGTCGTTGATGCCGGCGATGAGCTCCTCCAGCTGCAGGGTCAACAGTCGGCCGTCGGTGCCGAGCTCGACGACGTAGCCGGAGACCTCCTCGTTGATGCGGCGCACCATCTCCAGCCGTTGCAACACGGCGGTGACGTCGCGGATCGTCACCAGGTCTTCGATCTCCAGCGCCGAGAGGGTGCCGGTCACCTCGTCGAGCCGGTTCTTGTACCGCTCCAGCGTCTGCAGCGCCTGGTTGGCCTTGGACAGGATCGAGGCGGAGGCCTCGAGGACGTGCCGTTCGCCCCCGACGTAGAGGGCGGCCAGCGACATCGACTGGCTGACGGAGACGACCGGGAAGCCGGTCTGCTTGGCGGTGCGCTCGGCGGTGCGGTGCCGGGTGCCCGACTCGCTGGTCTCGATGGAGGCGTCGGGCAGCAGTTGGGTGGCGGCCCGCACGACGCGGGTCAGGGTGGAGTCGAGCACGACCGCGCCGTCCATCTTCGCCAGCTCGCGCAGCCGGGTCGCGGAGAAGCCGATGTCCAGCGGGAAGCCACCGGTGGCGATCTGCTCGACCCGTTCGTCGTGGCCGAGCACGACGAGGGCGCCCGTGCGGCCGCGGATGATGCGTTCGATGGCGTCGCGCAGCTCGGTACCGGGCGCCACGGCGGCCAGTGTCGCGCGCATGAGGTCGTCGGCGTGCCGATCCACACCCGTGTCCTTCCTGTTGCCCCCTTGCCGGTCCGTCCGCGTCACCGGCGCGCTGGGCCTGCGCAGTCCGTCCACGAAACACGAGCCGACGTCCGAATTGTAGACAGGGTGTTCGGCAACTCGTGTCCCGCACCGCGTCACGACCGGATCACGGCTGTGCAACGGTGTCACGCGCGCCGATCGGCAGCGCCCGCGCGCCCGGCCGCCCGCGAGTGCCTGCCCGCCTTCGACTGCTCAGTGCGTTGGAAGGGGACGACGGCGCGGGGGGAGCCGGCGGCGCGGATCGCCGCGCCGATGTCGGCGACCTGCAGCAGGTTGAGCCCGTCGGGAATCTCGTCGGGTTCGATGCAGCCGCGCGGCACGATGGCGCCGGTGAAGCCCAGCCGGGCGGCCTCCCGCAGTCGCCGCCCCAGCCCGGTGACGTGCCGGATCTCGCCGGCCAGGCCGACCTCCCCGATGGCGACGGTGCCCGAGGTGGGGGACAGGTCGAGCGCGGAGCCGGCCATGGCCAGGGCCAGGGCCAGGTCGGCGGCGGGCTCGGCCAGGCGCACCCCGCCGACGGTCGCGGCATAGCACTCGTGGTCGGCGATCGGCAGCTTGACGTGCTTGGTCAGCACGGCCAGGATCATGGCCGCTCGCGCCGAGTCCAGCCCGCTCGTCGTGCGCCGCGGGGTCGGCGCCTTCGTCGGGCTCAGCAGCGCCTGCACCTCGCACACCAACGGTCGTCGGCCCTCGAGGGTGACGGTGACCGCGGTGCCCGGCACCGACCGGTTGGGTGCGGACAGGAAGAGGCCGCTGGGGTCCACCAGGCCCTCGATGCCGGCGTCGGTCAGCTCGAAGCAGCCGACCTCGTCGGTCGGGCCGTAGCGGTTCTTGACCGCCCGCACGAGCCGCAGCCGGTTGTGTCGGTCGCCGTCGAATTGCAGCACGACGTCGACGAGGTGCTCCAGCACCCGCGGCCCGGCGATGGAGCCGTCTTTGGTGACGTGCCCGACGAGCAGCGTCGCCATGGCGCGCCCCTTGGCGGCGTGGATGAGCGCGCCCGCCACCTCGCGCACCTGCGAGACGTTGCCGGCCGAGCCGTCGACCTGTGCGCTGGCGACCGTCTGCACTGAGTCGACGATCAGCACATCGGGCGCCAGCTGCTCGACGTGCGCGAGCACCTGCGCCAGATCGGTCTCCGCCGCCAGGTACAGCCCGTCGGCCAGGGCGCCGATGCGCTCGGCCCGCAGCCGCACCTGGCCGGCCGATTCCTCTCCGGTCACGTAGAGCACCCGGCGCCCGGCCCGCGCGCCGCGGGCCGCGACATCAAGCAGCAGGGTCGACTTGCCGGTGCCCGGCTCGCCGGCGACCAGCACGACCGCCCCCGGTACCAGGCCGCCGCCGAGCACCCGGTCGAGCTCGCCGACGCCGCTGCGC
>NZ_BAHD01000142.1 GCF_000298215.1 Kineosphaera limosa NBRC 100340 | reverse complement strand
GACCGGCCAGGGACCGCGCTCCGGCAACTCGACCAGGAGCCGCTGCGCGAGGTCGGTGAGGGCCTCGTCGTCGGCGCGCAGCAGGTCGGCGGTGCGGGTCAGGGCGGCGGCCACCCCCGGGCCGAGGCCTTGCTCCAGCTCGGCGAGCAGCCGGCGGGCGCGCACCCGGGTGTACCGCTCGTCGGCGTTGTGCGGGTCGTGCCAGGCGCTCAGGCCCTGATGGGTGCAGGCGGCCAGGGTGGTGGCGCGGTCCAGGGCGAGCAGCGGCCGCCACAGGTGGCCCCGGCGCGCGGGCATCCCGGCCAGCGATCGGGCTCCGGAGCCGCGGGCCAACCCGAGGAGCACCTGTTCGGCCTGATCGTCGCGGGTGTGCCCGAGCAGGACGGCGACCGCGCCGGTCGCCCGCGCGGCCTGGGCGAGGGCGCGGTAGCGAGCGTCGCGGGCCGCGGCCTCGGGGCCGTCGCCCCAGCCGTCGCCGGCGGTGGCGACCTGCACCTGCTCGACCAGCACCGGCTCCAGGAGCAGGGTGGCGCAGGCCTGCGCGGCCGCCTGCGCCACGTGTTCGGAGCCGGCCTGCAGGCCGTGGTCGATAATGATCGCTCCGGCGCGCAGCCCCGCCCGGGGCGCCTCGAAGGCGGTGGCGGCGGCCAGCGCGAGAGAGTCCGCTCCGCCGCTGCACGCCACGAGCACCAGCGGCGGGTCCTGCCCGGTGGAGTGCCCGGTGGGGTGCCCGGCGGGGTGCTCGGCGCTCAGGCGGCGCAGCGTGGCGCGGACGGCGACGCGGGTTGCCGCGACGGTGGGGTGAGGGCCGGGCATCGGGTGGGCGGCAGGCGTACGGCGGCGCGCCTCAGCCGTGCACGCGGGCGACCCAGGCGGCCGGGTCGGCGAGTTCGGCGGAGGTGGGCAGGGTCTGCGGGGAGGTCCAGACGGCGTTGAAGCCGGCCATGCCGACCTGGTCGACGACGCCGCGAACGAAGGCGGCACCGTTGCGGTACTGCGCCATCTTGGCCTCCAGGCCCAGGAGCCGGCGGACGATCACGTCGAACATGCCCAGCCCGTCGCGGCGCCGCTCGAACACCTGGCGGATGTGCGCGACCGTCGGCACGACGGCCGGCCCGACCTCGTCCATGACGACGTCCGCGTGCCCCTCCAGCAGCGACATCACGGCGGTGACCTCGTCGACCTGCGCCTTCTGCTCAGGGGTCAGGAACAGTCCGGCGAGGCCGGCGCCGCCGGAACGAAGCGCCTCGGGGGCGTTGCTGACGGCCTGACGCAGCCGCCCGAGCACCTCGTCGACGTCGGGAGCCAGATCGCGGGCGAGTCGGTCGGTGCGGGCCAACATGTACTCGCGCAGCCACGGCACGGCGGTGAACTGCACCCGGTGGGTCTCTTCGTGCAGGCACACCCAGAGGCGGAAGTCGGCGGCCACCACGTCGAGATCCTGCTCGGCCTGCACGACGTTGGGGGCGACGAGCAGCAGCCGCGCTGCCTCGCCCGGGCGCCCGGGCGCCAGCTCGTACTGGCCGAGCACCTTCGTCGACATGAACGCCAACAGCCCCGCGATCTCGGTGCCGGTCACCTTGCTGCCGACGCTCTGGGCGGTGGCCGATGGCTGCGGGCGTTTGGAGGCGGAGACGGCGGCGCTGAGCACGGGGTCCAGCAGGCGGCTGAACGAGCCGGCGTTGATCTCCATCCAGGTGGCCCGGTCGACGATCAGGGCCTGCGGGGCATCGGCGGGGGTGTCCAGACCGGTGATCTGCGCGACGGGGCCGCGGGCCCGGCGGGCGCTCTCGCGCAGGCCGGCCACTGCCTCCGCTGCCTGATCGGCGCTGACGGTGGGCCCGGCGGGGGTCAGGCGGCGGGCGGCGGCGGTGGCGAAGCCCCAGTCGACGAGGCGCAGGTCGTCGGTCATGTCGTCCTCTTTCGGTGGCGCGTGGACCGTTCCGGCAGGCTCAGCGGCAGCCGCAGGCCGCCAGGGTGGCGGCCAGCCGGTCCAACGCGAGCCGGGCAGGCACCGTTCCCGGTACCCGATCGGCGACGATCGCGAACGTCAGCATCCGCCCGTCGGCGTCGACGACGCTACCCGCGAGGGCGCTGACCCCGGTCAAGGTGCCGGTCTTGGCCCGCACGAGCCCGACGCCGCGACTGGCGGCGGCGGCGAGAAAACGCTCGTCGAGGGTGCCGGTCAGCCCGGCCACGGGCAGCCGGGCGAGCACCCCGGACAGGCTCGGATTGGTGCCGGAGGCGCCGTGGGCCATCGCCGCGGCGAGCGCGGTGACGGGCACCTGGCTGCCGCCGGAAAGACCGCTGGTGTCGGTCAGCCGCACCCCGCGCACGTCGATCCCGGCGGCGGTCAGTTGGTCGCGGACCCACGCGGCACAGCCGGCGAAGGTGGTCGGGGCGCCCGCCTGGTGGCAGCCCCAGCGGGCGAGCGTCTCGGTGAGATCGTTGTCGGAGTCGTCGAGGGCGATGGCGAGCACGTCGCCGATGGGGGCGGAGGCCACGGTGGCCAGCTCGGCGGCATCAGGTGGGGCGGCGGCGCGGCTGGGGCGGCCCTCGACGTGCAGCCCGGCGGCGGTAAGGGCCCCGGCGAAGGCGGCGGTGGCGTGCAGTGCCGGGTCGGCAGTCGACGGGCGGTAGGGCTCGGCGCGGTCGGTGGCCAGGCCCAGCATCGCCACCG
>NZ_BAHD01000143.1 GCF_000298215.1 Kineosphaera limosa NBRC 100340 | reverse complement strand
TACGTCGGCGCTGTGCGTCGCTCAGAGGGGCGCTTTGGAGCGCTGACCCATGAGCGGATGCTGAGTGCCCAACTCGCGACCGGAAGATCGTGCGCTACAGGTTGTCCTGTCCGCCGGTGTAGGCGCGGGCCGGATCCGGCGCACCCGCGACGAGTGGGCCGTCGCCCCGCGCGGCCGCGGCGAGGGCGGTGTCGATCCGGCGCAGGATCTCGCGCAGGTTGCCTTCGCTGGTGGCGAGGTTGAGGCGCGCGTAGGCGCCGGCGTCACCGTCCACGCCCTGAACGAACTCCGGTCCCGCGCTGAGCAGAACCCGCCCCAGGTGGCGCAAGGCGCCCGCCGCGTCGTCCGCGATCTCGGTGCCGGAGAAGTCGATCCACGCGAGATAGGTGGCCTCCGGACTGTGGTGCCGCAACGGGTAGGCCGAGGCGTCGACCCAGTCACGCACGATGCTCCGGTTGGCCTCGAGGCGCTGCATGAGTTCTCTGTGCCAGGGCTCGCCGTCGGCCCAGACGGCCGCCGTCGCGCGCTTACCCAGGGTGCTGGGAGTGCCGTAGAGGTCGATCGGGGCCGCCGCCCACTCCTGCCACAGCGCGTCCGGTCCGACGTGGCCACGGCGCAGCGCAGCCCCGCGATGTTGAACGTCTTGGTCGCCGAGGTTGCCGTCACGGTTCGGGCGGCCGCGTCGTCGCTGATGGAGGCGAAGGGCAGGTGACGGGCACCGGCATAGACGAGATCTGCGTGGATCTCGTCGCTGAGTACCACGGCATCGAGTGCGCTCGCCGCGTCAGCAACAGCCTCCAGTTCTTCTGGCGTCAGCACCCGACCCGTCGGGTTGTGCGGGTTGACGAGAACGATCAGCCGGGTGCCGGCGGCCGACAGCCGTGCCGCCAGATCCGTTGTGTCGAAGCGCCATCCCGCGGCGGTGTCGCGCATCGGGATCGGCACGATCCGTCGCCCGGCCCGCGTGATGCTCGCCAGGAACGGCGGGTAGGCCGGCACATGGATCGCGACGCCGTCGCCGGGTGCGGTGCTCGACTCGATGACCAGTTGGAGGATCTGCAGCAGATCCGTGAAGACCCGGGTGCGATCAGTGCTTGGTCGCCACCCGAAGCGGTCCGCCATCCGCCGCTCGAAGGCGCGGACCACCGGATCACCCTCCGCGAACCACGGGTAGCCGAAGTCCTCGTGCGCCAGAGCGTCAGCGACCACGTCTCGCACCGCGCTCGGCACTCCGAAGTCCATGTCTGCGACCCAGGCGGGCAGTACGTCTGGCTCGACGATGCCCCACTTGACGCCGGCCCCGGAGCGCAACCGGTCCTCGTCGACGGGTGCCAGCTGACTCGACCGAGGGTGGTCGCGGCGCAGGATGTCGCGCATCAGCTCCATCTGACCGTGATGTTGGGCGAGCTCCTCATAGACGTGTTGGAGCGCCGCGCCCTGGGTCAGTTCGCGGTCCGGCCCCTGAAAGCTGCCGGGCGGCTGGGCGCGCAGGGGCGCCTCAGGCTCGGCGGTCGCAACGTCCGCGGCGAGCTGCTCGCTCGTGCGCTGCGCACGGTCCACGAGCGGCGCGACGGCACCCGTCGCGCGGAATTCGGCCTCCCGGTCTCGCTCGACCAAGCGACCCGCAACGAACCCGCCGGCCCAGGCCTCGACGACCCCGAGGCAGTGGTTCAGCAGGGCGTACGGCGAGTTTGCGCCGGGTAGGTCTGGGGTGGTGTTGGCGAGGTCGTCGCCGAGTTCGACGACTATGCCGGTCATGCCGTCGAGGGCGCGGCGCGCGAAGTAGAGGTAGTCCTCGGTCGAGATCATCATGGTCGCTCCTTGGCCAGCCAGGCTGTCGTCACCGGTTTGAATGGTGACGATCCTTGCATCACGAGGCGTCACCGGTCAAGATGGTGACGTGAGCTTCTCCTTCGTCAGCGACAATCTCGCGCTCGACCTCGCCGGAACCCGCAAGTGGCGTCGCCGCACCGAGCCCGAGGAGCTGCTCGGCGGACCCTCCGACCTAGGGGCCTGGCTAGAGCAGAGCGGCGTTATCGATGCGGCCTCGACCATCACGGAGGGCGATCTGTATGACGCCGTCCGCCTTCGTGAGGCGGCGTACCGCGCCTTCGGGGCGCGGGCGGTCGATGCCGTTATCGACGCGGCGGATATCGAGACACTCAACGACTTTGCCGCCCCGGCGCCGGCCGGAATCTCGTGGCACGGGGGCGCCCTTCACCGCTCGGGCGACGTCACCGCTGCCCTGTCCGACGTCGCGCGGTCAGCCCTGTGCCTGCTCGGCGAAGCAGCCGCCGTGGTGAAGCAGTGCCAGGGTGCGGACTGCACGCGCCTGTTCGTCGACCGCTCGCGCGGTCGCCGGCGCTGTTGGTGCGGCATGGAGGAGTGCGGAAACAAGGCCAAGGCCGCGTCCTACCGAGCTCGTCGTCGAAACGCCGCTACCCGAACCGGCAGCGGTAGCCAATCCCGCCGACTTCGGTGACGTCACCGCAGTTGTGCCCGACGGGTCGAACTAGCGCTCCAGCGGATCCTCCCTCACGGCGCAGCGGATCCTGGTTCTCACGGGCAGTTCGCGACGTCCGCCCCGGCTTC
>NZ_BAHD01000144.1 GCF_000298215.1 Kineosphaera limosa NBRC 100340 | reverse complement strand
TAGAGCGGTCTGCTAATGGTTGGCGCGGTGGGTCAGGATCACCATCCCGAGGGTGAAGCCGCCCAGGTAGGTGACTGCGTACTTGTCGTAGCGGGTGGCCAGTGCACGCCACTGCTTGACGCGGCTGAATGAGCGTTCGATGGTGTTGCGCTGCTTGTAGGTCTCGCTGTCGAACCCGGGTGGCCGGCCGCCCTTGGAGCCCTTGGTTTTGCGGCGGGCGATCTGGTCGCTGCGTTCGGGGATGGTGTGCTTGATCTTCCTGCCTCGCAGGAAGATCCGGGTGCTGGGGTGCGAGTACGCCTTGTCAGCCAGGAGCCGGTAGTGCTGGTCGTATCCGCCCTCGGCGAGGGCCTTGACCAAGGTGGCGAGCATGGGGTTGTCCCCGGCCTGCCCGCCAGTCAGCGCCGCGAGCACCGGCGTGCAGCTCTGGTCCGCCAGCGCGTGGATCTTCGTGCTCAGCCCGCCGCGGGAGCGACCCAGTGCATGGTCAGGCGGCTCCCCGGGCACCACCCGCGAATTCGTGTAGTTCGATCCTGCCCCCTGTGTCGTCCGCAGGGGCCGCGACCGAGTCGCGGCGTGCGCCGGCTGCGTGTTGGTGAGCCCGCACGACCGTGGAGTCGATCGACAGGATCGCCTCCACCTCGTCGTCGTCCACCTCCGACTGCTCGCGCACAGCCTCGAGCATCCGCCCGTAGGTGCCATCGGTCGACCACAGCCGATGCCGTTCCCACACAGACTGATACGGCCCGAACGGCTCCGGCAGGTCACGCCAGGGCGACCCGGTGCGAAACCGCCAGATGATCCCCTCCAACGTCGTGCGGTGGTCATTCCACGGGCGACCCCGACGGCCCGCGTCCTGCGGCATCACCTTCTCAAGGACATCCCACAACTCATCACTGATCACGCCGTCACGAAGCATGAGAGCAACGATGCCCGGCCCACCCGCAGATCTTTAGCAGACACGCTCTAATCGCTCAGCGCATTCGGTCGGCCGCTTGGGGCTGCCCCAGAAGAGTTGCCCGGACAACGAATGACTCTGAGACCCATGCGATCTCGTACCCGTGCGGCTAGCATCCTCCCCATGTCAACCCCTGATGCTGAGCCACGGAACGAGGGAGGGTCCGGCCACAGCACCACCCGGCGTGACCCTACTCCCGATCCCACCGATCCACTCCCTCCCAAAGAGGCGGAGGATGAGGTGCCGCGCGGGGCAAAAAGCGGCCTTTCAGGTACCGGTTACGGCACAGCGTTCACAGGGATCGTTGCGGCCGCAGGCGCGGCCTACAGTAGAGCATCGGCACCGTGGGTGGTCATTGTTACGATCGCTCTTGGCCTTGGAGCTCTTGCCCTCCTCACAGCGGGATTTAGCTGTCGCTGGCCGGTTTGGAAGACCCTGGGGTCCGCAGGCGCCGTAAGTGTGGCCGCTCTCAGCTTGGCAGTTATTCCCGGACCCGAACCAACGCAACCAGAACCACAAGTCACCTCACGCGCTACTGCTAATCCATCTCCATCGGTCGCGTCGGGGCCCACCGCCCCGCCGGTAGGCGTGGCGAAGAGAGAGCCGTCGATGGCGCAGCAAATAGCCAAGAAGGGCGCCAAATTCTCGACGGAGTGGTGGTTCCCTGAAGAGACGGGCCAGTTGTCGTTGCCCGGCGCTGACGTCTGGACGGATCAGGAAGCGCGTCGTCGCTGGATACGATCCCATGAAGGCATTGACACCAGCGCCTATATGTACCTAACACTTCAGACTGATCGCACGGCGGTCCTGCAGGACCTGCGCCTGATCGATGTGAGTTGCAAGCCGCAGCCCACAGCCGGGTCCGTAGTAATTTTCGGTCCTCCGCAAGGTGGGGATGTTGTAATGTTCAATTACGCCTCCTTCGAAGTCAACGATGCCGGTCGGGCAACCGCCACCTACGGCCTTGCTAACCCGACCGCCACCGAAGGTGGCGTGGATGGTGGAGCGTGGAGCTTTCCGTCTGGACTCGAAAAAGACAACCCCATGGTTGTGGAGGTTTTCGTAAGAACGGCCAACTTGTGCTCATGGCGGGTAGCGCTTGAATACGATCTGGATGGCTCCTCCTACACTCAGATTATTGACGATGACGGTCGTGCATTTCAGACCGTTGGGGATATGAAAGACGTCGCTACTAACGTATATCAGTCAGATGACGGTCACATCTTCACCCGGGTCAGCTAGTTGCACGTCGGAGTGCTACCCATCAACCTGGCGCGCACCACAAAGTGAGCTCAACTAGGCATTACAACGACGGGCTTCTACATTATCACTCGGCCACTCGGCGTGGTCATGCATATCAAGGCCGAACAGGCCAAGGCCCGGGTGCTAGCTGAGCAAGGAGAACATCGCCGTCTGCTAGCTTTACGACAACGTCGACATCCGTAACGCTACACGCAGGTCACGCTCCACCGGCAGCACATGTCGCTTGTGTCAGCGACGCTCGAAAACGAGACCAAAGCGACGCTTGAAAATGAGGCCACCCAGACAGAATGGATGGGTGATCTC
>NZ_BAHD01000145.1 GCF_000298215.1 Kineosphaera limosa NBRC 100340 | reverse complement strand
TGTCCATGGCCGTGGCAAAGTCCCCAGTGGTGGCCAGGTGGGGTCCCCGCTGGTGGCCAGGTGAAAGTCCCCACTCTCTGCTCGTGTCGTCCGTGAGTTGAGCCCCTGGACGGTGAACGGTGGCGGTGTCTAGCCAGTCACCGCACCGCCCAGGGAGCTCCATTGAAGAACATGAGGGAAGAGTTGGACATCATCACCGCCTACAACTTGGTGGGGACTTACCGCGGTGCCGCGGACATCTGCGGCACCACCCACAAGACCGTCAAGAACGTCGTGCAGCGCCACATCGCGGGTCAAGCCCGTCCGGGTAAGACGCCCCGTCCGGCGAACTACGAGTCCGTGCGCGATGTCGTCGCCGCCGGCGTCAAGACCGCTCAGGGGCGGATCAGCGCGAAACGGTTGCTGCCCACGGCCCGCGCGGCTGGGTACACCGGCTCGGACCGGAACTTCCGCCGTCTGGTGGCACAGGAGAAGAAGGCCTGGCGGGCCAGGCATGGGCGGACCTACCGGCCAGTGTCGTGGTCCCCGGGTGAGCATCTGGTCATCGACTGGGGCGTAATCGACGGGGTACACGTCTTGTGTGCGGTGCTGGCGTGGTCGAGGTTCCGGTTCGTCCGGTTCGCGGCCGACGAGAAGGCCACGACCACGATGGCGTTGCTGGCCGAGTGCTTTGAGGTCCTGGGCGGGGTGCCGAAGGTGGTGCTCGCCGACCGGATGGGCTGCCTCAAGGGTGGAGTGGTCGCCAACCGGGTCGTGCCCACACCCGAGTATGTCCGGTTCGCCACGCATTACCGGTTCCGGCCCGATTTCTGCGAGGCTGCCGACCCCGAGTCCAAGGGGATCGTGGAGGCCCTGGTCCACTACGGCAAGGACGACCTGCTGCGGCCGTTGCTGCTCGAGCACGCCCGCGACGCCGGTGCCCACGAGTTGTCCGCTGGTGCCACCGCCGTGCTGGCGGACCTGGGTGCCGCGAACGAGCGGGCGTCGGCGTGGTGCGAGGAAGTCAACGCCGCGATCCACTCCGAGATCGCCGCGGTCCCGACCGGGCGGCTGGCCACCGAGGTCGACCTGCTGACGCCGCTGCCCTCGCTACGCCCGCTCATCGGACCGGCACCGGCGACCCGCAAGGTCGACAAACTCTCCACGATCCGGCTGGGCTCGGCCCGCTACTCGGTGCCGAACGCCCTGATCGGCACCACCGTCGAGGTGATCGTCGAGGGCGCCCGCGTGCTCATCCTCGATCACGGCACCGGGCAGGTCCACGCTGAACACCCCCTCCTCGGGCCGGGTGAGGCCTCGGTCTTCGATGAGCACTACGGCGGTCCTCGTCCCGTGGCGCCGGTGCGGGCGATCCGGCCCCGGTCCGCGGCGGAACGAGCGTTCTGCGCGCTCGGGCCGGCCGCCGAAGCGTTCATCGCCGGCGCCGCCGGCGCCGGGCACACCCGACTGGGCCCGGAGCTGGCCGAGCTGAACACCTTGACCGCTGCTCACGGCCAAGCAGCGATGGTCGCCGCTCTGGGGCGAGCAACCGCCTTCGGTCGATGGAAGGCCAGCGATATCCGCTCCATCCTGGCCGCCGGTGCCGGCGTGGCCACCCCACGAAAGGCCGGGCAGGCGCTCGTCCTGGGCCTGCCCACCTCGTCTGGGCGGTCGCTGGCTGAGTACGCACCGGCGCCACAGGCGGTGTCCTCGTGAGCGCCACCAAGCCACCGGCCCTGGATGCGGACCTGACCGCCGGACTGCGCAGGCTGAAGCTGGCCGCGATGCGCCAACTCGCCCCCGAGCTGCTCGTCACGGCCAAGACCCAACGCTGGGCCCCCCAGGAGGTGCTGCGGGCCCTGGTCGAGGCCGAGATCGCCGCCCGCGACGCCTCCAACGAGCGGGCACGCCTGAAGTCCGCGACCTTCCCCGTGCTCAAGACGATCGAGGACTTCGATCTAGCCGCCTCCTCCATACCCGCACCGACCTGGGCCTACCTAACGTCCTTGGAGTGGCTGCGGGCCACGGAGAACCTCGCGCTCATCGGCCCGGCAGGCACCGGCAAGTCGCACACCCTCATCGCGCTCGGTCACGCTGCCGTCCTGGCCGGCCAACGAGTGCGGTACCTGACTGCGGCCGACCTCGTCGAGACGCTCTACCGCGGCCTAGCCGACAACACCGTCGGCAAGGTCATCGAGGCGCTGCTACGCAACGACCTCGTCCTGGTCGACGAGGTGGGCTTTGCCCCCCTGGACGACACCGGCGCCCAACTGCTCTTCCGGTTCGTCGCCGCCGCCTACGAACGACGATCCCTCGGCGTGGCCTCGCACCACTCCTTCGAGGACTGGGGCAGATTCCTGCCCGAACACACCACCGCCGTCTCGATGCTCGACCGCCTGCTACACCACGCCACCACCGTGATCACCAACGGCCAGTCCTACCGCATGCGCCAAGCCCGCCAACGCGCAGGAGGTG
>NZ_BAHD01000146.1 GCF_000298215.1 Kineosphaera limosa NBRC 100340 | reverse complement strand
AGCCGTGGCGGGTCGCGGGCCGGCGCGTCGCCGGACCGCCGGTGCAACTCGACGCCGCGTGGCGGGACGTGTGGCGGGCCCTCGTCGGATCGGCCAACCGCGCCCGCGCCGCCGCCCTGCCGGGACCGCACATCGCAGGCGGCCGCAGCGCCGGGGCGCGAGTAGTGGCCCGCACCAGCGAGGAGTTGGTTCCCGACGGGTTGCTGCTGCTGTCGTTTCCGCTGCAGCCGCCGCCCCGGGCGTCGGGAGAGGCCCGGCCCAGTCGCGGCCCGGAGCTCGAGCACATGGTTGCGGATCTGGTCCGACGAGCGGTGCCGACGCTCCTCGTGCAGGGGGCCCGAGATCCGTTCGGCGACCCCGCGCAGTTGGCCGACGCACTGGGCGGGCCGACCCAGCTGATCACCGTGGGATCGGCGCGCGGCACGCACTCCTTCTCCGGCAACGCCGATGACGTGCGTCGGCAGGTCGGCGCCTGGCTGGGTGAGCATTTCTGAGTCCCCGGCCACGGTCGGGTCACCATGGGTGTCCTCCCTGGAGATCCGGGCGTGCTGTCCCGTGTGATGGTCTGTCCGTGTGATGTTGCTGACAGGTCACCTAAACGGGGTGCTCGAACGACCTTCGCGGCACAGGGCGGCCGGGGGCCCGGGAATGTCCGTGCGCGCCGGTGGCGTTGACCCCGCAAAGCCGCTGGCCGAACCCGGTGACCTGCGGCGAACCCCACTGATCTGGGGCGCCGAGTGCACTGTGACCCGCCTGCGCCCTGCTCTGGGAAGCACCGAAGGAGCGTTATGCAGACCCTGCGTGAGCGACGAACAGGTAACGCCCGTCGCAGCGTGCCGCGCATCGTGCGGCACCGGCCATTGGGGGCAAGGTGCCCCCGGTCGGTATCGTGGCCCACGATGAACGACGACGTAGCGCGCCCAGACCGCAGCGAGCCGACGCCTGCCGCAGAGCCGGCGGCCACCGCCCCTGCGGCTGCGGATCCGGCGCCCAAGGATTCGGCGGTGGTGGATCCGGCGACCGAGAGTCCCGCGGACCGCGCGGCCCGGTTCGAGGCCGAGGCGATGGTCTTCCTCGACCAGCTCTACAGCGCGGCGCTGCGCATGACGCGCAATCCCGCCGATGCCGAAGACCTCGTGCAGGAGACGTACGCCAAGGCGTTCGCGGCGTTCCACCAGTACCGGCCGGGCACCAATCTCAAGGCGTGGCTGTACCGCATCCTGACCAACACGTACATCAACACGTACCGCAAGAAGCAGCGGCAACCGCAGGAGTCGGACGCCAGCGGCGTCGAGGACTACCAGTTGGCGCGGGCGGAGTCGCACAGCTCGCGAGGGCTGCGCTCGGCCGAGACCGAGGCCTTGGAGCATCTGCCCGACAGCGACGTGACCCGGGCCTTGGCGGCGCTGCCGGAGGACTTCCGGATGGCCGTGTACTTGGCCGACGTAGAGGGCTTTGCGTACAAGGAGATCGCCGAGATCATGGAGACCCCCATCGGGACCGTGATGTCGCGGCTGCACCGCGGTCGACGTCAGCTACGTGAGCTGCTCAGCGACTACGCGGTCGAGCGTGGCTACGTGCGGCAGGGGGCGCAGGCATGAGCGCGGCGGAGCAGCCCGAGCCCACGCAGCAGGTGGATTGTTCGCAGGTCGTGCTGCGCGTCTTCGAGTACATCGACCGGGAGACGGACGCGAACGACTCCGCCCAGATCAAGGCGCACCTCGACGGTTGTGCCCACTGCCTGGACGAGTACGAGCGCGACGTGCTGCTCAAGGCGCTCGTGCGTCGCTCCTGTAGCGGTGGCAGCGCCCCCCGGGCACTGCGGACGGCGATCCTGTCGCGCCTCACCAGCGTCGTCGTGACCAGCACAGATGGCGCGACCACGACGACGTACAGCGAGTCGACCACGTATCGCGAGGCGAGGCTCTCGCCTCAGGTGCCCCATCGCCCGACCGCGGCGGGTGATTCGCCCGGTCCCGACGGCGCGCCGGACGTCCCGCGGTGAGGTAGGGATGCGTCCACACTTGGACGCCCGGGTACGCGCTTGCGCGCCTGGGCGGACACGCAACGGGCTGCCGCGCCATGAGGCGCGACAGCCCGTCGTGATGTGCGCTGCGCTCAGGCGTTGGGACGGCGACCGTGATTGGCGCCATTCTTCTTCCGGGCGCGACGCTTGCGGGCTCGCCTGCTCATCGCGGGGCTCCCTTCGTCGTCTTCACCCTGCGGGTCCGCAGGGTTTCGGCACATTCTCGCACAGGGGTAGCGCGGGATCCGAACGACTGACGGACGGCGGGTGAGCGGGGCACGCAGCCACGACGCC
>NZ_BAHD01000147.1 GCF_000298215.1 Kineosphaera limosa NBRC 100340 | reverse complement strand
ACTTCGGGACCGAGAAGGTGAAGTCGAACCCGGCCACCGCACGACGCTTCCCGCGCTCGGCCTCCTCGCCTTCGATCCGCGCGACCGCCTCGCCTTTCGCTCCCGGGCTCAGTGACGGGTCGAGGTCGGCGATTCGGGCTTCGATCCGCTGCGGGACCGACTTGTAGACCGGGAACGCGAGGCCGAGCGGGTCGCCGGTGATCGGGTCGCGGCCCATCCCCATCACGAGCTGGAGCTGGGCCTCCGATACCCGATCCCCGACCGCGAGCTGGCCCTTGCCGAGTGAGGCGACACCGGAGCCGAGCCACTGCCCCGGTGGGGTGCCCGCCTCGGCGTAGTACCTCGTCAGCGGCGTTGACAGTTCGCGGTCGCCGTCCGCGGCCGCGACCGTGCGCAGCAGGTACTTGTAGCCATCGCCCGCCGACATTACGCGCATCGAGACCGTCACCACGCCACCGCCTTTCGACGGTCAGGTGAGCGGGCGTTGACCGCGCGAACGCGCCATCAACGTTGGTTGACACACCTCGACCTGCAAGACGCGTGTGGGCTCAGAAGGAGGTCGGAGAAGGGGCCCAGGGAAGAGGCTTCCGCGACGGTGCCGACGGGTGCTTGGCGGGGTGGCTCCGGTCGGCGTGGGCGGTCATCGAATGCGTGTCGGAGTCGTGCACCTGACAGGTGACCAGCTCGGCATCGGTTCTCGACGAGGCACCGGATGTCGGGGACGACCGTCACCGGAGCGCGATTCATGCACGAACCCAAAGCCAGCAGCGATTCACGACTCAGGATCGGGTCGCTGTTCAGTGGCTACGGCGGCCTTGACCTCGCCGTCGAGCACGTCTTCAACGCCAAGACTGTGTGGTTCTCCGAACTCAACGAGCCCGTCGCCCGCGTCTTCGCCCGGCACTGGCCTGACGCCCCGAACCAGGGGGGACCGTACCCGCTTTGGTAGACACGGGGGTTGGCTGCCTGGCCTTCAGGAGTACACCAGATGGGCTCTACACGTCGGCGGTTCACCGATGAGTACAAAGCAGAAGCGGTAGGATTCGTCATCGAGGGCAATCGCTCGATCGCTGAGGTCGCTCGCAATATCGGCGTCCACGAAATGACGTTAGGGAAATGGGTGAAGAAGGAAAGAGACGCCCGGGCCGCCGCGGTCCCGGCCGACGCGCCATTGATCGAATCGGAGCGATCCGAGTTGATCCGCTTGCGCGCCGAGCTGAAAGACAGGGACGCCGAGAACGCCGAGCTGCGGATGCAGGTGGAGTTCGCAAAAAAAGTGGCGACCTGGTTCGCGAAAGAAAAGCAGTGAGGTTCGCTGCGATCGCGGACTGGGCTGACTCGGGCGACTTCGATGTCGCGATGATGTGCTCCTGGCTGGGTGTCTCGCGCGCCGGGTACTACAAGTGGCGCAACACCAGGCCGTCCACGAGAGCGGTCCTGGATGCCCACCTGAGCGAGATCATCGCGGCGGTGCACGCCGCGGGCCGGGGTGACCCCGGTGTGCGGCGCGTGTGGGCCGAGCTGCGTGCCCGTGGCTACCGGGTGGCCAAGAAGCGGGTCTGGAAGCTCATGAAGGCCGCTGGGCTGCGCGGACGCCACCCCAAGGCGTGGAAGAAGACCACCCTGGCCGCCGCGCGACCGGTTGGCGCCCCCGACCTGATCGGCCGTGACTTCACCGCGGGGGCACCCAACCAGAAGTGGTGTGGTGACATCACCTACGTCAAGACCTGGACCGGGTGGGCCTACGTCGCCACCGTCATCGACCTGTACTCACGACGGATCATCGGTCACGCCGTCGCCGACCACATGCGCACCGATCTGGTCACCGACGCCCTGACCATGGCGTTGACCCGCCGGCCCGCGCCGGGAGTGATATTCCACAGCGACCGCGGCAGCCAATACACCTCGACCGCGTTCGCTGCCTTCTGCGCCGCGAACAACATTCGCCGTTCCCTGGGCCGAACCGGGATCTGTTACGACAACGCCGTCGCCGAATCAGTATTCGCAACCTACAAGAAAGAACTCATCCACACCCGGCCCTGGCCCAACATCGCCGCGCTGCGCACCGCCACCGTCGAGTGGATCGAGGCCTACTACAACACCACACGCCGGCATTCCTACCTCGGATACTTGACACCACGAGAAATCGAACTAGGCTATACACACATCAACCACATCGCGGCCTAAACCGCGTGTCCACAAAAGCGGGAACATTCCA
>NZ_BAHD01000148.1 GCF_000298215.1 Kineosphaera limosa NBRC 100340 | reverse complement strand
AGGCGTTCCAGGAGGTCGCGGCGGTCTGCGCGGGCTCATCCCCGCGAGCGCGGGGAGCACACACCCCGGAGATGGTGGCCCGCAGTGAGGGTGGACTCATCCCCGCGAGCGCGGGGAGCACTCGAGGACCGCCCAGTCGGCTTCAACAAACGACGGCTCATCCCCGCGAGCGCGGGGAGCACAGGTTGCCGATCGTGGGCGGTGACTGGTCGGCGGGCTCATCCCCGCGAGCGCGGGGAGCACCGCCGGCGTCGGGCGCTCAGGGCGGTACGCCACGGCTCATCCCCGCGAGCGCGGGGAGCACCCCACTGTGCGATCCTGCGACGCTTCGCGCCGCGGCTCATCCCCGCGAGCGCGGGGAGCACAAGCTGGGAGCTGGCCGGCGGTTGCCTGGGAGGGGCTCATCCCCGCGAGCGCGGGGAGCACAGCCGTTGGAATAGGCGTTCGGCGAGCCATCCGGGCTCATCCCCGCGAGCGCGGGGAGCACGGCCAGGGTGCGATCCTGCGTCCAGTCGACCAAGGCTCATCCCCGCGAGCGCGGGGAGCACGCGAATGGTGGCGACGTCGGTGGTCATGGTCGGGGCTCATCCCCGCGAGCGCGGGGAGCACCACAATCACGCTTGCCGATGGAAGTGAAAATCAAGGCTCATCCCCGCGAGCGCGGGGAGCACGATATGGCCCGATCCTGCGGCGGCCAGTATCTGGGCTCATCCCCGCGAGCGCGGGGAGCACCGCCCAGACGCTCCGCGGGGGTCGCGGGCGCTGGGCTCATCCCCGCGAGCGCGGGGAGCACATGCTCACGACGACACGCGAGGATCGCAGGGCAGGCTCATCCCCGCGAGCGCGGGGAGCACATCCGGCAGACGTCATTCGCGAATGTGACCCCGGGCTCATCCCCGCGAGCGCGGGGAGCACCGCGCCAGGCTCAGCCTCAGACGCGAGCCACGCGGCTCATCCCCGCGAGCGCGGGGAGCACCCCCGACCCCAATCCTCCCCCTGGCGAGATTGCGGCTCATCCCCGCGAGCGCGGGGAGCACGGCTTCAGGTCGCCCTCTTCGACGATCTCGGCGGGCTCATCCCCGCGAGCGCGGGGAGCACCGATTACCCCGGTTCGCCGGGGCGTGGACCGCGGGCTCATCCCCGCGAGCGCGGGGAGCACGCGCACACACAAGGCACCGGCGGCTACTTCCAGGGCTCATCCCCGCGAGCGCGGGGAGCACTGAGGCGTCCACCGCGTGGTGACAGGAGGCACGGGCTCATCCCCGCGAGCGCGGGGAGCACCATTGCCGCAGCGACGACGGGACCCCCGGGGTGGGCTCATCCCCGCGAGCGCGGGGAGCAC
>NZ_BAHD01000149.1 GCF_000298215.1 Kineosphaera limosa NBRC 100340 | reverse complement strand
GCACTCGAGGGACTTCCCACCGGACGTCACGGCCGAGGGCTCATCCCCGCGAGCGCGGGGAGCACCCAAGCATGTCGGCGGCCGCTTCCCGCGCCAACGGCTCATCCCCGCGAGCGCGGGGAGCACGCTGCTGAGGCCGCCGCGTCCGCCATGACCCAGGGCTCACCCCCGCGAGCGCGGGGAGCACAGACGGGCGCCATTCTTGCTGCCCTTTTCGACAGGCTCATCCCCGCGAGCGCGGGGAGCACGACACGGACAGCCCGGACTTCGCATTGGCGTCGGGCTCATCCCCGCGAGCGCGGGGAGCACGGAGACGAAATGGAAAAGGGTGTCCCTCAACCAGGCTCATCCCCGCGAGCGCGGGGAGCACCCCGACAAGGCGTTGCGGCAGCAGCGGGACGCGGGCTCATCCCCGCGAGCGCGGGGAGCACGATCTCAACCTCAGCGTCCACGGTCACCCCCAGGGCTCATCCCCGCGAGCGCGGGGAGCACGCGCCGCCGTAGATGTGGGCACAGGGGCACTCGGGCTCATCCCCGCGAGCGCGGGGAGCACGCGCTCGCCGCTGCCGGGGTCGCACTGTCGGTGGGCTCATCCCCGCGAGCGCGGGGAGCACTCCTGGGGGCTGAAGCTGGGAGCTGGCCGGCGGGGCTCATCCCCGCGAGCGCGGGGAGCACCGCTGGCCCGTACGCGCCGTCGACAACCAGCGGGGCTCATCCCCGCGAGCGCGGGGAGCACCCAACCTCGAGACCGAACAACACCGGGAGGGAGGGCTCATCCCCGCGAGCGCGGGGAGCACGACATGGACCCCCTGGTCCTGGTCCACGGCGCGG
>NZ_BAHD01000150.1 GCF_000298215.1 Kineosphaera limosa NBRC 100340 | reverse complement strand
ACGATCCCCACGGCTACCGAGGCCGGATCCCAGTTCGAAGCAGTGTGATCGACGATGACCGCCCACGGCGCCGCCCACTGGGGTCCGGTGGGTCAGGTCTGGCGCGGAATCACCGAGCGTGATCGAGAAGATCGCCTCGAAACGGTCAGAAAGCGGCCTTCGCGGCCGATAGGGCGAGTGACATGCCCTAGAGCTGTGCGACCCTGAGCCCCCCAACTCGGGAATCGCACGCCGGCTCCCCCTGCCGGCAATTGCAAGAGCCCCCGGAGGCGCGCCCCCCAACGCGCCCTCGGGGGCTCTTGCCCTGTGTGGGGGCGGCTGGTCGGGTTGCATCGAGCCGGATTGCATCGAGCCGGTGAGGCTCGCTCGCCCGCGGCTCAGCCGCGGCGGGCCACGACGACGTACTGGTAGGCGTTCAGCAACGTGGCGACCTCGTCGGCGTCGGCCCCGTAGGCTCGCACGGCGCTCAGCAGCGGCTCGAGGCGCGCCTCGTCTTCCAGCGGCAGCTGCTGCGCGGCGCACGCGTCGAAGGTCCCCATGCCGACGCCCCGCAGCAACTCGGCGATCTCGATCATCGTGAAGAACCGCAGGTTGGCGTGCTGCAGCGGCCCGCCGGCCTGGTACTCCCAGCGGTCCTGCAGCAGCAGCGGCAGGATGACCGACCAGTGTTTGACGTTGGGCACCGTGAGAATGATGGACCCCTGCGGGGTCAGGTACGGCAGCAGCATCCGCAGCAGCGCCTCGGGTTCGGCGACGCGAGCCAGCACGTCGGCGAGCACGATGACGTCGTAGGGGCTGGGCTGCCAGGGCAGCTGCGTGGCGGTCGTCAGGTCGAGTTCGTGCACCTCGTCGAGGCGAGTGCGGGCCAACCGGGCCGCGGCCGCCCCGCCCTCGATGCCGGCGACGTGTGCTCCGGTGGTCGCCTTGATCTGTTGGCCTCGGCTGCCGCTGCCGCAACCGACGTCGAGGACCCGGGTTACCTCGCTCGGCAGGTGCTCGAGCAGTTCGGCGTGGCTCAGATCGAAGCCGGCCGCCAGTGCCGGTGAGCTGCCCAGGTCGGGGCGCGGTTCGCCGTCGGGGGAGCGCAGCCAGATGCGCCGCAACATGCTCGCGCGCAGGTCGGCGGCGCGTTTTCCCTGCCAGACGGCTGCCGCGCTGCGGTACGCCTCGGAGGTCTGTGCCGGCGCTGCGGGCGCCGCGTGGGCTTCGCGGCCAGGCGCGTGCTGATCACGGCGGTGCTGCACGACGTCGATGGGGGCCAGTGCGACGTGAAAGCCCGCCTCGCGGGCGCGGAAACAGAAGTCGATGTCGTAACCACTGGTCCCTCGAAAGGCCGCCTCGTCGAAGCGCAACTGGGCGGTCAGTGACGGCCGCAGCACCATGCAGGTGTCGTCGACGGCGTCGACCGGGGCAAGGCTCGCGCCGTCGGCCGGGCCGGCTCGGACACCGATGATCGCCAGCCGGTCGTCCTGGGCGAACGCGGCGCGGATCTTGGTCAGGAAGCGCGGGTCGGTGATCTCCACCTCGGGGCGAAGCAGCACGACGGCCTCGACGTCCGCCATGTCGAGGCTGGCCGCCAGCATTTGGTTGTACGTGACGGCAATCGGCTTGTCGGTGGATGTGATGAGCGTCGCATCGGCGCCGCCGAATTGGGCGATGGCCGGAAGGCAATGCCGGTCGAAGACCTCCTGGGAGTCGATGCAGACCCCGAAGACGAACACTCGAGCCGCCCTTTCCATCGCGCGAGCGCGCCGCCTCGGCGCGCTCCGATTCGGGTACCCATCGGCAACGTGTCGCCGCCGCTGAGCACGAATACGGGGTCCCGCCGGTTCGCTGGGCCCGGCATCGACCCGCTCTTCTTCGAGTTCAATTGTGGGTCAACTGTCCTGGAAGTCTAAGAATGTGATGTCCAGGACGCTTGTTCATGTATCTATGCTGGCCTGTGCCAACCGTCACATAGAATTTGCCTCACTGGGTTGCGCATTCACTCGAGATTTGGTCATGATGCTTGCAGGCGGCACGAGCGGGGGTGTCTCGAGGGACCGAGATGGTCGTCCGACCAGGGAGTCCTGGCTCGATGCGACCCAGGTGGCGGGTCCTGTCCTCGTGATTCGGAGTTCTTAGGTGAGTGC
>NZ_BAHD01000151.1 GCF_000298215.1 Kineosphaera limosa NBRC 100340 | reverse complement strand
AGCAGTTACTATTATCAATATGACGATTCGGTTCGCGCGTCAGGTCGGGGTAGGCGATGGCGAGTTGGGCCAGGGCCTTCTTCCAGTTGGTGACGACTTGTCCTTCGACCAGGCGTCCGGCGGCGCGTCGTCGTTCGGGGGGTAGGCCCTTCTCTTTCTCGCGGTCGCAGGCTCGTTTGTCCTCGATCGTGCAGCAGTCCCTTTCTGCGATGAGCCAGATCTCGCTGCACGGTTCAAGAGCCATCTTGTCCTGCGCTCCGCTGACACTACCGGCGCGGACTGGGTCAGGCCTCAGACGCGGTAGTGGGAGACCGTGCGGCGTAGCTCTTGGGAGAGCCGCACGAGTTCCTGCGCGCTGGTTCCGATGCCCTCGACGCGGGCGCGGGTGGCGTGGGCTGATCCGGTCATTGCCTGGGCTGTCCCGCTGGCGTCGTGGCCCGCTTTGGCGGTCGTCACGACGCTTTGTCCCATCTCCTGTGTGGTGGCGGTCTGCTCTTCGACGGCGCCGGCGATCGCGGCCTGGTAGTCGTTGATCTCGGCGATGACCCGGGAAATCTGTGAGATGGCCGCGACCGCGCCGGAGACGTCGTCCTGCATCGAGACGACGCGCCGTGTGATGTCTTCGGTGGCGCGGGCGCTCTCCTGGGCCAGTTCCTTGACCTCGCCGGCGACGACGGCGAAGCCCTTGCCCGCTTCGCCGGCCCGCGCGGCCTCGATCGTCGCGTTGAGCGCGAGGAGGTTGGTCTGCTCGGCGATGGAGGTGATGGTCCGTACGACGTCGCTGATCTGCGTGGAGGATTCCCCCAGTCGGGTCACTGTCGCGCTGGTGGAGTCGGCGGCTTCGACGGCCGAGGCCGCCACCCGGGCGGCGGCGTGGGCGTTTTGGGCGATCTCGCGGATGGAGGCCCCCATCTCTTCGGTGCCCGCGGAGACGGTGTCGACATTGCGGCTGACCTGCTCCATCGCGTGGAGCACGGCCTCTGATTGGGCCGCGGTGGTCTGCGCTTCGCGGTCCATGGCGGCGCTGGCGCCGGTGAGTTTGGAGGCCTCGTCGTCCAGAGTGCGCGAGGTGCCGGTGATCGTGGTGACGATGCCGTGCATCTTGTCGAACGTCTCGTTCATCGCGACCCGCAACTGCTCGGACTCGGTCGTTGAGTCCGTGACGGGGAAGCGGTAGGTCAGGTCGTTCGCCGCGAGTCGCTCCTGTACCTCGGCGATCGTCCGGGTCATCGGGTTGACGACGCCGCGCACGACGAGCAAGGACAGGAGGCAGGTCAGCAGACCGGCCGGGATGAGAATCCCCGCGAGGTGCAGACCAGCCTTCAGCGCGGCGGCACTGACGTCGTCGACGTAGATGCCCGATCCCAGGATCCACCCCCACTTGGGGAAGCCAGCCACATAGGACACCTTGGGCTGCGGGGCCTCAGCGCCGGGCTTGGGCCACTGGTAGTGGACGAATCCGGCGCCCGAGGTTTTGACGGTGTCGACGAAGGTCGTGAAGATCGGGAGCCCGTCCGGGTCCTTCTGGTCCGCGACGTTTTTTCCGTTGAGCTCGGGCTTCATCGGGTGCATGATCATCGTCGGGGTCATGTCGTTGACCCAGAAGTATTCTTTCCCGTCGTACCGCATTCCCGACAAGACGCCCAGTGCCTGCTGTTGGGCCTGGGCGTGGGTGAGCTTTCCGGATTCTTCTTGCTTGGCGTAGTAGTCGAGAACGCCCATCGCCGATTCGACGACCTGACGCGTCTTGGTAGATCGCTCCTCCAGAACGGTCGAGCGGACCTGGGCGTACGCGAGGCCCAGACACAAGGCCGTGCCCAACAGGCTCACGACAGCGAGGAGCACCAGACGCGCACGGGTCGTGGACCGCCGCATACGCTCGACGACATTCATGGATTTCCTTTGGACATCACGTGGGGACGATTCATACCCCTGTCGGCACGACCCAAGGACGACACCAGAGAATGCGTCGGATCGGTCGTAACAGCTG
>NZ_BAHD01000152.1 GCF_000298215.1 Kineosphaera limosa NBRC 100340 | reverse complement strand
GCCAGCGGGCCCGCCCGAACGCGGCGCTGGCCGGCGGCACCAGGTCGAGGGCCGTGATCGCCCCGCGGATGTCGCGCCGGGCCGACCGCAGTCGCGCCAGCCCGAACGACGCGACGGAGGCATAGGCGCCGTCGGTGCGCAGGCACACCAGGTAGTCGCGTTCGGCGGCTTCGGACTCACCGGATAGCTCGCGGGTCAGCGCGAGGGCCAAGCGCGGCGCCAACTCGCCGGGGATCTGCTCGTAAACCGTGCCGAAAGCGGCCGCCGCGGCGGTGTGGTCATCGCGTGACAGCGCGTCGAGCCCCATGAGCCACACGGCCCGCCAGTCCCACGGGTCGGCGGCCAAGACCGCGTCGGTGTGCTGGGCGACCTGCTCGTGGTTGCCGGCGTACAGAGCGGTGCGGGCGCGCTCGAGCAGCACCTCGGCGCTCTGGTCGGGGGCTTGGGCCAGCTCGCGGTCCCGGCGTTGGGGGTCCGACTCCTGGATGGTCTGCAGCCAGCCGATCATGGGGTCGTGCTCGTCGACGCGCAGCGCGGGCAGCTCCCACCAGCCGAGGGAGTCACCGGTGGCCACCGGAGCCTCGAAGAGCGTCGAGGGGATCGTCTGGCCGGCGGCCCCGCTGCCGCGCTGGTCGGCGACGACCTGACGCAACACCCCGTAGAGCTGACCGCGTAACTCCTCGATCGTCTGAAAGCGGTCGGCCGGGTCGGGAGCGCAGCACTTGGCGACCAACCGGTAGAAGGCGTCGTGCCGCGCGAAGGCCGGCATGTTGGAGGTCGGCGGCAACGTCGTCGCGTACCGGCTCTGATAGCCGCGGAACTCGTTGGTCAGCACCGCCAGCGTGCGCCCGATGGTGAAGATGTCGCTGGCCACCGACGGGCCGAGCTCCGCGATCTCCGGGGCCTGATACCCGACCGTGCCGTAGATCGGCGAATCCAGGTCGTCGATGCGGCGCACCCCGCCGAGGTCGATGAGCTTGACCGACTCGCCGACCTGCAACAGGTTGTCGGGCTTGAAGTCGCAGTACAGCAGGCCCAGGTCATGCAGGTAGGCGAAGGCCGGCAGGATCTCCAACACGAAGGCCAGCGCGTACGGCACCGGCAGCGGGTCGTATCGTCCGGCGTTGGCGGCCATCCGATCCTTGAGCAGCTCCTTGAGGCTGTGCCCGCCGACGTACTCCATGACGGTGTACGCGGCCCCCTCTTGGGTGACAACGTTGTACACCTCGACGATGAGCGGATGCTCGACCTGCGCGAGAAATCGCTGCTCGGCGACGGCGGCGGCCAGCGCGTCGGCGTCGCCGGCGTTGAGCAGACCTTTGAGCACCACCCACCGGTCGGAGACGTTCTTGTCGCGGGCCAAGTAGATCCACCCCAGCCCCCCGTGCGCCAGGCAGCCGACGACCTCGTACTGGCCGCCGACGAGGTCACCGGGCGACAGCTTGGGGGTGAACGAATAGGGGTTACGGCACTGCGAGCAGTAGCCCTCGGTGCGCCCGGGCGCATCACCGCTCCCGCGGCCGACCGGAGCGCCGCACGAGGGGCAGAAGCGACGGTCTTCGGGGACGACCGGGTCGGTCATCACCGCGTCAGCGGGGTCGAGGGCGGGCGCGGTCGGCACCGACGTCAGACCCGCGCCGAGGCTGGCGCGCCGCCCCCGCCGGGCGCCATGACCCAACCGGCGGGTGGCGCCGGTGCCGCGGGC
>NZ_BAHD01000153.1 GCF_000298215.1 Kineosphaera limosa NBRC 100340 | reverse complement strand
CCATGGCTGCTGCCAGGGCCACGCTTGGGGCAGGTGCAGGGTGATCCGGCGGGCGGAGGACGCGACTCGTGCCGGGACGTGGATCAGCTTGCGACGGACGGTCGCGGTGGTCGCCTTGGCCAGGTCCGAGCATCCGGTCGGGCCGGTGGCGGCGATGACGGCGGCGGCGCGGGTGAGGTTGAACGCGATGACGGCGAGCACGAGCCAGGCGCTGTTGGCGGTGAACTTCCCGGAAGGCAGGTGCGCCAGCGCCGAGGCCTTCAGGTCGGCGTGGACCTGTTCGATGATGGCGTGCCCGCGGTGGGCCTGGTCCGCGGCGACGGTGTCGAGCTGCTGGGCGGGGGCGGTGGTGAAGAAGGCGTGGAAGCGCCACACGTCGAACAGGGTGCCCTGCCCGTTCGCCTTCTTCTTGTCGGCGTGCACGTCCGGGATCCGGCGCACGACCAGCCGGCCGGGGACCCGGTCGGCCGTCTTCTTGGAGGTGAACGCCGTGTACGGGACCTCGGCGACCTCCGCTTTCGAGATCCACGTGCCGGTGGTCTGGTCGAAGATCGCGTCCGGGTACTTGATCGTCGTCCACGCGCCCTGGTCGATGCCGGCGATCGCGGCCTTGACCGCCGGGTCCATCCGGACGGTGACCGACACGTGGGCGCCGCCGGTGATCGCCGCGTGGACGGCGTCGCGGCCGTAGTAGGCCGAGTCCATCCGGACCAGGACCGGCGCCTTCGCGCCGAGCAGGCGGCGGGCCTGTTTGACGGCGTCGCCGACCAGGCGTTTCGCGCCGCGGGGCGAGCCGCAGGCGCCCTTGCGCAGCCGCTGCGCGAGGACCAGCGGCGCACAGCGGTCCGTGGTGAGGGTGGCGATCAACGCGTTCAGGCCGCGGACCCGGGTGTAGCCGAACCCGGCGCCCTGCTTGGCGTGGCCGTGGACCTCGATGATCGTGTCGTCCACGTCGACGAAGGCGTACCCGCCGCCGGCTCCCGCCTCGTCGCCAGCGGGCAATGGTGCCGGGACCGGTGGGGTCAGCCCGGCGAGCCGGGCCAGCGAGAGCAGGAACCGTGCGGCGACCGCGTCGAGCTGGCGGACGTGCCCGAAGGTGAACGTCCGCAGGAACGAGCCCAGCGTCGACGGCGCGTACGCCCGGGCGAAGACCCGGCCCATCCCGCCGTGGCGCAGCAGCGCCATGTCATCGATGCTGTCGGCGCCGGCGACCATCCCCGCCACGAGCGAGGCCACCTTCAGGCCGGCGTTCGCGCCCTTGTCCGTCGGCACGCTCATATGCTCATCGGCCAGCTTCCGCAGGCCCGCCCGGTCCGCCAGCGCCAGCAGCGGGACCAGGCCGGCCGGCGACACGAGATTCGGGTCGTCGAACACCGCCGACGTGCGGGTCAGGGTGTGAGAGAGTTTCACCTACGAGATGCCCCTCGTGCGAGACGGAAATGAAGCCTGAAGAACTCCAATTCTGTTTCAGCACAGGGGCATTCTCATGCTACGACGCGCCGGATCAGCTCACCGCGCCAAGTCCATCGGTGGATCGAGGTTA
>NZ_BAHD01000154.1 GCF_000298215.1 Kineosphaera limosa NBRC 100340 | reverse complement strand
CTGCGCCGCCGAGGTCGGGGCCGTCGGTCAGCGCGTGGCCGCGCTGGAGGGCGAGCTCATCCGCCTGCAGGCCCGGCTCGACCAGGCCGGCGGGCAGGGCCGCGCCGAGAGCCTCGATGCGGCCCTCACCGAACTCGAGCAGGCCCGCAGGGTGCACGAGCGCATCCGCCGCCACGCCGAGGCCGCCCGGTTGCTGCACGAGACACTCGCGGCCCGCAACGGCGCGGCCAAACAGGCGTATGTGCGGCCGTTCGCGCAGACTGTCGCTCGCCTGGGCCGCATCGTCTACGGGCCGACGTTCGAGGTCGAGGTTGCCGATGAGCTGACGATCGTGGCGCGCATCATCGACGGCGAACGCATTCCGTTCGAGGCGCTGTCCACCGGGGCCAAGGAGCAACTGGCGATCCTGACGCGGCTGGCCTGCGCGGTCCTCGTGGATGCCGACCAGGGGGTGCCGGTCGTCATCGACGATGCCCTGGGCTACTCCGATCCCGACAAACTGCGCCGCGTCTGCGCGGCCGTCGGGCAGTTGCACGACCAAGCCCAGGTCGTGCTGCTCACGTGCACCCCGGGTCGTTACGCGGCCATTCCGCAGGCGCACGTCGTGCGGCTCTGAACGGGGCACCCGCCTGGGGCAGGCGCCGGCGGGCCCGGTCGCGGAGGCCGTTTGTCGATCGAGCAGATCGGGCTGCTAACCTCGGCTAGTGCCCGCGCGATCCGTGGGCATGCCGCCCCCGTAGCTCAGGGGATAGAGCACCGCCCTCCGGAGGCGGGAGCGCAGGTTCGAATCCTGCCGGGGGCACCAACGAGACAAAGCCCCGCGCATCTGACGACCAGAGGCGCGGGGCTTCGTCACGTCTGGAGGTGCCCGCACTGGTAGCCGTCAGTCGTAGGGCGGGCCCGGGGGACGTAACGACTTTTCGACGTACTCGCGCCGCACCCTGAGATCACTCCAAGCTGCTGACCTGCGGCTTTCATGTCGAGCCCGATCGGCGGTACGTCGAGAATGCGTAACGTTCGGCGGGCTCGGCTGAGCCCGGCTTCTACAGCGGCTCTTACAGCGGCTCCTACAGTGGCCCAATGGGCGCGGATCAGCGGGCGAACGATCTGCATCGCGCGCTGTTGAGCCTCTACATCGAGGGCGTGCCGCTGGATCCCGCGCTGCGCCCAGACCCTTCCGGCGCCCGGCTGGGGGCCATGTGGGGGGCCACGGCCTCGGACGCTGCGGCCGTGGGCGAGCGGCTGCGCGCCCGGCCAGGGATCGACCGGGTGAGTGTCGTTGACGTTCGGGGTGATTCGCAGGGGGGGTCGCAGGATGACCCACGGGCGCGACTCGAGCTGGAGGTCACCCTCGAGTTGGCGGATCGGGCCCTGACCGCTCTGCTGCGCCGGCCTCCGCTGCCGCGCGCGGCCGGTGGCCCGCAGCGCAGTGGCGCCGGCGCGGAGCGCAGTGGCGCGGGTGCGGAGTACGTCGTGCGCGGGGCCCAAGTGGCCCACGCCCGCTGCCACCGGCACCTGCGGCTGCTGACCCGATCGACG
>NZ_BAHD01000155.1 GCF_000298215.1 Kineosphaera limosa NBRC 100340 | reverse complement strand
GGCTCATCCGAATCCAGGGTGTAGTCGGGGTCTGAACCCGCCGGTCTCGAGCAGGGATCTGGCGATGTAGTTGGTCAGGTTGCGGAACCCCAGCGCCGAGCCGCGCAGGTGCTCGAGCCTGCCGTTGATCGCCTCGGTGGGCCCGTTGGAGGTGCTGGGCCGGTCGAAGTAGGCCAGGACGTCGGCGGCGCGCTTCTTCAGCGTCCTGCCGAGCTTGGTGATCTCGACCAGGGCCTTGGGGACGCCGGTGCTGATCGAGTCGATGAGCCGGGCCATCAGCTCGCGGCCGTGGCGCCGGTTCTCGTGGCGGTAGGCGGCGATCATGCGCTGGTAGACGCTCCAGGTGACCTCGACCTCGACGTGGGCGTCGTCGGCGAACAGGGTGTCCAGTCGGTCCTTCTGCTTGTCGTTGAGCAGGTCGGCGCCGGTGGACAGGGTCCGGCGGGCGGCATAGAGCGGGTCGCCCTTGCGGCCGCGGTGCCCACAGATGGCCTGCTGAACTCGCCGTCGGCACTCATCGAGCGCCTCGCCAGCGAGGCGCGTGACGTGGAAGGGATCTAGCACGGTCACCACGTCGGGCAGTTCCTCGACGGCGGCGGTCTTGAACCCGGTGAAGCCGTCCATCGCGACCACCTCCACGCCGTCGCGCCACTCCTGCGGGCGGTCGGCCAGCCAGGTCTTGAACGCCTGCTTGGAGCGTCCTTCGACCATGTCCAGCAGCCGTGCCGGGCCGGTGCCATCTCGCACTGGGGTGAGGTCGATGATCACGGTGACGTACCTGTCGCCGCGACGGGTGTGCCTCCACACGTGCTCATCGACCCCGACGACCTTCACCCCCTCGAAGCGGTGCTCCTCGTCGATCAGCACCCGCTTGCCCTCGGCCAGAACGGCGTCGTTGGCGGTGTCCCAGGCCACCCCGAGCCCCTCGGCGACCCGAGCCACGGTCAGGTGCTGGACCACGATCCCTTCCAGCGCCCACCGCAGAGCGCGCCGAGACAACTTGGCCCGGGGCTCGGCCGCGGCGGTGGTGTCCTGGCGCCACACATACCCGCAGCCGCTGCAGCGGTAACGGCGCACGACGACCTCCAGCGTCGTGGGCCGCCAGCCCAGTGGTTCGTGGGCAAGCCGTCGGACCACGGTGTCACGTGGTCTCCCTTCGCAGCCGCAGCGCCGGCACCACTGGTCGGGCTCGACCACCTGGCAGGCCAATACGGCACGATCCGGCTCGAGTCGCTGCCCGGTGACAACGAGGCCGAGTTCGTCGAGGCGGCAGAAGGCAGTCAGGTCGGGGCTGGCGAACGCATCAGCGCGCCCGCCGACGGTAGCGTCGTGCACGTCGAGGTCTTTCGGGCTGAGTGTGTAGGAGCTCTCATCCTCGGGAGACCTCGACCTCTATCCGGCCACCGACGCGCCGGCCCGCCGCGCGACGTGCGCTACACCCTCATCTGGGAAGAGCCC
>NZ_BAHD01000156.1 GCF_000298215.1 Kineosphaera limosa NBRC 100340 | reverse complement strand
GGTGTCCCTATGGTCTTTGTCAAGCGGCTGCGGGCGCGGGTGAGTGGTAGAGGGTGCCGTCGCGGAGCATGGCGTAGATGACGTCGCAGCGGCGTCGTGCGAGGCAGATGAGGGCGGCGTTGTGCCGTTTGCCTTGGGCTCGTTTGCGGTCGTAGTAGGCGCGGCTGGTGGGGTCGTGCAGGGCCGCGAAGGCGGACAGGAAGAGCGCGCGTTTGAGGTTCTTGTTCCCGCTACGGCTGGGGTGCTCGCCCCGGATCGAGGAGCCCGAGCGTCGCGTCACTGGCGCGAGGCCGGCGTAGGCGGCCAGGTGGCCGGGGGTGGGGAAGGCGCTGCCGTCGCCGACCTCGAGCAGGATGCGGGCTGCGGTCCTGATGCCGATGCCGGGCATCGAGATCAGGACCTGGGAAAGAGGGTGCGCATCGAGCATCTCCTCGACCTGGGCCGCGGCGTCAGCACGCTGTTGGAGCAGGTCGGCGAGCTGGCCGGCGAGCTTGGGCAGGACCACTTCGGCGGCCTTGGTGCCGGGCACGAGCACGGTCTGCTGGTCCAGGGCGGTCTGGATGTCGTTGACGATGCGCTCGTAGGAGCGGGGCGCGCGGGGTCGGGCTACGGCCAACAGCCGCCGGCGTCCGGCGGCGCGCAGTCCGGTCGGGCCGCCGAAGCGGGCCAGCAGCTCCAGAACGGCTTTGTGCTGCAGCCGCGGCCCCAGGGCGCGTTCGAGTGCGGGGTGGATCTGGGTGAGCAGGCCGTGGATGCGGTTGGCGACGCGGGTGACCTCGCCGGCCAGGTCGTCATCGAAGCCGACGATGACTTCCAGATCGGCCAGGGCCTCGTCGTTCAGATCGACTCGACGCAGCGTGTGCGGCATCGTGCGTCCAGCCTCGGCGATCACGTACGCGTCCCGGGCGTCGGTCTTGGCGTTGCCCGGGTGCAGGTCCGCGATGCGGCGCATCGCCAGCCCGGGCAGATACGCAACGTCCAGGCCCGCCGCGCGGGCGACGGCCACGGGCAGCGCGCCGATCGAGGCCGGCTGGTCGACGATGACCAGCACCGGCCCGTGCACGGCCAGAGAGTCGAACAGTGCCCGCAAACGCGCTTCGTCCTGCGGCAGCGGCTTGTCGTGGACCCGCTTGCCGGCGCGATCCAGGGCACAGGCATGGTGCTCGCCCTTGCCGACGTCCAGGCCCAGCCAGACCTTGTAGTCCCGTTCAGGCAATCCGTGCATCGGGTGTCTCCTCATCGTCGCGGTGACAGCAACGCTGGCCACGGTCGGGGCGTCAGCAGCCGGCACCCACGTTACGAAGAGACCTCACGCCACAGCGCTGGCCCTGTCCCTATCAGCGGTCACACCGACGCCACCAGGCCCGGTGACAACACCCCCCGGATCATCCGAACGACAGGGGCATTCAGTCATGCCGAACCTGGTGACCAGCACCC
>NZ_BAHD01000157.1 GCF_000298215.1 Kineosphaera limosa NBRC 100340 | reverse complement strand
CGGGACGTGGATCAGGTGGGCGCGGATGGTGGCCCAGCGGGCCTTGGCGTGGCGGGTATCGGCCAGAGCGCCCAGGGCGCGGGCGAGGTTGAACGCCATCGCGGTCAGCGCGAGCCAGGCGCCGTTGGCGGTGAACTTTCCCGACGGGGCGTGGGCCAGCGGGCCGTCTTTGAGTTCGGCGAAGACCTGCTCGACCAGGGCGTGATCACGGTGCGCCCGGTCGGCATCGACGGTGCTCAGGGTCGAGTTCGTGATGAACGCGTGGAAGCGCCAGGTCGTGAACAACTCGCCCTGGTCTTTGGCGGCCTCGCCATTGCGGCGCCGGACTCGGCGTACGACCAGGCGACACGTGACTTTCTTCTTCTCGCCTGTGGACTTGAACGCCACGTACGGGATCTCCGCGACCTGCGCGTCGCTGATCAACTCACCGGTCTCGGGGTCGGCGACCGCCCGTGGGTAGGTGATCGGCGTCCACGCCGAATCCGCGATCTTGGTGATCGCGGCCTGGACCGCGACGTCTTGACGTGCAGTGATCGAGAACCACGACCCCCCGGCCCGGGCCGCGGCCACCGTGGCCTGGCTGTAGTACGCGCTGTCAGCGCGCACCATCAACCGCCCACCCTGACCGCCCTTGCCGCTGCCGGTGGTCGGGACGCCGCACGCCGTGGCGACCTTTCGTGCCGCGCGGATCAACGCCGCGGCCCCGCTGCCGCTGGAGGCGTTCCCCTCCCGCAGCCGCGTCGCGGCGATCACCGGCGCCGCGACCGGGGTCGACAGCGTCGCGATCTGCGCGTTCAGACCCTTCAGGCCGGTGTAGCCATACGCCGCACCCTCCTTGGCGTACCCATGGACCTCGCGGATCGTGTCATCGATATCCAGATACGTGATCGCGCCCGCCCCCGCCAACAGCGCCGGGACCCGAGCCGTCAACCCCACCAGGAAATCACCGCTGACAGCGCCCAGCTGCCGCACGTGCTTGGGTTTGAACGCCCGCAGGAACGTCCCCAGCGTCGAGGGTGCGCGCACACCGCAGAACACCCGGCCCATCCCGCCATGACGCAGCACGTCCAGATCATCGATGCTGTCTGCCCCGGCCAGCATCCCCGCCACCACGCACGAGGCCTTCACCGCCGCCGACGGCGAGTTCACCCCCAACCGCTGCGCCAGCACCTCACTCAAGCCGGCCGATTCGGCCAACATCAACCCCGGCGCAAGCCCCGCCACGCCGATCAGATTCTCCTCATCGAAAACGGTCGACAACCTCTGGCACACTTGCATCCCGTAGATGCCCCTCTGACAACGGCCCGATGAACCCTGAACAAGTCCATCCTGCCTGATCAAGGGGCATCTACTCGTTCACGCCACGCTCCACCACCGGTGGATCCAGGCT
>NZ_BAHD01000158.1 GCF_000298215.1 Kineosphaera limosa NBRC 100340 | reverse complement strand
GCCGGCACGGGACGACGACCCTGTTCGCGGCGCTGGAGATCGCGACCGGGCAGGTCACCGCGGCATGCAAGCCCCGACATCGACACCAGGAGTTCCTGGCCTTCCTCAAACAGGTCGCCAAGGCCTACCCCGATCAGCAGCTGCACCTGGTCATGGACAACTACGCCGCGCACAAGAGGATCGAGATCCGCGACTGGCTCGCCGCCAACCCCCGCGTCCACGTCCACTTCACGCCGACCTCAAGATCCTGGCTCAACCTCGTCGAGGTCTGGTTCGGCATCATCGAACGCCAAGCCATCCACCGCGGCACCTTCGGCTCCGTCGCCGAACTCAACGCCAAAATCCGCGCCTTCATCACCGGCTGGAACGACCGCAAACACCCCTTCGTCTGGACCAAGACCGCCGACGACATCCTCAAGAAAGCCAACCGTCAAACAACTTCAAACACGGGCCACTAGGTATGGCGCGATCGGCACGCCGCAAGAGCACTACCTTCATCGCCACCTGTCCATAAGCTTCAGCGCGAATACCGGACTTGGTGGCGCCTTCATTACATTCTCCGCTATTGGGTACACGCACTTCAATAGGACGTGACCGATCTGATAGTAGGACGCGTCGTATCCTGGAGCCCACTTCTTGATCGCTTCACAGTCAACGGGTTGAGATCGTTGCGTATACTCGCTCGGAGGTAGCCATTGCTTCCCTTCGGCATATTTGATGAAGTCATGAATTATGTCGGCATGGAGCGCCCGCTGAGGCTCACCTTTGCTTGCGAGAAGATTGAATGCATTCACTGCTCGCGTAAGTCTGTCCCAGGCATCAACGATGCCTAACTGACCCTCAGCCGGGAAGTATGCAATCAACTGAACGCGAATTCCGGCCTGGTGTTGCAGAAGGTTCCTGCGAACTGTCCGAAAGTTGGGCACCTCTGTGACGCCCTTGTCAAACTGGGAGGCGACGATAAATCTGCAGTCGGCGATCGTCTGCGCGATAACTTCGGCCATCTGTTGGACCAGTGCTGCGCGAAGATTCACCTCGGCAACACGTAGGCTGGCGCGCTCCTTGGCTAGCGACAAGAGCCAGACCATGAGTGCAATCAAGGTCCCAACGCCTGTAACAAGGGCAGGGGTTGTCAAAGTCCAGTCGATCTTCACTTTTTCATTCAACCAGAGAACGCCATTGAGAAGGGTTCATCGACCCAGGCGGAATCTGAGCGGCCGCTCGGATGCTGATCCTTGCGATCCCAATCGCTGCTGTCTGATCACCCGACGCCGGTCGTCGGTTGACCGTTGAGGGGCAGCTGCTCAACGACCATCCACTCGTACATCTGGTGATCGCGGTGCATGCGGATGAGGTCGAGCGTGTGGAAGGTCGCTGTTGCGG
>NZ_BAHD01000159.1 GCF_000298215.1 Kineosphaera limosa NBRC 100340 | reverse complement strand
GGAGTGTTTCCGCTTTTGTGGACGCCACTTTAGGCTGCCAATTGCGTTAGATGTTTGAATCCTAGCTCATATTCACGTGGTGTCAAGTAATCGAGGTAGGAGTGTCGCCGTTTCGTGTTGAAGTAGTTGTCGACCCAGTCTGCGGTCGCCGCTCGCAGGCTGGTGATGTCCGGCCAGGGTCGGGTGTGGATGAGTTCCTTCTTGTAGGATGCGAAAGTCGATTCGGCGACGGCGTTGTCGTAGCAGATTCCGGTCCTGCCCAGGGAGCGCCGGATCTTATTCTTCACGCAGTACTTCGCGAACTCGCTCGACGTGTACTGCGTTCCGCGATCGGAATGAAATATGACGCCCGCCGCGGGCCGTCGTTGACGAATCGCCATGTCGAGAGCCTCGGTGACCAACTCGGTTCGCATGTGGTCCGCGACGGCGTAACCGACGATTCTGCGAGAATACAGATCGATGACCGTGGCCACATAGGCCCAGCCAGTCCATGTTTTGACGTAGGTAATGTCACCGCACCATTTTTGGTCCGGGGCAGCCGCGCTAAAGGCGCGGCCGATCAGGTCGGGCGCCGGCACCGGACGCTCGCCGGGGACGGTCGTGCGCTTCCACGCCTTGGGGTGACGTCCCTGCAGGCCGGCAGCCTGCATCAAGCGCCAGACACGCTTCATGGAGATCCGGTGACCCATCGCGACCAGCTCGGCCCACACGCGTCGCACACCCGGGTTCCCACGCGCATGGGCATGAATCGACCGGATCAATGCGCTCAGGGTGGCGTCGTGTCTCGCGCGCGCCGACGGCGTGGCCTTGCGCCATCGGTAAAAGCCCGAGCGCGACACACCCAGCCAGGCACACATCAAGGCCACCTCGAACTCACCCGAATCAGCCCAGTCCGCGATCGCAGCAAACTT
>NZ_BAHD01000160.1 GCF_000298215.1 Kineosphaera limosa NBRC 100340 | reverse complement strand
CCGTCGTTGCGTTGGCCTCCGGTGACCACGATCGCCAGCGGGCGGCCCTTGCCGTCCACGGCATGGTGGATCTTCGTAGTCAACCCACCACGAGAGCGTCCGACGCCGTGACCTGCAGGTTCAACGTCCTCAAAGGCAGAATTCTTGTAATTCGAGCAAGCCCCCTGTGTCCTGCTCGGGGCGCGTGGTGTTCGTGGCGTGCTGGTGGGCACGCGCGATCGTGGCATCGACCGACACCATCCACTCGACCTTCCCCTGCGCGTCGGCCTCGGCCAAGATCTGCGCCAGCACCCGGTCCCAGGTGCCGTCCGCGGCATACCGGCGGTGACGCTTCCACACGGTCTGCCAAGGGCCGAACTCCTCCCGGGGCAGATCGCGCCACGGGATCCCGGTCCGATACCGGTAAGCAATACCCTCCACCACCTTGCGGTGCTCACCGAAGGGATGACCCTTACGACCCTCGTTCGAGGGCAACAGCGGCTCGATCCGCGCCCACTCCTCATCACTGAACACCCGGAACCGCGATCGCCGCTTCGTCATGAACTCACACTGCCGCGCGCCCCACCCGCCATAAGGGAGACACGCCCTA
>NZ_BAHD01000161.1 GCF_000298215.1 Kineosphaera limosa NBRC 100340 | reverse complement strand
CTGAGTGAGCAGGGGCTCGCACAGCGCTGCGAGGACTCGCCTCTGAGAGGGGCGCCACTCCCGTTCGAGTTGCTGGGTGTCGGATTCAGCGCGCCCGGCCGCACCTGGCAACGGCGCAGGGACGCTGGGAGCGCAGAGGGCGCGAGCGTTCACATGCACCCTGGCCTCCAGGCCAGCACGGCCGAGCACCAAGACGTCGAAAAGACGGGGGCCGACCAGGGGCGGGGCGTAGCCCCCTCCCGCTTCCACTACGACATCCGGGCCGAACGACGACCGCACATGCAGCGGCCGGGAGGCGGATCTGTTCCACACGATGACCCGGTCCGCGAGCACTTCGATGTCGCCCGCATGCCGCGAGATGAAGTCGTCCGGCTCAAGCTGTATCGCGCAGTTCCTGCCGCGCCCGAAACTCACGCTCTCGTTGACCGGCACAACGTGGGACCTGCCGCCGTGGACGACCGATACGGTGCCACGCGGGATCCTCTGGCCAGGCGTCGCGATCACGCCCCTAGTCAACACGGATGGGCGGCCCGCGAACGAGGGACCAACCGCCATCACCACGTCGGCTCGCGCATTGAGCAGCTGGCCACGGCCTCGGCTTATCAACGCATGTGATGCACCTCACATTCAAGAGGGAGGGCGAGCGAGAACGAGAATGCCTGTGCCCCAACGGAACTCACGGCCCGTTCAGGCAATCTGAATCCGCCTGTGCTGCAGTGGGTTTCAGCAATTAATAGCGTTGCTACTACCAATTCTGTTCGATAGTGTTTCCCGTATGGAACCCACCGCAGCGGACCTCGTGACCTGGCTCGATGCCGGGTCCGCGACGCTGCTGGGGCACGCCGGTGACCTGACTCGACTCGGGAGTGACGACCTGGCGGGCCTGGCCGCCGGCGCCGCGAAGATCGTGAACGCCGCGAAGGCGTTGCAGGCAGCCGTGGTGATGGAAGCCCGGGAG
>NZ_BAHD01000162.1 GCF_000298215.1 Kineosphaera limosa NBRC 100340 | reverse complement strand
GGCCCAGTGGATGAGGTGGTGTTTGTCGGTCCAGGCGGCCGGTATTCGGCATCCGGGGTAGGTGCAGGTTTTGTCGCGCAGCTCGAGTGCGGTGACCAATCCCGGTTTGGCGAGCCGATGGGCGTGGCCCAGGTCGAGGAGTTCGCTGCGGGTGCCGAGGACGGCGGGGATGATCTGGGCGTCGCAGGCCAGCATCCGCACGTCGGCGGGTGAGAGGACCTGCCCGTAGCGGGTGGTGCCGCAGCCGGCGACGCTGGAGCGGGTGGTGTGGTGCCCGAGCGTGCCGGACGCGAGCACGCCGACGCTGCCGGCCTCGAGCGCGCCGTGCCCGCAGCACGGTCCCTTGCCAGGGCTGTCCGGGTTGCTTGCGGTGCCGTTGCCTCGGTCGCAGGTGGCAGGTGTGTCGGTGGCTGTCGGGGCGAAGGCACCGAGGTGGGTGCTGGCCGTCGTGTCCGCCTCTGCCGGGAGGAGCCCGAGTTGTTCGGCGAGGCTGGTCTTGCGGATCCCTCCGACGAGGTCGGCCAGGGGGATCGTCACGATGATCCGCGCGGCGGCCCCGCTGCCGCGGACGGTCTTGTCCGGGTTCGTCGCATGCGTGGCCATCGTGACCAGCGCGTCCAGGCGCCGGGTGCCGGGGGTGCGGGGGTCGTGTTCGCCGGTGTCTTGGTCGACGTGCGGCTTGGACAGGGCGTGGAGGGCGGCGCTGAACACGGCCTCGTTGACGGGGTCCATCACGATCTTGGACTCGAACATCCCGGTCTTGGCGTTCAAGCTCAACGCGGACATGGTCCGGTTCGAGCGTTTCTGTTCGTGCTCGTCCTCGAGGGTGGTTTGGGTGCCGTACTGGGACAGCAGCACGTCCTCGAATTCTGCGATGTTCTTGCGGGTCGCGCCC
>NZ_BAHD01000163.1 GCF_000298215.1 Kineosphaera limosa NBRC 100340 | reverse complement strand
GCTGGTCGCGCAGGGCCGCCGCGGCGCTGGCGGCCCGCGTCAGCTCCAACCGCATCGCCTCGACGCTGGCGGCCAGCGAGTCGCGCCGCAGCCGCGCCCGGTCCGCCTCCGCGCGCGCCTGCTCTTCGGTCTGCTGGGCCCGCTGCCATTCGTCCGGGTCGATGCCCGTCTCGGGATCGGCGGCCCGGGCCGGGCCTGGGGGCAGCTCAAGGGCCCCGCCCAGAGCCGCCAGGCGCTCAAGGAGTTCGGCGCGGTCCGAACCGTCGAGCAGGGCCCGGACGCGAGCTTGCAGGCCGGCTTCTTGGGCGTGCAGATCGTGCCGCTCATCGTGAGCCACGCGCGCCACCTCGAGCGAGGCGCAGCCGACCTCGGCGAGCCGTCGTTTCAGGTGCGCCCGCGCCTCGGCGAGCGCGGCAACCCGTTGGGCGGCGCCGGACTCGGGCTCCAACTCGATCTCGACCCCCGGCAGGTGCAGGGCGAGGCGTTGGCCGATCGCGCTCTCCCAGGACTGCCCCCGGCCCAGCGTGACGGTGGCCGGCACGTCGGACGTCTCCCCGCTGATCGGCGGGGCGCCGGCCTGCACCGACAGCTCCACCGGGGCGTCGGCCGCGCGGATCACGATGCGGGCACTGCCGACGGCGTGGGCGGCCTGCTCGAGGTCCACGCTCTGGGCGGCCTGCTCGAGGTCGCGCAGCACCGTCGTGCTCACCGTGCTCACCGGGCTCTGGCCGAGCAGCTCGCGCACCTGCGCCAACTCGTGATGCGCCTCGTCGATGGCGGCGATCTTGCTGCGCAGTGCGGCACGCTCGGCGGCGGCCCGGGCCCGGTCACGCCGAGCCGAGACGGCCGTCAGGTGGGCGCGCGCCGCGAGCACACCCTCCTGCGCCGCCG
>NZ_BAHD01000164.1 GCF_000298215.1 Kineosphaera limosa NBRC 100340 | reverse complement strand
CCCCATCGGGCAGGGTCAGTCGCCTTGCCAGGGGTTGACGATCTGCAGGCCCAGATGATCGAAATCGGCGGTATTCCGCGTCGCGATCGTCGCCTCGGCTTCGCGAGCGAGGGCCGCTATCAGGGCATCCATGGTGGCGATCGGGGCGCCCTTCGCCTGTCGGGCAGCGACGATGTCGGCATAGTGGGCGGCACACGCGTGGGCAAAGGGCAGGCAAACTCCCATGCGAGAAAAGGCCTGGTCGGCGACCTCCTGCAATCGTGACCGTCGCCGTCCGGCAGGCAGAAGGGCAATCCCCGCCATGATCTCGGCTCGATTGAGCACAGTGGTCACCGGCAACTGCGGGCGCGACCGGACCCAGGTGAGAACACGCGCGTCCGCTTCGTCTCCGCGCATCAACTCGGAGATCACATTGGTGTCGAGGATGATCACCCTCAGCGGACCCCACTCAGATCAGCACTCGGCGCGGGCTCCTCTGGGCCGTCTGGAAGGTCGACCCCGCCCACTTCGACACCCACGGCGATGAGCTGCTCGATCCAGGTGATCTCTGCACGCCCGGAGTCGGCCAAGGCGTCGAGCAGGATGCTGCGCGCTTCCGCCTCCATCGAGCGACCGTTCGAGGCGGCCCGCATGCGCAGGCTCTGCTTCGCCGACTCGGGGAGCTTGCGAATAGTAATGGCAGTCATGGCACCTCCGTGGAGTGTTGCAATGATATCACTGCAACACTCAGATGCTCCCCCATCTGACTCAGCGACGAGCCCCGCCGCACAGAATGGGTGCGACGGGGCTCGTGCGTTGCTCCGGCCAGGTCAGTCAGGTCAGGTCAGGCCTTGGCCAGGCCG
>NZ_BAHD01000165.1 GCF_000298215.1 Kineosphaera limosa NBRC 100340 | reverse complement strand
CAGGCGGTCGCGGAAGGAGGTGCGCGCCGCGATCGAGGCGTAATACGCAGCCTTACGCCGCGCCACCGCACCACCAGCATTGCTCGGCGAAGCCACCAACTCCGGCGCCAACTGCGAATTCATCCCATCCCGCAACAACTTCAACGCCTCAGCCCGCATCTGAGAGATCCGCGACTCCGTCACACCCAACTCAGCCGCCAACTCACGCATCGGCCGATCCTCAAAGAAACACCCACGCACCACCACCTGCAACCGATCCGGCAACGCCGAAATCGCATCCCGCAGATACGCCTGACGCTCCCGCGCCACCAACGTCGCCTCCGGCGTCGCCGACGTCGACGGCAACACCGCATCCGCACCCACCGAATCCGTAATCACATCAAGACGCAACACCACCGACGAATGCAGATCAGCCTCCAGCCGCTCCAACTCAGCAACCGACACACCCATCTGATCCGCCACCTCAGCATCCGTCGGACGCCGACCCAACGCCGCCGCCAACGCATCATGCACAGCATCACGACGCCGCACCTTGCTCCGCAGACTCCGCGTCGCCCAATCAGCACTCCGCAACTCATCCAACAGAGCACCACGAATCCGCCGCACCGCATACCGACCAAACGGCACACCCAACGACGCATCAAAACTCCGCGCAGCCATCGCCAACGCAGCCATCCCCGCCGACACCAGATCATCCGTATACACATGACCCGGCAGACGCGAACTGATCGCCCGCACCTCAAAATGCACCAACGGCAGATGAACCCGACACAACTCCTCAACATCCACACCAGCAGACGGAGGCGAAACAAAATCTGAAGCGGTCACG
>NZ_BAHD01000166.1 GCF_000298215.1 Kineosphaera limosa NBRC 100340 | reverse complement strand
TCCTCGTCGTCGGGATCGTGCATCAGCACATGCGCCAGCTCGTGCGCCAGGGTCTTGACCTGCGCGGCAGGGTCCATGTTCTCCCGCACCGCGACCGTGCGCGCCTCGTAGTCGGTGACGCCGTTCGCGCCGAAGATCATGCCCTCGTGCTCCACGCGCAGCACCTCGAAACCGGCAACGCGAATCTGCCCGGCCAACCCCTCCCACAAGCCAGACGGCGCTTCACCTTCCAGCAGCGACGGAGTAGGCGTGACCGGGAGTGGTTCGCCGTCGGTCTGGGAGGCATCCCACACATAGGCGGGGCGTGCGCCGACCATCCGGGAGCGCACCACCTCGCCGGCCTTCGGCTTCTCCCGCGGCCCCAGCCGCCGCCACGAGCCCGCATCGGCAGGCGTCGCCGTGGCGAACCGGCCCGTGACGGGCGCGAAGATCATGTACCCGGCCTGACCCTTCATCACCTGGGCCCTACCCCCGGAACTTGGACACAGGGTGTGATTACGCGGCGGTCGGCAGCGTAGCGGCCCGGCGGGCCTCGTAGGTGGACGGGGACAGGTAGCCGCACCAGGTGTGACGGCGGCGGGTGTTGTAGCGGACGAGCCACCTGAAGACCTGCCGGCGGCAGGTCAGCTCGTCTGTCCAGCAGGCGGCGTCCTGAAGGACCTCGCGCTTCATCGTGGCGTTGAACGACTCCGCGAGCGCGTTGTCGGCT